>NZ_JPOL01000002.1:10000-610000 GCF_000733945.1 Flavimarina sp. Hel_I_48
GGGTTCGGTCCTCCACTATGTGTTACCACAGCTTCAACCTGCCCAAGGGTAGATCACACGGTTTCGCGTCTACTCGACCCAACTCTGTCGCCCTGTTCAGACTCGCTTTCGCTACGGCTCCGGTCCTTAAGACCTTAACCTTGCTGGATCAAGTAACTCGTAGGCTCATTATGCAAAAGGCACGCCGTCACCATTATGGCTCCGACCGCTTGTAGGCGTATGGTTTCAGGGTCTATTTCACTCCCCTGTTCGGGGTTCTTTTCACCTTTCCCTCACGGTACTGGTTCACTATCGGTCTCTCAGGAGTATTTAGCCTTAGCGGATGGTCCCGCTTGATTCATACAGGGTTTCTCGTGCCCCGCACTACTCAGGATACCACTATCGTTACATTCTTTGCCTGTACCGGGCTGTCACCGTCTATGGCACCGCTTTCCAACGGCTTCCAGTTCTGTCTGTATTGAATGTTGTGGTCCTACAACCCCGGACGGCCCGTGAGCCGCCCGGTTTGGGCTAGTCCGGTTTCGCTCGCCGCTACTACCGGAATCACTGTTGTTTTCTCTTCCTCCGGGTACTTAGATGTTTCAGTTCCCCGGGTTTGCCCCCTTGCGGGTAACATACCTTCAGTATGCTGGGTTGCCCCATTCGGATATCTGCGGATCAACTTGTATGTGCCAATCCCCGCAGCTTTTCGCAGCTTATCACGTCCTTCATCGCCTCTGAGAGCCTAGGCATCCCCATACGCCCTTGTTTAGCTTATTGTACTAATTGCTCTTTCAAGGGCACAGGTATTAACCTGGCCTTTTGTATTCGTATTCTAATGAGTTCTATCTATAATTTCAGCGGGCACCTCCCCATAACTAACATGGCAAGCCATGTCACGTAAGGTAAATGCCCACTTGCATTTGTTTCTCTCGTATTCTTAAATTATTTCCCAATATGTCAATGAACGTTTCCCCCTAGCCCCCGAAGGGGGGATAAAGGATCCACCTGTTTTGTCCCTCCCCTTGGGGGAGGTCAGGTGGGGAGTGGAGAATATCGGAGTCGAACCGATGACCTCCTGCGTGCAAGGCAGGCGCTCTAGCCAGCTGAGCTAATCCCCCATTATAATAGTAAATTGTCAACCAGTTATCAGTTAACAGTACTTATAACGGCTACCCAACCTCTAAAATTTCCTTCAGTATTTATATATGAACTTGTGTCTCGGTAAAATTACCCTCGACCTCCCGCACCCTAAGGCACAAAGTAGTCTCAGGCAGACTCGAACTGCCGACCTCTACATTATCAGTGTAGCGCTCTAACCAGCTGAGCTATGAGACTGTCCCATTAATCGGTGGAGTGGCCCCTTGAAAAGGGCCATCCTCCCGAATAATATCTTGAATTGACAACGGAAAAAAATCAGCGACCGTCTTGGCTATGGGAACAACAATACCCCTGCGCCGTGTCTTTCCCGCCAATGGCGGGGAAGCTCTAGAAAGGAGGTGTTCCAGCCGCACCTTCCGGTACGGCTACCTTGTTACGACTTAGCCCCAGTTACCGGTCTTACCCTAGGCCGCTCCTTGCGGTGACGGACTTCAGGTACCCCCAGCTTCCATGGCTTGACGGGCGGT
The DNA here is from genome assembly GCF_000733945.1 of Flavimarina sp. Hel_I_48. Lineage (NCBI taxonomy): Bacteria > Pseudomonadati > Bacteroidota > Flavobacteriia > Flavobacteriales > Flavobacteriaceae > Flavimarina > Flavimarina sp. Hel_I_48. The sequence goes on from NZ_JPOL01000002.1 coordinate 11,608, forward strand.
GTGTACAAGGCCCGGGAACGTATTCACCGCATCATGGCTGATATGCGATTACTAGCGATTCCAGCTTCACGGGGTCGAGTTGCAGACCCCGATCCGAACTGTGATAGGGTTTATAGATTCGCTCCTTCTTGCGAAGTGGCTGCTCTCTGTCCCTACCATTGTAGCACGTGTGTGGCCCAGGACGTAAGGGCCGTGATGATTTGACGTCATCCCCACCTTCCTCACGGTTTGCACCGGCAGTCTGGCTAGAGTTCCCGACATTACTCGCTGGCAACTAACCACAGGGGTTGCGCTCGTTATAGGACTTAACCTGACACCTCACGGCACGAGCTGACGACAACCATGCAGCACCTTGCAATCTGTCCGAAGAAAAGGGTGTTTCCACCCCTGTCAGACTGCATTTAAGCCCTGGTAAGGTTCCTCGCGTATCATCGAATTAAACCACATGCTCCACCGCTTGTGCGGGCCCCCGTCAATTCCTTTGAGTTTCATTCTTGCGAACGTACTCCCCAGGTGGGTTACTTATCACTTTCGCTTGGCCACCCAGCCCTCAATCGGGCCGGACAGCTAGTAACCATCGTTTACGGCGTGGACTACCAGGGTATCTAATCCTGTTCGCTCCCCACGCTTTCGTCCCTCAGTGTCAATATATTGTTAGTAGCCTGCCTTCGCAATCGGTGTTCTATGTGATATCTATGCATTTCACCGCTACACCACATATTCCAGCTACTTCACAACAATTCAAGACCTTCAGTTTCAATGGCAGTTCTGCGGTTGAGCCGCAGAATTTCACCACTGACTTAAAGGTCCACCTACGGACCCTTTAAACCCAATGATTCCGGATAACGCTTGCACCCTCCGTATTACCGCGGCTGCTGGCACGGAGTTAGCCGGTGCTTATTCTTACGGTACCGTCATCGGACCACACGTGGTCCTTATTCTTCCCGTACAAAAGCAGTTTACAACCCGTAGGGCCGTCTTCCTGCACGCGGCATGGCTGGATCAGGCCTCCGCCCATTGTCCAATATTCCTCACTGCTGCCTCCCGTAGGAGTCTGGTCCGTGTCTCAGTACCAGTGTGGGGGATCTCCCTCTCAGGACCCCTACCCATCGATGCCTTGGTAAGCCGTTACCTTACCAACAAGCTAATGGGACGCATAGCCATCTTATAGCGATAAATCTTTAACCTCCTAGGCATGTGCCAGAAAGGTGCCATAGGGTATTAATCCAAGTTTCCCTGGGCTATCCCCTACTATAAGGTAGGTGCTATACGCGTTACTCACCCGTGCGCCACTCGTCAGCGGGAGCAAGCCCCCCTGTTACCGTCCGACTTGCATGTGTTAGGCCTGCCGCTAGCGTTCATCCTGAGCCAGGATCAAACTCTTCATCGTAGTGTCTTATATACTATCCACGATGCAGGGATTGTCGGTTCCCCATCGCCCAAGGGCGACGGTTTGCTCAAAAATGGTCGTTAATGTTTTTCCTAATTCGTTCCCCTCAATGAAGAGGTTCACGCGTTGTCAATTCAATATTTCAATGAACCGGGACCAATGAAGATCCCACTCTTGCCGCATGGAGGGCTTCGAGACCCTTTCCAAATTACCACCCTTTAAAGCGGTCATGCTTGTCTTTGTTGCCCTCACAGTGCGTGTGAAAGCGGCTGCAAATATACAACCTTTTTTATTTACAAACCAAATAAAATTTTAATTATTTTTTTTGGTTAATTCCAGTTCTTTTTTAATTGAGCCGGAAGGCAAAGATAAGACTCTTTTTTGATCTACAAAACTTTTAAACTTTAATTTAAAAGTTTTTTTTTCGTGATACCTTTTAGCAAATAAAAAGTATTTAACCCTATCTATTACTGCTTTGTTAAAGAACGTTCCCGTTAATTAGTTTCCTATTTTCGGGAGCGCAAATGTACATCCATTTTGCCTATCTGCAAGTGCTTTTTGGAATTATTTTCACTAAAAAAACTTTAATTTCTGAAAGTCAATTCTTTATACTCAAATAAAAATAAAATCTCTTTTACTAATACCACATGCGAATCAAAATTCTAAAGATAAACCCATAGTTATATAATGTAATCCTAAATTTTAAAAGGAAATATATCTGCCATTAAATACAGACCGCACTTAAGTATTTCCTTTCTTCTAAATTGTAGTTAAACAAACTTGAACATCAAAATTGTATGTGTCTTACTGCTATACTTAAAGATTAGCTGTTTTTATAGGCATACTGTATGGATAAATTCGCCTGGAAGCTCTTGTAAATAGACCTTCATATATTATGTATAAACTAATATACCCAAACTGCATCCTTAACCCTTACTAAGGACTTCACCGTATATGAACCATAGCCAAGCGTAATATTTATAAAAATAAATGTACTCTTCTAAATTTAGCATCTATTTTTGCGGTTAAAATTAGTATAATGACCATTACACAATTAAAGTACGTACTGGCTGTAGCCGAAAACAAGAACTTCACTAAAGCTGCAGAACGTGTTTTTGTAACGCAGCCCACGTTAAGTATGCAAATCCAAAAATTGGAAGACGAACTGGACATCCTTATTTTTGACCGGGGAAAAAAACCTATTGAACTAACAGAAATAGGTAAGAAGATTGTGGATCAGGCTAGAAATATTGTTAATGAGTCCAATCGAATTACAGATATAGTAGATCAACAAAAAGGCTTTATAGGCGGGCAATTTAAAATTGGGGTAATTCCTACGGTTATGCCCACCTTGCTACCTATGTTTTTGAAAACCTTTATTAAAAAATATCCCAAAGTCAAATTAAAGATAGAGGAACTTCCTACTGAGACTATCTTGGCCAAATTAGAAGATGGACATCTCGATGCTGCCATAGCAGCAACACCTTTACAAGTAGATCAAATTATAGAACGTCCTTTATATTACGAGCCATTTGTAGCTTATATTCCTGAAAATCACCGATTATATGGTAGAAAAGATCTAAAAAATAGTGATCTTGACTTAAATGACATGTTGTTACTTGAGGATGGACACTGCTTTAGGGATGGTGTGATAAATCTTTGTAAAGCTTATAGAAAAGAAATGGATGATCATTTTTCATTGGAAAGTGGAAGTTTTGAAACATTGATCAAGTTGGCTAATGAAGGACTGGGTATGACACTCCTACCCTATCTACAAACGCTTGAAGTTAAAGAAATAGAAAAACGTTACTTACATCATTTTGAAAAGCCCGTACCTGCCAGGGAAGTAAGCCTTTTATATCACAAAAGCGGTCTTAAAATACAGATTATCGAAGTATTAAAAACAACTATAGCGGGTATTGTAAAAGGGGCAATAACGTTTCAAAATGTTGATATTATAAGTCCAAGAATGGAAAAGAATAAAAACTAGTTATTGTCAGTAGATTTCAAAAATAGAATAGTGATGATTAGTTTATTTTAAATCAACTAAAGATGCAAAGTTACTTTGACGGGTTTAGATATAGTAAACTGTCACCCAATTCTGGCTGTGTCTCTGCCAGGTTCAGAATCCAAATCCGGAGTTCTTCAATTTCAAAAGGAAGTAATCTTGCAGCCGCTTTTTTCAATTCTTTACAAAATAAAGAATAATCAAAGCTTACTTTTTTCAATACAGTTTTGGTGTATTCAAATATTGCTCTAGCCATGGGTTAGAATATTTATTCAGTTTGGTTAAAGTAGTTTTGAACAATAGCAATTTCTTTAAGTAATAAAGTTAAATATTCGGCTGAATAATCAAGTTTAAATTTTTATTAATTTAACACATTTTCCGGCGTATTTTAAAAACGATTGTCACCGTCCAATAAATCACCTAAACCACCTAATAAACTACCCTCACCCCTATCTTTTCCACCCATCTTAGGTGCTGACGCCCAAACACGACCCGCTAATCGGCTAAAAGGTAAGGACTGAATATAAACTGTACCTGGGCCTGTTAGACTGGCAAAAAAAACGCCTTCCCCACCAAAAATTGTATTCTTTATACCTCCCACAAATTCAATATCATATTTAATGGTATGATCAAAGCCAATAATACAGCCTGTATCTACTTTTATCTTCTCCCCCATACCCAACTCTTTTTTCATAGTCGTACCCCCGGCATGAACAAAAGCCATTCCATCCCCCTCCAGTCGCTGCATGATAAAACCTTCACCTCCAAAAAGTCCGCGGCCTAACCGACGGGAAAATTCAATACCTATACTCACCCCTTTTGCTGCACATAAAAAAGCATCTTTCTGGCAAATAAAGCGTCCCCCGCTCTTAGTTAGATCGATGGGGATTATTTTTCCAGGATAAGGGGCGGCAAAACTCACTTTCTTCTTCCCTATAATATCGTTGTAAAAAACAGTCATGAACATACTCTCCCCTGTAAGGAGTCTTTTACCCGCCCCAAATATCTTACCCATCAAACTGGAATCATTTTTAGAACCATCTCCAAAAATGGTTTCCATCCTGATGCCATTTTCCATCATCATGAACGTCCCTGCTTCGGCAATAACGCCCTCCTGGGGATCTAGTTCAATCTCTACATATTGCATTTCCTCTCCTACAATTCTGTAATCTATTTCATGTGCGTTCATAAGGGTAGGTTTTAAAATAAATGACTAAACGATTATATGTAGCCTTTTATTGGTTTTTGTTACATAAATGGTCATTTTTTAGGCAATTTAAAAGGGAACTGGCTTGTTTTGGTTATTCATAAAGCTCGTTTACATCAGCTTTTGCAAGCTCAACCATTAATTTTGCCATTTTTTCACAAACAGCCTTGAAAAAGCGTTCCCCCTTTTCGCTACTGGAAGCCTTTGGATTGCCAACTCCTGTATCTTCAGAAATTTTAGACCAGGGACGTTCAGTCCATGCCCAATCTTCAGTGAATGCTTTAATTTTGTTTCTTTTTTCTGTGCCGACCCCCCATTCTTCTTTTGGCAGAACAAGTTCTGGTCTTAAATGCATAACCAGACTAGTTTCCATCTCATCAGCATGATCTCCTTTATTTTCGAAATATTCCGTTTTATCCATTGCTTTAAACCAATGGGTCACACATAGAAAAAGTTCAGGATATTGCAAGCCCAACTCGCGCATAATAGATTTCCAGTTATTACCTCCATGACTATTTAATATCATGAATTTTTTTACCCCCTGCCGGTGAAGTACCTGGAGTATATCTTTTAAAATGGCTGCCTGCGTGCTGGGGTTGAGATTTATATCAAGAAAAATATCAGCTTGTCCTGTATTGACACCAAATGGAATTCCCGGCAATACCATAACCTTAGCGCCAGCTTCCCATGCAATTCTTGCAGATTCTTCGGCAATGGCCTTTCCCTCAAAATTATCTGTACCATAAGGAAGATGATAATTATGGGCTTCTGTAGCTCCCCAGGGAAGAATGACAAGGTCTACTTCTGCATCTTTAAGATGCTTCCAATTGGTTTCTTCTAAAATGTATGGGCGTATCATATATAAATGGCTAATAAAATTTTAAAGTATTTACAAATCTAAGAGTTTGCTTAGCTTAGATTAAATTAGATTAGATTGAATTCTGCGAATTCCGTCTTACTGAAGTTTTGCTTTTACAGTCCATTCAAAATCAAATGTGCTTACCACATCGCCAGCCTCATCTACCCCTCTAGATTGCATCCAAAAGGTCTGCCCTTCACCTGTGCGCAAGGTTTGCTGAATAGCAGCTTTTACATCTTTAGCGGTTGAACAGGTAAATACGATTCGTCCAGTCGCTTTTTTCACGAATGAGGCTTTGTTGCTAATAACAAGCATACTTATCTTTTGATCGCTACGTTTAATTTCGCTCATGACCAAGATTCCCGTACTTAATTCCGCTGCCATTCCCTGTACTGCCCAAAACATGGAATTGAATGGATTTTGATTGATCCATCTTTGTTTTACGGTAGTCATACAGTTGTCTGCGGTAAATGCTTTAACCCGTACGCCGCATAAATATGCGGAAGGGAGTTTAAAAAGTAGGAAGTTATTGAACTTTTGTACGGAAAGAGACATACTAAATTATTTTTAAAACTCAACTACTGGTATGTAAATTGAATATTAATCTAAAAATATAAAATACATCATCAATTCAATATATTTCTACATGCATTATTTTATCTAAATCTCGCGACAATGGATTGATAACTACAACAGAACAGTTTTATAAGATTAGAACTTCAATAAATTGAATTATAATATACAATACCAATAATCTTGTGCTTTTTATCGTATTTATCGTATATTTGAACCTTATTAATGATAAAATATGCAAGAATATTCGCGTAAATTTGCAATAGAATACCAAGTATCCCGAAGTTACCATTTAGATGTCAAGCGGGCCTCCCTTGATATTTATAAAGCAACTAATGCGCAACAGCAGGAAGCTAGACGCGTTAAAGGGCTATCCTTTGGTACTTTACGAAAGGATATGATGCATGCTTTTTATAGTTTGTGGCAAAATTTGGTATCTAATCCGGAAAGCAATGAGGAGGCCGATGAAGCACTTTTAACGCGTTTCATTTTAAAAGAAGAAGGTGCTATTTATGAGAATGATTTTCTATGGAAAGTTCTTATGGACAATCTAAAGTTATCTGAAGATAGTGAAGAGCTTAATCATGCCTTTCAAAATTGTACCAAAATATATCATGAAGATTATCCTGGAAGTTTCGTACTGATGCATAATGGAAGAAGACTGGGCATTTGCTTTTTAAACATTGAAAAAGGGATTAATGATACTGTAGAAGTAAGTTATCAGTTTAATTCTAACCTTACTTCTTTCCACTAATTTTATATTCCTATATACGCTTTTCCACACTCCTTAATATTTTCTAACATAGTTAATAGGTTTGTGTAAAAAATCCTCATTTCAGGCTTATTTTCTACACTTTATCTCCCCCTCTTTACTTTTCGTTCGGTACTTATTTTTCAGCCGCTTCCAAATTTCTTTTAAAATTGTCTTTTGTCCTATCTGAGCAATTACCTATATAAGGTATACCCTTCAAGTTTCTAAAGCTGTAAAAATTGATCTCTTTGTCATCGTTCTTGATAAGAACTCTCTTAAATCTCCAGATCATTATATAAATAGTATGATGTTTCTAAAAATTATTACACTTTAACGTTACTTATTGTTGTTTAATCGATATTTATATTTATTTTAGCCAAATATTAACTTTTGTTTTAGACAACCAGTTGATATACCCCAAACGAATTGATCCTTTTTATGCAGTCAAAACGCATACTTTTAGTATTCCTGATTTTATTCCTGTGCAGTTACTCGCTATTATCCCAAGAGCAACTTTTAAATTCAATTGCACCTTCTGGGGGTGAGGCTTCTGGTACAGGAGGTTCAGCCTCTTTTACCGCTGGACAAATGGGTTATACTTCTTTTGAAAATGATATGATGCAGATGCAGGAAGGAGTCCAGCAAGCTGCCATAGAAGAAATATACACATTAAAAATTATTGAGAATGTAGGCGTGCTGCAGATTGCTGCGTACCCAAATCCTGTGATAGACGTGCTAACACTTACCATGAAATATAGGAATATGGAAGACGTTTCCTATCAGTTATACGATATGCAAGGGCGCTTGATAACAAAAAATTATTTTCATCAGTCAACAACCACCATTGCTCTGGGCTATTTACAACCTGCAACGTATTTACTTAAGGTATTGGATCATGACGTTACCCTTAAAATCATAAAAGTTATCAAAACTTAAATCATGAATAAAATTAGTATCTTTCTATTTACCCTGTTTATTTCGGTAATAGACCTTGTTGCACAAACTCCGGATAAAATGAGTTATCAGGCGGTGATTCGCTCCGCTGATAATAGTCTGGTCATAGAAGCTAGTGTGGGTATAAAGATTTTAATACGGAAAGCAAGCGCTACTGGAAATATCGTTTTTGAAGAAACCCACCAGGCCCTCACCAATAAAAATGGCCTTGCAAGCCTAATCATAGGTACTGGTTCTGAGACTGGAGGAAGTTTTTCCACTATAGATTGGTCTCAGGGGCCTTACTTTATAGAAACGCAAATTGATCTTAATGGTGGATCTAATTATAGTATTACCGGAGTCAGTGAAATATTAAGTGTTCCCTATGCCATACAGGCAAAAAAAGCCATGACCCTTACTGGAACTATAAGTGAAAGCCAAATAAGCGATCTGGATCATTATAGCGATCTGGATATTAATGGGGAGGAAGCTGCTTTTAGCGGCTGGGATAAAAATGTAAATGACGATTTCTCTGGAGATTATAGAGATTTGGTTCATGTTCCCTACCTCTACACGGTTGCTCAGGTAGATAGCATTTTTGATGCAAAAAGAGTGCAGGCTAAGGATTACATGCAGTCACTGAATCTACAGGAGAAAATACTTAATATTTCTGGAGGCAATAGCATTTCATTTGAATCGTGGGATTCTGACGATTCTGATGATTTTTCAGGAGATTATAATGCACTTTTTAATACTCCTCAAATATATACCAAAAGTCAGGTAGATAGTATAAAAAACAGTTTATTAGGTAACATAGATTCTTTTTATATTAAAAAACCTCAGGTTACTATAATCTCCTCTCCACGCGAACTTGATCCTGGTGATATTGGTAACACCATTGTTTGTAGTAATTCTTCTGTATTGACAATCACAAAAGATTTTGAAGAAATGAAAGTGGGCGATGCTATTAATCTGGAAGTACACGGTATTACTTTAACCATAAAAGGTGCTTCAGGTGTTTCCATCAATGGTGTAGATTCTGGAGAAGAAAATATAGGGAATGATGAGGCTTATACTGGTGGAATATTAAGAAAAACTGAGGCTAACTCTTATATTGTGCTATAATGAAATATCTGCTATTCCTATTTATTATTATTTTTTGCAGAAATTCAGTTGCTCAAAATTATTATGGCATTAGTCCAAAAGAATCTACCAAACTAATAAGTCCGGAGGATAATCAAATAGACTGGAGTGTTTGTGGCGTGGAGAATTCTATTCCCAATTATTTAAACAAAATTGACGTTACAACTAAAGGTGCTAGAGGTGATAGTATATTTGATAATTCTAAAATCATACAAAATTTAATAAATTCTTCAAATTTTGGCACAGTACTTCTATTTCCGTCAGGAACTTATTTATTTAATACATCTATCAATTTAAAGAGCGGAATTGTTATACGAGGAGCGTCCAGCAGTGAGACCATTTTGAAATTCGATTTAAATGGTACCGCTAAACCAAGTTTTTGGTTTAGCTCATGGGATAGGAGTTCCACCACCCCCATAATCTCTGGATATAATAAAGGTTCAATTACAATTACTGTTCAAGATCCTACACTATTCTACAAAAAAGATTATATTGAAATTTTTCAGGACAATGACCCTTCCCTTATGTACACAAAAGAAGAATGGAATGTATCTTGGGCCGAAGAGTCAGTGGGTCAGATGGCTAGAATTATAAATATTAATGGAAATAAAATGAACATTGCTTATCCGTTGGATTATAACTTTTCCCCTACACTTAATATAAGAGCACGGAGTTGTAAAATGCTAACGGATGCAGGTATTGAGAACTTTAAATTAATTAGGATAGATAAAGGCGAAGAGTACAGTATTAGAATGGATTATGCGGCAAATTGTTGGATTAGGAATATTGAAAGTGCATACTCACAAAAAGGTCATATTCAATTAATAAGATCTTTAAATATAGAAATTAGAGAATCTTATCTTCATCACGCATATAATTACGGGGGAGGTGGACATGGATACGGTATAAATATTGCCGTTCACTCCACTGGTTGCTTAGTAGAAAATAATATTTTCTATCATTTAAGACATTCTTTTTTAGCGAAGGAAGGCGCGATCGGAAATGTTTTTGCGTACAATTATAGTCTCGAACCTAATGGAAATCGTAACGACATAGCGATGCATGGTCATTATGGATTAATGAATTTGTTTGAAGGAAATATCGTCCAGAAAATTGCTATAGGCGACTTTTGGGGTCCCTCAGGTCCAGGTAATACTTTTTTTAGAAATCGAATAGAAGATAATGATATAGTGATTCAGGATCAGTCCCATTACCAAAATGTTATAGGAAACGAGTTTTTAAATGGAAGTATTAATATATCAGATAATACACACGAAACATGGACCGTTAACAATCAAAACAGGGAAGGTTTTCTAGATAAAAAAAATGGGGTCCGCACACCTAATTCTTTGTATCTCAAGACCAAACCTAAGTTCTTCAAATCTTTACCTTGGCCCGCTGTAGGTCCAGAATTTAATTTAGGGCAATATACTATTCCGGCAGAAATCAGGTGGAATAAAAATGATCAATTAGTACCTACAATAGATTTTAATTACAATTAATTCAAAACTACTGTAATTTTAATTTCATCATTTTTAATTTTTTACCTAATTCGTCAGAAATAACCTTCGCCCCCATTTTATTAGCATGAGTACGATCATAAAAATATCTGGATTCTAAAAGGCTAGATAGATCAATAACCATGAGATTATCTATCTGCCGAAGATCTGTAGCGAATTTTTCAAAAACTTTAGTATTAGGGCATACGTCTGGATTTACCGGCATCAAAACCAGAACATATTCTATATTTCTATCATTGAAGTATCCCGCCGCTTTCTGTATAAAAGATCTCCTATTTGTACTGGGCTGTTTTAAATCATAGCCTTGGCAGTTATGAAATACATATTTTGAATAATTTGGAAGTTTATCTTGTGTATAGTAATGAGGAAAGAATTTACTGTGGCGGTTTGATTCCTTATAAACTTCATCGTCAAATATTGGTCTGAGAAAATTATGGACATACGTTTTGAAATACGATCTGGAACTATAGTAATTAGCAATGCTTGAATGATCAAAAGATTTATTGTAGTTTGGAATAAGATGTTTGGTTTCTTTATTAATCCTATATCCGCTTAAATACATTGAGATGGCTTTACTATCCGGTAGACTTTGTGTTGAATTGTTAAATAAAATAGGGGCGCTAATACATTGTACAACTAGTTTAGTCTCTTTTTTGACTCTACTGTAATAATAACTGGATTCATAAAAATCTTGACTTACCGAAGAAAGGTTATAAGCCTGTCCTGCTATTTTCAGTTGATCTTTAACTATCCTAGAATCTACACCAAACATAGATCTACTGTCGCCGAATATTATTACTTCTCCTTTATCATCAAGTTTTTTAAAGTAGTCCTCTAGAACCACATGCCTATCAAAATCACTGGGAAAAAGCCTATACAATAGTGGTTGCAGAAAAATTAGAGCTGTGAGAACTCCAAAAATGCATAAAGAGAACAAGATTATTTTTTTTATGAATCGATGCATAATTTAAAATTGAAAGTAAATAAAATCTTGTTGGTTACCGGTGAAGAGGAAAAACAGTGCCGTAAAACAAATTATAATACCTAACTGAAAATACATATTAGTAAGATGTAATTTCTCAAAAACAAATTCATTTCTTCTATGAAACCATTCCACTAAAACAAGAATACCAATAAATAATACTATCAAAATCAAATTTGTATTCTGCAAACCATGCTCCAGTTTAGGAATAGTAAATAAGGACTTACTAAACATTCTACTCAAATAATCGAAAGCATAAAACACTGATGGGGACCTGAAAAAAACCCAAGCTATAACAGTAAAGAAAAAAGTTGTAATTATCTGTATCACTTCTTTTATTGAAGGGAAATTACTAGTGCTAGCGGCAATAAGAATATTTGTTCTGTTCTTATTGAATAAAAGTAAGGGTAGAAAATATAGAGCATTTAAAAATCCCCATATTATAAAGGTCCAATTCGCACCATGCCAGAACCCGCTCACTATAAAAATTATAAATGTATTTCTTATTTTTATGGCCATCCCACCATGACTCCCTCCTAAAGGGATATACAAGTAATCCCTAAACCATGTAGAAAGTGAAATATGCCAACGTCTCCAAAATTCAGCCATATCTCGCGAAAAATACGGATATGAAAAATTGGTCATCAACTTTATACCAAATAGCTTGGATACGCCTATTGCGATATCAGAATAGCCCGAAAAATCCCCATAGATTTGAAATGCAAAAAGAACCGCACCTACGGCAAGCCTACTTCCAGTGTATGAATCTGAAGCAAAAATTATATTAACCAATTCGGCCGCGTTATCAGCAATAATCATCTTTTTAAAGAGTCCCCATAAAATTTGATATACGCCCTGCATGGCCAGTTCATAATCAAACTTTCTTTTACTCAGAATTTGTGGTAATAAATTAGATGCTCTCTCTATAGGCCCCGCAACTAATTGGGGGAAAAAACTTACAAATGCTGCAAAAGAAATAAAGTCTTTTGTCGGCTCAAGCTTATCCCTATAGATATCAATGGTATAGCTCATTGTCTGAAATGTATAGAAGCTAATTCCTACCGGCAAAATGATTTTTAAGGAATCACTATGAAAGGCTGTTCCAAAGAAAGAAAAGGCTGAAATAAAATTATCGAGAAAAAAATTATAATATTTGAAGAATCCTAATAAACCTAAATTCACTAAAATACTTATCCATAAATAAATCTTTTTAGTTAGGTCTTTTGTAGTTCCCCTTAACCCCCATCCCACCGAATAATCTACAGTAGTACTAAAAAAAATCAGAAAAAGAAACCTCCAATCCCACCAACCATAAAAAAAATAGCTCGCTACTACAATAAGCAAGTTTTGAGATTTTAAGTTCTTATTCACTATAAACCAGTATAAGAAAAATACTATTGGTAGAAAAATCGCGAAATCGAATGAATTAAAAAGCATTGATAAATCTATGGATTAGGTGTGGGGCTCTATTTAATCCTTCTATTAAACAGATACATGCGCTTAGAAATAATAAAAAACTCGCATAAAATTACTTATCAATAGGTTGTCTAACTAAAATATTGAAAACAATGATTATGAGTCTATAAACTGTTCTATCGAAAGCAATAGACTTTTAGATGCATAATCCCCTATCTGATAGAGTGGTATTAACTTTTTTTTGAAACTTTCCAAAACTATGTCCTTTAACATCTTTTCGTTGTCAGCAACATGCACATAATTTAAAGTTTTCAATTTTTCAGCCGTGGCCAACTGATGTTCGTTTCTATGCTCTGAATATTTTAATAATCTAGGCATGATGACGAGAGGTTTACTTTTTAACAAGGCCGAAATTACGGTACCCATCCCTGCGTGTGCTATAATCAAATCAGCCTTTTCAAACTGAAAATTAAATTCTTTAGGATTTATAAAATCTACTGTTTTAAAATACTTTGGTTTATAATCCTTGAGAAAACCTTGAACAAAAAAATCTTCATCCGGAATCAAATATGCGATTTCATCGACAGCTTTTATAAGCCGATCGAACGGTTCTTGCGTACCTATTGTTACAAATATCATATTAAAACGTTACCTTCAAAGATTGATTTTTCATTAGCTAATTCTGGCCATTGGGTATATACACGATCTGAAAATTTTTGGGCAATTCTACCGCTAAGCGAAAACTTCTCCACATTGGCAATACTATCCACCCATATTGTTTTAGATCCAATACATTTAGCTGCTACCAGACCAATTAAACCCGGAGCTGCACCTGTGGTAATAACAACGTCAGGTTTTACCTTTAATACCAGCCTAAAAATCTTTACAATACCCATTAGTATTCCTGATTTGTCATTTCTATTAGTATCGGGGATACAATAGAACTCAAAATCCTTTACAGTTTCCGCAAATTTAGGTTTAGTTGATACAAATATTACTTCATGCTTTTCAAATGCAGGTGCTAATCGAAGAAGTTGTATCCAGTGGCCCCCTGCAGAAGCTAATGCTAAAATTTTCATATGTTATTGAATAAATAAAATGTATCGTCTCTTATATAATAAAATACTCCACATCGTATTCCTAATTGCGAGTGTGTTTTCATGCAATAAATCTCAATTTATCATTTACTTACTTGCTTCATACAACTTTAATATCTCTTCAACTTTGTGTTCCCATGAATTTATTTTCGCAGCTGAAATTCTTTTTTGAAATAGAATGGGATTATTTTCTTTATGTGCTAATAAACAATTTTCGTAAAAGTTTTCATTAGAGGATTTATACACCACTTTTTCTTCAAAAGACCAATCTTTAATATTGGGTACATCTGTTACAACAGTTGGTTTACCACAAGATAAATAAAGCCATAATTTATTTGGTGTTAGTCCTTTATTAATTGTGATTTCGGAATAAGGAGCGATACAAACGTCGATTTCATTCAAACTTTTCTGCAATTCATCACTTTTTTTTATGCCAACAAATTCTGCGTTTTCTGTTAATTCATATCGTTTTAATATTGCGGTATCTGCTGGGCCTATAAATATTATTTTCAATTTTTTCAGTAATTCATCTAACAAATCTAATGGTATTCTGTTATTTATAAAAGCGACTAGTCCCAAAACAGGTAACTCATTAAAACTCTTTTTGAATTTAGCATTCGAGGGAGGATCAGGGGCTCCAAGAGGAACGATATGTGTATTGGAATTTATCTTAGAAAGCTTGTTGAGCAAAAATCTGGAAGTCACAGTACATAATTTAGCAGCTTTTATTAGCTTTCTTTCGATATACAAGTGATACCAATTTATCAAGAAAAACTTAATTTTTGAGTTACCTATAAAATCATCGCCGCAGTAATAAATAAGATTACTGTAGTGATTTTTTAGAAGATAAGATGTGTGATCAAATGAAATTACAATATCAAAATCAAGATTAATTTTTTGAATTTTCTTTATGAGCCAGGTATGATAATATTCATTTAGAAAAGGCGTTCTATATCTTATTCGATAGTCTATTGGAAAGTAAGGGATAATTCTATAAACATTTTCATCCACCTTTTTTATTTCAATATGCAAAGTACCTTTACGACTTTTCTCAACGAAATAAACTGTTCCATTTTTCTTCAACTCATTTGTAACTTGATGTCTTGATCTTGGTGGTTCAATCCATTCAGTTAGTGTCGTATATACTAAAAATGTCATTGTGGCAAATTATATATGTAATTATAAAACTTTTTACTATGTAATTTTCTTTTGAGTTATTGCTTTTTTAAAGACTTAAAACCAATACCTATAGTAAATATAGGCTCATAAACTAATATTTAAATTAATTGAAAACTTAGTCATAGGCTTTATAAGTAGGGCTAAATAATGAAGAGAGGGCTCCTAAAGCTTCGCTTAATTTCATTATTCCCCAAAACCTCTCACGAATTGGCAGTAAAGCAATTAATGAAGTAACTAGTCCTACAAATAAATAAATTAAGCTAATGCATATCTTCTTGAATAACATCAAGAACTCATTTTCAATTTTTAAAATATAGGTAAAAATAAAAGCTCCTCTAAACTTCCTTTTAAGGATCCACGACAATCTGGCTCTTTCACTTGAGGTTGTCTCATAAGTCACAGCATTTGCTGACCAATAAATCAAAGCACCATTTTTTGACATTTTTTTTCCAAAATAAGAATCCTCTCCACCCATATCGTCAAAACGTGAATCAAACCATATATTAAGATTCTTTAAGGTTTGTGTTCTAATGACTAAATTTCCTGATCTAATATAATCCAGTCGTTCATTATTCTTATGACTTTTCCTATAAAACCATTTTGAAATGTAATTAGGGATTGCTCGTTCAAATACAGGCAAAACAGGACCCATTACTAAATCAGCTTGATTATTAAGTATAGTCAATACTAATTCATTAAGCCATTTTGGTTCTGCAAACTCATCATCATCAATAAAAACAATAAAGTCAGGTGATTTTTCAAAGGCTCTCCTTAATAATTCATTTCTTACTTTAGCTAAACCTTTTGTTGGATAATGGAAATAAGAAAGATCAAGATCATTTAGTTCATTCTTAGCCAAATTAGACACTAAATTAAAGGCTGAGTTCTTGATATCATTATCAACAATAACAATATGCAACTCCTCGATTAGCGATTGGTCTATCTCACAATTGTTTATACTTTGTAATAATTTTTTTAGACCCTGTATTCTTTTATAAGTCGGGATGCATACAGCAATACTGTTCATTTTAATATTTCTTATTAACGAAAGCAGTTTTTACATTTAATAACATAGCGTAAATGATTTCTTGCGTCGTAATTTTATATATTTTCCTTTTCCTAAACCATAAAAACATTCTTTTTAATAATCCATTATTCATACTTTCTTTAATGGTCATAAGTTTCTGCTTCTGAAAATTTTTGGGTAAATGTCTACAGATATAACTGTGAGTAATTTGATCTAAAGGGCATGTAGGCGTATCAGCTAAAAAAGATTTAAACCACTTTATTTGCAGCATGATCGCATTCATTTTTAAAAGTATATTTCCACTATTAGAAAGTGTCTTGGGGTGCTTTCGATAATTAAGTAAAGGTTTATTAGTGTGTGCTATACCCTTCTCCTGCATTGCTCTAAATGCACTAATATCATCAGAGGCCCATGCCATAGGTAAGTTGTAAAAACCACCCATCGCTTTAAGCGTACTTGTTTTATACACAAAATCTGAAATAAACTGAATTCTATCTCCGAATCGCCTGTGCCATATATTCTCATAAACAGTCTCAAATTCTGGACAGGATGGTGTAAGCATAATTGGTTTAGAATTTTCGTCAATTATAATGGACCTGCAATGATAGATAGCAAGATCAGGATATTTAAGTATGAGTTTTTTAAATTCTTGAAGATAATCAGGCTCCATTTTATCATCATCGCCCATAAGTATAAAATAATTCCCACTCGCTTTACTAAGGCATTTGTTCCAATTAAGTACTAAATCCTTTCCTCCTATATTTTGTTCATTAAGAAAATAGTTTATCCTCGGATCATTAAATTCCCTTACTATGGTATCTATAGGATCTGGTGAGCAGTCGTTAATTATAATGAGCTCAAAGTTTTTATAGTTTTGACTTAAAATACTTTCAATACATTCTTGTAAATATTCTCCCTTATAGGCAGGAATACCTATTGAGAAATAAATCTGATTTAAATTATTCATTTTTATTAGACTATAATTTTTATTTAAAAGCTTTTTGTAAATCTCAAAATAGGATATCCTATGGTTCTTTTTATAATAAAAATTCTTTGTAAGCAATAAAGCGACAAAATATTACTGATTAGGAAATTGGTTGAATATATAGAATCGGATGTCAAACATGTCGCTAATAAATACCAAACATAGTATTTTAGATAACAGTATTTTTCTGGTATTTTTATGACGATACTCTTTATAAAAATTAAAAGATATCCTATTACGGCCATAATCCCAAACATAACATAAAACCCAATAATTCCAACATCTGATAAGTAATATCCTTGATTGCTTTTTAATCTTTCCATTTTTATTCCTAAGGATGAGTTGTAATTAGGAACACCGTTGCCGAAAATTTGACTTATAAGATTAGGAGAGAAATCAGATAAAAAATATTCACCGGCCAAAACACGTATATTTTTTTCTACTGAAGTTTGTTGCGTTTCCTTCTGTTTATCAAGCAGACCTTTAGCTATTGAATTATCCGAATTGAATACAAATAGTAAACTGAGTGAAGATATTGAAAGTATTACAATACGTTTTGGCATCTGTGCTTTTTTTGTATAATGATATAACGTGATAAGAATTAACAGAGCAATACTCTGTCTTGTCACTTGTAAAATCGTTACCACAACTCCCGTTATCAAAAATAAAATATAAAGCAATCTGTATTTTTCACCTTTTTTTGATTTTATTAATGCTATTAAATACCCTAAAAAAAAGACACCAGCCCCCGGAAAATTAATACGTACCACCCCTCTATCAACTCTAAATTCATCACGATATCCAAAATATACTTGACCACTATGAAGAAATTGAAAAGTAAAAAAAATAATATATAAACATCCAAAAATAAGAATCATATTTTCTATCTTATAAATCGGATATCTAATACGCATGAGATAGAAGAACACAAACCATATTAAATATGGTACTGCAGATAAACTATCACCAAGATCCTGATCCCAATTTATAAATGACATAAAGATTGACATTAAAATACTTACGCATATAATTTGAATTGGAAAAACATAACCTTTGGAATATCTAAAAAAATAAGGTAATGATAATATAACGGCGAATAGCATATATGCATATGCAAAATTCTTTAATATGCCGCTCATTGCAAATTTTGCCGAGAAGAACAATAATGAACATAAAATTAATACGAATATAAAGCCATCCTTGACTATAGATTTTTCCAACATCAAACGCTTTAACTTAAAATCTTATCATTATTAAACTTCCCTGTAATACCTTGATAATACACTTGATTATATAATTTAAAAAGTTTTAAATTATGGGATTTTGATAGAAGCACATAAGAGAGACTTTTATAATAATCTTTTATTATATATAAAAATAAATCTAAGCTAAAGCCATTATGTACCATATTTGTATATAGCCAATTTCTTTTCCCAATAAAGCTAAGAAGATCACCTTTATTTATATCAGCATATTTATTTCTCCTATAACTAAGTTTTTCTGACCAGTTTTTTTTATAATTTTTATTTTCTGATAATCATTATACGCCTCAATTGCATCAGAAATTTGTGTTTTATGATAAATGATAGCATCCTTAACTAAGTAAATTGAATTTCCTGATTTCGTAATGCGGATAGAATATTCAACATCATCATGAAAAATAAAATACTCGTGCTTGGGAAAACCAGTACTCTCTATAACCTTTTTAGAAAGGAACATGCCTATAAAAGATGCAAATGAAATTTCTAATGGATTTTCTTGTGAGTTGAAGCTTACATCATCAACAGGTGTTTGTAAGGGATATTGAATTTTTGTAAGGCCTATATATCCACGGTGCAAACTGTCAATTTTATTTCCCTCAACAATAACGGGAGCTAAAACTATATGATCGTTTTGTATTTTCCCTGAGGCTAAAAGAAGCTTCTCTAAACAATCTTCATTAGGGAAAGCATCATCATCCATTACCCATACCCAGTCATACTCATTCTCATAAGCTTCTTTAATACCCCTATGAAAGCCACCGGCACCACCTAAATTTTCCTGTGAAATAGTGTAAATATCTTCTTGAACTTGCAGCCATTGAGCCGTACCATCAGTAGAACCGTTATTAATGACAATAAGCTGGTTGATAATTTTGGTTTGATTACGTAAACATTTAATACATTCCTGTAAAAGAGAAAGTCTGTTAAACGTTACTACTACAGCTACAATATTATCCATATTCTTTACTTAAAATATTTTACTTTCTATTGAATTCTTCAAAAGCTTCCAAGGCATCGTTGATTACATGATGCATATCCATATATCGATAGGTAGCCAGACGACCTAAAAAAGTATAATTAGTTAAGTATTTCACCTCCTCTTGGTATTTTTCTAATTTTTCCAAATCATCTGGCAAACGTTTTGGATAATAAGGTATATCTCCTGACTCAGTCTCTTTACTGTATTCTTTAAAATAAACAGTTTTATTATGCTCTTCCCATGGAGTAAAATGTTTATGCTCATGTATACGTGTATAGGATACATTATTATCGGTATAATTGATTACTGGATTCCCCTGATAATCACCAGTTTTTTCTCCTCTTTCAAAAAAGACCGTACGATAACTCAACCGCCCATGCTTATAATTAAAAAAAGCGTCAATAGGACCTGTATAGATAATCTTATCAAAGGTAGTTACATCAAAAGTATCATCAAATTTTGTCTCGAGTTTCACCTCTATGTTGGGATGGTCTAGCATTTTCTCAAAAATTTTGGTATAGCCCTCTTTTGGAATTCCCTGATAAGTGGATGAATAGTAATTATCATTATAATTGAAACGTACAGGCAACCTCTTTAAAATGGATGCAGGTAGCTCACTGGGCTCACACCCCCATTGTTTCTTAGTATAGCCATAAAAAAAAGCATGGTACAAATCTTGTCCTATAAATTTGAGGGCCTGTTCTTCAAAGTTTTTTGGATCAATAATACTATCATCACTTTTGGAAAGGATAAATTCTTTGGCCTCATCCGGGTTTAGAGTTTTTCCAAAAAACTGGTTAATCGTATGTAAATTAATTGGCAAGGAATATACCTCTTCTCTATAAACGGCTTTAACCCTGTTTATATAAGGTATAAATTCGCTGAATTGTTGAATATAATCCCATACCACTTTATTGGAAGTATTAAAGATATGTGGGCCGTAGGTATGTAGCATTATATTTGTCGCTTTGTCTCTCTCTGTATGGCAGTTACCTCCTATATGTTTTCGTTCATCAATTACTAAGATTTTACACTCCATTGTCCGGCTTAAACGCTCAGCCATAACAGCTCCAGAAAAACCTGCACCTACAATTAAAAATTTTTTACTCATTTTTGAAATCTGTTTATTATTTCATAAAAACCTTTACTAATTACAGAAAGCTTGAAATAACTGAAATTGACAGGATGTATATTTTTTTTTCTTAGGAATAAATACATAGTTATTACAATAAAAATTTCTGTTATCAACCAGTTTAGTGTGGTACCAATATATCCCCACTCTTTTATAAAAAGGATATTTAGGGTAATACTTAAAATTGCTCCACCAGCGGTTATATTAAAAAAAGCCTTATCCATTCCTAAATTCATCATTATTTGAATACCAAAAACGTTGCTTAATGCAATCAGTAGCGGAATAAAAGCTAATATTTGAAACACGGTAATGGCGGCCTCAAACTCTTCGCCATAAAAAATAGTAATTATATAAGGCCCGAGAAAAAACATTCCCAGAGCAGCGCAACCTGTAAAAAGTAATATAAGGGGAATAAGCTTATTCGTGATCGTGATGCCTTTTTGAAAATTTTCCCCAAAAGACTTCCCTATATAAGGATAAAATGCTTGTGCTAATGGAATGGTTAATACTGATTGTGCTATTACAATCAGCCGTTGACCAGCAGTATAATATCCTACCTGTTCAGCATTTTGATATAAACCTAGAATAAAGGTATTTGTTGTTGTATATAAACTAATTACTACCAAAGAAAAAAATATCATCTTTTCTTCTTTTAATACATTTAAACAACGTTTTAATGGGACTAAGTAAAGTTTGACATGATAACGTTTAAAAGCCCAAACAAACGAAATAATTCCTACGGCTATTTGAATTAAACTTATTAATAAAGGCTGCCAGATATAATCTTCCTTTTCCTTAATGATTATCAAAATTAGCCCTGTAAAAACCAGTTTACTTATAAAGTTAAGTATTGCAATTTTTGATAGATCCTGCATGGCCTGAAATAACCAATTTTGCGTAAAAAGGGCACCAATACAGATTAAAAAAGAATAGGATATAATAAGTTTTTCCTCTCGGAGAGTAGGCACTGTATATAAAAAAATAATGCACACTACTGCTGCAACTATAAAAAGTAAGCACTGAGTAAAAAACACTTCGCTTATAATTGTATTCCTGTTATCTACATTATCAGGATCTTTCGCAATTTTTCGCGTTGCAGTATATTCAAACCCATAATTTATTAGTAAAGTAAAATATGTGACGAAAGCAGCCGCAAAGTTTATAGTTCCATATTTATCAGGACCAATTATTCTTACTATAATGGGTACCGAAATTAACGGTAGCATATAGTTTGCTATCTGAACAACTGTTAAGGAGACAAAGTTCTTCGTTAACTGCCTGTGGGATTTATTTAATTTCAACAAAGAAAATACTATTACAATTTATTAAAAACATCTGTTACTTATTTGTATCCTGGCTGTAATACCCATAAGTATTTATTTTTGCACGTTCTTTTTTATCGTTAAGCACAATCACAGCATTTTTTAATTTTTTGTTTCTGTGTAGATCATCAACTACCTCTAGTTGTGATTTATAGGTAGTATTGTAACGCACCATATAGATGGTGGAATCAATGTAAGGAGCAAGCGATAACGCATCTGCCACTAGCCCTACCGGCGCTGTATCTATAATGATATAATCAAATTTCTCCCGAAGTTTTTCAATTAAAAGACCCACCTTTTCACTGGTCATCAATTCATTGGGATTTGGCGGAATTGTTCCGGAACTTATTACAAAAAAATTAGGGAATTTGTTCAACAGGATCAAATAATCATCTATATACGCCTTATCAGCAGTTATATAGTCTGTGATCCCCTTATTTTCGGACAATTCAAGCGATTTTAATACATTCGGTTTTCGCAGATCAAAATCCATGATGAGTACTTTCTTTCCAATAAGTGCCAGGCTTGCTCCCAGATTTATTGAAAAAAAAGTTTTACCCTCACCCTGCATCCCCGAGGTAACTAACAGCACCTTATTTTTATTCCCTACAGCCATAAAATTAAGGTTATTGCGTATAAGCCTGAATACTTCTGCAATGGGTTCTCTGCTTTTTTCAGTAACTACCAACTGTGACGAAGAAAAGCTATGAGGTACTTCCCCCAGAATAGGGGTTCGTGTATTTTTTTCTACTTCTTTTTTTGAGCGTACCTTATCATCGGTAATATCTCTTAGATAGATACCACCAACAGGGATTGCTAACCCCATAAATAATGCAAATGCATAAATAAGTCCTTTTTTAGGGCTTACAGGGTCATTACTAGCGGTAGCAGGGTCAATGATACGGGAGTTTGAGACCGAAGCTGCCAGCGATAAATTTGCTTCTTCCTGCTTCTGCAAGAGATATAAATATAATTTTTCTTTTATACCCTGTTGCCTGCTAATCTCCATCAATTTTCTTTGCATAGTGGGCACTTGCTCTATGCGAGAACTAAACCGTCTGGAACTTGCATCAATATTTCTTTTTTTTATTTCCAGACTCTCTTTTACGTTCTTTAAGTTCTGATTAATATTTGCACGCAGGTTTGATAACTGCTCGCTTAGATTTTGAACCAGAGGATTTTCTTCGGGTAAGGTGCGTAGCAATCGCTGGCGTTGCAAGATTAATTCATTAAACTGAGTGATAGGCTCCTGTAAAGTAGGATCTGATATACTCACGGAGCCCGGAATAAGGGCATATTGGTTGTCAGGTTTATTTAAGTAAGGCTCTACGGAATTTAATACATCAATCTTTATCTCCAGTTCTGCCAGTTGTTTATTATAATCTGTGGCCTCTTCCAGATACATGGATGCTTCTGAACTTACGTCGGTAAGTTCATTTTCTCTTTTGAATTCTTCAACATTTTTCTCAACACCAGTTAAATCTGAAGCAATGTAATCCAGCCGCTCATCTATAAATTTAACAGTATTAGCCGCTATTTGATTTTTATCTTCAACATCTTCTTTATTGTATTCTTCAATAAGCTTGTTTATAACATCTTTGCCTTTTGCTGCAATAGCACTTTCAAGGCTTATAACTAATATCGCGGCATCTTCATTAACCAGTTCAATCTCTATTTTTTTATTGTACGCTTGCGCCAGTTTAGGAATATCATTAAAATGAACACTAATATTTTTCTTCTCTTCTTTTACCCTAAGGATATCGGTTAACGCCAGAACGGAAAACACACCGTATGTTCTTGCAATTTCCTCACCAAAAGAATACTTTTCCCATTTAGTAATATCGCCGTCTTCATTAAGTTCACCCAGTTGAAAAGATTTATTATTAGCAAGCCGAATAACCAGTTCTTTTTCATATGCGGTAGAATCGAGGTTTGTTACCACCATTCGTATGGGTAACTCCCTACCATAAATCTCCTGATCTTTAATAGTGCCTTCAAGAAAATAACTACAATACAAAGAAAGATCCTGTAAAACATGCTCCATCAAGACTTGTGATTTTAAAACCTCTATCTCATTGAGTACGTTTTTAGAAGAATTAAAAATTCCCAAATCACTAAAAACCGTGTTACTGCCTAGATCAGGACCTTTTGTATCATCTTTAATTAATAGTTTACTGGTGATAGCATATTGCGGTGTGGTATAACGTAAATATAGAAATGCCAGAGATACTAATAATAGCGATGCAATGGCAAACCAGTACCAGTTGTTACGATAGTTTAAAAAGATTTTTTTTAAATCTATTTGATCATTTTTTTTATCCTCAATTTCAGAAACAATATTGAGTAATTCTTTTTCTGTCATTTTTTTATAATTAAATTCTGCTTACAAGAACAACAATTACAGTTAAGATAGAAGTTGCAATAGCCCAAAACTGCGTGTTTGTACTCGCTTGAATACCTTTAGCTTTATCTGGCTCTACATAGACCACATCATTAGGCTGTAGATAAAAATAAGATGATGTCAGCACATCTTTTTTATTAAGGTTTAGGCGTTTTAAATTAAGCATTCCATTTTCTTTTCTCATAACCAGCACATTGTCCCTTTTTCCAAAAGCAGTCATATCGCCCGCCATTCCCAAAGCCTGAAAGATGGTTATCTGTTCTGAAGGAATGGTAAAGGTATCAGGGCGATTAACTTCTCCCACCACAGTAATTCTATAATTTAAATATCGAATATTTATGATGGGATCTTTAACCACCTTTACCAATTTATCTATTAAAAGATTTTTAGCCTCATTTCTTGTAAGTCCGCCAACTTTAACCAGGCCAATTACAGGAAAATCGATGTTGCCATTAGTATCTACTAAGTAGCCTTCCCGATATAGATTTGACCGTGTATTGCGATAATCTAACGTAGAACCTTGCTCAATTACTTCGCCGGTATTAAATAGGGCATTTGCTTCGGGGTTTATAGTAGTGACAGTTATACTTAAAATATCATCCGGACGAATTTTAGCCTCACGGACTTCAGGCAGTGGTTCAGAAATTTCATCTCTATTTTCAATGTCACTAAAATAAGCAAGGTTTCGACTGCGACAAGAACTGAAAATCGTAAACAGTATTAAACAAAAAATAATTTTCTTCATTAAGATTGTGATATTTGTTTTTTATTAATTTCCAATTCTAAAAACCGATTGACGGTTTATTTTATTCCACCTTTTAAATTATCAGAAGCCTTTGCTCACAGTTGATAATTGCCCAATTCCTCCAGTTATAAGGACATTCCTGATTAATAAAGGTTTTTGTAGTAATCAAAAAATTGAGAATCCTTAAATAGCGGTTGTTTCTTATCTTTATCGGAAAGTAAAATGGCATCTGTACTCAACTTCCAATCAATATTCAAATTTGGGTCATTAAAAAAAATTCCCGAATCGTGCGATGCCATATAATAATTATCACATTTATAAGCAAAAGTCGCATGTTCAGAAAGTACGACAAATCCATGCGCAAAACCTTTTGGGATAAAAAGTTGCCATTTATTTTCGCCACTTAGTTCAACCTTCACGCTTTTCCCAAAATGAGGTGATCCTTTTCTCATATCTAATGCCACATCCAAAACTTTTCCCTGCATGACACGTACTAATTTGGATTGGGTATAGGGATGGTTCTGGAAATGCAGTCCACGTAAAACTCCAAAATTTGATTTTGATTCATTATCCTGACAAAAATCGACATCAAAACCTAAAAATTCGTTCAATTTATCCTGACGGAAGGTTTCCATAAAATATCCTCGGTCGTCGCCAAATATATTTGGTTTGCAAAGTATGACATCAGGAATAGCGCATCTTTCAAATTTCATCTTATCGTTTTGTTTGAGCACGTTTGATTAGATATTGGCCATAGCCTGTTTTCTTTAAAGGTTCTGCAAGTTTTATTAATTGATCACTTGAAATGTAACCCATTTCAAAAGCTATTTCTTCAATACACGCTACTTTAAGACCCTGTCTTTTTTCTATGGTATGTATAAAATTTGAGGCTTCAAGCATAGAATCGTGTGTGCCCGTGTCAAGCCATGCATACCCACGCCCCATAAGTTCTACCTGTAGGTTTTTTTTACTTAGATAAGCTTCATTCACCGAAGTTATCTCCAGTTCGCCGCGCGCACTGGGTTTAATACCTTTAGCTATTTCAATGACAGAATTTGGATAAAAGTAAAGGCCTACCACGGCAAAATTACTTTTGGGATCTTCCGGTTTCTCATCTATACTCAAAACTTTCCCCTCGGAATCAAATTCAACCACTCCGTACCTCTCGGGATCGGTGACATAATAGCCAAAAACAGTTGCTTTATTTTCAATGTCAACATTTTTTACAGATTTTCTAATAATATCCGTTAATCCATGCCCATAAAAAATATTGTCGCCTAAAACCAAACATACGGAATCATTACCTATAAAATCTTCACCTATAATAAAAGCCTGTGCGAGACCGTCTGGAGACGGTTGTTCTTTATATTCAAAATTCATCCCTATATCCTCTCCTGATCCTAAGAGTTTTTCAAAATTAGGTAGGTCTTCAGGAGTAGAAATAATAAGAACTTCCTTAATTCCCGCAAGCATGAGTACAGACAGTGGATAGTAAACCATAGGCTTATCATACACATTGAGCAATTGTTTAGAGACTCCTTTGGTTATAGGATAAAGCCGTGTACCTGAGCCTCCCGCAAGGATGATACCTTTCATAGGATATAAATTTTTGTATTGAATGAACTACGGTATTAAATTTTGTATTTCAAAATCATCATAGACATAAAAAGGGGCAATTCATTTATGGTTACTCGCCAATAGAAGCATTAATATGCTTTTTCTTCTCCATAAAGAATATTCTTTACAGTTTGGGCAATAATCTGTATATCAAAAAGGAGCGACCATTTTTCCAAATAAAAAATATCAAGCCGGACTCTGTTAACAATATCGGCCTTTGTTACAATTTCCCCACGAAAACCTTTAACCTGAGCAAGCCCTGTTATTCCAGGCTTTACAAAATGACGTACCAAATATTTATCTACCGATACCTGATACTCTCCGGTTTGCAACTCCATATGCGGTCTGGGTCCTACCACACTCATGTGCCCCACGAACACATTAAAAAATTGGGGCAATTCATCCAGGCTTGTTTTTCGTAAAAATTGCCCCATGCGTGTTACTCTTCTATCACTAAGGGAGGCCATTGTTTTATTTGCATGATTGCTCGTAGTCATAGATCGAAATTTGTAACACCAGAAAACTTTTCGGTTAACTCCGTGTCGCTTTTGTTTAAAAAAAAGATCCCCTTTTGAATCCAGCTTGATTAGAATAAACATTAACGGAGTGATCCAGGAGAGTACAAAAACAAGCACGAGAAAGGAAAAGACAACATCAAAGGATCTCTTTGCTATTCTGTGATACTCTTTTTCCAAAGGAAGCAATCTTAAATTCAATACTGGTACAGTGCCATAATGTTCAATAGACATTGCTCTTGTAAAAACTTCCTTATTGTCAGGTATGATTTTTAATTTCTTGAGATTATTATCGGCAAAATCAATCAACGCTTTCAATTCTTCTCGTTGTAATTGTGATACCGTACAGTAAATTTCATCTATGCCGTTATTCTTTATATAATCCAAAGAATCTTTAAAGGTACCCAGATAGGTGGGACTCGCAGAATGCTGGTTTGCGAAATAACCTTTATAGCGATAACCCAGATCTGGCTCATCAAACACTTCGCGTAATTTTTTAAGATTTTGGTCTCGGCCTATGACCACCACATTGATAAAATTTCCTCCTACGAGTCTATATTTACTTCGGATATAATAAAATGCGGCCCTACTGACTAATAAACAAAAACAAATAATGCCAAATACATAAAGTTGTTCTTGCAATAAAGATGATTCAAACTGACGTAAAGCAAAGAATGCAAAATAGGAAAGACCATAGACAATATATAACTGAAAAAGTTTATGAATATTAGTCAGAAAACGCTCTTTTCGGGCTGTAGGATAATAATTAAAACTATAGGCAATCACCAGCCAGGAGATATTATAGTAACCAATATTTAAAACATCAAGGTAGGTTTTAGGCGTTAAATTATAAAGCACGGCATTAATGATTGTTAAATGCACGAGTATAGATATCGGTATGATAAGATAAGATCCCTTCACCATTGAGAAATTTTAGATCTTACATTAAATATATTCATTAGTCAAAAGCTTTATTGCTTGATTACTATAATGAAAATAGAACAGCGGAAAAAATTTAATACTGTCTTTTAAACGTATATAAATAACCTATCTTTCAGTTTGGAAATAGCTGCAATTTTGCTATTTCAATTCTGCAAAAGGATGTTTTAGATTGAAGAAAATTATGAGAATTATATACGGCTTCGCCACATAAGTCACATCTGTAAATGGAAACTTATGTTTATATTTTAAAATTCTTTTCCGTAAATGAGAAATAGATGTGATTTCCCAGTTTTTCTAAGGAAAGTTGGCTAAATTGATTAAATGTTACCTAAAACATAGGTGACAATTGCCAATTATAGTGATCTCTTTTATTCACTTATCGATTAAATACATGATTTCATCTATAGCCAAAAGGTATCTGGCGAAATCTTAGTTTATCTAATTTATTGTTGATAATTATTATATCATTTGACATTTGGTTAATCTCATACTCTTTAAGCAAATTCTCTGACATTGACCTGTACAACGACTCCCAACTCTTTAAGGATCATTCTTATGGTCGCTTTGCCCACCTTTTGTATCTGTGCTTCTCTACCTTTTAAGACACCCTTATTAATAGTGATTCTGTCTCCAGCTTTATACTGTGATATAGCTACATCATCTATTTCATCACTTTCAAGCCAGTCTTTTAACGTGGCTATTTCCTTCTCGCGTACGATGGCTGGTTTGCCCAGCCAGAAGAGATAACGCACCACTCCAGGTACGTCAAAGACGAGACTACGTTCTTTTTCTGATAATTTGACGAAGACATATGAGGTAAATAAAGGAATATCAACTTGCTTTTTTCTATCGCTCCATTGTCTGGTTTCTTTGCGACAAGGTGCATAAGCTTCAACGTCCAAGTCTGAAAGTTGCTCACATACCTTAATTTCCTGTTTGGGTTTTACATAGACTACAAACCAATTCATAAAATTTGGGGTTTTAGGGGTTTTATAATAAATCCAAAACATAGCGGAGTTATTTATAAGTGCGAAAATTATATATATTTTAAGTATTAGAAATAGGAAAAGTTAAAAAATTCAATATTTTTCGACAAAACCATCAATAGGAAGGATAAATGGTTTTGTAGGTAAAATACTATTTATTCAATTAATCTAAATAGCAAAAACCACTTAAGTAAGTGGTTTTTGTTATTAGAAAAATCTTACCTCACTTTACACCCCGCTAAAGGCATTAAACCCTCCATCTACCGGAATCACGGTACCGGTAACAAATGCTGAGCCGCTTCCGGCCAACCACAAAGCTACCCCTTGTAATTCTTCAGGTTTACCGAAGCGCTTCATGGGTGTTTGTGCCGTAATGGTATTTCCGCGGTCTGTGAGTGAACCATCTGGCTGCAGCAAAAGATCCCGATTCTGATCTCCCACAAAAAACCCTGGTGCAATGGCATTTACCCTAAGACCATCGCCATATTTCTGTGCCATTTCAACAGCTAGCCATTTTGTAAAATTATCAATTCCCGCTTTTGCGGCAGAATAACCTACCACACGGGTAATCGCACTCTGCGCGGCCATTGAGGATATATTAATAATACTTCCTTTCTTGTGTTCCGCCAGGATCTCTCCAAATATAAAACTTGGTAACACCGTTCCCTTTAGGTTGAGATCTGTAACAGCGCTAAAGTCATCTAGTGAAAGGTCAAAAAACGTCTGCTCTGGACCAATTGTGGCTCCTTTGCGGTTGCCACCGGCCGCATTAACCAGAATATCAAGTCCTCCCCACTGCTTTAGTAATTTATCTTTTGCAAGATTTAGGGACTTTTTGTCAAGAACGTCTGCAACCAGTGCTAAGGCTTCCCCTCCATTTTTTTCAATCTTTTGAACAGCTTCGTTTACCGTTTCTTCTGTCCTTCCAAGAATCGCAACTTTTACATCCTCTGCTGCAAGTCCGTCTGCGATGGCACCTCCTAAAACTCCGTTACCACCGGTGATCAACGCTATTTTGCCTTGTAAATCAAACATTCTTTAATTTTCTATTTGTTAATTAGTTGTTTTGCTAAAAATTATGCCTCGTTCCAGTCCGCGCAATTCTGCCAGTCCACGTAGTCGTCCTATAGCAGAATAACCGGGATACGTTGTTTTACTCAAGTCATCAAGCATTTGGTGCCCGTGATCTGGTCGCATGGGAAGGGGTTTTCTATTGTGTTTTTGCTGATTCTCGTAAAAAGCATTAACCAGTTTTTCCATACCGGCACTGCCTTCTAAGTGATCCGCTTCATAAAACTGAACATCAGAATCGTGATGCACAGACCGTAAATGGACAAAATGAATACGCTCATAAAAACGGTTTATAAGTTCCACCAGATCGTTTTTTTGTGAAGCACCCAGACTACCGCTACAAAAAGTAAGTCCATTTGCCGTTTGAGGTACGGCTTCAAAAATTTCAGTTAAGTCTGCCGCATTGCCCACCACTCGAGGTAATCCAAAAACAGACCACGGTGGATCGTCTGGATGAATGGCCAGATCAACGCCAAGGTCATGCACTATGGGAATAACTTTCCGGAGAAAATAAATCAGGTTTTCCCTTAATTTTTCGGCAGAAATGCCTGAATAATCCGCTAGGCCTTTTTTCAGTTTTTCCAGGGTGAATCCCTTTTGATCACCAGGAAGTGCCATTAATAGGCTATTTTTCAGAATTTCAAGTTCCTCTTGTTTTATATTTTTAAACTTTACTTCGGCTTGCTGTAGAATTTCTGGGCTATAGCTCTCTTCTGCTCCTTCCCTCTTTAATATATATCTGTCAAATATAGCGAGATCAATAGCATTGTAACACAAGGCTTTGCTACCATCTCCTAGCTGGTAGCTTACATTGGTACGCAACCAGTCAAGTACGGGCATAAAATTGTAGCAAATAGTCTTTACGCCACAAGCTGCCAGGTTTTCAAGGCTTGTAATGTAATTATCTATATAGAGGTCGCGATCTTCCCTACCCTGTTTGATATGCTCATGAACGGGCAGGCTTTCCACCACATTCCAGTGCAACTCAAAAGGCAATTCAGTATTGCTATTGTCAAGTAGTTCTATATGTTTCTTTATGGCAGCCACCGGCCATACGTCTCCTACCGGTATATCATGCAGCGAAGTTACCACCCCGTGGGCCCCGGCTTGTTTTATGTCTGAAAGGGATACGGAATCTTTAGGCCCGTACCACCGCCAACTTTGTTCAAAAATCATAGTTGTTGCTATATCGTTATATTATTTTCAGTCTAAAATATCAATTATTGAACGTTTACGTTCATCTTTATAGAGAAATCTTTAAAATAGGTTCTTAGTACTCCCTCAGGTCATTTAATTAGTATCTTTTTATTGAGAGTCAAGGATTATTTCGAAAGAGAACATGAACGGATCGTGAGGGGATAATTTTCAAATAAAAATCATTTTTGATCCTTAGCTAACAAACCTTTCCAACATTTTCCAATTTTATTTTTCATAGCTTCTTCTTAGTCCAAACTCATAAACATGGGCAGTGCATTTTTCCTATCTTTAGCGCTTTAAAAACCATAACTATGATAAAAAAATCCCTTCTTGTTGTAACGTTGATTGCCAGCTGCATATCCTGCAATACTAAATCAACCGATACGACTGACACGCGTGCCGTAAGCGTAAAATTTGATTCCATTCTGGAAAATTATTACGAAGACGGACTAAAACTCAACCCCATCAACGCCACAACTTCTGGCGATATGCGCTTCAATGATCAATTCCCTAATTTTCTTTCTGAAAATTACCGGGATAGTCTCAAAAGCTATTATGAGCGCTATCAAGATGCAGCGCAGGACATAGATAAATCCGCATTAAGTGCTACCGAGCAACTTTCTCAAAAAATCCTATTGTGGGAATGTGAATTAAACCTAGAGACCCTTACGTTTGACAAAGATAAATACATGCCTATAGATCAAATGTGGTCTGTAAACTTGTTTATGGGACAGCTTGCCAGCGGTGCGGGTTCTCAGCCTTTTAAAACCGTACAGGATTATGAAAACTGGCTCAACCGCGTAGATGGCTTTCTGGAATGGCTCAACACTGCGGAAGCCAATATGCGCAAAGGAATGGAAAAAGGTTATGTACTGCCTCAATCGCTTATCAGAAAGGTCATCCCTCAAATGGAAGCAATGACTGATGAAGATATGGAAAGTCATCTTTTTTATGGGCCTGTGCTTAATTTCCCGAAAGATTTTAGCGCTGCCGAAAAAGAAAGAATAAGCGGTCAGTTTGAAGAAATGATAAGCCAAAAGGTGATTCCCGCTTATCAGGAAATGCACGATTTCCTGAAATCAGAATATTTGCCCAAAGGAAGGGAAAGTAGCGGAATTAGTGATATTCCTGGTGGTGCCGATTATTATGACCATCAGATAAAACTTTATACCACCACAGAAATGAGCGCAGATCAAATTCATCAACTAGGTCTTGATGAAGTGGAGCGTATTTCTTCAGAAATGGAAAAAGTGAAGGAACAGGTCGGCTTCGAAGGTGATTTGATTGCCTTTTTTAACGATGTTCGGGAAAATAAAAAATTAATGCCTTATAAAAGTCCGAAAGAAATTATTTCCCATTTCAATGAAATCAAAAGTACCGTAGAACCCAACCTGGACAAACTTTTCAGCATTAAACCTAAAACCGCTTTCGAAGTACGTCGTACGGAAGAATTCAGGGAAAATTCTGCGAGTGCAGAGTACAACCCTGGTTCGCTTGATGGTACGCGCCCTGGTATTTTTTACGTTCCGGTACCAGACGCCGCCGCTTATAATGTATATGGCGATGAGTCTTTATTTTTACACGAAGCGATCCCAGGCCATCACTATCAAGTCTCGCTTACACAGGAAAGCACCACCTTACCAGAATTTAGAAAAACCCTTTGGTACAGTGGCTATGGTGAAGGCTGGGCATTATACTCAGAATCTTTGGGCAAAGAACTCGGTCTTTATACAGATCCCTATCAGTATTTTGGTATGCTGGGAGCAGAAATGCACCGTGCCGTGCGACTTGTAGTTGATACGGGATTGCATAGCAAAGGCTGGTCGCGCGAGAAAGCGATACAGTATTCCCTTGATCACGAAGCAGAATCCAGAGCCAGCGTTACTGCTGAAATTGAGCGTTATATGGCGAATCCAGGCCAAGCGCTTTCTTATAAAATTGGCCAACTTAAGATTCAGGAATTGCGCGATCGTGCAAAGGAAAAGTTGGGTGCAGCTTTTGATATTCGGGAGTACCATACACAGGTTTTGGAAACTGGTGGTATCCCTTTGGCGTTGTTAGAAGAAAAAATAGACAAGTGGATTGATGAAGGCAAACATTAGTGGAATAGCCGGAAAGTTTCCTAAACCAGACCTAATCCATATTAACAAAAACTGAATTGCTCGATTTTTGGGCTGTTTTTTCGCCTATTTAATCGCTTTTGGACGTTACCCTGCGGGGTCGGGCTTTACGTTGCAATCTTTTTATTCGTCCCTCACAAAAAGGCCTCCTTCCCGGAGGGGCATGCAAAGTCACTACAATCCCTAACGCAAAACACATTTCAAACTAGGGCCGCTTTTTTGAATGTTACGATAGGTATAGAACTTACTTCTGGTTCCCGCAGCATAAAGCCCTCCCCCCTTTCGAGAAGTGCGGGAATGGTTTTACTCCAGCCGCACGCTGCGAACAGATAGATCATGTTGCCGTTGCTGTTCTTGTTCGTTCAGATATGGACCTATTGAAAACTGGAGCGCTTCCGCATGCTCCAGTACAAAATTTCCTGAATTTGTGTGTTCAAAATAATAAGGCAAAAAACCAGGATAAGGCCGCGGCAAAGTCACGGTCTTAACCGGTTTTAGATCACTTAAAGTAATCGTGTACTCTTCTTTTCCCTCAGAAAGTGTGATGGTCTTGCCGTACGCGGCACCATTTTTTAACAGCAGCGCCACTTGCAGTTTTTCGGGTTTTTCAGATAAAGATTTCGCCTTTATAATCAGTTTCTCTTTTCCTTTTAGCAGTTCTTGCTGCTTTTCGACCTTCTTATTAAAATTATATAGAAACGAATAATCGTAGATAGAATCACCATTTTTGGTCAGGGTTTCCTCATTTACGAGTTTTTTGATACGGAATACATATTCTGCTTCGCCCGGCACATTGGTAGGTACCAACTCATTTTCTGGCTGCCAACCCCTAACGAGATTTTTAGAATCCTGTGCAGCGTTAAAGAGGTAAACGGCCCCTAAATTATCGCGTACGGGTATTTCGTAAGTGTCTTTCGCATAAAAATCCCAATCGCCCGGTGACCCTTTAACGCCTGCCGGAAATGTGTAAGTCCCTTCTGCGGTCTGCACAATGATCCTATACTTTAAAAACCCAGGTCTTAGCACTTCCGCAGGGACTTTTGCCGAATATGAATATCCTTTTTCATTGTTCAGATCTATGGCTTTGTACATATTCCCATTTTGCAGATAAGCCTCTACCCTATTTATTTTGTATTTGGAAACCATGGTTGCAGATATCTCAAAATTTACCGTATCATGAATCATTCTTGCTGGTTCGTGATGCACGTAGGTTTGATTTACATTGGTTTTTGGTGCGGTAAATTCATGAAGTTCCAAATTGCCTATCATCTTTTTTTTATCGCTGTCATAATTGGTATTTTCTGCCTGTAATAAATATGTTCCCGGTAGGATTTCAAAGCTGTTTCCTGAAATTTCAGGGTTAAAATCGTTTCCTTCATTTAGGGCATTAATGCTGAATTTTTGACCTAAATCGGGCAATTTCACCTGCATTTGCCTTGTTTTCCATTTTATTACGGCCACTTTCTTCTCAACGCTATTACTGCCAAAGGGATTGCCTAACATAATGGCATCGGGCAGTACTTCCAAGCGCCAAAGGCCGTTTTCGAGCTTATCTAAAAAGTATGCCCCCGTACCGGAATAAACAACAACTTTAGAATCTCCAAAACCGGCTAAATGTTGCAGTTTTCTGGGCGATTTTAGGTCGAATTCATTTGAATTTGTATAAATAAACTCTTCTTCGGTATTGTATATAGACAGATTTTTATCATAACTGATGGAGAAATCTCCAAATTCCAAATTGGTGGGAAACGTGCCATAATCACTATCCATGGGGATTTCATGAAAAATCCGGGAAGCGATCGCCAGCGCCAGCGCTTTTTGCGGCGTGTAGGCGAGGTTCATATAATGCGTATCATATTCTGTATTTGCAAAGGCCATAAAGGTGGGGTCGTAGGCAAACTGCGTGGCCAGCTGTATTCCCGCTTCGCGGAAACTGCGCGCCATGATAGGGTACGTATAATTTTTCAATACATCGGCAGAATCAAATTCATAGACAATCTTTGCCGCGTTGTGTTTTTTAATCACATCATCAAAAGGGATGGTGTATTCATTAACGTTGGGGACTAAATTCCCTTCCAGTTCTTTCCCAAAACCCAGCCCGGTAGGATACCATTGAAAAGTCCCACCCTGAATATCAGCATTAAAATAAGCCTCTTCAAGCGCAATACTGTGGCTTACATTATAAAAAATAGGTTTTTTGGTACCTGTGCTTCGCATGGCAGTGACCATTTTTTGAACAAAGTCTGTTACCTCTTCCGGTGTTCCGGTGTGGTGCGGCTCGTTGCTCACTTCAAAAGCGATCAGGTTGGGCTCGTTTTTATATGCTACGCCGGTATATTGATTTTTGTGGTCTAGAAACTGGGCCAGATAATTTTCCTGCGCCTTGATCGCACCAGGGTCTGTCAGGCTGTTTTCCTTACCATATTTGTTTGTAAAACCAGGCGTGTTTTCATCAGGTTCGGGCCAGCCATTTCCCCAGTACGCGATGGGCGTAATTACAAAATTAATGTCGCGTTCTTTAAGTTTTTTTATCAAATAATCAAAAAGCTCCAGATGCTCATTTTCGATCAAATTGCCCAGACTATCACTTATTTCGGTATCCCAAACGTGCACACGGTACAAGTCAAAACCCAGGCGTGCAAAGTGATACACATCGTTATCTATGGCCTGCTTTATATCTATATTCAATTTTTGCGCGGTACGATAGGCGTGGGCAAAGGGCACGGTATAATTGGTACCAAAACCATGTACCTCCTTTTTAGTGCCGCCCCAGCGCAGAACGCCTTTTTTATCGACAAAAACGTCCTGTTTTTCTGCCGCTTTCTGGGCAAAAACAGTGTTTGATTGATAAATACCGAAACAAATAAAAGCGAGGATTAAAAATGTTCTCATAAAAAAAGTTTCCTATTTAAAATTCAAAGTTCAAAAGTCTATTTAAATTACCGGAACAAAGGTTAAAAAGGATTAAACTTTTCTGAAATATTGAATGCTGAGATAGGAGTATGCCCACCGTATGTTCAAATTTAAGACAATGAAATCTTAACTTTGAACATGGGCAACCTTCAAACGTTCCCAATGAGAGTATTTATTTCCAAAAAAACCTCGAAAATAGCCGGTTTTAAGGATTTTTTAATTCAATTTTTAAAAATTATATAATGACAATTATTGTAGTACTTGTAGTTTCCGGAGCATTATTACTGGGTGCTGCCTGGGGGATTTATGGTTCGCTTTCTGCAGCGACCGAAGGTTTCCTGGTAGCCCTTGCCGGGGGTGCACTGCTGGTCTCCTCCATTTTAGAACTTATAAAACCCTCCATTGAACAATCTTCCCTGGGTGGGGCTATGGCAGTGGTATTTCTGGGCGCGGCCGTTTTTACCGGACTCGATTATATGGTAAAAAAGAAATTTGGATCTGAAAGCGGCGGCGGACTACTGGCAGCGATAACCCTGGACGGTATTCCAGAGAATCTTGCACTCGGTGTAGCGCTCATTGGAGCAAGTCCACTGGCGGTCGCAGCACTATCTGGTTCTATATTTCTTTCCAACCTTCCCGAAGCGGCAGGCGGTGCTAAAGAAATGACGTCCAGTGGAACTTCAAAATCCAAGGTTTTTTGGCTTTGGGCAGCGACTGCAGTCCTGCTTTCAATAGCTGCCATTGTGGGCAATTTACTTCTGGACGGTACCTCTAAAGAGATCCTGGCCTACATTCGCTGTTTTGCAGGTGGCGCTGTGGTAGCCTCCCTTGCAATCGAAGTTTTCCCCAAAGCTTTTAAAGAAGATAATTACTGGGCAGGGATAGCAACAGCCATCGGTCTGGTGCTGGCTTTTATATTGAACAGTTTTGGAGAATAATTACCGTTTTAGCGATAAAAACAGTCCATTTTAAAGCCAAATCCACCGTTTTTTACATTAAAAAGAGCGCTTTTAGCGCTCTTTTTTGTTGATAATAACCAAATTTTATATTCAGCAAAATATCTTATTTCGTTGAAAACTTAAATGAAGTCGTGGTAGTGTAGGTCTCTCTAGGATTTAAAACTGTTGTGGGAAATTCGGCTTGGTTGGGTGCATCTGGATAATGTTGCGTTTCCATACAAAAACCGGTACGCTGGGCATACATTTCCTTTTCACCGCGCTGGGGAAGCGTTCCGTCCAGAAAATTACCTGTATAAAATTGTATGGCGGGCTCATCTGTCATAACTTCCATAAATCTCCCGGAAGCTTCATGATATGCCGAAGCTACTTTGCGCATACTGCCCTGATCATTTAATACCCAGCAATGATCATAACCCCCGGCAATCTTGAGTTGCTCATTCTCGGCATTTACTTCCTTAGCGATAGCTTTTGCCTCCCGAAAATCAAAGGGCGTTCCTTCTACATTTCGTAATTCCCCGGTAGGGATCAACGTTTCGTTTACTGGCAAATAGGTATCTGCAGCTATCATGACCACATGATCTGTAATAGGTTTATTAAAATCCCCTGAGAGGTTAAAATAAGAATGTTGTGTTAGGTTGATTACCGTTTTCTTATCTGTCGTGGCCTCATACTTTACTTCTAGTGTATTATCACCTTTCAAGGTATAGATTACGGTAGTTTTGAGCGTGCCGGGATATCCCATTTCCATATCCTTGCTTGTATAGCTAAGTTTTAATGAAGAATTATCAGCTTCTTGAGGCATTTCTTCAATTTGCCAGAACACTTTATCAAAGCCCTTATCCCCGCCATGCAAACTATTGGGTCCATCGTTTACAGGCAATTCATATTCTTTACCATCTAGCGAAAATTTACCGTTCGCGATCCTGTTTCCGTAGCGACCTATAAGCGCGCCAAAATAGGGGTTGTTTTCCATGTATTGTTCCAGGGAATCAAAACCTGTCACTACATCCTCAAAATTTCCATTTTTATCTGGAGCTTTTAAATGGGTAATGCGGCCACCATAATTAATAACCGAAACTTCCATACCCTGTTCATTTTTCAAGGTATATTCCGTTACTTCCTGTCCGTCAGGCATGGTTCCAAAAGATGATTTTTCTATCGAAATACCCTCTTTTTCTACCGGTTTTTCGGCATTTTCAGTTGTTTTTTGCTTGTTTTCCCCTTTACAATTTACGGCTACGGCAGCAACAACAACCATAAAAAGCATTGTAAATAAGCAATTATATTTTCTCATATTCATTAGTTGGTTTAGGTTACATTCCATGCTGAAAGAGGTGATAATAAGCCTCGTTTGCATGCAATTTATCTTTAAAGTCCCTTACGCGGGTCTGCTCATCGATCACTAAAAGTTCAATGCCTGCGATTTCGGCAAAATCTTCCATAAATTCTGTAGTTACTGCCTGGCTATAAACGGTGTGGTGCGCTCCTCCTGCGAGAATCCACGTCGTTGCAGCAATATCCAGATTCGGTTTGCAATCCCAGAGTACACGTGCAACAGGCAGATTAGGCAATTCCTCTTGCGGTTTTACCGCTTCAACTTCGTTAACGATAAGTCGGAAACGATTACCCATATCAACAAGAGATGCATTGATAGCGTTGCCAGCAGGCGAGTTAAAAACCAAACGCACGGGATCTTCCTTCCCACCTATTCCTAACGGATTTACGATACAGGAAGGTTTTACATCTGCGATGGAAGGACAGATTTCCAACATGTGCGAACCCAGAACATAGGATTTCTCTGGTGTAAAATGATAAGTATAATCTTCCATAAAAGAAGTACCGCCATCCA
The DNA here is from genome assembly GCF_000733945.1 of Flavimarina sp. Hel_I_48. Taxonomy (NCBI): domain Bacteria; kingdom Pseudomonadati; phylum Bacteroidota; class Flavobacteriia; order Flavobacteriales; family Flavobacteriaceae; genus Flavimarina; species Flavimarina sp. Hel_I_48. The sequence continues at coordinate 50,688 of NZ_JPOL01000002.1, forward strand.
GGCCAATGGCCATAACTTTCATAGCACGGGTAAGCGCGGCCGTTTTCCAGTCACCTTCACCGCCAAAACCGTAACCATCTGCCATAAGACGCTGTGTTGCGATTCCCGGTAATTGTTTTAGTTCGCCAAGGTTCTCAAAGGTATCTGTGAACGCTCCAAAACCACCTTCTTCAAGAAATGCCCGCAGACCGAGTTCTATTTTAGCGGCTTCAATAAGGGACTGGCGTTTATCACCATTCTCTTTAAGGTTTTCACCCAAGGTATATTCCTCTTCATAGGTTTTAAGAAGGTCATTTAAATCAGACTCCTGAATTTCATTTATTTTCCTGACTACGTCTGAAGAATCAAAACCGTTTACGGTAAAACCGAAACGCATCTGCGCTTCCACCTTATCACCTTCGGTTACCGCTACTTCCCTCATATTATCACCTATACGGGCAACTTTCAGGTTTTGGAACTCATTCCATCCCAGTGCGACACGGGCAAACACGCCCAGTTTTGCCTGTACGCGGTCGCTTTCCCAATGACCCACGACCACCTTGCGGTTTTTGCGCATACGCGTCATCATAAATCCGAATTCGCGGTCACCGTGCGCAGACTGATTGAGGTTCATAAAATCCATATCAATCTTATCCCAGGGAATCTCTGCATTGAACTGCGTATGTAAATGACAAAGCGGTTTTTTGATCAGACTAAGTCCTTTTATCCACATTTTAGCCGGTGAGAAAGTGTGCATCCATAAAATAACACCAATACAGTTCTTGTTCCCGTTAGCCTCTAAACAAACATCTGTGATTTCATTAGGTTTGGTAACTAAATTCTTGCAAACCAATTTTACCGGTATATGTGCCGATTTATTGAGTCCCTGGGTCATTTTCTGAGCATGTTCGGTAACTTTCTGCAAAGCCTCCTCGCCATATAAATGTTGACTTCCAGTGACAAACCAGACTTCGTATTGGTCAATATTGTACTCCATAATTAATTTTTGCGTATTGAATAAATGAGTTTAAGAGAAATAGATGTAGATACCCAGAACCGCTATACAAATAAAGGTACCTGCAGGCTTCAAATATTTCCAAGGATTGATATTCACCTGGTTGGTATACTCTTCAATATAATCAGTCTCCCTTGGATAAAATTTGCTAACTCCAAATAGAATGGCCAGTACAAGCACGAAAATGATACCCATGATATGTAGGAAATTCGGGAAAGCATCTTTTGCAATAAAGGCGAGTTGAGCAGGATCAGACACACCAGAAAGTTCTGCGGTAGAAACCGCTTCCCCTACAAGGATCGGTTTTATGATATAAAGGGCTATTAAATAGGTCACGACTGCAAACACAATCGAAATATTTGCAGCCTTCCCAGATACGCGTTTTGAAAAATAACCCACCAGGACAATCGCTAAAATGGGAACACTAAAAGAGCCGTTAAGTTCTTGCAGGTAATTGAAAATACCACCTTCAACGCCATAAAGAAGAGGCGCGATCGTCATGGAGAATACCGCCAGGAACATACCGAAAGTTTTACCGGCACGTACGACCTGCTTCTCTGAAGCGTTATTGTTGAAATATTGCTTGTACAAATCCAATCCAAACAGGGTAACGGAACTATTTAAGGCCGAATTGAAAGAGCTCAAAATAGCCCCAAAAAGCACCGCTGCAAAGAAACCTACAAATGCGGTGGGCAATACTGCCTTTACAAGCATGGGATACGCTTCATCAGCATTTGTCAAATCTCCATTAAAAACCTGAAAAGCTATGATACCGGGCAATACCACGATAATGGGCCCCAATATTTTTACAAAGGCAGCCAGACAAAGTCCTTTTTGCCCTTCTGCGAGGTTCTTGGCACCCAGTGCGCGCTGAATAATCGCCTGGTTTGTTCCCCAGTAATAAAAGTTTACGATCAACATACCGGTAAACAATGTAGTCCAGGGCACTGAGGAGTTGGGTCCACCTAAAATATCAAATTTTTCGGGCAGGTTTGTGGTTAGTACGTTCATCCCATCAATGATGTTGCCATCACCCACGAACATTAATCCAAAAATAGGTATCAAAAGTCCGCCTATAATAAGTCCTACCGCATTGATCGAATCTGATACCGCAACTGCTTTAAGACCGCCAAAAATGGCATAGATACTACCTATAATCCCAATACACCAGACGGTGACCCAGAGTGCCGTTTCAGGATCCATACCCATACGTTCGGGCAAGTCAAACATGGTGTTGATCGCCAGTGCTCCAGAGTATAAAACCGTAGGTAACATTGAAATCGCATATGCCATTAAGAATAGGATGGACACAATCGTTTTCGTAAGTTTTCCGTAGCGTTTTTCCAAAAACTGTGGAATGGTAGAAATACCGCCCTTTAAGTATTTAGGCAAGAGCACAAACGCGGTGAAAACCATTGCAATTGCTGCAAGGACTTCATAAGCGGCGATCAAAATACCTTCACTGAAAGCAATACCGTTTGTACCAACGATCTGTTCTGTGGAAAGGTTCGTTAATAAAAGGGATCCCGCAATTACGGGACCGGTCAAACTCCTGCCACCTAAAAAGTAGCCGTCTGAAGTTGTTTCATCTGTTTTCCGAGAAGCAAAATAAGAAATAACCGCCACGAGCAAGGTAAAAGCGGCGAAGGTAATAAGTCCCATAAAGTACGTATTTATTTATTGATTAAGTTGTTTTTATTGTCCATAATATGCATCTTTCCCGTGCTTGCGTTCATAATGTTTTTTGATAAGGGAATCTTTTAAACGCGGGGCGTTGGGATTAATTTGTAAAGTCAGGAAGGCCATTCGAGCAACTTCTTCGAGTACCTTACTGTTGTAAACTGCTTTTGCCGCACTGGGGCCCCAGGTAAACGGACCGTGATTTCCCAGCAACACCATTTGAACTTCCTCATAGGAAAGTCCTTTTTTTTCAAAACAATCCAAAATCTGTATACCGGTATTGTGCTCGTAATTGCCAGATATAAGCTCATCTGCCATTGGAGGTGCGCAGGGAATATCTGCCGTTAGATGATCTGCATGGGTGGTACCAAAAACGGGTATATCCATCTGAGATTGTGCCCAGGCCACGGAATATGTAGCATGGGTATGGGCAATGCCGCCTATTTCTGGCCAGTTTTTATATAGAAATGCATGCGTTTTTGTATCAGAAGATGGACGCATGGCACCCTCTATAATCTCATTATCAAAATCAACGATTACGATATCTTCCGGTTTTAAATCTGCATAAGGAACACCACTGGGTTTGATTGCAAAAACCTTGCGCTTACGATCCACCGCGCTAACGTTACCAAAGGTGTAGATTACTAAGTTAAGGGCATCAAGCTGCATATTTGCCTCGTAACACTCTTGTTTTAAATCCTGATAATTAGAATTCATATCACTATTGGTTTTTTTTCTGTTGATTTTCTACAAATTCACTTAAACCTTCATAAGATCTCAGCAATTTACTATAAATTTTTATGGCATCTGGTTCTGGTTGATATTCTGCTTCAAAATCGCTACCCATATGTTTACCCGCGGTAATCACATCCTCGTAAATTCCTGCCGCTACCGCAGCATAAATGGCTGCTCCAAGTGCTGGCGCCTGATCAGATTCGGCAATTTTAATAGGCCTGTTGAGAACATTGGCCAGCGTTTGCATGATAAAGGGAGACTTTCTAGCAACTCCACCTATACCTATAACGGTATGAATGGCCACCCCTTCTTCTTCAAACCGCTCTACAATCTTAAGTGCTCCAAAGCAGATCGCATTGACGAGCGCCTTAAACATATGTGGCGCACGTGTACCCAGGTTCAAACCACTAAAGGCACTTTTAAGTTCCTGGTTAGCATCTGGCGTTCTACGCCCATTGATCCAATCTAAGGCCGTTGGAATACTTTCAGATAACGGTACTTCCTCGGCATCCTGAGTCAATTTTTTGATAAAATTAGCCGAAATCTCCTCTTTTAGGGCTGTTTTTTGCTCTTCAGAAAGTATTTTAGAGGAAAGAACAAGTTCATCAACGGGCCACATGAGCACATCTTTAAACCAGGCCAATAAATCACCAAAAGCAGACTGACCCGCTTCTAAACCTACCAGGCCTGGGATCACAGAACCATCTACCTGACCGCAAATACCACGTACCGTATTTTGACTTATAACATCCTTAGAAGCCACAATAATATCACAGGTTGAAGTGCCCATGACCCTTACGAGCGCATGCTCTTCAATTTTTGCGCCTACCGCCCCGGCGTGTGCGTCAAAAGTACCAACGGCGACAATAGTTTCTGTGGTAAGTCCCAACCTTTCTGCCCATTCTTTACTTAGTTTACCGGCAATCTCATTAGAGGTAAAGGTTTTTGAATAAAGTCTATCGCGCAATTGCGCTAGATAGGGATCAAGTTTTTCCAAAAAAGAAGCTTCCGGAAGTCCGTCCCAGGCTTCATGCCACATCGCTTTGTGACCGGCAGCGCAACGGCTTCTTTTAAAATCGGCAAGACTGGTTTTTTCTATAATGGAAAATGTCATTAAATCGCAATGTTCCATCCAGGAATAAGCGGCTTCCTTAACTGCGGCATCCTCACGGGCAACATGTAAAATTTTTGCCCAGAACCATTCTGACGAGTAAATCCCACCTTCAAATTTTGTAAAATCCGTACCGTCCCAGGATCTTGCTAGTTCGTTGATTTCATTGGCCTCATTAATTGCTGTATGGTCTTTCCAAAGCACCATCATCGCATTTGGGTTTTCTTCAAAGCCAGAAACCAACGCAAGGGGTATCCCCTCTTTGTTGACAGGAACTGGTGAAGAGCCTGTAGTGTCTATGCAAATTCCCTTGATTTGTTTAGGATCTACTTTACTCCTGGAAACTATCGCCGTGATTGTCTTCTCAAGCCCTTCAATATGATCTAATGGATGCTGGCGAAAACGATTTTCTGAAGGGTTACAGTAAAGACCTTTCTGCCATCGTTTATAATAGCTCACTTCGGCTTCTATCTCCTTACCGTTTGCTGCATTGATTAAAACCGCCCGTACGGAGTCTGATCCATAATCTAGCCCTATAACAAAATCACTCATAAATTTTCTCTTTATTGACAAACAAAACTAACTATTTACTTCTTAAAATGTAAAAAATACATTTAATATTACAGTTAGAGTCTATTTTTTAAATGCAATTCTAACCACATTCAATGAATACGGAGCTAGTGTTTGTTTGCTGGTACTACCTTTAACAGAAATAGCTTTTGTTACCGGACTAATCTCTTCTTGAGAATCAAAAGAGTTTTCACTGGTCAAACTATCATCGCGTAAAACCTGAACCGTACCCTGGCTTTTTACTTTTTTACCCTCAAAATTCAGAACGATTTCCTTCGGTTTATCTGAAGTATTGACCATCTTTAGAACTACTTCATTAGCTTCGGAATCTAAAGTTGCCGATGCGAATAGATCATCCTGTCCGGTTAGTGACATCCCATCCTGAGTAATAGAAATAAGATCTGTTCCCCTGTTTGTTGCATACAACTTTTGTACGTAATAGTTGGGCGTCCCATAGGATTCCAAGTTGTTGAACCAGATCATATCTGGCGTCCATTGCCATCCTTCTGCATGCGCCATTAAGGGAGCATAAGAAGTTAATTGTACGACTTCTGCATTGCGCTCCAGACCGGTCATAAAAGCGGCCTCCGCCAGTGCGGTATCCCAGTTGTTTTTGTTCTCTGGACTCGCAATCGCAACACTTTGGGCTGCATATTCACCGGCAAAAATTTTAGGTCCGTTACGGTCATAGCTGTCATAACGCGTTGCATTTTCCTTAAACCATTGCGGACTCTTGTAATAGTGCTCATCTATGATCTCTGCGCCTATTTTTTTCAATTCTTTCATTCCGTATTCAAAATAATCACCTTCAGGGAAAGGACCGCTTCCAGAAACAATGATTATATCAGGATATTTAAATTGGATAGCCTCGTTGAACACTTTATAACGCTCAATATATTCAGGGCCCCACTGCTCGTTACCTACGCCTATATATTTCATATTGAACGGTTCGGGATGACCCATATCTTCACGAACTTTGCCCCATGGCGTATCTGTAGATCCGTTTGCAAATTCAATAAGATCCAAAGCATCCTGTACGTAAGGCTGCAATTCATCCATAGGCACCAATTCCCCCGTGTTAAATTGACAAGCGATACCGCAGCTTAAGATAGGAAGTGGTTCTGCACCCAAATCTTCAGACAACTGAAAGTATTCAAAAAAGCCGAGTCCAAAGGATTGATAATAATCTGGTGTCAACCGGTGCTCAAATTCCGTGTTCCAGCGGTTTATCAGATTGGGACGTTCTTCTACGGGGCCCACGGTCTTTTTCCACTGGTAGCGACGTGCCAGTGTACGACCTTCTACGATACAACCCCCTGGAAATCTCAAAAATCCAGGGTCCATATCAGCCAAAAGCTGTACTAAGTCCTTACGTAACCCGTTTTCACGACCTTTCCAGGTATCCTTTGGAAATAGCGAAACCATATCAAGACCCAACTCGCCAGTACCTTCAAAAGTTAATTTTAAAGAACCTTTCATCACGGTTTCATTCGGAATAAGCTCTGCTTTATAGCTGGCCCATTCTGAGCCGGAAACAGGAATGATTGCTTCTCCAATACTTTTCCCCGCATCGTTTAATAAAGTAACCGTGACTGACGATACATTGCCCTGCATCTGTTTTGCATCAAAAGTAAACCGGTATGCCTCGCCTTCTTTGATCCCCATACCACGGAAACCTTCATTGTGAAGTTCATAGCCTTCCGCGTTTTTGACCTGCACCCTTATAAAATTTTGGTTTGCATCCCCTTCAGCATATTTTACCGGTAATGCGTAACCTGACTCTTCATTAAATGAATGCCGATCGCTGTTAGGTTGGGTCCAGCCCATCATGGGAAGGGTAAATTCAAATGAACGGTTTTTTATCATTTCTGCATACAAACCACCATCTGCGGCAAAGTTTATATCTTCAAAAAAAATACCGTACATGGTAGGCTGTATGGGCGCTATGGTCTCATTCATGTGCACGGTTAATTCTTGCTGTGCATTTATGGGATTACTACCTATCAAAGTAGCCGTTATGAAAGCAGCTACCCCTGCAGTTCTAATACGTTGATTGATCATACTGTGAATTTTATTCGCTGGTTTATATTTTATCTGCTTTTATACTTAATAAACGTACGCCGTAAATTCCAGCAGTTACTGAATTTTTTAAAGCTTCAAAACGCACGTTTATAATCTCTTTGTTATTGATTATATCATTTGGCAGTTCATAGTCTATATAAAAGAAGGTATCGCCTTTATCTCCGTTGAGTTCTTGCTGGGCAATGATCTCGCCGTTGACCAGGATGTTGAATTTTCTATTATCATCTTTTCCATAATAGCGTACGCGCAGGGATTTTGCTTTGGCATCCTTGTTCTTAAGATCATAACTAAACCAGCCTGTAGCATCTCGCCAGTGAAGGTTTTGATTGATCCCACTCGCTGAATTTTCTGATTTAAAGCCGTGATCTGATTCTGGTTGTTGTTCACCTGGGGCTACATAATCAAGGCTTATCGACCTTAAATAGCTTTCCTTTTGCTGTTGTTCTTTCAGCTTGCGCTGCATTTCTGCAATACCCGCTGCCGTTTCATTCTTAAAATATATAGAATACCGCTTTTCATGGATCTTGTAAAAAGGCTGAAGTACCAGTTCCTTATATTCTTGTGGATAAAACAGTTCTTTTGCGGTGAATTTTAGAGGTTCTCCCGAGATTGGTTTGATCTTGTCCAGAATACTTTCCTTGTTTTCTGATTTGAATACTGGTGCTTCGGTCATGGGTAAAAAGGGGCCATCAGCAATATGTCCACCACGACTGTCGTCAGCAAAAAGTCCGTCTTGATTGTCTGCACCTGTTACCGCTGCCAGTACTATGGGACCATATTTAATAGAAATATAGCCTGATTCATCTGGGATTTCTTCCAGGCTCAAATGCATGGGTAATTCCAGTTTTATGCGATCCCCTTTTTTCCACTTCCGTTGAAGCGGAATGTAAGAACCGGGAACTGCGGCTATTTGCTGAAGCTTTCCGTTCACAAAAACTTTTAATTCTCCTGCTTTCACCCACTCCGGATAACGAAGCATCAACGTAGCCTGAGTTTTATTTTCGCTTTCCCAGATGATCTGGGTCGAAGCTTCATCCGGGAAGTTCGTTTCCTGAATCAATGAAGCTTTCTTTTCTTCCCAATCCACTTTAGACGGAATGAATAAATTCACGTAAAGTTTGTTATCATGCTTTGCGTAAATAAGTTCGTTATATTTGGTATGATTTTCCATCCCAGAACCCACGCAGCACCAGAAACTTGTTTCCGGTTGAGAATACACCCGGTAATGTCCCGGCCGGATGGGTGTGAAATACACAAAACCGCCCTCAGGATTTTGCGAAGATAAAATGTGATTATAAAGTCCGCGCTCGTAAAAGTCGATATACTTAGGGTCAGCAGAATCTTCAAAGAGCATTTTGCTCAGCTTGAGCATATTGTAGGTATTACAAGTCTCCGGACCCTGCTCGCTACGCAATACTTCAGAAAAATCATCTAAAGGATTAAAATGCTCGCGCACACTGTTACCGCCAAAACTCAGGGAACGTTTTGAAGTCACATTGTTATAGAAATTAGAGGCTGCATCATGGTATTTTTTTGCATCTTCCAACTGGCTGATTCGTTCAAAACCTATAAATTTTGGAATTTGCGTATTCGCATGCATTCCGGTAAGGATATCTTCATTTGCAGCTAAAGGATCCAGAAGTGCATGCTGGGAAAAATCTTCGGCTAATTTTAGATATTTTTCATCCTTTGTAATTGAGTAGACATCTGCAAAAACCTCATTTAAGCCTCCGTGCTCAGATCTTAACATATCCTGTATCTGCGCAGAACTTAGATTTTTTGAAACATCAATAAACCAATCTGTTAAAGCTATAAGCATTTCTTTTGCCAGTGGACTTTTAGCATGTACCCACGCATCCTTCAAGCCCGCAAAAGTCTTGTGAATATTATAGAGCGGTACCCATTTGTCATTGAGGCTAAAACTCCCTGCGTTTATTTTACCTGCCGCAATGTCTTCCCATAGTTTTTTACTTCCTGGAACACCTCCTATATAGCCATTGCCATTAGCCTGTTGAACCCGTTCTAACTGGCTCAGGGTATACTCAAATAACTCCTTTGCTTTTTTATCTCCGGTAGAGGCATAATACATGGAGAGCGCCGAAATATAATGTCCTGCCGTATGACCGTCAAGACCAGAATTTTCCCAATTGGTGTATGATTCTGCTTTGGGCTTTAGCCCGGCTTCACGTAAAAAGGGAAATAGAAGTCGATCAGGATCCAACTCCTGAATATATTTAAAATCAGTCAGGGCAGCGTCTTTAAAAACCCCATTGGTCACAGCTACCTGATCAAGTGGGATCAAAGAGACTTCTTCCTGCGCGTTGAGCGCACAAGAACAAAAAACAAACGCAAACAGTAATTTACTTCTCATCTTATTTCAATACATTAGTTTTTAAACTGGGCCAACCTTCAGTATCCCAGGCTAATTCTGAGATCTTGAGTTTTGGCGCACCGTTTTCATTGGCATCATAGGCATGAAAGAAGATATAGTCCTTTCCATCAAAGGTATATGTGCTGTTGTGACCAGCTCCGTACCAATTTGCGTTTCCTTCTATAAGCAACGTCCCGCCACCCTGATTAAGTTCTTTTCCATTTTTATCTATGTAGGGACCTGTTACGCTTTTTGAACGGCCTACCACCACTTTATACGTACTGTTCTCACCGCGACAGCACAAATCCCAGGATAAAAATTGATAATACCACCCATTTTTCTTAAAGATAAAAGGAGCCTCTAGAGCGGCATTACCAGGATCTGCATCTGCCAGATCAAATGAGCGTTCCCTTCTCGCTATCGTGTGCCATTCCTGCGGCTGGGCAATGGATTTTAAATCTTCGGAAAGTTTTACCATTTTCAGTCCGTCCCAAAAGGAACCAAAGGCCAGCCATGGCGTATTACTATCGTCAAAAACCAGATTAGGATCAATCGCGTTCCACAGATCCCTGTTAGGGACTGATTGAATGACGATACCCTGATCTTCCCATTTATATGCTGGATCGCCAGCGTCTAATGTAGTATTGATCGTTAAACCTATCGCAGACGTATTTTTTCCAAATGCGGAAACCGAATAGTATAGATAATATTTTCCATCATGTAATGTAATATCAGGTGCCCATATATGATTGTTGAAGTCTGCTGAAACACTATCTGCCCATACAGGTTCTTTTTCAAAAACCTGAGGCTCAGGTTTCCAATTTTTAAGATCTGGCGAACTAAACACTGAGATGCCACGACCCGTACAGAAAATATAGTACATATCACCCTGTTTTATCGCTACGGGATCGTGAACACGAATCTGCTGTGAAATGCTACAATTGGCCCAAAACAGCCCAAAAATGACTAAAAACCGGTGAAAAATGATCGATTTTCTCATAATTTAGTTATTGGTATGGATACCTTCGGAAGTCATTACGATACGTTTAATCGTCCCATCTTCATTGTAATACAAGCGGTCCACACATACCGAACGGTGGTAACTGCTTCCATGTGTAGGTATGCTGCCGTTGTGATAAACGAAATACCATTTATCATCAAATGAAATGATGGATTGATGGTTAGTATTGCTATTGCCGGCAACCTCGTTGATTATACCTTTGTACTCCCATGGGCCTATAATGGACTTTGACATCGCATAGGCTGTTTTCTCCGGAAAATCGTAGGCATATGATAAATAATACCAGTCATCACGTTTGTGAATGTATGGAGCTTCGGTAAATTTTGGAAGGTCGATAGTATGTATAGGCCCATCCATCTCGATCATATTTTCCTTGAGTTTGACATATTTACAAACGCGATTTCCCCAGTACAAGTAAGGAGTCCCATCGTCGTCAATAAATACGGTAGGATCTATATCATCCCAGCTGATGTCTGTTTGGATAGTCATATCATTTGTGATCAGCGCCTTCCCGATGGCATCTTCCCAGGGCCCTTCCGGACTATCAGCGACCGCAACGCCAATGGCTTTGCCAGGATGTGTATCATCGTGTTCTACGGTCACAAACCAGTAAAATTTTCCCTCTTTTTCAACAACTTCTGCAGCCCAGGCAGAATGCTTTGCCCATTCAAAATCTGTTGGTTTTAAAGGTACGGGATGCTCTTTCCAGGTTACCATATCTTTAGAAGAATAGAGCAGCCATTCGTTCATTAAATAATCTTCCTTGTCCTCTGGGGCCTGATCGTGCCCGGCGTAGATGTAAACACGACCATCATGAACCAGGGCTGCAGGATCTGCCGTGTATTTATCGGTAACTATAGGGTTGTTGTAAGAAGATTCCAGGGTTTCAAAAAGCGTATTCCCACGCGCTACATCAACATTTTCTTGCTGCGCTGATATGGGTTTTGAAATACTAAAAAGTGTTCCAAAAACCAAAACAGAAAAGAATGAATTCTTCATAATTTAAATTAATGAGTTAAAATTGGCATCTATACCTTATATATTAAGGTGTATTCCTCTCTATTTACCCTCAAGAACCACTACTGAAAATGGAGGTAATTCTATTTCTAGGTTATCTTTTTTCATCTTGACGTTTTTGAAATCCCGAGGTGTAATGGTTTCTGGTGATTCAAAAGTATTGTGATCATCAAGTGTTTTTGCAGTAAGAATCCTTGCCTTAATATCTTTAAGTTTTAAAGCACTTAAATCTATGGTAACAGTATTGGTTTTCTTTGAATCAATATTCACCAATGATATATGAACATTTCCGATAGAATCTTTAGAAGCAGAAGCATTGACCGCCGGAAGCTTTTTGTCATCATAGGTATAATCTGGAGTATCCATTTCAATAGGAATGAGCTGTGCATCCTGATGTACATTGTACATTTTCATAACGTGGTAGGTGGGAGTCAGAATCATCTTTTCTCCTTCGGTTAAAATAACTGCCTGTAATACGTTTACCACCTGAGCCAGATTTGCCATCTTCACGCGTTTTGCATGGTTGTGAAAAATATTAAGGGTCATACCTGCGATCATCGCATCACGCATGGTGTTCTGCTGGTATAAAAAGCCAGGATTTGTATCTTCCAGTACATCATACCAACCGCCCCATTCATCTACAATAAGGTCAACTTTACCATCCGGGTCATATTTATCCATAACTTCAGTATGCTTGGTAATAAGTTCTTCCATCAACCAGGATTGCTGCATGGTTTTAAAATACTGATCTTCAGAAAACCCTATAGATGGCCCTTTTGCAGCCCAATCAATCACAGAATAATGATGCAATGCAACACCCTGTAACAAGTTGTGCGGAATATCGCGCATTAAAACTTCGGTCCAGTGATAATCGCCATCACTCGCCCCAGATGCAATTTTGTACAGGCCTCCTTCAAGTCCTGCATCAGACATGAAAGTGGCGTACTTACGATATACATCTGCGTAGTATTCAGCCCTCATATTACCACCACAACCCCAGGCTTCATTACCGATACCCCAGAATTTAACGCCCCACGGCTCGTCACGACCATTTTCTTTTCTCCAGTCTGACATAGGGCTTACACCTTCATAATTAGTATACTGAACCCAATCTGCCAATTCCTGAACCTCACCACTACCTACATTACCTGATAAATAAGGTTCTGCATTAAGTTCTTCACAAAGGTTTAAAAAATTATGTGTACCAAAGCTATTGTCTTCCGTCACATTGCCCCACCATGTATTGACAATCGTAGGGCGCTCACTTTGCGGGCCCACACCGTCTTTCCAGTGATAGGTATCCGCAAAACACCCCCCTGGCCAGCGTAAATTGGGAATCTTAAGATCTTTAAGTGCATTGATAATATCAATACGTACCCCTTCGGTATTTGGAATATTACTTTTCTCCCCCACATACAGTCCGTCATAAATACAACGGCCTAAATGTTCTGCAAAATGACCATATATATTTTTATCAATAGTTGGCGCCTCTTCTGAGGGCATAATTTTTAGTGAAGCGTTGCCACCCTGAGCATTGAGGAAAGGAGAGAATAAAAGGGCCATCGCTAGGGCTAAGGCCGTGCGTAATACATGTATCATAATTGGTTTTTTTTGAGTGAATTCTATTAATGAACCCAATCTCTACTTCTATATACGTATTTGAAAAGAGATCAGCGATATTATAGAGGGGGCAGAAAGTTATTAAAAGTTTGCAACTTTTAGTTTGCTGAATTTGGTTCTAAATTAGGATTAATATCTAAATCACGCTGAGGAATGGGTAGATATTCACGACCCGGGCTAAAGCTGATAAATTCAGGATCATTAGCACGAAGTCGTTCCAATTTTTCAGGGTCACTTAACCATCCCCATCTTCTAATATCGTGAAATCTAATGCCTTCTAAAGAAAATTCAAGTAGCCTTTCATGAGCTAACTGATCTCTCATTTCTTCTTGAGACATCCCAGGCATTATTTCTGAAAGATCAGGGAGATTTGCCCTGTCCCTAACTTGTTGTATATAGTCATAGGCTTGTGAAGTCTGTCCCAATTCATTTAAGGCTTCAGCATACATTAAAAGCACATCTGCATAGCGCATTAACCGGTAATTAATTTCTGACAATTCTACGCTTCCCTGACTTTCTGTACTAAATCCAAAACCATCATGAGTATATTTCCTGGGATATAAGGCATCCAGGGCATGGGGCCACTCTGGATTGGTATAAACACCTACGGAATTAGCCTCAGGTTCATAAGAGGCGATGGTCACTAGAAGACGCGAATCTATAGAATCATTAACCGTTCGTTCTTCATTGTAAGTATTGTAAACGAAGTGACTTGGTAAGAAATCAGAATATCCATAACCATCCATTGCATAAGTATGACCTACGGAAGAAACCTGCTTCCATGACGCGGAAGGTTCACCTCCATAATTGTAAACCGTACCACCCACTTCATCTGCACTGGCGAATTGCACTTCAAAGAGTGACTCTGAATTATTTTCATTAAAAGGACCAAAATTGTCTTGATAGTCACTGACAAGACTGTAAATATTGATAGGACCTTCTATAATTTTTTGAAATTCAGCTGCGGCAGCACTCCAATTCTCTGTGTACAAATAGGTTTTTCCCAAAAATCCGGTTGCGGCTCCTTTAGTCGCCCTTCCCACCGTACCAGCATCAGGTCCTGACACATCGTTATAACTTACAGGTAACATTTCTTGAGCAGCAGTAAAATCGTCAATTATCTGTGTCCAAATGGCTTCGCTGGTCGCCGTGGGCGCATTGTATTCTTCAGTATTATCAGGCACTGTTATAACCAGTGGCACTCTATCAAAGTTGATCTTAAGATTGAAATATGCCAGACCTCTTAAAAAATATGCCTGCCCTAGGACACGTTCCTTCAAGTCCTCGTCCATTTCAATATCCGGTACGTTTTCTATAACTTGATTTACTCTGAGAACTTGCTGGTAATATGCGTCCCACATCCATTGAATAGGTGCAGACGTAGGCAAGGCGGTAAAATTGGATATTTGCTGTAGATCTACCCATGGTGTATCAGCCGTCAGATCATCTGCCCTTCCATCTGTAAGAATAGGAGTCATGCGCATATAATAACCATCAATCAAAAGGCTGTTATAGGCAGCATTGATGCCAGCTTGCGCTTGATCAGCATCTGCCCAGTAAACATCTGAGGTAATACTGTTAGGATTTGCCAGGTCCAAGTCGTCATCACAACCTATAAAAAGGGATCCTAGGGCAATTGAAAATATTATATAAAATGTCTTCATAGTTCTTTATTTAAAATGAAAAATCTACACCCATCATAATTGTTCTGGGTCTCGGGTATGTACCATTGTCAAAACCTGGTTCAAATACTCCTGAATTAAAATCAGGATTAAATCCTTTGTATGCCTGAAACGTATATACATTTTGAAGGGTTGCGTAGATTCGGGCAGATTGTAAAAAATTCTTGTAAAAATTTTGAGGCAGTGTATAACCCAGAGATATTGTATTTAAGCGTAAATAATCGCCTTTTTGTAACCATCCCGGGCGGTTGGAATCCCTGGCATTACTATTGGGGTCGTCAGCTATAACCCTTGCTATATTTGTATTGTTGTTGTCAGGAGTCCACCTGTTCAGAAGGTCTTCATGACCATTAATATAACCCGTAGATATCATTAATGAACGATACAACCTACTATTTATATAGTATCCAGCCGCACCCGATGCAAACAATGTGAAATCAAAATTTTTATATCTTGAAGAGAAATTGAGACCGTAAGTGACTGATGGTGTTGCGCTTCCTATAAAGGTACGGTCATCCGCGTTGATGACGTCATCTCCATTTAAATCTGAGAATTTTACGTCTCCCGGAGCTGTAGCAACAGTTTGGAATGGACTATTGGACACTTCATCTGCACTCTGGAAAATACCTTCATAAACAAAACCAAAATGCTCCCCTATTTCCCTACCTACCTGAGTTCGAGATCCTGCCCCATTTATGGGTTCATTATTTCCTCCCAGTGCAAGTACTTCATTTTTGATAGTACTGGCATTCGCTGAAAGATCAAAGCTAAAATCTTCGCCTTTTGTGTAATGATAAGTTGCTTCAACATCAAAACCGGAATTTCTTAATTCTCCCGCATTTCTTAAGAACGCCTGGTTAACCGATCCTGTAGAACCGGCTACTGGAACACCTACTAGCACATCTTCAGTCTTTTTATTGTAATATTCTACAGATAAGTCAAAGCTATTGTTGAATAAACTGGCATCCAGACCAATATTTAATGAAGCTGTCGTTTCCCATTTTATACTGGGATCAACCAGAGATGTTTGTAAACCTCCAATTACCTTACTCCCATTAAAATTGTAAGGAACATTGCGATTTATATTTGCCAGATAAAGATAATCCCCAATATTCTGATTACCCAATTCACCATAACTAGCCCTTAATTTCAGTTGGTTTACTACTTCCTTCGGAATATTAAAGAAGTCCTCGTTAGAAAGTCTCCAGCCAAGTGCCAAAGAAGGAAAAGTTCCGTACTGATTTTCAGGTGAAAAACGGGATGAGCCATCCCGGCGTACTGTAGCCGTAAGTAAATAACGGTCATCAAAATTATAATTGAGTCGACCAAAATAAGAAGCAAGTGTGCTATAGAATTCCGCCCCCGTGACCGTTTGGTTAATACCATTAGAAAGAACAGGTTTGTAGGGTTTGGGCAAATTTTCTGAATGGGCACCACGGTTCACAGTAGAATTTTTCTGGTAAGTTTGTCCCAGAAGAAGTTCTACCCCGTGCTTACCAAATTCCTTACTATAATTTAAGGTATTCTCTACAAGTTCTACAGTAAATATATCAGAATCATCATCTAATAAAGAGCGTCCAGAACCAAAAAAATAACCCATTTCAAACTCAGGTACAAAAGAAAAACGTCTTACGTGCGTCTTATCATAACTTAGGTTCAGCTTGTAAGTTAGTTTATGGCCGTCCTTATCCAGTAATTTAAGTTCTGGGTTTATGATCGCAAATGTTCTATCAACCTCAACGGTATTGGTAAAAAGACTGTTGATACCGGGAACATTCAAAACAATTTCTTGATGAATCTGTGAGGAAGTACCGGCATAACCACCTTCATTATTTTCATCATATATCCCCAGTGTGGGTATTGCGGTTACTAAATCATTGATGAGCGGGGGTCTACCACCTGTAAGGACATCACTCCTAAAAGTAAGGGAGTTTTCAAAACTATGCGTATAATATAATGAAGGGGACATTTTGAAAATACCTTTTTCAATTACCAAGTTCACCCTTCCCGAATAGCGCTCGTAATCTGGTCCATTACCTACAAAAACACCCTCATTTTTAAAATAATCTGCTGATGCATTATAGGTGATATTCTCCCCACCACCACTAAAATTGAAGTTATGATTTTGACGCGAACCCGCCTTTAGGCCTACTTTTTGCCAATTTGTATTGATATTATTAACATAAAGAGGGGAATTGGGATCATTACCATCAATTAGCGGCTGACCTGCATTGAGTCTTTTTTCATTTGA
Source organism: Flavimarina sp. Hel_I_48 (assembly GCF_000733945.1). Lineage (NCBI taxonomy): Bacteria > Pseudomonadati > Bacteroidota > Flavobacteriia > Flavobacteriales > Flavobacteriaceae > Flavimarina > Flavimarina sp. Hel_I_48. Next base: position 67,822 of record NZ_JPOL01000002.1, read on the forward strand.
TATCATCTGATAATCCTCCCTACCCAAAACGGGAATACGCTGCGCTACTTCATCAATACCATAATAACCGCTGTATCTTATAAGTAAAGGTGTATTCTTTTTACCTTTTTTTGTAGTGATTATAATTACACCGTTAGCAGCTCGCGAACCATATATCGCTCCGGCAGAAGCATCCTTTAGTATTTGGATTGATTCAATATCATTTGGGTTAAAATCCCGTATAGAAGTTCCTACCGGAACACCATCTACCACATATAATGGTTGATTGTTGCCAAAAGTAGCTACCCCACGTATCTTCACGTTGGCAGCAGCACCTGGCTGACCGTCTGCTACTACGGTAACACCAGCTGCCCTACCTTGTAATAGCTGAGAGACATCACTATTGGACACTTTTGTCATTTCCTCTGCCTCCACCGAAGTAACGGCGCCAGTCACATCCGCCCTTTTTTGAGTACCATAACCTACTACGATGACTTCCTCTAAAGAAGAAGCTTCTTCGTCTAATGCAATGTCTAGATTACTTTTTCCATCGACAGGAAATTCCTTCGTCTTGAAACCTATATAGGAGAGAATTAATATATCGTTATCGCCAGCTTCGATAGTAAAATTGCCATCAAAATCTGTTACCGTTCCTTCAGTTGTTCCCTTTATAAGAACGTTGACTCCAGGTATGGGTGTTTTATCAGATGCTGAAACAACTATACCGGTGATAGTTTTGTCCACCTGGGCTTTAGCACTCAAAAATGGAACTAAAACGATTGCGTAAAGAATAATGTTATTTTTAAACAAATGTCTAAACACGCTCATGTAAGCTAAGAGTTGGTTTTGCGTCATATCGTTTGTATTTAATTTTATAAGTGTATTTTTTACATTTCAAATGTAAAGAAAAAATCTGTGATATAAAATTTAAATTTGAGAATTTTGAATTAAATATCCTATTCTGTTGTCAATAATGTAGTTTCTAACATCCATTTTATTAATATTGACGAACGAAGCTATGTTCGAATTTGTATAATCCATATATTAGCCTTTTATTTTACCCCATATGCTCAATAATTATAGTTCTGAAGATAAAATTCTCCTTGCCGTTGATTGTATAATATTTGGTTTTGATGAGAATGAGCTTAAAATACTGCTCATAAAGCGCGATTTTGAGCCTGAAAAGGGAAAATTATCGTTAATAGGCGGATTTTTAAAACGTTCTGAAAACCTGGATGATGCGGCCAATAGAATACTTTTGACCCTGACTGGAATCCAAAATATTTATATGGAGCAGCTCTACACTTTTAGTAAAGTGGACCGTGACCCTGGAGAACGCACCCTCTCCACCTCCTACTACGCTTTAATCAACATTAAAGAACACAATGAAGATCTCAACCAGCAGTTTTCTGCGCAGTGGTACGGTATAGATGAGGCACCTGCTTTAATTTTTGATCACGGGGAAATGGTAGATAAGGCAATTAAAAGATTACGCCGCAGGGCTATATCAAAACCCATAGGCTTTGAACTGCTACCCGAAAAATTCACGATGAAGCAGCTGCAAAAACTTTATGAAGCTATTTTAGCCGAAAAACAGGACAAGCGTAATTTCATTAATAAGATCAACAGTTTAAAAGTCCTTATAAAACTTGATGAAAAAGATATGACCTCTTCCAGAAAAGGCTCGTATCTCTACCAGTTTGATAAAGAGAAATACGATGACAAGGTGCGTAATGGCTTCACCTTTAAGATCTAAAAAGTCAGGGTAATTAAACTTCCCTTGCCAAGCACACTGCTTACCTGAATTTTACCCTGATGTAAAGTCATAATCTGCTTGGAAAGGCTCAACCCTACGCCACTACCGGTTTTTTTAGTACTGAAAAAAGGTATAAAAATACTATCTAATATATCTTCGGGAATTCCATGACCGTTATCAGCAACCTGAATGATATTTTCCCCGCGCATATTCCGTTTTGCGGAAACCATAACTTCTCCTTTTTCTACAGAAGTACATGCTTCGATTGCATTTAAGATCAAATTAATCAGTACCTGCTCAATAAGGTAACTGTCAATTTGAAGCTCCATTTGTTCATTTTCAACAGAAAACAGCAACTTTATATTCTTTTTGGATAGAGAGGGCTGCATTAAATCCCCTAAACTTTTAAAAAGCTCCACTGCGGTGACATTGCTCACATTAATTTGTGTGACCTTATTGAGACTTCTATAGGTTCTGGCAAATTTCATCAGGCCTTCACTTCGCTTTTTTATACTTAAAATGCCGTCGTACATATCCTCCAGATTAAGTGGATCTGCTAAAGGATTGTCCAAACTTGACTCAAGTTGTTTTTGTAATGTTTCGGCAAGTGATGAAATGGGTGCGATTGAATTCATGATCTCATGCGTCATCACACTGAGTAACTTTTTCCAGGCTTCTGCTTCATTTTCATCTAGCGTACGTTCTATATTTTGAAGGACGATCAATTTATAGGAACCCTCCTCTAGTGTGAATACGGTATCTGATAACAATACTTTTAGTCGTTCGTTGTTCATCTCAAGATTTACCGTATTCGCGTTAGAATGGTAATTTTCAAAAAGTTCAGCGTAAACTTGCGGTCGGCGTTTTTCTAAGAATTTGATGTTCTTAAAGGAAGGGAAATCCAGGGTATTTAGAAAAGACTCGTTCGCCCACAACACATCACCTGTGTTCACATTGTAGGCAATTATACCCACATCAACCATTTCCAGGATTTTCTGTAAATACATAAATTGCATTTGCCGCTCACTGTTCATATCGCGAATGGTCCTATTGACCAGATTGAAACCGCCATTGAGTTTCCTCAGGTCCATAGGGCCGCGCTCTTCGACAAAAAAACGGGAAAAATCACGATATTTCACGGCCTCGAAGAAATCATCAACTGCTAAAAACCGTCTAGTGATAAATTGGTAGAGATTGAAGGCTGTAATTATTGCCAATAATGAGCCTGAAATGCTTGCGTATAGGTTTACTTCTAAAATCCCATAACACAATAAGAACAAAAATGCCGAAAGAACAAAAATGCGCAACCCTATTGAAAAAAAATAACTTTTATAGATCATGCTTTTCAAGTCTTCTGTAAAGTGCTGCCCGTGTAATACCAAGTTCGCGCGCAGATTTTGAAATATTACCGCTATTTTTTTCAATAACTTTTAAAATGGTGTTTTTTTCTAAAACTTCCAGGTTGGTTTCCCTAACCGCGATATCTTCCACTTGAGATTCTATTGATGAAAATACCAGGTCATTTTCTAACAATTCATCAGTTTCACTCATAATAACGGCACGTTCAAGCGCATACTGAAGTTCGCGCACATTGCCTGGAAATGTATGTGATTTTAGTTTTTTTACAAATCCAGCATCCATTTTTATGGGGGTTTTGCCATATTTTTCGGAATAAATGGCAATAAAATGATTGGCGAGCTGTAGGATGTCATTTTCCCTTTCCCGTAAGGGAGGCATTACAATATCTACGGTATTGATGCGGTAAATAAGATCTTTTCTAAATTTAGATTCATCGGCCAGTTCGCTCACCCCTGTATTTGTGGCGCAGATTAAACGTATATCTACAGGAATGGGCGTATTTGATCCCAATGGTGTCACTTCCCTATTTTGAAGTACAGTAAGTAATCTGGCCTGTTGCCTCAAGGTAATATTTCCTATTTCATCCAGAAAAAGTGTACCTCCATGAGCTGCTTCAAAGCGTCCTTTACGGTCTTCGCGAGCATCAGTAAATGCTCCTTTTTTATAACCAAAGAGTTCACTTTCAAACAAGGTTGAGGTCAAGGCGCCCACATCTACTTTTACGAAAGGCTTATTCCTTCGCTGGGAATGTTTGTGAATTGCCTGGGCGATTAGATCTTTACCGGTGCCGTTTTCCCCAAGAATCAAAAGGTTTGCGTCTGTGGGGGCCACTTTTTTTAGTTTTGTAAATACATGCTGCATCGCCTGACTTTCGCCTAAAATCGCCTCTTTTTCTCCAACCGATATTTTCTCTTTCTTATCCTTTTTCTTTTTCTCTACAAGTTCCTGGACGGCTTGTATGATCTTTTCATTTTTCCAGGGTTTTACGATAAAATCCGAAGCCCCTTCTTTTAGCGAGCGTATGGCGAGATCTATATCTCCATAAGCGGTTATAAGGATAACATCAAGTTGTGCCTGTATCAGTTTGATTTTTTTAAGCCAAAATATTCCTTCATTACCTGTATTCACCACCGCATTAAAATTCATGTCTAAAATTATAAGATCAAAAACATGCGCTTTTAAAAGGCTGTCCAGTGCGTCTGGACTTTTTGCCACCACCACTTCTTTCACCAGCGGTTTAAAAAGAAGCCGCAAAGCTGTAAGTATATCAGCATCATCATCAATTATAAGAAGGCTGGTATTTTTTAAGAGCATAAGCGGTTTATTGAATTTAGAGATGTTTAAAATTAGTGTTTTAAAGGTTTTAAACCCGTTATATGCAGCAATATCAAGAATACGGTTACTAAAACTTCAATTTTATCAAGTTGTTTTTATTGAAATGAAAACTTCCCAGTTTGTAGCATCTACTGCTCTACGAGGAAAACTTCTTTTCTCAATACTACCGTCACCAGCTACAATTTTAAACAATTCTATTTACGGAAATCAATATTATCCTTCTGAAATTCAAAATAGTATAATTTGTACCACCAGCGCACACCATCTGTTCAAAATCGGACACTTTATCCTAACATTTACTTTATTAATAACTGAAAATGAACACATTAACTTTTTGGCATTAATTTCTCTCTATACTTTTGAAATCTAATACATCCTATGGACATTCCTTTAAAAAAGAAACGCTTTACCACTTCAAGAATCCTGCTCATCGCCGGTGGCGTAACGCTTGTAGGCCTAGTTGTTTTTGTACTCCTCTCCTCTACCGGAAATTCTAAATTAAATGTAGAAACAGAAAGAATTAGCCTAAATACCGTCAAAAATGGCGTTTTTCAGGAGAATATTCCCGTAAATGGGGTGGTTTTACCTATTACTACTATTTATCTAGATGCTTTGGAAGGCGGCCGCGTGGAAGAAAAATTTGTAGAAGATGGTGCTATCCTGAAAAAAGGGGATTCTATTCTACGACTTTCCAACACAGATTTAGAACTCAGCTTAGTAAATCAGGAAACATCCGTATATAATCTGTTGACTCAAATGCAGATTCAGAAAACAGCGGCGCGGCAAAATACGATTAACAAACTCAACCAGATGACTGATGTTGAAAACCAGCTTATCGAGTCTGAAAGGATTTATGAAATGAATAAAAAACTCTATGATAAGGGTGTAGTTGCTGGTCAGGAATATGAGAAATCAAAAAATGATTACAATTATCAAAAAGAACGCATGAAGCTCACCCAGCAAATACTCAATCAGGATTCAATCGCCGTAAACCAGGAACAGAACCAGTCCCAACGCTCCTACGCACAGACCCAGAGCGCTCTCGAACTTATGCGTAAAAAAGTAGAAGACCTTGTTGTCAAGGCACCCGTAGATGGGCAGCTTACCTCTTTAGAAGCCGAAATAGGCCAAAGCAAAAACAAGGGTGAGCGCCTGGGGCAAATTGATGTGCTTAGTGGTTATAAAGTGCGTGTAGATGTAGATGAGCACTACATCTCCAGAATCTATACCGGCCAGCAGGGTACCTTTACCTTTGACGCTAAGGAATATGTACTGGCAATTAAAAAAGTGTACACACAGGTAACTAATGGTCGTTTTCAGGTAGATATGGTTTTTGAAAATGAAGCTCCAGAAGGTATTCGGCGTGGTCAAACCCTACAGATCAGGGTTGCATTAAGTCAGGAAAAACAAGCGCTCCTGATTCCGAAAGGTGGATTTTTTCAGCAAACTGGCGGAAACTGGATCTTTAAAGTAAGCGCAGATGGATCAATGGCCTACAAGCAGGATATTCAACTGGGCAGTCAGAACACAGAATATTATGAAGTTATTAGTGGCCTTGAACCCGGTGATCAGGTCATAACATCAAGCTATGATAATTATGGGGATGTACAGGAACTGGTGCTTCAAAAATAGAAATTAAGAGAACAGAAAAGAGAAATAAGACCTAAGATATTCAGAATTCAGGGTTCTAAACAAAATACAATCTACAGAATACAGAATACAGAATACAGAATACAGAATACAGAATACAGAAATTTAAATTATAAAAAATGACAACACTACTACTGGAACTCATAACCTATTTGGAATCTCTAATACTGAACGCATTATGATAAAAATAACTGACTTAGAAAAATATTACCGCACAGAAGAAGTACAGACCATTGCCCTGAACAAGCTTTCGTTTAATGTTCAGGAAGGCGAGTTTGTCGCTGTTATGGGTCCGTCAGGTTGTGGTAAATCCACTTTATTGAATATCCTTGGTTTGCTGGACGATCCAGACGGAGGCAGTTTTATATTCAATGGCATTGAAGTTTCTGGCTTCAATGAGCGGAAAAGGGCAGATTTACGCAAGCATAATATTGGTTTTGTATTCCAGAGTTTTAACCTCATCGACGAACTCACCGTTTTTGAAAATGTAGAACTTCCGTTGATCTATACCGGTGTAAAGTCCGCAGAGCGAAAGGAACGTGTGCATGAAGTATTGGAGAAAATGCAGATCATGCACCGCCGCAAACACTTTCCGCAGCAATTATCAGGTGGACAGCAACAGCGTGTTGCCGTAGCCAGAGCCGTGGTCAACAAGCCTAAATTGATCCTTGCTGATGAGCCCACCGGAAATCTGGACAGCAGCAATGGTAATGAAGTTATGGACCTGCTCACCGAACTCAATGAAGCCGGAACCACCATTATTATGGTAACACACAGCGAACACGATTCTAAATACAGCCATCGTATTATCAGGATGCTGGATGGTGAAAAAGTAACTGAAAATATCCTTTCTGAATTTAAAAGCTCAGCAAATACAGCGATGACCGAAGCAAACGATACGAAAGTTACAAAGGCCTAATCAACCTGGATCTAAGGGGATTCATTCATCAATCAAAATCAAATTAAAAATGATAAGAAATTATATCAAAATCGCCTGGCGGAACCTCAAAAAGAAACCGCTTTTCTCCTTTATCAATATTGTGGGGCTGGCTACCGGACTGGCGTGCACTTTTTTTATATACCTGTGGGTAAATGATGAATTGATGACCGATCGCTTTCATAAAAATGATGCAAGATTGTATCAAATCATGGAAAAAAGCACCGAAAACGGCAACATACTGATTCATGATCACACCCAGGGCCCACTGGCCGAGGCGCTGGAAAAAGAGTTCCCCGAAGTAGAACATGCCGTCACAGTAATGAACCTGGAAAAAGAAGGCATGGAAATCACCTTTACCAGTGACGACCACGCCTACAAATCGGCCGGGGTTTTCTCGAGTCCCAGCTTTTTTGACACTTTTACATTTCCATTTATTGAAGGAAATAAAGCGCAAGTGCTTCAGGAAAAAAACAATATTGTGGTTTCTGAAAACCTGGCTATAAAACTCTTCGGCTCCAGTCAGAAAGCGATGGATAAAAGTGTGGCGTATTCCATTTTTGGAGTAGATCACGTGGCTAAAATCAGTGGTGTTTTTAAAGATGTGCCCGCTAATTCCACTTTAAAATTTGATTATGTTTTGCCCAAAAGCAAATTGCTGGAAGACATCTGGACCAATGGAAAAGAATGGGGAAATACTGGCCCGGAAACCTATGTGCTGCTCAAACCCAATGCAGACGCAACGCTGTTTGAAGGAAAAATCGAAAATCTGATTGACAACTACCAGCAAGGGAATATTTTTTCTATTTTTCTTCGAAAATTCTCTGATGCTTACCTGCACGATAACTATAAAAACGGCATACAAAGTGGCGGGAGGATCACCTATGTAAAATTGTTCTCTTTTATCGCCATCCTGGTACTGCTCATCGCATGCATCAATTTTATGAACCTTTCTACAGCACGGGTCTCCAGTAGATTTAAGGAAATCGGAATTAAAAAAGTGGTGGGTACCAGTAGAAGGGCTTTGATGCTGCAGTTTTTAACCGAATCTGTAGTCTTGAGTTTTCTCGCTATGGTGCTTGCCATTGGCCTGGTTTTATTATTTACGCCAAGTTTTAATTACATCACCGGGAAAGCGCTTTCGCTGGAATTTTCGCTGTATAACATCATGCTTTTTCTGGCCATAACTCTGGCCACGGGCCTTCTTGCTGGAAGTTACCCCGCCTTTTATCTTTCCGGTTTTACCCCATTAACCACACTCAAGGGGAACTTTAAAGGAAAAATGGGCGAACTGTTCATTAGAAAAGGACTCGTTGTTTTTCAGTTTATGGCATCCATTATCCTGATCATTTCAGTGTTGATAATTAACAAACAAACCAATTTTGCGCTCAACAAATCCATCGGTTACCAAAAAGAGAATATCATCCATTTTGACCTTGAGAGCAAATCCAGTAAAGACAACGCTTCTTTTTTTAGTGGTCTGCGCAATGTGCCCGGCGTTTTAGATGCGGGCGGCATCAACCAGACGCTCATTCGTGAAGATGGGGGCTCTTCTACCTATGGTATTTCCTGGCCAGGCGAAAAAGAGAACAATCCCATTGATTTTCTGATACGCGGCATCGATGCGCACCTTATGAGTACGCTAAATATGAAAATGGCAGCTGGCAAACCCTATTCTGAAGATCTAGGCGCACTCGATTCTTACGTACTGTTAAACGAAACCGCTGCAAAAATCATGAACCTCAAAGATCCCGTAGGAACAAAAATCAACGTGTGGGGTGAAGATAAAACGATACTGGGTGTCATGAAAGATTTTCATACCGGTTCAGTCATGCAAAACATCCCGCCGCTCGTTTTTCATTACCGCCCCAAAGAGGCTACGATGGCTATGATAAGCATTAAACCGGGAAATGAAAGAAAAACCCTGGATGGCATCAAAAATTATTATGAGCAGTACAACAGCGGTTACACCTTTGACTTTAAATTTCTGGATGACACCTTTCAGGCGCAGTACACTACAGAGCAGCATATCCTAAAACTGGCAGGCTATTTCGCCTATATGGCCATTATCATTTCCTGTTTGGGACTGCTGGGCCTTGCCGCTTTTAATGCTGAAATGCGTAAAAAAGAGATCGGCATACGCAAGGTGCTGGGCTCTTCTTCGCTGGGCATTTTACGCCTGTTAAATACGGATTTTATAAAACTGGTAGGCCTTTCGATAATTCTGGCCGTTCCCATCGCCTGGTATGTCATGAACCGCTGGCTATCGCAGTTTGTTTATAAAATTGATCTGGGCTGGTGGCTTTTTGCACTTGCGGGCTTTATAGCGCTGCTTATCGCCCTGATTACCGTGAGCGCACAGGGGTTAAAAACCGCAATGGCCAATCCGGTAAAGAGCTTACGCACGGAATAAATCTCCAGACCTCACGGGTTTTTGAAACCTGTGAGGTTTCATTAATAATCTATACCGCCAACAACCGGGTTAAATCAATCAAAAAAAATCAATCATGCTCAGAAATTATTTCAAAACAGCGTTTAGGCACATCTTAAACAACAAAGCATTTTCAGCTATTAATATTTTAGGGCTTTCCATTGGCATTTGTGCCGCGATGGTTATTGCTATGATTGTATATTATGAGCTTAGTTACGACACGTTTATACCTGATGAAGAAAATGTTTATCGTGTTGTTTTAGATGCAAAATTTAATGGAACTGAAGGTCACAGTGCCGGAGTGCAGGCTCCCCTAGGAGCCGCAATTGAGCAGGAAGTAACAGGAGTAGATAAAGTAGTTCCGCTTTTTCAGTTTCATGGAGATGTTACCGCAACAATCACTAATAAAGATAATTCTTCTAAACAGACAATTTTCAAAAATCAGGATAATGTTATTTTTACAAATGCCGATTATTTTGCTTTGATCCCCTATAAATGGCTGGTTGGTTCTGTGACCTCAGCTTTAAAAAATCCTTTTGCTGTCGTTCTTACAGAGAATAAAGCAAGAAAATATTTTCCAGGTCTTGCACTTAATAAAATCGTAGGAAAACATATAACCTACAACAACGATCTTTTGGTAACGGTTTCCGGGATCGTAAAAGACCTGACAGAGCAAACTACTTTTGAGGCTAGGGAATTTATTTCGTTACCTACCATTTCCGAAACCAGCCTGCAGGAAAACTTTATGATGACCGTCTGGAACGATTGGATGGCCTATTCTCAACTTTATATAAAATTAGCTCCGGGAACAAACCCATTACAAACGGAAGCGCAGCTTAAAGATTTGATGAATAAATACAATACGAACGCAAATCAGGATGAAAATAATACCATGTCCTTTCACCTGCAGCCGCTTAGCGATGTTCATTTTAACCGGCTGTATCCCGGTGTAGGGCAAAGAATAGCTCATAAACCTACGCTTTATACGTTGCTTGCAGTAGCTGGATTTTTATTATTATAAGGCTGTATTAATTTTATCAATCTTACCACGGCCCAGGCTTCTCAACGGGCTAAAGAAATAGGGATTCGCAAAACGATAGGAAGTTCAAAAAAGCAGCTTGTTTTTCAGTTTTTGGGAGAAACATTTTTAATCACCCTCCTGGCTTCGGTTATCGCATTTGCATGTATTCCGGTTCTGTTAACCGTATTTTCAGATTTTACGCCCCCTGGCCTACATTTTAATCCGTTTCATCAATATTCAACATTTGTTTTTTTATCGGTTATAATTGTTCTTGTGAGCTTTTTTTCAGGAATATATCCTGCGCTTATTTTATCGGGTTATAAACCTGTTGCGGTATTAAAGAGCAATGTATTACTGGCTAATCAAAGGCAGCATACCTGGATACGACATTCTTTAATCGTTTCCCAGTTTGTAATTGCACAATTTTTTATCATTGTTACCATCATGGTTAGCAAGCAGATCAATTACTCCATAAATTCAGACCTAGGCTTTAATACAGAAGCTATTATTACTTTTAATACGCCGCGAGATACGGTTGCTTCCCACAAACAGCAATTGCTTAACGACATTAATACGGTACCTGGAGTAGAACTTGCCGCTAGTGGTTTTTTATCTCCGGCCGATAAGGGCGTGGCTTTTACAACTATTGAATCCCCGAGCAAACCAGATGTAAAAGCAAATATCCAGATACGCTGGGGCGATGCTAATTATCTAAAGGTTTATAAACTGAAACTCTTGGCTGGCAGAAATATAGCTTCTTCTGGAAACGGCAACGAATTTCTAATTAATAACAAGTATGCTAAATTATTAGGTTATACCAATCCGGAGGATGCTCTGGGAGCGTCATTAAAGTTTAATGGACAGACCATGCCTATTGTGGGCGTGATGCAGGATTTTCACGACCAGTCAACAAAGGTAACCATAAGTCCGCTGGTCTTTTTTGGCGGAAATGAGGGATCTACTTTTCATATCCGTCTTAAATCGGGCGAAGCTGGTGGCAGTTCCTGGTCACGGTCAATAAGTGCTATTGAAAATGCCTTTAAGCAGACATATCCCGAAGAAACATTTCAATATGCTTTTTTTGATGAAACCATTGCCAGCATGTATGAAACCGAAATGCGCACCGCCCGCCTTTTAAAATGGGCTACCAGCCTTTCCATATTCATCAGTTGTCTTGGTCTTCTGGGCCTGGTGATTTTCACTATAAATTCAAGAATAAAAGAAATAGGAATCCGGAAAATATTAGGGGCTTCCGTAAGTCAAATTGTAGCGGTGCTCTCCAAAGATTTTATTCGCCTGGTACTAATCGCCTTTCTTATTGCTGCGCCGCTGGCCTGGTGGGTAAGTTCTAAGTGGTTGCAGGATTACGCCTACAGAACGCCCATGAACTGGTGGGTATTTGCTTTGAGCGGCGCTTCAATGGTAGTTCTGGCACTGGTTACCCTGAGCATACAAAGTATAAAAGCAGCCATGGCAAACCCGGTGAAAAGCTTAAAAACGGAATAAATCCCCAAACCCCCATAAAGGGAATTACCATCAATTACGATCTATTGTGGGCCTCCTTATCGGTTGTATATAAAATACATGAAATATTGGTCTAAAAGGGTCAAAATTGATCAAAAAGCAGCATTAAATTGAATAAAATCTGTATCAAAATCGAGCATCAACTGTACTAAAACCGATCACCTATGGAATAAATTAGGATTTTAAAATATTGAATTTCAATACTTTATAGATTTGGCATTATTATCTCTTTATTTTCAGTAGAACTTAAGAAAGTATCAGATAAGAAATAAAATTAAAAATTGCTGTAAAACCTTCAAAATCGGTCTAAAATGCTCAAAAATCACCTGAAAATAGCCTGGAGAAACATCGCTAAATATAAAGCCAACAGCCTGATTAATATCCTGGGACTGGCCGCGGGTCTTACTTGTGTGATTCTGGTTGCGCTTTATATTCAGGAGGAATTGAAGTATGACCAGTTTTTTGACGATGCCCAATCGGTTTACCGGGTCAATATTGACAGCAAGATGGGCGACAATAGTTTTTATGCCGGCTACACTCCGCCACCGGCTGGAAAAACACTGGTTGAAAATTTTCCGGAGATTATAAGCTATACGCGTATTTACCGGCCGGGAACAGATGTTCTGGAATATCAAAACGGGACTGAAAAAAAGTTCTTTAATGAAACAGATATCTATGCTGTAGATGCCAATTTTCTGGAAGTTTTGACCTATCCGCTCGCGAAGGGCAATCCTAAAACCTGCCTGCTGGAAAAAAACAGTGTGGTTATTACCCCGGCTATTGCCAAAAAATATTTCGGCGATGCAGATCCTATGGGGAAAACCCTAATTTACGGAACCGATAAAACACCGCTGCGCGTTACCGGAGTTTTGGCCGATATGAACAACGTTCCCGCTTCGGTCACTTTTGATATGCTTACTCCCATAAAAAATTATGCTGATGTGACCTACTTTGACTGGAGTTGGGTTTGGCTTAATGTCGCTACCTATGTAAAAGTGAGCAAAACTGCCGCGCAAAACCCTAACCTGGTCACCAATCTGGAAGCCAAATTTCCTGAAATGTTGCGGGTACAGGCAGCGCCCGCTTTTGACCGTATCGGCCAGCCGCTGGATGAATTTCTTAAAAAAGGCAACAAATGGGATTTAAAACTTCAGCCGCTGCTGGATGTTCATTTGCATTCCGGTGAGATCATCTCATCCATAACAGATCAGGGCGACATTAAAAACCTGTACATTTTTGGTATTATCGCCGTTTTTATTATCGTGCTTGCCTGCGTTAATTTTATGAATCTGGCCACGGCACAATCGGTAAAACGCAGTAAAGAGATTGGGATTAGAAAAGTGCTGGGTTCCAAACGCTCACAGCTCATCCGGCAATTTCTTTCCGAAGCTGTTCTTTATACTTTTATCGCTACGCTGGTGGCTGTCTTTTTGGCTGCGTTGTTGCTTCCGTTTTTTAATGAACTTGCAGGGAAAAACATTCCCATAGCAGCGGTTTTTAGCCTCAATATGCTGATTTTGATAGTGGCTTTAAGTGTGATCACTGCACTTTTAGCCGGTGTTTATCCAGCTTTCTATCTTACTTCATTTTCCCCTGTAAAAGTGCTTAAAGGCGGCAGCTCAAAGATTCTTAAAAGCAGATTTATACGCAATGAACTGGTGGTTTTTCAATTTGTAATCGCCATTGCCCTCATCATTTGCACCCTGGTGGTTTACCAGCAGATACAATTTACGAGCAATCATGATTTGGGTTATGACAGGGAAAATGTGCTTATTCTGAACAATGCCGGTAAACTGGGGGTAAGTGAAGAAACCTTTAGGCAGGAACTGGCCGCGATGCCCCAAATAAAAAGCGCTACCATTTCTAGCGACATGCTCACGAAATCCTCCTTTGGTGACTTTTATGTTCCGCAGAATAGTAATCCGGAAGAATCTGTGGCTAAAGATATTGCCCTGAATTCTTATTTAGTCGACGATCATTTTATAGAAACTCTGGGATTAAAATTGACAGAAGGACGCGCATTTGATCCAGAATTTAATGATTCTCTTTCTGTGATTTTAAACGAAACCGCTGCGAAACAAATAGGATGGAAAAATGCACTGGGCCAGTATATTGAATATCCGGGCGGCGAATACCAGAAATTTAAAGTTATAGGCGTACTGGAAGATTATAATATTGAATCGCTGCACAGTTCCATCGCGCCTTTTGCCCTATTCTCGCAGACTTCAAAAAGCTATGAAACCGGCATTTCCTATATCACGCTCAAGTTGGCCGCCGGAAACCCGGAACAGACCATCAGCAGCATACGACAAAAGTGGCAGGATTATCTCCCCGATGTTCCTTTTGAATATTCCTTTCTCGATGAAGCCTTGAATTCAGCCTACGCATCTGACCAAAAAACAGCTGGACTTTTCGGGGTTTTTACTTCGCTTTCCATTTTCGTTGCCTGTCTGGGTCTGTTCGGTTTGGTTGCTTTTAGCGCGCAGCAGCGCAGTAAGGAAATAGGCATCCGCAAGATTTTGGGTTCCAGCGTTACAAATATTGTAAAACTCCTTTCAGCAGAATTTGTAAAAGCCGTAGTTATCGCCCTGTTGATCGCCTCGCCCATTGCCTGGTATTTTATGCACAACTGGCTGCAGGATTTTGCGTATCGTATTAACATCTCCTGGTGGGTGTTTATAGTCGCAGGATTGGCAACTCTTTTTATTGCCCTGCTCACCGTAAGCTTCCAGGCCATTAAAGCTGCGCTCGCAAATCCCGTAAAAAGTCTAAAAACGGAGTAAATCCCCCTAACCCCAAAGGGGGAATTTCTACAATTACGATCTATTGTAGGCCTCCTTATCCGTCTTGTCTAAAAACATGAAATATTGGTCTAAAAGGGTCAAAATTGATCAAAAAGCAGCATTAAATTGAATAAAATCTGTATCAAAATCGAGCATCAACTGTATTAAAACCGAACACTTATTGCTATTTAAAAATTATTAACTTTCTCTTTATTAGATAATTAACTATTTGGCATTATTATACCTTCTTATCTATAGCGTTCAACATATAAAACAACCACAATGCTCAAAAGTCATTTTAAAATTGCCTGGCGGAATTTAAAAAAGGATAAATTCTACAACTTAATTAGCCTTTCTGGGCTTACGATTGGGCTTACGATTGCACTATTCATTATTATCTGGATGCAGTCTGAACTGAGCTACAATTCTTTTAAGGGCAACAGCGATAAGCTCTTTCGTGTATCAAGCAATATTCAAAGTGGCGATGGGAGGGAAACATGGGGATCTTCTACGGGACCGGTCGCAGCCTATGCAAAATCAGATATCCCAGAGGTAAAACATGCGGTACGGGTTAAGGAAAATTGGGATTATAGACTGTACAGTGTAGGTAAAAATGATTTTGAGATCAATGGGGCTTATGTGGATATTGAATTCTTCGATGTGTTTCAGCGGAAGGTCCTGGCCGGGGTTCCACAGCAATTTCTGACTGATAAAAAAGCGGTGGTGCTCACCGCTTCTACAGCTCAGAAACTTTTTGGAACCGTTGAAGCTGTAGGAAAAACCATTGTAGCAGATCATCAGGACCTTTTTACGGTTATGGGCGTGGTTGAAGATGTTCCAGAGAACTCCAGCGTGGCTTACGAAATGTTTTTTTCGTTAGAAGTTTTAAAAGAAGAGTATGCTAATAACCCTTATTGGAAGTCTATGGATTCTGATTGGGGCAACTTCAAGTTCGTTACCTATTTAGAATTAAAAAATGCGGCAGATGTTTCAAAAGTAAGTCAGAAAATGACCGCTATTCAGCAGAAAAATGATCCTAATGCCGAATTGTTTAAGTCTGACGAAGCTTATTATTTACAACCTATAAGCGATATGAATCTATATAGTGCCGGAGGTGAGCCTCAGGGTATCAATACTGTGAAGATTTTTGGCATAGTCCTGTTTTTGATATTAGCCATTGCCTGCATTAATTATGTCAACTTATCCACTGCCAGAGCATTTCAACGGGCAAAAGAAGTAAGCATCCGTAAAATTATTGGTGCAGATAAAAAAAGCCTATTTGCACAGTTTATTGTAGAATCAGCACTCTTTTTTAGCGCTGCTACCCTTCTGGCCGCTGGACTTGTTTATTTATTGGTGCCGGTATTTAGGGAAATTTCAGGTAAACAACTCGTGATAGATTTTTTTCAGGGTCAAGTGTTACTTTTGATTCTAGCGGTATTTATAGTAGTTCTAGTGGTTTCTTCCATTTATCCGGCGGTGATGCTTAGTTCGTTCAAACCATTGCTCGCAATAAAAGGTGGGGCAGTTGGTTTAAGCAAGGGAACATTCAGGAAAATCCTTGTAACCATACAATTTGTATTTTCTGTTGTATTGATAATAGGAACCCTTGTGATCTCACGCCAACTCGAATTTTTAACTTCTAAAAATCCAGGTTATGACCGTAGCCAGGTTCTTAATTTCTGGATGAGCGATGAAATGAATGAACATGCGGCAACAGTAAAAAATAGGCTTGAAAATCTTCCTGGAGTTAGCGGCGTCTCATTTGCCTCAAACTCAATCATCAACAATGGAAATACCACCGGTGATGTTTCCTGGGACTCGAGCATGCTTAAAAACGGCCTTATTGTTACCCCCATGGCAATTGATGAAAATTTTATTCCACTTTTAAAAATGAACCTAACGGCAGGTGAAAATTTTAAAGGGATCAGCACAGACTCTACCCATTTTATTCTGAATGAAACTGCTGTAAAACTTAGCGGTATTACAGATCCTATTGGGAAGAACTTTAAACTTTTTGAACGCGAGGGAACCATTGTAGGTGTAGTACAAGATTACAATTTTCAATCACTCAAAAACACTATTGGCCCGGCAGTGATGTATTACGAGCCTGAAACCTACCGCGTGTATCTTAAAACATCTGGTGATAACACAGCCGCTACCATTGCTGCTGTAGAAGAAATATGGAACGAATATACGCCTGAATTCCCCCTGGATTATTCATTTCTGGATGCTTCTTATGAAAATATGTACCGCGAAGATCAACGTACAGGAAAACTGTTCTACATTTTTGCGGTCATTGCCATTTTTGTCTCCTGTCTGGGACTGTTCGGTTTGATCACTTATGCCGCCCAACTCAAAAAAAAGGAAATAGGCATCCGGAAAGTGCTCGGCGCTTCGGTTTTTCAGGTAATTAAACTGCTATCGCGTGATTTTCTCATTTTGGTAATACTTTCCGCAGTGATCGCCATCCCGCTCGCATGGTATTTTATGCAGCTCTGGTTACAGAATTTTGAGTACCGAACGCCAATGAGTTGGTGGATTTTTGCACTTGCCGGCGGGATTACGCTAGGGATTGCCCTGCTCACCGTAAGCTTCCAGGCTTTTAAAGCTGCGCTCGCAAATCCCGTAAAAAGTCTAAAAACAGAATAAATCCCTAAACCCCCATAAAGGGAATTACTATCAAGTACGATCTATTGTGGGCCTCCTTATTGGTTGTCTATAAAAAACGTGAATTATTGGTCTAAAAGGGTCAAAATTGATCAAAAAGCAGCATTAAATTGAATAAAATCTGTATCAAAATCGAGCATCAACTGTATTAAAACCGAACACTGTAATAATTAAATAAAATCATAAATCATTATTTATCAGTTATTTAAATACTTGGCATTATTATCTCTTAACTGCTTATAGCTGTTTATATCTTTTAAAATCCATTTGTTAAACATAATTCAGCATAAAGTCGAATTATAAAATTTGACATATTTCTTAAGAACTACACTAAATGTTGAAAAACTACCTAAAAATCGCCTGGCGGAATTTGATTAAAAACAAAGTTTATTCATTTATAAACATCTTCGGGTTAGCGCTTGGCCTTGCAGTGACTATTATTATTGGGTTGTGGATTGCGGATGAATTTGAATATAACAATCATTTTGAAAGCAAAAAACAGATTGCTCAGATAATGCAAAAGCAAACAATCAATGATGATATTGAAACAAGTGAAGGACTTCCTTTAGCATTGGAATTTCAACTGCGCGAGAATTTTAAAGATGTGTTTGATTATGTGGTAATGTCATCAAGAATCGATACTCGTTATCTCACAGTAAAAGATAAAGTTATATCCAGCAATGGGCGTTTTATGCAAAGTGATGCCCCAAACTTGTTGGAATTGAAAATGCTTGAGGGCAGTTTAAATGGTCTAAAGGAGAAAAACTCTATTCTTTTATCTCAAACAACGGCTAAAACACTTTTTGGAAATAAATCCCCATTGGGAGAAGCTATTGTTTCAAACAATGAATTTACCATGATTGTAACGGGAGTTTATAAGGATATCCCTACTAACAACAGCTTCAGTGATATGGATTTTATAATGCCCTTTAATCATTGGATGTCGTCTCATTGGGGATGGCTTGAAAATCAAAATTCTAATTGGGCTTATAATCCATTTTTTATTTACGTAAAACTGTCAAAAAACTCCAATTTGACTGCTGTAAATACACGAATTGAGAACGTGAAAAAAGATAACCGTCCCGGCGGGGATATGTTTAATTCGAAATTGTTTGTTTTCCCGATGAAAGATTGGTATTTGAATTCCAATTTTGAAGCCGGCGTACAAGTTGGTGGGCGCATTGAAAATGTTTGGCTGTTTGGCATCATTGGATTGTTTGTTTTAATTCTTGCTAGTATTAATTTTATGAACCTTAGTACGGCAAGATCGGAAAAACGTGCGCTCGAAGTGGGCATTAGGAAATCTATCGGCTCAACAAGAAAACAACTTATCCACCAGTTTTTAAGCGAGTCATTCCTAGTTGTTTTATTAGCATTTATCATTGCTATTGGTATTGTATCAATTTCTCTTCCCGCATTCAATTCAATTGCATCCAAAGAGGTTAATTTTCCATATGCCAATCCAAAATTTTGGATTATTTCATTAAATTTTATTTTTCTTACCGCAATGTTATCAGGCAGTTATCCAGCATTATATTTATCATCTTTTAAGCCTATTAAAGTATTGAAAGGGACATTTAAAATGGGCAACCTTGCAGTGATGTCAAGAAGGATTCTTGTAGTCACTCAATTTACAGTATCCATTGCTTTAATTATCGGAACGCTTATCGTAATGAAACAAATTGATTATGGTAAACAAAGAAAGATGGGTTTTGATAGTTCTCAATTGATCCAAATTCCTACAAGTAGTCAGGATTTTACAAATAAGTATGAATTAATGCATGATCAGTTTTTAAATACTGACGCCGTAATTAAAATGGGCTGGGGAACCAGTCCTATTACAAATATTTGGAACTACCAGTCGGGATACGAATGGGAAGGAAAGCCTAAAGATTTCAAAGAAAATTTAGCTCAAATGGCGGTATCATACGATTATATGGACGCAGTAGGAATGAAAATAGTACAAGGTCGATTTTTTTCCCGAGAGTTTGCTACAGATTCAAATGCTGTTATTTTAAACGAAACAGCTGTGAAATATATGGGTATTGAAAACCCTATAGGTAAGTATATTAGCGCAAGTGACGCAAGTGCTAGTGAATTCTCAATGCAAATTGTGGGTGTTAGTTCAGATGTAATAAACGAATCTGCCTATGAGGCAGTTTCACCGCAAATGTATCAATTTGGTCAAGGTAGCGGTGGTTTTTATTTTTTGAAACTTAATCCAGAGCAAAGTATAAAGAGAAACTTAGAAACGATTGAAAAAGTGTTTAAAAATAATTTTCCTAATCTCCCTTTTAGCTATGATTTTGTAGACGAAGAATACGCACATAACTTCGCAGCCGAAGAGCGTATAGCGAGCCTTGCCAACATATTTACAATATTGGCCATATTCATAAGTTTCCTCGGTCTTTTCGGATTGGCTTCCTTCGTGGCGGAACAGCGCACAAAAGAAATTGGTGTTCGTAAAGTGCTTGGAGCCACTGTCGGAAACTTGTGGATATTATTATCAAAAGATTTTATTTTTTTGGTTTCGCTATCCTTTTTAATCGCAACACCTATCGCTTATTATTTTATGAGCAATTGGACTGAAAAATTCTTATATAAAACAGATATCTCAGCTACAATTTTTGTGAGTGCAGGTTTGGGCGTAATGTTGTTAGCCATTATCACCGTAAGCTTCCAGGCCATTAAAGCCGCACTCGCAAACCCGGTAAAAAGTCTAAGAACCGAATAAAAATTGGCTAAAACTTGCTATAAATTGGCCTATTTCAATCAAAAAACAATCAAAATGATCAAAAACCACTTCAAAATTGCCTGGCGGAATTTTCAGAAAAACAAGCTGCAAACGCTTATAAATCTTTTGGGTTTGACCGTTGGCACGGTATGTTGTTTAAGTATATTAACCTATGTGGTAGCCCAGTTTGGCTACGATGAAGATTTTACAGATTCTAACTTGATTTACAGGGTCAACACCTCTATTCCAGAGCATGATGATGGGGTGCTTTCTGCCGGGGTTTCACCACCCATTGCTTTTGCTTTAAAAGAGGATTTTCCAGAAGTAGAGAAAGCGTGCCGTGTGGTCTATTTTGGTTCGGGCAACGATGGATTATTGCGAAATCCAGAAACTGATGAAGCGTTTTATGAGACCCGTGGATATCTTGCGGATTCTACCTTTTTCAATTTATTTAATTTTCCATTTGTGGAAGGTAAGGCAAATGGTTCTTTGACACAGCCCAATTCCATCGTGCTCTCACAGGCACTTGCAGCTAAACTTTTTGGTACTGAAAAAGCACTTGGCAAAACCTTGATCCTGGGAAGTGGTGAGCAAGAACAGACCCTACATATAAAAGGTGTTTTTAAGGAAGATTTCAGCAAAACCCATTTAAAACCCAATTATATCCTGACCATGAATTCTGGCGGTTTGGGACAACACGTGCAAAATGTGCAGAATTTTGCCACGGAAAATTTTGCAATAAGCTACTTAAAAGTAAAACCTGGCGCCTCTATTGAGAACCTGGAAGCCAAAGTACCTCAATTTTTACAACGACATGGTGTAAAGGACTTTGCAGAAGTCGGTTTTCACAAAAACCTAAAATTTCAAAAAATCACGGATATTCATTTATATTCCAAGGGAATTCAACACCAAATAGATTCAGTTTCTGATATAAATTATCTCTATATATTACTCATTTTGGCGCTTTTTATTCAGTTGGTCGCCTGTATCAATTTTGTAAACTTAAGCACGGCAAGGGCAAACAAAAGAGCGAAAGAGATAGGGGTGCGCAAGGCAATTGGCGCAGAAAAAGGCGATTTAATCAGTCAATTTTTAGGGGAATCAATACTACTTTCTTTTATCGCCTCCCTAATAAGTATTCCACTAACCCTCGTTACGTTACCCCTCTTTAACACATTGACACAAAGCACAATTGAATATGCTCAAATTCTTGATTGGCGAATTCTGGTTGGGCTTTTAGTACTGGGACTTTTGACAGGCCTGATAGCTGGGATTTACCCCGCGCTCATACTGTCATCCATAAAACCGGTGAAAGTTTTAAAAGCTTCGGTAAGCCTTAAGATGGGAAGCGGCCATTTGCGTAAAGCTTTGGTCGTGTTTCAGTTTGTGGTTTCCATCAGTTTAATTTCTGGGGTGATCATCATTACGCAACAAGTAAAACATGCCCAGAAAATGGATATGGGTTACAATAAAGAAAATCTACTGGCCATAAAATTGGGAACGCAGGAGCTTTCAGAAAAATTCACCAGTATACAAACGAATTTCAAAAGCGTCAACGGAATCAAGGAGGTTGCGGGTACCAATTATTATCCTTCGCAATTTATTTTTGGTGATATGGGTTTGATACTTCCCGGAGCAAATCTGACTGACAGGACCCTGGTTCATTACAATGGTGTGAGCTCAAAATATCTGGAAACAGTGGGTACAAAACTACTCGCTGGCAGAAACCTCAGCGATACAGACGACAACCAGATCTTAGTCAATAAAGCTACGCTAGACGCCTTCAAAATTCCGTTAGATAAGGCCATTGGTTCTATTCTCGTCAATAACTACAATGGGGAAATTGACGAGTATGAGATCGTAGGTGTGACCGAAAACTACAATTTTATGTCCTTAAAAGATAAAATAGAGCCCCTGCTTCTTTACAACGAGACAGCACCGGATTATGTGATCATCAAAGCTGAAACAGACGATTACGAAACACTTTTAAATAACCTTGAAAGGTCCTGGAAATCCATCAATCCCAATGCGCCCTTTGTTTTTCATTTTATAGATAAAGAAGTAGAAAAATTATATGCCGAAGAAAAGCGCCTGGGGCAAATTTCGGTGGTATTTACTTCGCTGGCCATCTTCATCAGTTGTTTGGGTTTATTCGCGCTTGTATCCTTTATAGCCGAACAAAAGAAAAAAGAAATAGGTATTCGCAAAGTACTTGGCGCTAGCGTGAACAATGTCATTAGAATGTTGACTACAGACTTTATAAAACTTGTGGGAATCGCATTTGCAATTGCCACTCCCCTGGCTTATTTCCTAATGCAAAAATGGCTTCAGGATTTTCCCTATAGAATTGAAATGGAATGGTGGTTTTTTGCCATTTCAGGTTTGGGAGCGCTTATAATAACCCTATTGACCGTAAGCTTCCAAGCCATAAAAGCCGCAATAGCCAATCCCGTTAAAAGTTTAAGAACCGAATAAAATACACCTTATGAATACTTCAATATTTACATGTAATAGATTATTTGTCACCCTGTTACTAAGCTTTTTTAGCTTTACTAACGGCAATGCACAATACAAGACCATCACGCTTGATCCTTTTCAAAAGGTTGTCATTAGCCCATATATAGAAGTGGTTTTTGAACAAGCCGCGGAAGAAGCCGTGCTGATCAATAACTCAAAAGTGCCAAAAGAAAAGATCAATATTGAAAGTAGCGGTGACCAACTGCATATTTATCTCGAAGATGCCAAAGTTGTTGGAAAGCAGGAAGGTGTGATCATAAATGGCAATAAGCGAAAAGAGGACGTCTATAAGGGAACTCAGGTAAGCATTACCATACAGTATAAATACCTAAAATCTGTTGAAATTCGCGGTGAAGAGCACATTGATTTTAAAGATCCCTTAAACGCAAAAGATTTTGACCTGGACCTTTACGGTTCGCCAAAGGTGATTTTTAAAAGTCTGACCGCCGAAAAATTGAAAGTGGCACTGTATGGGGAAAGCTATCTAGAAGTCAACGATGGCGCTGTAGAATTTCAACGCTATCGTTCTTATGGGGATAGCAAAGTGAACACACTGGCTTTAGTTTCAAAGGAGACAAAAATCGCGGCGTATGGTAGCAATCAGCTAATGGTACATGCTTCTGAAGAACTTAAAGTTTCTGCTTTTGGAGATGTTTCCATTCAATACAAAGGGAATCCTGAGATCAAAAATGGACTTAAGATAGGAGATATCGTCTTGCAGAAAATGGATTAAAACTATTTACTTCATTTACAGCACGGCGAATGGAAATCCTATAAAAAATTTAACTTAAGAATAGATATCAGTTGCCACTAAATGTTCAATAATAGCTCAAAAATGCACTAAAAAAGCCAATATTTAGTCAATAAATACCTAAAATCAATCAAATATGATACGCAATTATATTAAAATTGCCTTTCGTAATCTATGGAAGGAACGCACTTTCACCTCACTAAATATTCTTGGGCTAAGCGTCGCTTTTTGTGTTGCTGTCTTATTGAGTATATACGCACTATTTGAACTATCATATGATCGCTTTCACGATCATGCTGATCGTATCTATCAAAGTTATCATACACAACAAACTCCTGATGGTGCTGAGGCCAGTATATCGAAGCCTATACCTTTTGCGGCGGCGCTAAAGGAAGAAGTTCCGGGAATAGAAAAAATCACACGTCTTAATGGGCATGGCGTGCTGGTCATTAATGGTGAAAAACAATTACAATTAAGTGCAGCTTATGTAGATCCTGATTTTTTCTCAATGTTCAGTTTTCCCATTCTTAAAGGCGATAAAACGAACCCTATAGGAAACAAGTCTTCTGTTGCGATTACAGAATATGCAGCGAAGACAATCTTTGGCAGTAGCGATCCATTGGGAAAAACAATTACTGTCCTCTCTGAAGGGGAAGAAAAACCCTTTACAGTTTCAGCAATCACAGAAAATTTTCCTGATCAAAGCAGCCTCGTTTTTGACCTTGTGCTTGCTTTTGAAAATCAATCTGCAGCGGCATATGCTGATAAAAAGGAAGATTGGGACAGCTCCAATCACGAGGTTTATCTGCAACTGGCACAAGGTATTGATCCGGCTCAATTTGAGAAAGCAACCCGCGCATTTACCGCTCTTCATTATAAAGATGATTTTCAAAATGCAAATCGAGATGGTATACAGCCAGACAAAAACGGCCAGTATATTCAGCAACGCTTATTAAATATACGGGACAGGCATTTTACAACGCCCAGAAATGGCATAGCCGATGTAAGTCGACTTTACCCCTATCTGGTGCTGGGGGTAGCCTTTTTAATCCTTTTTATTGCCAGCGTAAATTTCATTAATATGAGCATTGCCAAAAGCTCCAAGCGTCTACGTGAAATTGGAATGCGCAAAACACTGGGAGCGAATAAAATTCAGCTGTTTATTCAGTTTTGGGGTGAGAGCGTTCTTGTTTTCATTTGTTCGGCTCTTTTGGGGATTTTGATCTCCTATGTATTCTTAGAATCTTTTCAAACTTTATTTTCAACACGTGCGTCCTTTCAAAATGTATTAAAGCCTGGGATTATTGCAGGCTCTATAGTAGGCTTATTCTGTGTAACGCTACTGGCCGGTGGATATCCTTCTTTCCTATTGAGCAGGCTTAGAACGCTACAGGCTCTAAAAGGCAAGTTACGGGCAACAAAAAATAACCATTTGCGCAATACATTACTGGTCGTTCAATTTAGCATAGCGATTTTACTGATCTGCGGTACACTGGTCCTCTATAAACAATTAGAATTTATGCGCACCAAAGATCTGGGCTTCAATAAAACGCAGGTACTCGCTTTTCCACTTAACGGAACGAAAGAAGATGGAGTGGTTATGCAATTATTGCGCAACGAGTTGCAAGACAAACCCGGTATTGTAAGCGTAACTGCCTCTAATAATATTTTAGGCCGTGGAAAGGATGGAGCAAACATGACAAGCACCATGGGTTTTGATTATAAAGGTGCTGTTGTAACGACCAATTTACTTATGGTTGATTATGATTATACCAAAACCCTGGACCTGGAGCTTGTGACCGGTCGTGATTTTAATAAGGGGTTTCCAACAGATAGTCTTGGAATTATCGTCAATGAAGCCATGGCAAGGCAATTAAAAGAAGAAAATCCCCTGGAAGCCCGTATTACTTTGGATGATTCTATCCATTATTCAGTAATAGGTGTTGTTAAAGATTATAATTTTCAGGAACTGAGCAAGAACATAGAACCCCTTACCTTGTTCTTAAAACCGAAATGGAACCTGCGCTATGCCTATGTTAAAGTTATACCACAGAACATAAATACATCATTTGAAATAGTAAAAAATGCATGGAAAAAAATTGAGCCTAATGCAGAGTTTCAGGCTTCATTCTTAGATGAAAATATAGACCGTACCCTAAAAAGGGAGCGCACCATGACCACGATGATTACCGGTGGTTCAATTATCGCGATTATTCTTAGTTGTATCGGTTTGTTTGCAATTTCACTGCTTGTCGTGCAACAACGCAGAAAAGAAATTGGTATCCGCAAAGTCGTGGGTGCCAGCGTAGCAAAGATTACGATAATGCTTTCTATGGACTTTTTAAAATTGGTGGTAGTTGCCTTTCTCATTGCCACTCCCATCGCGTGGTACTTTGCGCAGCGATGGCTTCAAGATTATATCTATCGCATAGAGCTGAGCATCTGGGTATTCCTAGGGGCTGGGGCCCTGGCTCTGGCAATCGCGCTTGCCACGATAAGTGTAAAAACAATACAGGCGGCATTGCAAAACCCGGCACGATCCTTAAAAGCCGAATGACAATCAAGAAGCCATCAAAAAAGAACTCAAAATGATAAAATATCACTTAAAAATCGCCTGGAGAAACCTGCTCAGGAACCAATCTTTATTCTTCCTGAACTGTAGTGGACTCGCGCTGGGCATGGCCAGTTGTATATTAATTACGCTTTATGTCTGGGATGAACTTAGTTATGATCGCTTTTATGACAATGCAGATCGTATCGCCAGGGTGGTGCTTCGCGGCAATGTAAATGGAGAAGAACTTAAAGAAGCCATGGTGGCCGCTCCCGTTGCCAAAACCTTTAAGGAAGACTTTCCACAGGTAGAAAGTTCCACCCGTTTGAGTACGCTCTACAATCCTAAAATTAGTTACAACAATACTACTTACGAACATGTGGAAGCTGCTTATGTAGATCCTAATTTCTTCGATATATTCAGTTTAAAGGTGCTAAAAGGTGATGCCAAGACGCTACTTTTAAATCCCAACTCCATCGTATTGACGGCTTCGGAAGCTAAAAAATATTTTGGTGATGAAGATCCACTTGGTAAGCGTTTACACGTTCAGGATATCGAAGAAGCTCTGGTAGTAACCGCGATTATTCAGGATATCCCACACAATTCGCACTTTCAGTTCCATGTGTTTATACCTATGCAGCACAACTCGCTTAGCATTACTAATTCCTGGGTAACCTCTGGTTTTGCCACATATCTGCTACTTAAACCGAATACCTCGTTGAGCGGTATCGATAAGCAGATCCCCGGACTTTTAGAAAAATATATGGGGGATCAGGTTCAAAAAGCCATAGGAATTCCCTATGAGGAATTTCAGAAAAATAGCAGAATCGGCTTGTTTTTGCAACCCCTCACTGACATTCATTTATATTCTGACTTTGCTTCCAGTACCGAACTTTCACCTGCCGGAGATATCAAATATGTGTATATTTTTAGCGCCATTGCGCTGTTCATGTTGCTTATCGCCTGCATCAATTTTATAAACCTGGCTACCGCAACCGCGACAAAACGCAGCCGTGAAGTAGGGATAAGAAAGGTGCTGGGATCTGCAAAAAAACAGCTGGTGGGGCAATTTTTAACTGAATCTTTTATCACCTGTACTTTTGCAGCGCTGCTGGCCGTGGGATTGATTGCGGTGCTTTTGCCCTCTTTTAATACGCTGACCGGGAAAGAGCTCCTTCTCATGGACTTTTTCTCCACCCAAAATATACTACTTCTATTAGGCTTTGTTGTTTTAGTAAGTCTGTTTTCCGGAAGCTATCCTGCATTTGTACTTTCCTCTTTTAAGCCTCTTATGGCACTTAGGAGCAAGTTTTCTGGCGGTGGAAAGCGAAACAGTTTGAGAAGCGGAATGGTGATTTTTCAATTTGTCATATCTGCCTCACTTATTCTGGCTACCCTGGTCGTTTATAAGCAAATGCAGTTTATTCAGCATAAAAAACTCGGTTATCAGAAAGATCAGGTAATTATCCTGCGGAACGCCTATAAATTGGGAAGTACACAGGTAAAATCATACAAAGCAGAGCTTCTCAAAAACCCAAATATAGCCAGCGTCAGCCAGTCGGCTTTTGTCCCTGCGGGAGAAACAGACAACAATACGCGGGGTATATTTAAAAACGGTAACTATTTACGTAAATTTTTCTTTTACGACGTAGATGAAGCCTATATTCCTACACTGGGGCTGGAACTTTCGCAAGGTCGAAATTTTTCCACGGAATTTAAAAACGAGGCCAATAAAGCCATTCTTAATGAAAAAGCTGTCGAAATCCTGGGCCTGGGAAAAAATCCCATTGGTAAAGAATTTGAACGCGCAGAAGATCCTCAAAACGAAAAGTTTACCGTTATAGGCGTGATCAAAGATTTTCATTTCAAATCACTGCACTACGAGATAGAGCCGCTTGTCTTGACATACAATCCCTACGGCGGCTTAATCTTAAAAACCAGAAATGCAGACATAGCTTCTATTCTTGCCTTTGCCAAAGAAAAATGGGGCAACTTTAGCACAGAGGATCCATTTACCTATGCCTTTCTGGATGAATCTTTTCAGCAGACCTACAGCAAAGAGCAAAAAATGGGCATAATTCTTAGTATTTTCACTCTTTTGACCATTTTTGTGGCCTGTTTGGGATTGTTCGGGTTGATCACTTTTGCGACAGAACAGCGTTTTAAGGAGATCGGGATTCGTAAAGTTCTAGGCGCTAATGTGGCTGAGATTGTGGGCATGCTGGCAAAAGATTTTATAAAACCGGTCAGCATAGGCCTGTTGATCGCTTTTCCCGTAGGGTTTTACCTGATGAACCGCTGGCTGCAGGATTTTGCGTATCGCATAAGCATAGGATGGGGCATTTTTGCGCTTACCGCTTTGCTTACCATTACCATTGCCATGCTCACAATAAGCCTAAAAAGTATGAAAGCGGCTTTACAAAACCCGGTAAAAGCGCTAAAAACGGACTAAAAACAGCGGTATTTCAAACAATTATTCAATTTTCTAATCAAAAAAAACACATGTTACTACAACTCAATCATATTTATAAATGGGTCAAAAATGGTGGCCGACGTATATTTTTATTAAACGATATAAACCTGAATATTGAAGAAGGGGAATTTATATCTATCATGGGACCTTCTGGATCAGGAAAATCCACGTTACTAAACGCCATTGGCATGCTTGACGATTTTCAGGAAGGGGAATATCTTTTTATGGATGAGCCTATCCACACGATGAAAGAGAAGCAAAGGGCAAAATTGTATAAAGAATACATAGGTTTTGTCTTTCAGCAATATCACCTTATTGATGAACTTACCGTTTATGAGAATATTGAAACCCCATTGTTGTACAAAAATGTAAAGTCCGCAGAGCGGAAAGCGATGGTAGGCGACATGCTGGATCGCTTCAATATTGTGGGCAAAAAAGATCTCTTCCCGGCGCAGCTGAGCGGCGGTCAGCAGCAACTTGTGGGCGTGGCACGGGCACTGATCTCAAAACCAAAACTTATTTTGGCAGACGAGCCTACCGGAAACCTTAATTCTAAACAAAGTGATGAGATCATGCAGCTCTTTAAGCAATTAAATGAGGAAGACGGGGTGACCATAATCCAGGCCACACATAGCGAGGATAACGCCGCCTATGGTTCAAGAACAATACATTTGCTAGATGGAAGCTGGATACGGGATCAACAACCATCCCAATAACATGCAGTACATGTTGACAGCATATAATGGGATGTGTTAAGACTTGTCTTAATAAACCCAGCAACCATCCCAGGGTTCATCACCTAACGGAATGTTAAAATCCTGTCCATTATAGGTATTTCCGCTTGCGGAACCCGTTACCCTTTTAAAGCGGTACGCCCAGCATTTGCTTTTATGTTCTACTTTATTATTTTCAACGATGAGGTTTTCCATTTTTGAAAATACGAGATGGCCGTTGATCAATGTGTTGTCCCTTACTTCCAGATCTGCCCCTTTATACATATAAAAACCACAATTATTACATGTGTTTTCATAAATGTAGGTCGTTGCTGGGTTGGTTTTAAGGGAATTATTGGAATACATGATAATACCATTCCAGTTGTTGACAGACATGGTTCGCATGGTTATCTCGTTACCACGAACGGTCATATCCGCATTTTTTCGGTACACTATTGGTCCGTCAATATACTCGCTATCATCTCCCTGTTCCAGAATGTTTCCATCAATAAGGACATTGGTTCCGTCAACATTTACAATATCCCCACCGCGGTTGTCGTGAAAATAATTGGATACGATGCGCACATCATCACTTTTGTAAATTCGGCTTTCTATATCAATACCAAACTGAGGGGAAGTGCCAGAGGTATGGTGAATCTCATTATTTTGAATAAGCACATCTTCTCCGCCCACAATTGAAATGCCCTGACGGCGGTTCTGTACGAACTCGTTGTTTTTGATATTAATATGCTTTACGGAACTACCAGGCCCCTTCTGCCCTACCAGTAAAATACCGTCGCCATTTGCCTTTGTCAATTTCACATTTTCAACGGTAACATAGGCGCTCTCATTCTGAATACAAACCAGATGACCCTCATCATGTGAAGTATAGCCATCTTTAGGCCTCGGCGTATACGTATGATCATCACGATCGCCAATAATGGTACCTCCAGAAATGACCACGCGCTCCTTAGCGGTAACCTCCAAGACGCAATAGTTCCATTTATCGTTTGGCACCATTTCTATGATTGCATCCTTGTCCAGCATAAATGCCATATTGCTGCGCAGGGCAATGCCCGCCTGATAAATATCGTTCCCATACCTACCCACAAGAAAGTGTCCCGCAGGTAATTTAATGATACCATAACCCTCATCTACCGCCCAGTCAATAGCTTTCTGAAGGTTTTCAGTTGTCTTATCTGCATCTGTACGGTTGCTGGGAATATCCCAACGCTCTACATCGATAAGGTATTCTTTTTTTGAAATTTGAGGATAAGGAAGTTCCTTCACGGGATCCCGTGTACCGGTAATTTCCTGCGGTGGGGAATTCGTTTCCACTTCCATAAATTCGTTTTCTATCGCATCGCTGGAACACGAAAATAAAAGGAAAACACTAAAAACGATTAGAGAGCATCGTAAGAATATGTTTTGAAAAAAACGTTGCATAAAAAGACTTTTAAAAGGTTATGATCTGGGGTGATCTGTGCGAACTATTAAATACCGACTAAATTAGTTTATCATAATTTTATTATAAAATATCGTTCAAATATAACTATAAAACGTTTAAAAGCATAATTAATGCCAACAAAATCAAAAGAAATGTATTGTAGGTTATTTAATTGTATAACAAGGTTTTAAAATATTCCTTAATTGAAATGTGCCGAATCAGAATTTATGATGAGATAAAATCCAACTGCAAGAGGTTCAATCTGAGTAATGGTCACATTTGAAAAGAAAATTGCCAAAAGTTCAACAATTGATTTTTATAAGATATTATCATAAAATTGATATCCTAGAAAATTCAAAACCCCTATATTTGCCGACCAATTCGGAAAAAATCGGTTTTTTGACTTAAAATTGACTTTGCAAGCCTATTAATGCCCGGGTGCTGAAATTGGTAGACAGGCACGGTTGAGGGCCGTGTGTACTACGTACGTGTGGGTTCAAGTCCCATCCCGGGTACTTTTTCAAACCTGATAATCGATAGATTATCAGGTTTTTTTGTTTTATCTACGAAATTAATTTAATCCGAAAATTTTTAGTTTGTCCAGCGTTTTTTCAAAATTCTTCATGAAGTTTTGAGCTTAGATTCAATAGCATATTTTTGTTTATTTTTTTGCAGGTGAATAATTATTCAGGGCAGTCTGTTTCTTTAGCATAGATATTCTATTAGTTGAGTTGCCCAAGTTGAAAACTAATTTAATGAATAACTATGCCAGGTCTTTAACAGGGGCAACGATACTAAATCAGTATTTAGAATTCTCTTCTGTATTTGTTATGCAAAACGTTTTCGCGAATTTTTTTTCCCTATCCTGTATTGAGATGTAGACGTTATTTTTGAAATTTATAGAATCACTTATAATATCAACTTCATATTGGGTTGCATCATATTCAATCACTCTTTGCCAAGTAGATCCACAATCTATTGATAACATTAATAGACTTTTAACACTTTTGCTATCTCTAAAATACAAGTTGGCCCAAATTTCTTTGGTTCCATTTTTATCACGTCTTATAACCATTCTACTGATCATAGATCTACGATAGGGGTCTGGCATAACCTTACTATTAAATAATTTAAGATCAGTAGTAGATACCAGGAAATTAGTACCCCCGTAGTAATCCGTTCCAAAAATGATCTTTTCATTTACTTCTATAATCGCTGTATAACCTCCCTTATCAATATGTCTGCTATTTACTTTTCTCCATCCTAAATTCGGATTTTGTGAAGGTGTATTAAATCTATTAAATGATTTATTTACCCAGATACCTTTTTTATTATCGCCCTCTGTCATTATCAGGGCCTTCAAACGCTTACTCCATTTTAGAATATGGATGTGTTTATTAATACCTTCTTTGCTTAAAAAATCAGTTTTAGACCAGGTATTCCCATTGTCAATCGAATGATATATAAAACCAACAAAAACCCATTTTTTTCCATCCTTGTTATTGGCATATTCTCCAATGAACAGATCACCTTTAAGATTTTCTGTGATAGACTCAGGACGAAAATAACTTGTGGGAGTTGAAAACTTTAAAACCTTTTTAAAGTTGATCTTATTAGCCTTGGATTTAAACAGTATTCCACCAGAGCATACAAAAAGGTTATCTAACTTATCTATAAAAATACTTTCAATCCTATTACTAAATTCGAAGCATTTTTCTGGGCTGCTTCCATTCAAAGAGCGTAATAACACAGAAGGGTTATTATAAGTACTCCCAAAAAATATATTGCTATTGCTCAAACAAATTTTCACCCAATTATACTTACAATTTACGGTGCAAAAAGAGTCATTTTTTATACTAATTTTATCAATAGCAACTACTGTATGTAAAGGAGTATCATCCAAAAAATTGACGAATTCATGTGCTTTATAAAAACGTAGCTGGTATTTTAATTCCCAAAAAGCAAAAGAAACCAGTTCCGTAATTTTACCAGAATGATAGATATCTGATAAAAAACCTACGATTAGTTTCATCGATATTTTACGAGAAGCATACTTTTCGGAAATGGATGTCATTAAATTATTTTTTTTGTCCTATGAACACACCAAGCCAGGCGTATTGTTTAAAGAAATTTCTCTTCAATAATAAAGTGTCTAATTTGTGGAAATAGGGATAAAATTTCCTAATTACTTTTAAATATGCTGCTGGTGAAACTATGTGAAAAATCTCAAATCTAGAATAATTGAAATGATCTTTAAGAGCTGACAATTCTTTAAAAGTGAAATGATTCCAGGGATAAGATTGATATTTGTGCTTTGTTATTTTTAAAAAAAACCTACCTAGCCCGGTTATCGGATTTTTTTTTAAATTCTCAATAAATATTACACTCCCTCCTTCACGCAAAATTCTGTTAGACTCTTTTAAAAAGTCTTGGTGATTGACATATTGAAGTACGCTATTTGCAAATATTATGTCAAAAGAATTATCCTCAAAGGGAAGCGTATTCACAAATAAAAAGTGTTCAAAATGAACAGAGGGATAATCAAGCGTAGCTTTTTCAATACGTTCCTGACTAGAATCTATACCAACAACCTCAAAACCATATTTATCAAAAATATTTGATAACCTTCCAAACCCACAACCAAAATCCAATAGCGAACGATTACTTCTTTGCCCATTTAGGTATTCTGAAATTATGGGAATGATTGGCTGTAGATATGTGCCATCATGCCAATTGCTATTGTTTTCGTTCCAAACTTTCTCTAAAGTATATTCCTGTGCGTTATTACTCTCTAGCATATCGAATGGTTAAATCCTTTTTAGTTTTGAAGTAGATTTTACAGAGGCTTGTATGTTTTTTCAAAGGAATTTTCTAATATTTAAGGAAATGAACTAGTCCTTTATAGCGTCAATAAATCGTTTGAAAAGGTATTTTAAGCCAAGTAGTCTTCCCTACCACAGTACATTAATAGTTGAAAAGTAACATTTTAATACTATAATTATTTCTCCTTTCGCTAAAGGTTCTATAATACTCGATAAAGCCATTTATAACCGTCAATAATAGGAAATAAGCAACGCTTTTGATGAAAACCAATATCAATCCTATGATTTATAAATATGATTTTGAACACATTGCCAATAAGTTATGGCTAAAATTAACCTGGTATTTAAGTGTTGAAGTTTTTCCATTTTACGGAAAATAAACACTAATTGCTGTAGTATTCCATAGTAAATTTTAAAAACATTTCATCTATACATTTCTTCCATTCATCGACATATAAATCTGATTAACCGAATTAATATCCTACAAAATCCTATTTTTTGCATATTTGAAAGAATAAAAATTCATAATTTGCAAAATGAGAAACAAACTGAACGTACTTTTTATTGAAGATGATGAGATCGAGGTAATGAAACTTAACAGAACCCTAAAAACTTCTGATTTAAAACATAGTATAAGAGAAGCGCAGAACGGGGAAATCGCTCTGGAGATATTAAAAAGCAATGAGCGTTTGCCAGAAATTATTCTTTTAGATCTAAACATGCCAAAAATGAATGGTATTGAATTTCTGCGCATTTTAAAAAATGATGAAACCTTAAAGTATATCCCAGTTGTAATTCTCACAACGTCCAATAACCGCAATGATGTGCTTGAATGTTACAAAGTAGGAATAGCAGGTTACATTATAAAACCTTTGAAATATGATGATTATGTCATTAAACTTAAAGCAGTCTTAGAATACTGGTCTTTAAATGAATTAATAAAACTGTAAACATGAAAGGAATCGTATTTACTGAATTTTTGGATATGGTTGAGCAGGAATTTGGTCTCGACACCGTAGATGAAATTATTACAAATTCAGAATTGAAGTCAGGCGGCGCCTATACTTCTGTAGGTACGTACGACTTTTTTGAAATGCAGAGCCTAATTGTAAATTTAAGCCAGATTACGGGTATCACTGTAGACGATCTGATTTATGCGTATGGTACGTTTTTCTTTACCGTTTTGCTTAGGCATCACAGTGATATACTTAATTTATACACTTCTCCCCTAACCCTAATCGCAAGTGTTGAAGATCATATTCATGTACAGGTTAGAAAAATCTATCCTGGTGCAGAGTTGCCCACTTTTAAGATTATTAAACAGGAGCAGGACTATCTTGAAATTCTATATATATCAGATCGATCTATGTATATGTTTGCCAAGGCATTGATGGATCAAACTTTTCAACATTACCATGAAAATTCTAAAATTGAACTGGAAAAGTTAAAAGAAGATGGAAGCAAAGTTCTTTTTAAGATATACAAGCAATCCCATGCAATTACAGAAAAAAATTGAAGTCCTTGAACGCGCACTAATTCGAGAGAGAGCATCGCGTAAAGAAGCAGAATCAATTCTTGAACAAAAATCTTCTGAGCTTTATGACCTTTCACAAGAATTAAAAGAGTCCAATAGCAAATTAAGCCATTTACTGGATCGTAAAACCTCTGAACTTGAAGGGGTATTTGAGAATATTATTGATTCCTATGTAATCATAAAACTCTCTGGTGAAGTTATCAAAATGAACCAGGCTGCGATCAATTTACTTGGTTATGATGTTGAGGAAGAACCTGTAAACCTTATAGAGCTTGTTATAGATGATTATAAGGAATATACCTTTGAAGCATTTCGGGAATTGGTTATCCATGGCAAATTCAATAATTATCAAGCGGTAATACAAACCAAAAACGATGGGGAGAAAACGGTACAGATCAATGCCAGTGTAATTTATAATTCTGAGGGGCAACCCATAGCGGCGCAGGGAATCGCCAGGGATATCACAGAAGAAATTCGTATCAAAAAACTACTTGAGGATCAGACCAAGCAATTAAATATAATCTTCAAAAATTCACCTATAGGCATAAGCTTATCTAAAACCCTATCCCGCGGTTTGATAATGGTCAATCAGTCACTTTGTGATATGCTGGGTTACAATCCAAAAGAATTTGACGACCTAAGTGTACAGGAACTTACCCATCCTGATGACAATGCAGAAACAGAGAAGTACCGAGATTTGATTTTTTCTGGGGAGATAGACACTTACAAAGTCGAAAAAAGGTATTTCAAAAAAAATGGGGAAATCTTATGGGCAAATACTTCTGTTACAGCCGTAAGGGACCAGAGCGGTACTACAGATTACCTGGTCGCCACCATAGAAGATATCACACAGAAGAAGCTCGCCAGCACCAGACTTCAGGAATCTGAGAATAGGATGGCAACGCTCATCATGAACTTACGTACTGCCATATTACTTGAAGATGAAAACAACAAAATAAGCCTTACCAATCAGAAATTTTGCAATATGTTCAAAATTCCCGTAGCGCCAGATACTCTGAAGGGCAGCGATTGTAGCAATGCCGCGGAAGAATTTAAACATTTTTTTGAAGATTCAGAAAGTTTCCCGGTTAGGATTGAGGAACTTCTCAATGAGAAGAAAACAGTAGTAGCCGAAGAATTAAAACTCAAAGACGGTCGTGTTGTGGAGCGAAGCTACATACCTATTTATAATGATGGATTATACAAGGGACATTTATGGAGCTATGATGATATAACAATTAGCAAGCTTTATAAAGAAAGTTTGAGGGCGCAAAAGGAGAAATATAGCAGTATTATCGCAAATATGAACCTTGGTCTCGTCGAAGTGGACAATAAGGATAATATTGTTATGACTAACAATAGTTTTACGGAAATAAGTGGTTACAGCAAACAGGAATTGAAAGGAAACCCTATAAATGAAATATTCCCAAATATTGAAAGTCAAAAAGCGGCCACTAAAGATTATTTAAGCAACAGTGATGATACTTCAAACTCCTATGAGGTAGAGGCAAAAACAAAAAATGGTGACACTAGAAACTGGCTGATAAGTGGTGCACCTAATTATGACGTTAATGGAAAAACCACAGGTTCAATTGGGATATTCTTAGATATTACAGATCGAAAAAAACTCGAACAACAACGAATAGAACTCCTTAAAAACCTGGAAATTCAGAATGAACAGTTGAACGATTATGCGCATATCGTTTCCCATGATTTAAAATCCCCCCTTCGCAATATATCTGCACTTATAAGTTGGACGAAAGAAGATTTCAAAGCACAACTTGGTTCAGATAGTTTGAATAATCTGGATCTTATACAAACCAAGGTGGAAAAAATGGATCATCTTATTGAAAATATCCTTAAATATTCGAGCATCGAAAACGGTGCCCTTAGTGAGGATACGATTGACACGAATATTCTGGTAAACGAAATTGTTTCCATGATTTTTGTACCTGATCATATTGAGATTAAAATCATAGATAAACTGCCTACTATCTATGCGGATAATACTAGAATGCAGCAACTTTTTCAGAATTTGATCAGCAATGCGGTCAACTACATTGATAAAGAAAATGGTCTTGTGGAAATTGAAGCAGAGGAACAATCAGATCACTATATATTTTCTATAAAAGACAACGGCTGTGGGATTCCAGAAGAGTATCACGAGAAGATCTTTAAGATCTTCAGTTCTGCCACAACAGATAAAAAATCTACCGGAATAGGTTTGAGCATTGTAAAAAAGATTGTTGATCTCTATAATGGCCGTGTATGGTTGAACAGCGTACCTAACGAAGGGACGACATTTTATTTTAGTATTAAAAAATAAATATGAAAGTAATCCAGGCAACGTATTCTTCAGAAAGCTGGGAATACAGTTCAGTAAAAGAAAAATTGACAAACCCGCTGGTGCTCATATTTGGCGACCGCTTTTTACTGGAAAACACTACTACTATTGAAAAAATCAAGGAAGAATTTCCCTATGAAAATTTGGTTTTTGGCTCCACAGCAGGTGAAATCCTTGGTAAGAAAATATCTGAGGACAGTATTGTAGTTACCGCTGTTCAATTTGATAACTCCTCATTTGAGATAAAAACGGCCAATATAAAAGAGTATGATAAAGATGCCATAGAACTCGGTAAACACTTAATATCAGAACTATCTCAGGATGATTTGAAACATGTTTTTATTTTGTCTGAAGGCAGTTTTGTAAACGGAAGCGATCTGTTAGAAGGTCTTGAGAGCGGGGAAAACAATTTTTGCGTTACCGGTGGCCTTTGCGGTGACGGCCCAAGGTTTGAGAAAACCCTTACAGGTTTGAACAAAGCGGAAGAAGGAGAAGTTGTTGTCATAGGTTTTTACGGGGAAAACCTAGAATTTTCCTACGCAAGTTATGGCGGCTGGATCCCATTTGGGCCAGAGAGGCTCGTAACCAAAGCAGAAAAGAATATTTTATATGAACTGGACGGTCAGCCCGCGCTTGACCTGTATTCCAAATATCTGGGTGAAAAAGCCTCAGAACTTCCTCAGGCTTCCTTATTTTATTCCCTTTATTTAAGGGAAGAAGGTAAAGAAAACCGTATTGTAAGAACAATCTTAAACATAGACCGTGATCAGAAATCCATGATCCTTGCGGGCAATATGGTACAGGGATCCAGGGTTCAATTAATGATGGCTTCTACAGATGCATTGCTTCAAGGCGCGAGTGAGGCTGCCCAACTTGCTGTTAAAAATAGAAAAAAGAAATCCCAGCTTGCATTACTGGTAAGTTGCGTGGGAAGAAAATTGGTGTTAGATCAACGTGCAGAGGAGGAAATTGAAGAAGTCATTAATATTATAGGTGAAGACCTCAGCATTACAGGTTTTTACAGCTATGGGGAAATTGCGCCCTTTTATGGAGAGCATGCGAGCTCCCTTCATAATCAGACCATGACCTTAACATTGATAAGCGAATGAATCCCCTACTCCAACGTCAACTAAAAAAATACCTGGATCCTTCCTTATTAAAAGCAGAAGGAATTGATGCATTTTTGAGTGCTGTAGAAGATTCTTATGATACGTATGATGATCAATTTAAAATGCTTCAGCGGGCGATGCGTATAAGCTCTGATGAACTCTTTGATGCTAATCATCAATTAAGAAAGGAGGCTGAAGGTCAGAAAAAAATATTGGATAACTTAAGTGCCGCCATCAATGCGTTAAATATTGAAGAGTTTAATACCGAAGAAGGTCCCGTTGAGATTGCAAACCTTGCCGTTTATATCAAAGAACAAAGTGAAAAGCTACAACAGTCTGCCTTAGAGCAAAAGGCCCTATTGCAAAGACTAGAGAAAAAAAATCAGGCCTTAACAGATTATGCGCATATG
This sequence comes from Flavimarina sp. Hel_I_48, assembly GCF_000733945.1. NCBI lineage: Bacteria > Pseudomonadati > Bacteroidota > Flavobacteriia > Flavobacteriales > Flavobacteriaceae > Flavimarina > Flavimarina sp. Hel_I_48. The sequence continues at coordinate 106,672 of NZ_JPOL01000002.1, forward strand.
GTTTCCCATGACCTCAAATCGCCCCTGAGGAGCATAAGCGCGCTTACATCGTGGATTCAGGAAGATAATTATGCGAAACTGGATGATGCGGGAAAGAGCAATTTTGATTCTATCCTAAAAAATGTTGAAAAAATGGATGCCCTAATCAGTGGCATCCTTAATTATTCTACCATAGATCAGGCGGTTCTCAATCAATATCAGGTCAATATAAAGACACTGGTAGAAGAGATTGTAGATCTTCTCTATATTCCAGATCATATCAGGATTAAAATAGATGAACATTTACCTATTATTTCTGGTGATCAGTTCAGACTACAACAATTGTTTCAAAATTTGATTCACAATGCAATAAAGAGTATTGATAAAGAAAGTGGTCTTGTTGAAATTAATGTAGATAATGCTGGTGATTTTTGGTGTTTTGAAATCAAAGACAATGGCCGCGGAATCCCTAAGAGACACCATGATAAAATTTTCCGCATATTTGAAAAAATTGATAATGATAAATCTTCAACCGGTATAGGACTTTCCATAGTTAAAAAAGTTGTGGACCATTATGGAGGGAACCTTCAAATAGAAAGTGAAGAGGAAAAAGGAACGAGTATTTACTTTACGCTACCAAAATGAAAGAAAAGCCAAATTTATCCTACATAAACCAATTGTCTGGAGGGGACAAAATTTTTGAAGGTAAACTTTTAAGCGTAATAAAGAGGGAGCTCCCGGAAGAAGCCGCAACGTATAGAACAAGCATTAAAAACAAAGATTTTACGGAAGCTGCCGTAAATGTTCATAAACTTAAGCACAAAATTAGTATTTTAGGCCTCGAAGAAAGCTATCTTTTCGCAGAAAACTATGAAGAGGAACTGCGGGAAGATAAGAATGTAAGCCAGTCAGAATTTGAAGAAATACTTCACGCAATGTCTGCTTTCATTGAAGAGTTCTAAAAAAAATAAGCATGAAATGTTTAATAATTGATGATGAGGATACTGCACGGCTAATCATCACTCAGCTCATCGATAAAAATCCTAATTTAGAACTGGAAAGAGAGTTTTCTGATGCTATCTCTGCGATTAAATTTCTGAATAAAAACAAAACGGATCTTATTTTTCTGGATATCCATATGCCTGATTTTACGGGTTTTGATCTGATTCAAACCCTTAAAAATCCGCCTCATATTGTCCTTACCACTTCAGATAAAAGTTTTGCTATTGAGGCTTTTGAATATGACTGCATTGTAGACTACCTGGTAAAACCAATAACACAGGAAAGGTTTGATAAAGCGGTAAACAAGGCGTTGAGTTCAAAAATAATACAACCCACCACTAATCTTAATCCCAGCGCTGTAAATCCAAAGAATGAACTGTATGTAAATATTGACAGAAGGCTCATAAAAATCGATATGAATCGCATCTATCTTATTGAGGCAAAAGGGGATTATATTCTTGTAAAAACTTTTGATCAGAACTACACCGTTCATTCAACCCTTAAAAAAATTGAAGAAAAACTCCCTACAGAACTTTTTTTAAAGGTACATAGGTCTTTTATAATCAATGCCAAGCATATTATTGATATAGAAGATAACAGTGTTTTGATAGAAAAAGATGTTGTCCCCGTTAGTAGAAGCAATCGGCCAGAACTTATGAAGCGGTTAAACCTTCTTTGACCGAACCTTTACATCCCTATAACAGTAATTTTCAACTTGATTTTTGATATTTATAACAAATATTCCACCCTTCTTTTTAATTAATGCGCTGAACAATAGTAAAATTTACACTATTGGGATTGATAACGCTCAAATTTTTGATCTCTTCTTAAGTAAATAAAACCTTTTATTTCAAATTGAAATGCAAATCCTTAAAAAAATTTTACAAAAAAGTAAATTCACTACCGAATAGATTTACAGCGTTAGATCTCCAAGTATAAAAGGGGTTTTTTTGACAGCCCATTATTTCTTTAACATCCAATTACCGTATTGCAACGGTTTAAAAGCATTTTAAAGGTAGATTTATCTTTAATTTTAACGCTAAAACGTACTAATTAGCAATTTATAATTAAAAATGTAAGAATTTCTTACATAAGATTAACAAAATTAATATTAAATTTAGTTTTAAGATTAATTTAATTACAGGTCAAAACCTGTAAATTGTTCTTATACATCACGATTATAGCGTCCCTACTTAGATTTTACCCAGTTACTAAATGAGTACTAAAATTCTCAAATATTATCTACCACTATTATCTCTCAGCCTAATTCTCGCTGTATGGATTTTCTTCAATGAGCGTAATAACAATGCAAAACTTGAGCTAAAAGATCTATCCTCCAAAAAAAAACTCATCGTTGAGGCCTTAAATCCAGTAATAGCCAACATATATTATTGGAGTCATTACGATTTTATAAAAGAGGATTTCGAAGTAAATTATAACGGTACGTTCAAAGAGGAAATGGGCAATTTTATAGTTGGTATGAATCAATACGTTCAGTTCAGGTTATTGAATACATCGGGTAAAGAAGTGCTAAGATTAGTAAGAAAAGACGATGGTACCATTGCTTATGATCGAACACTTCAGGATAAAAGACAGCGTGATTATTTCAAAAAAACAATCAAACTGGATAGTTCTCAGATTTATTTTTCTCCGTTAAATCTCAATATTGAATTCGGAAAAATAGAAGTTCCCTATAAACCGATGATTAGAGGTAGCGCTCCTGTATATTCAAATAAAAGAGAGAAATTAGGAATAGTGGTGATTAATTTTCAGGCTTCAAAGTTGCTCGAAAGTCTAAACTACGATTTAAGCTCCAATTTTTATATTCTTGATAAATATGGTAATTATCTGGCTAATACAAGCGATGCAACTAAAGAGTTCCAACATATCCTCAACCGTAAAAACAAGAATAACTTTCGATATGAACATCCTGTGGCATGGAGTGCTATAGAAACCAGTCAGGATTCTATAATAACAGATTTTAAGGGTACCTGGGTTATTGACAGATTGGATTATAAGAAATCAATTTCCAAAACCAGTTTGATCAATGGTACGTATGCAAAAGTAATTACAGATAATGAATGGTATCTGGTCTCAAGAATATCAAATGCTTACATCTTTAATTCCGCAAAAGATTATTACATCGCGCTTATGGCAATCAATTTATTGATTGTTCTTATTATTATCTATGTTGCAAAAAGAGAGTTAAAAACTGAAGCCCTTAAAAACCAATACTTACTTGATTTAAAGGAAAATAAAATTCTCCTAGAGAAGCAAAACAAAACCCTTAAATTCACTAAAAAAAAATTACAGGTAAGAAATAGACAATTAAAAGAATACAACAACATTGTTGCCCATAATTTAAGGGCGCCCACAACTTCCATGTCTGCGCTTGTTTCTATGTTGAGTGGATCTAAGGACTTAGAGGAAATGGATACGTATATACCTAAACTTAACAAGATTACAGAAAGCATAAATTCTCTTGTAGAAGATTTGTTGATTTACGTCAGGATTCTAAATAATAATGAGGTCAACACAGAAAAATTTGATATTGAAACGATTATAGAGGACTCAGAAACATTATTTCTGGAGATCATTGATGAGGAAGTCACGGTATGTCTTGATACAAAAGCATGGCATAAACTTAAGTTTTCAAAAGTTTACTTTCAGAGTGTTATTCAAAACCTCATTTCTAATTCGATAAAATATCGCGATCCCAATAAAGAATGTTTTATACATATTAGAACTGAATATAGGGAAGATAAAAAAGTCCTTATCGTAGAAGATAATGGTATTGGTATAGATATGGAAAAATACCAAAATGATATTTTTAAACTTTATAAGCGGTTTCATAGAAATATCTCTGGGAAGGGACTGGGACTGTTCCTGGTTAAGACCCAGCTGGAATCTTTAAACGCAGAAATACGCGTAGACAGTCAATTGGGAAAAGGTACTTCTTTTGAAATTGTATTCAATAAAAAACACTAAAACGATGACTTTTTTTTTAATCGATGACGACAAGATTTTTCAGTTTATTACTGACAAAATTCTTAGGAAAATTAATCCGGAAATAGTGATTGAAAAATACCTGGATGGAGAAGAAGGTCTAAATAGCATTAAAAAGAGAATAGAAGATGGTGTTTCCCTTCCTGATGTTGTTCTACTTGATATAAATATGCCTTTTATGAACGGTTGGCAATTTTTAAAAGAGTATAAAAAACTACATCTTAATATAGGTAAAGATGTACATATCTATCTTTTAACCTCTTCAAATAACCCTGAAGATCTGGAAAAAGCCAAAAAAATAAGTGAACTTTCCGGTTATATGATCAAACCTGTTACAGAAAAAGAATTGGAAGTTTTAATAAGGGAATTTCCTATCAATCAATGGTATCAACCTCGATTGTAAATGCCTAAAATTTGAAAACTGGCTTATTTAAGATGTCCCATTTTACATTGATTCCAAATTCAGTATAGGTGAAACCTGCCGCGGTTACTGATGCTATATTACTATGGTTACCGTATACACCAGCTACAAATCTATCACTTATTTGATAGCCAGTCCTACCCTGCAACCTATATGTGGATTGCTTTTCATTATTTTCAATAAATTGATAACCAGCTGCAGCCGTTAACTCATAAGAAAATGGAGAGTTCGCATTGTTGCTCGCAAAGCTCAGAAATAACTCTGTTGCATGAAATTTTTTCGGACTGAAGTAAAAGGTGGGAAACTGCTTTTTAAAGCCTATATATTGATAATTGATACCTCCTTTTAATATGAGTTTCTTCAGAAAAGTGAAATACAATGAAGTAAAAAGTAGATTTCTTGCGTTCTCATCACTCTGATTTGTATGTACAAATTGCAGGTACCATCCCAGCCCATACGTAGTTGAATAATTATTGTTCAGGAATATATGGTTTCCTGCAATTTGCCTATTTAAAAGTTCGGCATTAAAGTCTTGTAAGTCCCTTCTATAACCCAATTCAAGATCATTTCTTACAAAAGGTTTTAGGTTTGTGGCGATCTCCCCCACAACGTTTGTATAATCAGTTTGTACTGAGTTTGCTTTTACAAACCCACCATTTACCTTCACTTTAAAATCTGGAGCTATTAAATAATTAACCGCAAGGTTGATCTGATTGGAAGTCGCTTCCAGATCACTGTTCGTATTCATGGTTTCCCTGTACGTATACCCTGCGAGCACTTCTAATTTTGTACTTAGTGGAAGTTTCAAACCTGTTCTAAAGGCGATTGCTTCATTGTTTCCATTATCAAAAGAGTAACTCACGTTTTCTTCAAGGACCGGCCTGAACCCTTTTTCCAGTTTAATCAGAAATTGTTCTGCGTCTTGTTGGTTTTCAAAAAAACGCAAAGTCTTAAGCGCAGCGGCTTTTGCCTTTTTTGCTTCAGAATTTGCAAAATAAGCATTTGCGATACCCAGATTACCATCAAATGAAGTGGAATCTTTAGCTAGTATACTTTCATAACTTTTAATACTATTTTTAAAGGCACCCGTGTACATTCCCAAAGTTGCTTCTAACGCGAGAATTTTTACGGTTTCACCGTAGGTTTTTTTTAGTTGCACAATATAATTGCTGGCCGACTGATATTTTGCATTCCATATCAAAGCCTGGGCGTAGCGTTCTTTAGCTTCAAGTACACGTAGGGAATCTGTTGATTTTTCGGCAATATTCAACGCTTGTACTGCAAAATGCAATGCTTCTTTTTCATCCTCCCCTATATGCGCTGCAAGGGAAATACCGTTGAAGGCAAGTATGCTATCATTTAAATTCAAGGCCAATTCTTCATAAACAGATTTGGCTTTCTTATCATCTTTAATGATCAGATACAAGTTGGCCTTATTTAAAAGACTTTCCTTGTCGCTGGGAAAATCGTTGAGATTAGCATCAAAAAATTCTAAAGCCTTTGTATAATTACGTTGTTGCAGGTTCATACTCGCATACCCCAGGCGTATATATTTCCTGGAGGTCATAGCATTGGGGTTTTCCGGTGAAACCTGTAATGATTTGTTTACGGCATCCAGAGCACCTTCATATTCTTTAAGGTTACTAAGTGTATTGGCGTAACCCAAAAGTGCTCCAAAGTTGTCAGGATATTGCGTCACCAGCTCTTTATAATATTCCTTTGCCTGACCATATTCTTTATTCCATAACAATGATTCTGCGTAGTTCAATTGTACTTCAAGGTCATTTTTATACTCCTCCTGCAACTCAGAAAAAAGCTTTTTTGCCTTTATGGGATCATCATGTAAACCCACCGCCCGTGCATAACACAAGCGCGCGGTTTTGTTAGAAGGAAATTCCTTTAAAATTTCAAAGAAAAATTTTTCCGCATCCGCAAATTCCCCGTTTTCTAGATTTTTAAAGCCCGCTTGCATATCCTGTGCATTTAAGTGAAAACTCATTAAAAAAAGGACAAGCGTATAAATAAGTACTTTAAAATTCATGGTTGAGTATTATTGTAAGATTTCTTATTAATGCCAGAAGTCATAGGTTTGATCTTCAAATAAATACAATTTATCATTTAAGGCACACTGAATAAATTATAAGGCTATATAACTATCGCTAATATATTTTAGGAATTTAATACTATATGTTCTAAAAATAAAGCAAAATATCTATTTATTGCGTGTAAAAACAGCATTTAACGGTTAAAATACGCTATTTTAGACTATTTATAAATTTTATTCATAAATTTTGCATAAATTTTTAAAATATTTTTTTATCTTTTGCCGTCGTAAATTTTAAAGCTGTTTCCCGGTTTAGTGAAATACGGAAAAATAGACCTCAACTCATAGTATTTATAATCAAATACATGATGAATATCAGACTATATAAACTGAAATTTGGCCTAAAGCCTTCTCAGCTATTTATGGTAAGTGCCATGGTTGTGAATATTGGCAATTATCTATACAATCTTGCCCTGGGCCGTCTCCTGGGTCCAGAAGCTTTTGCAGACGCGGCAATCTTGATAACATTCCTTCTTATACTCTCCTTTATGGCTATGACACTGCAGCTTAGTGTCGCTAAATTTACCGGTAGTTTTGATAGTGCCAAAAAAGATGCTTTTTTAAAATATTCCCGAAAATGGAGCCTTATAATAGGCTGCGCAGTAGGCTTGCTCATTTTTATGCTGGCAACTCCTTTGCGGCAATGGTTTCAAACGGACTCTGTCCTCATGTTTAAAATATTTGCAGTGGGCGTTCCACTCTATTTTTTAATGAGCGTCAATAGGGGTTATTTTCAAGGGGAACAGGAATTCGTTAAACTTTCTATTACCTATCAGGGAGAAATGTTGAGCCGTTTGTTTTTGACCCTTGCCTTTATATTGATACTTCCCTTTGGAAGTTCTGAACTTGTAGCTATAGGCATTGTAGTTTCCCTCTTTCCAGGAATGCTTCCGTATAAAAAGATAGTAGGAAAAGCGTTACCTCCCATTGAAAGCGAAGACATTTCCCATTTAAAGAAGTTTGTAATCGTTACCGCGCTTTACGAGCTCACGCAAATTATCATCAACAATGGGGATATACTTCTGGTCAAACACTTTTTTGATCCTCATGCTGCGGGTCTCTATTCCTCAATGGCATTGATAGGCAGGGCAGTGTATTTTGTCGCATGGATGTTTGTCATGCTGCTTTTGCCAGAGGTGGTTAAACTCCACAAAGAAGGAAAGGACACACAAAAACTCTTTTTTAAATATCTGGGCATGATCACTGCGCTGACCACAGGAGTGGTTATCATCACCTTTTTGCTACCAGAACTTATCATCAATGTCCTTTTTGGAAATGAATATGTTGAAATAGCCCATTTATTATGGAAATACGCTTTGGCCAGTTCGCTATTTGCCCTGGCAAATGTGTTTGTCTATTATTATTTGTCATTAGATAAATATTTGCCCGTACTGCTCAGTGGCGTTTTTGGACTTGCACAGCTTGGGTCCATTTTTATTTGGCATGATAGCCTGGCGACCGTTGTGGAACTGCAGATAATCATCATGTTAGGATTACTTGTGTTTCAAGGCCTTTATTTCCTTCAACAGAAGAAACAATCAGCTCAACCCATCTAAAGTTCGACCCGTCGAAAAACCAAAACGTACGCATTAATCTTATTGATATTTACAGCATCATTAAAACCTAAATCAAAAATTGACATTATGAAACTAGCACTAGTAACGGCATTTCCCCCCAGTAAAGTAACCCTGAATGAATATGGTTATCATCTAGCAAAGAATTTTGCGCAGAATGAAGAGGTTGACGAACTCATTCTAATTACAGATCATACGGAGGAAGAAAAAGTATTGGATTTTACTGCTCCCAACTGTAAGATTACCGTGAAAAACTGCTGGAAGTTCAATAGTTACAAAAACGTATTGAGTATTTACAATTGCGTAAAAGAAGCAAAACCAGATGCCATTTTATTCAATTTACAGTTCATGAAGTTTGGGGATAAAAAAATTCCCGCAGCATTGGGCCTAACCCTACCCATGCTTTTTAAACTTAAGGGAATACCCACCATAGTACTCCTACATAATATTATGGAACAGGTAGATCTGGGCAATGCAGGTTTCACCAAAAACAGAATACTGCAAAGAATATTTAATGGGATAGGAACGCAATTGACTCGGGTCATCCTACAAGCGGATACCGTAGCCCTCACAATAGGAAAATACGTAGGTGTAATAAAAGATAAATATAAGGTAGATAATGTCATTCAAATTCCGCACGGGTCCTTTGAAACCGTTGAGAAGCCCAATTTTGACCTGCCGGAAGGGCCAAAAAAAATCATGACTTTTGGTAAATTTGGAACCTATAAAAAAGTCGAGATCCTTATCGAAGCGGTCGAACTTTTAAGGATCACGACAGATCATGAGCTAGAAATAGTTATCGCAGGTACTGATAGTCCCAATACACCTGGATATCTGGAAAGTGTTAAGCAAAAGTATGAACACGTTAAAAACCTCACTTTTACAGGTTATGTAGAAGAAGAAGATGTCCCGCGATTATTTGGCGAGAGTACGGTGGTTGTTTTTCCTTACACCTCGACCACGGGAAGTTCTGGTGTGTTGCACCAGGCCGGTAGCTACGGCAAAGCTGTAATCATGCCTTCTCTTGGCGATCTCGCGCTCCTTGTTGAAGAGGAAGGCTATACAGGGGAATTTTTTCAACCGGAAAATGTCAATTCCCTATGCCGTTCTTTAGAAAATATTGTTGAAAATGACCGCTACAGAAGAAATATCGGTCAGATAAATTATGAAGCTTCCTGCAGTTTGCCCATGGAAAAAGTTGCACAATTGTATATTGATGAGTTCGCAAGATTAGCAGAATCAAAAACTAGTCTGGAATATGCATAATAGGCCGTAAAGCCCTACTATATATCTTATATAAATGACCTATTTGATCTATTTTTTAAGGTTAAAATTGCTGAAAATTGGTCTTAAAACAGGAAAATAGGTTTATAAATAATTTAAAAGTCGGATTATTACTGAACTGAAACGCGCGGTCCTGATTACAACGCTAGCAGCTAATTTATATATTTAAAACTTGGTTTTCTGTGGCCTTCCGTGTCAAGAAAACCAAATTTCTTTTGTCTGGCTTTTCTCCAGGGAAGCCTTCCCACCACAGATGTGGGAACTTCATCAAAATCGTACAAGGTCCAGGACATAAACGACACTTGATCTTTGGAAAAGAAATCCTGCATATAGTTATGGTATTCCGCTTGATCTGCCTCATTGTAACCCAGAGGATTTAAAAGCCCATTGTAGGAAGAAATCCCAAATTCCTGGAGGACAAGAGGTTTATTTATCGCTTCTTGTAACTCTGTATAAATTTCTAGAAACTGCTCTTTGTCTTTGTAATAATGGAAACTCACCAGATCCAATTCATCTTTAAGGTGGTGCGCAGCTTCGGGTGATGACCAGCCTACGGTTAGCAAATGGTTGGGATCAGTCCTTCGGATTTGTGGTATCAAAAATTTCAACCAGTTCAATACTTCTTCTTCTCCCCTACTTTTAAAATCCAGGTCAGGTTCATTTTTGAGATCCCAGGCTATGATTGCCTCGTGATCCTTAAATCTCGATACGATCTGTCTCGCATGCTCGTGCGTCAGCGTCCAGTCAAGCACAGAGTAATCGCCATAAAAATCAAAAAGGGTAACCACCACTTTGAGATTATTGGCCTGAGCGGCGTCTAAAGTCTTTTGCAATTTCACTAGCTTTTCTTCCTGTACAGCTGCCTTTCCAAAATCTTCATATTGCAGAAAAATCCTGATGGTGTTCAATCCCGCTTCAGCGATGATCTGGAGGTCCTCCGCAATGATTTCTGAATCAAAACCCTCGCCAAACATATCCCAGGGCGTGTCTTTGGGATAATAATTGATCCCTTCTATAGGATAAACGCTTCCTTTGTAAAAGATTTTATTTCCTTTTATCTCCCAGTTTTTGGGCTTGCCCACGGCTTTCCCTATTTTCGTTCTCCTTTGCTTGCGAAGGTGCCTGATCCTCCAGAAGCCATCTTCTAGCAACATCATAATCTTATAACTGCTGGTATCTGTACTTCGGTAAAGGATATCTTCTATCTCGCGGCCTTCAGAATATTCTATGACCTGATGATCATTGAAGACCACAAGCTGTCCATCTGCGCTGTAGAACAAAAGTTCAGGTTCATGATTTGTCGTGGTATTCGTAAAATGAAGCTTATGTTCTTCATTATAAGCAATGGCGTTATAAATATTGACGCGGGCAGAATCTGTATAATAATCTTCTACGCCGTACTTTTTATTCGTTTCCAGCGCAAGGTTTTTGACATACCACGCATTTAAGTAGTCGCGCTCTATTTCCTCAAGGCTCTGCTGTTTCATGGGCCTTCCATCGTAATGGGTCGTATCCCAGGTGATCCTGGGCAGGTACATACGGCTGCTCTTTATTTCGGTATGCAACATCGTAGAGCGATCTGCTCCCGTATTTAAAAACCCAAATACGGAACTGATTCCAAAAAGTATGAGTGCGTTAGCAGCTATAAAACTGATGATAAGTATGGCTCTATATAAGTTTTTATTGATTTTCCCCTGCATAAATAGCTTTCGTTAAACCCATTGCCTCGATACTAAAGGTATAGGATTTCCAGTAATTTTTATCTTTCGGAAGTTTGAAAACCGCAAATCCCCCTGCACTGGGTTCCATAAATGATTCGATAACTTTTAAATCGCTGTCCAGAACCCGCAATCTCACCGAAGCTCCATCAGGCACAAATTGACCCAGAAAACTTTCTAAAGGACCAGCGATGATCCTGTTTTCCCCTTTATCAGGCACAATGTCAAAATCCTTTACTACGGATTCAAAAGCGATCGAAATGGAAGGACTTTTTGCCATTCCCGTAACATTGGCGCTGATTTGCCAGGTTTGGGGCTGTTCTGGATGAAGCATTTTTGCCGTGGCAACCCCGGAAATTGTGGTTGCGCTAGATTTTAATTTCATCCCGTTATCGTCTTCCATAACAAATTCAACAGAGGTGCCATCGCTTACCACATTGCCATAGGCATCTTGAATTGGAGAGGTCTTGATATCCACAACCTGGTTTCCATCCGCATAGTTGTGCTCCCTTTTTGTCGTGATAGAAAATTGAGTAGCAGTGGAGGGATAGACCTGACTTATCATTTCTTTTGCCTGTAGGGCTTTTGACGATGCAGAGATTGTAATATTGGCCGCTTTTTTCCTGGTATAGATATTCCTCCAGGCAAACATATTTTGCATGGGAATGCTGTCTTTCTCTAACTGTCCCTGAAAATATTCTGAGATTTCCACTTTTGTGCTGTCCTCCAGCGGATTATCTAATTTGTCTGTGGGTATGGTCACAAGCATAGAATAATCACCCTCGCCTGCCTGAATACTAGTCGGTCCTAGATAATTTTCAATTGTTGCCGGCTCGTTCTGAGCCATGATTTGTATTTGACCAGACCTGTTTTTGTTTGCGGTAATAAGTTTCCACTCCAGAAGTCCGGTTTTTTTTTCTATAAATTCAGGTACTTCAAAAATTTTTACGTTGTTCTCTAAGGGGGCTATTATTGTCTGTGCGTAAGCGTTTTTCAGCAACAACCTGGAAGACGCATTCGTATTGAGAAAATTAAATACAATCTTATCACCCGCTACACTTCGCTCAGGTATTGATTCCTGAGAATACGCTGCAAATTCATGTATGTTTAGAAAACTAAACAGCAGTGTTATTCCTATACAAAATCGGTATCGTATCATTTTGGATTGCCTATATACGTATTCAGTTCAATCTTTAAAAAATCATATCCCTCTCCCTCTAATTTTTGCATACTCAAGGTCTCGTGGGAGGAATCGCGGTTGGGAATTACCTTACCGGCGATCTCCTTATTGGGCAAACCGTTTATATAAATATTTTCCATACTCTCGTTGATAATACGAACATCCTGCACATCTTCGAGAGTCCGCTCAAAGCCCTGTTTTCGCTGTACCCTTATACCTTCCTGTAAATATTGATGGTCTACCCATTGCAATACTTCTTCTTGATCATAGTACGAATAAATAAGCTGTGGGATCGTTACTTCCTGAATACCATAATTGAATAGTTTTCCCTCTAATTTCCCATTTTCCACTCTTAGTTCATTGATGGAAACACTTTTATAAAGATCTGTGGTCGCAACGTTTCCTGCGCATTGCAGGTTGAACTTCACCGGTTCTGCCAAAAGCTCAATGGGCGTAAACTCATCTGGATTGAAGGTTTCTGGCACAGCGCTATCTTTTTTCAGCCAGGCAATCCCCTCAAAATCCACACGGAAACTACTAATTTCCTTCGGCATCAGTTTGTGTTTTAGCACCTGCCGTGCATTGTAAGTGGCCAATTCCTGATTGTTTTCATCATACAACGTCCCTTTTATGACCACATCTGCAGGCGTATAATCCACATTTTGTATTTCACCAATTATAGAATACCTGCCTTTAAATTTTACCAGCTTCGCCGAAAGCACTTCGAGTACCGGTTGTTTCAACACATCTTCATGATGGGTTTGTTGGGTAGTTATACGCCTGCGGCCGTGATTGAAAAATTTAGTGTCGTTTTGTGAAAATAGCTGGTCAGCAGGTAGATCAGTATCCTTTTCTGAAGGTTCAATAAACCATTTTCCATCAATTTTCAAAAGTTTATGTTCCGCTTTTTTATCAATAACTTCTATAGGCGTCACCCAACTCGTATATGCGTCAGCGACCGCAACAGAGTCGTTTACATTTCTTATATCCACGTGTATGCTGTCCAGTTTAGCATAGGAGCTTAAAATACCATCGGTCACCGATACTTCAAGCATGAATTGGGCGATCGTTTTACCGCCATCAGGATCAAGATAGGAATGCGCCCGTTCAAATTCCTTAAAATCTACCGCGTCATAATAGGCTTTTACCACATTTTCCTGAGACACCTGATCCTTATTATCCATATAAATATAATACAGGGAAATCAAGATAATAATGGAAAGCAGCAATGCATACAATTGATTGATTTTTAAGACCCGGGAAGGGAATCCCCTATAGTCGATCTTAAAGTTCATAAAATCTGGCTTTACAGGATTTCCCGTCTTTAAAGTATTGAACCAGATAAGTTGTAAATTGATAAAAATGGCTATAATAACGGTAGAAATGGGAATTATTCCCCACATAATTTTTAAAAAAACCGGCACGTCCTGAATACCTATGATCTTGGAAAGAGGCGGGATATTTAGCTTTTCCCAGACCAATATCCCGTTTTCCAATTGCTGCAACCGTTGCCAACCACTGAAGTATAAGAGCGGATCGTAAAATTTATCGTTTGAAAATATATATTTGAGATTGTATTTTTCGGGAACGGCCAGGAATTGCTGCAGCGACCCTATACCTTCAACACCCCGGAATTTTGAATTCTCCAGCCTTTCTATAGCCCTTGTGGTCAACTCTGGAAGGCGACGGGCAGAATGGTAATTACCATCTACGGTCATTGCCCTGGTTTGTGCAGAAAGCCATGCCATCTGATCACCAAAACCCAGGGTCAAAAACCTCCAGTGGTCGTGCTGGTCTTGATTTAGAAAATTCACGATGGGCAACATTTTAATGCTTTGCGGCTGCATGGGCCTAAAATGCCCCATACTCAGGGTAAACACAGCTATGAAAAGAAAAAAACCAACGATCAACGCTCCCAAAACCCGGTGATAGACAGCCCCAAATTTCTCCTGTAGCATCACTTTCAGATCCCCTTCGGCAAATCTATAGCCGAACTCTCCAAACATGGGCAATGCCATTATAGAACCCCAGAGTGTGAAACGGTCAAGGGTAAGGATATTAAAAGCCGTATCTCCTAAAAGCATTTTGGGTATAGGTGTTGTTCCCCCGGTACCCAGTATAAAAAGTAAGGAAAAGGACAGTCCAAAAAATAAGTATCGCTTTGAATAAAATCGGTATAAAAAATAGGGAAATAGAAAAAACAAAATACCCCACGGAATAATAAAAAATACAAGTCCGGAAGAGGTTATCTCAATAAAACTATCCCGACTTCCGTGAGGAATGGGCACCTGTGTGATAGGGTTCTTTTTTGTATTAAACCAATACGGAAGTATACATAAAACAATCACCATTAAGGAGGTAAGGCCAAAAACGATGATCCTCTTGAATAGTTTTATAAATGAATTGAGAAAAACTTTAAATGTTATGCCTTTATACGCGCCTACCTGTTCATAGGAAACATCCATAACGACCATTCCTATTAATGGGAAAATAAAGAATATCATCCCAAAAATGGGAGTCACATGATGCGATGTAACGGTTACGGCCAATAAAGAAATGGCCCTGATAAAGTATTTTTTGCTACCGGTTTTAATAAACAAATAGATCTCGGGTAGGCAATGCATAAGAACAGAAACACCAACGATACTTGGTAACTGTCCAAAAATATGAAGGGTCTCTACAAATGAAGATGAAAAAACGGCCAGGAGTGCCGCATAACCCGCTGTTTTCCTGGAGCCGGTCATCATTAAACTGAACCGGTAAACCCCCGTTATAAAGAGTATAATCCCAATGATCGCAACGAAAAACATACCGAATTTGAGTCCGCCTATATAAGACAGAAGCGCAATGGCCTGATGTACGAGCGGTGGATATCCCATAACCGTAAAACCGGTGTACCATCTATAGTTCCACGGTTCAAACCAGCTATGCGAATAATGCTCTGCAAAAAATAGATGGATCAAGGCATCATAGGTGGTTTCTAACGTAAAAAATATCGTAGAAGAATGAAATACAACCCCAATAATCAGAGCGGCAATAAGATATTTATTAGTCGTTTCTTTCATTTAGTTTAAGTGGGATACCTATTTGACAAAAATAACATAGAATAAAGGAAAATACCCTACAATAAACGTTATATATTGCATTTTAACCATGTTTATTGGTAAAAAAACTGATTTTTTATCTTTATAAGGCATCTAATACTTACATTTGTGTTAAATCATATTCCATTCACTATGAAAATCTTAGCAATTGATGATCAGCAATTAGTTCTTCTGCCCTTAGAGAAAAGATTACAGGAAAGCGGCTATGATATTATGACCAGCACGCAGGCAAATGAAGCGATAACGATATTCAAAGAATTTAAACCTGATCTGCTCATCATAGATATAAATATGCCTCATGCTAACGGTCTGGAGATTATCAGGACGATCAGAAAGGAAATGAAGGATGAGACACCTATAATGGTGCTTTCGGGAAACACAGATGAAAGTCTTATTGTAGAGAGTTTTGAACTGGGTATCCAGGATTTTATGAAAAAACCTTTAAGTCTTGATGAGGTTAGTGCCCGGGTAAAGCGCTTGATTGGTACTGTGGGAAATGCTATTAAAAAACCTTTGTCGCAGAATTCCATTCTTCAAAATAGATGTGTGGGAGTGGTTATTCCCTGCTACAATGAAGAAAATAGGCTGAAATCAAAAGAATTTATTGATTTTGTCGAAAGAAATTCTGGTTATCATTTGTGCTTTGTAAATGATGGAAGTACCGATAAAACCATAGATGTACTGCAAAAATTAAAGGAAGGAAGGGAGCATTACATCAGCATTTACGATTGTGATAAGAATGGCGGTAAAGCCGAAGCGGTTAGGCAGGGTTTATTGCATATCTCAAAATTTGACGATCTGGACTATGTAGGGTTTCTGGATGCGGATTTGTCAACTGATTTTGAAGATTTTGATGATCTAGTAAAGACCATAGAATCTACCGATTTTCAAATTGTCAACGGTTCCAGAATATCCCGAATGGGCGCCAATATCACAAAGGAAAGCGCGAGAAAAGTGATAAGTATGACCATTAATTTTATCATTGTCTCCATTTTGGGAATGCCTTTTAAAGATACCCAGTGTGGGGCAAAAATCATGAGAAAAGAACTCATTCCCATAGCCTTTGATAAACCGTTTATTACCAAATGGCTTTTTGATGTTGAAATCTTTATGAGGATGAAAAATCATTTCGGTAAACAAAAAGCGCAGGAAATCATTTGTGAACAACCTTTAAAAAGATGGATTCATGCAGATGGTTCAAAATTGTCGATGCGGGATTCCATGCAAATAGGTTTTCAGTTATTTAAAATACATGCGGAGTATTCCTTTAAAAAGGATGACAATAAGAAAGTGCGAGATTTAAAGCCTGAATCTCGAAGTACAATAAGCGTCCAACCGCAAAACGTCGATTAAATCAGAACATATTACCGTTTGAATTATGTAATTTTAGCAATTCAATTTACCGTTTTACTTACTTATATTGTTAAAATATAATACTGATTTAATGATAAATTAAATTTAAAATGAAGAGTTTTCTGAAATTATACCCATAAATTAGAGAAAACTTAAAATCTAATCCTATGAGTACTCCAGAGAAAAGTCACAATAATGAAGATCAGAATAATAAAACAAGTCTTAAGGAGCAGGCGATAAATAAAGAAAAAACGCAGGGCAAGGATATCAATCATCAGGTAAAAGAACAAAGGGAGCAACATCAACCCAGGGATACTGCCTAAACGTAAAAAAAGGAACTATTGAAAAGACCGCGTTGCGGTCTTTTTTTATGTCTAATACTGACGCTTCGCTACTATCCTTATATTATATTTCACTGACTTAAACGCCAAATTTTCAATATGAAAATGGATAAGAACCTTATCTTGCATGCTCCAAAAAACTGCCATTAACTATGAAAAACCGACTTTTTTACCTCATAAATACCCTTATTTTTCTGTTTTTCGTTCCCCTGGCTTTTGGTCAAAAAACGCTTCCGGAAGAGCAACTAATCGGTAAAGGCAATCCAGAATTGACAGAGCGCAACGGTTATAAATTGCGTCCCGAGGCTGCGGAAGCTTTTGATAAAATGAAGGCTGCCGCCGCTAAAGAAGGTATCGCCTTTCAGGTGGTTTCCAGTTACCGCGATTATGCCCACCAAAATCGTATTTGGGAACGTAAATACAATGCTTATACCGCAAACGGACTTTCGCCACAAGATGCCATTGCAAAAATTATTGAGTATAGTACGATCCCGGGAACTTCCCGTCATCACTGGGGTACCGACATTGATATTGTAGATTCCAATCAACCTGCTAACGGAGATTTGCTGGTACCTTCTAAATTTCATGGCAATGGTCCTTTCTGTAAATTCAAGGCCTGGATGGATGAACATGCAAATACGTATGGTTTTTATCTGGTTTACACCCAGAACGGAAACAGGAAAGGATTTAATTATGAACCCTGGCATTACAGCTACAAGCCGCTATCTTCAGGATACCTTGAACAATATAAAAAACTTGATGTAAAAAAGGTTTTAGCAGAACAAAAGCTGCTGGGCAACGATCAGTTTTCAGATGAATTTATAACGCGTTATCGCGATCAAAACATATTGGATATTAATCCGCAGCTACTTCCATAATTTATAAATTCACAGGGATTCCTACTACAAAGCGATTGAAACCTGTCAAAAGGTTATCGTTATTGGTATCTTAAATTTTCGGTATCGGCCCGAATAGTTTTTATCTTTACCTAACAATTTATACAACCATGAACAAGAAAGTTATTTTGATGATTCTTGACGGTTGGGGATTTGCCCCAGACAAGACCGTCTCTGCCGTAGACCAGGCAAATACTCCATTTATAGATTCCCTTTACACTAAGTATCCCCATGCAAAATTGCTCACGAGCGGTGAACATGTGGGACTGCCCGAAGGTCAGATGGGAAATAGTGAAGTGGGCCATATGAACCTGGGTGCAGGTCGTATCGTTTATCAAAACCTTGCTAAAATCAATAAAGCGGTAAGGGAAAATACGCTAAAAGACAAAGAGGCCATTAAAAGTGCCTTTGACTACGCAAAATCAAAGAAGAAGGCGGTTCACATTATGGGTCTTGTTTCTGACGGTGGGGTGCATTCCCATATTAATCATGCCAAAGCATTAATCAAAGCTGCGAATGATGCGGGTGTGGAGGAGATTTATGTACAGGCTTTTACAGATGGTCGGGATGTCGATCCAGAATCAGGAAAAGGTTTTATTACAGATATTGACGCTTTTTCCCGTGAACATAATGCTAAACTTGCCTCGGTGACCGGGCGTTATTATGCGATGGACCGGGACAATCGTTGGGATAGGGTGAAATTGGCTTATGAAGCCACAGTACTAGGTCAGGGTGAAAAAAGCTATGACGTTGCTAAAAGTATTCAGGATAGCTATGATAGAGGGGTTACAGATGAATTTATCAAGCCCATTGTCATGATGGAAGATAAAGAGCCGGTAGGTACCCTTCAGCAGGGAGATGTGGTAATTTACTTCAACTTCAGGACAGACCGCGGCCGCGAACTCACGCAAATGCTTACGCAAAAAGATTTTTCTGACCAGAATACCCGCAAAATGGATCTTCACTTTGTAACCATGACCAGTTATGATCAGAATTACATGAATATTGAAGTAGTCTATGACAACAAAAACCTAGAAGATACGCTGGGCGAAGTTATTGCCGCAGCGGGTAAAAAACAGATCCGCATTGCAGAGACCGAAAAATATCCTCACGTTACATTTTTCTTCTCTGGCGGAAGGGAAGAACCCTTTGTAGGTGAAGACCGCCTTCTCTGCCCCTCCCCTAAAGTTGCAACTTATGACCTACAACCGGAAATGAGTGCCGGCAAAATAAAGGAAATGATCTTACCAGAACTTGAAAAGGAAGAAGTGGATTTTGTCTGTCTCAATTTTGCAAATCCTGATATGGTAGGTCACACCGGTGTTATGGAAGCTGCAATAAAAGCCTGTGAAACCGTAGATCAATGTGCAAAAGAAGTGATTACTACAGCACTGGCACATAACTATAGCACAATTTTAATTGCAGATCATGGAAATTGTGAAACCATGAAAAATGCGGATGGCAGCCCAAATACTTCCCACACTACGAATCCTGTTCCTTTAATTCTTGTGGATAAAGATATTAAGGAAATAAAAGATGGAATCCTAGGTGATATTGCACCAACGATCCTCAAAATGATGAATATTGAAAAACCTACCGTAATGGATAGGGAATCACTTGTATAATATCAAAGTAGATAGCATGAAAAAATTAGTATTGATATTACTTACCTGTACTGTTTTGGCAGCGACGGGATGTAAAAGTTTATCTGGAAAAAATACTCAAAAGCAAGAGCAGATGAATGAATCTATTCCCGAAGAAAAGTCGTTTACAGAAGTGGATGGTATTCTGGTAGGTGAAATAGGCCGACAGCAATTTGAAAAAGAGACCTATGCTAAATGGTTCGAACCTCGCTACGATGCCTATACCATTCACGAAGATGATGTAGCCGTCGTCCACGATCTTATGAAAGGTATTGATGTGACGGTTCTCATGGGCACCTGGTGTCCGGATAGCAGGCGTGAAGTCCCTAATTTTTTCAAGATTCTGGATATTACCAATACCTCTCCTGATATTGAACTTATTGCTGTTTCCCGTGCCAAAACTACCCCAGCTGGTCTGGAGAATGGAAAACAATTACAACGCGTACCTACCTTTATTTTTTCAAAAAATGGTAAAGAACTGGGACGCATTGTAGAATATCCTATAGAATCCCTTGAAAAAGATATTATAAAAATACTTAGTGGGGAGGAGTATAAACACGCTTACGAAAATTAGGATATATCACACTATAATAAAGTGTTTGAATGATATTTCAAACACTTTTTTTGGCAGTTAAGGCTAATGTAGGAAAACTTTTGATTTTTACTTTATATTGAAAGATTTTAAATAAAAAAACCGCCCAAATGGGCGGTTTTTATTATTGTAAGCAATGCTTTAGCTTAAATAGCTTTCTTGTTCAGTCTATTTTCAGCCAACTCATTTAAAGATTTATCGGCTTTTTCTTCTTCTTGAAACGTTTTGTAAAGTTTCTTGGCGATAGCATCATGTCCCAGTTCTTTCGCATATCTCACGATCGTACCATAACCGGAAATTTCATAATGCTCTATACGCTGAGCTTCTGCTATCATACCCGCATCCCGAACGGCAGATTCTGCATCTTCTTTTAAGAAAGACTCTGCTTCTTTGATCAGTCCTTTCATTGCTTTGCACTCTTCCCCGGTAGGTTTTATTCCCAGTTCTTCGGCAACTTCTTCAAGACGTTTTTTCTGGCCTTCGGTTTCTTTTAAGTGGTCTTTAAACGCCTTCTGTAATTTAGAATCGGTAGCAGCTTCTACCATTTTCGGCAAGGCTTTTAAAAGCTGCGTTTCTGCGCTATATAGATCTCTTAGTTGGTGTTCAAAAAGTTCTTCTAAAGTCTTCATAATATTGTTTTAAGTGAATAAAATTACTCTCAACAAAGTAGTATTAAAATGGGGCAAAACACGTTAAGCTAATGGTAAATAATTATCACATTCTTTCACAATTTCTGAAGCGACTCTTATTTTCTTCTTCTGAATAGAGATATTATTTTGAGTTTAAATACTATTCCCTAAATGGAGAATGCGAACCCTTATAGGCAAAAAAAAGTCCCGTAAAACGGGACTTTTTGGGTGAAAAACGGGATGTTTTAAGTAGTATTTACCGCTTTACAAAAACTTTTGAATCCTGTACATTACCATTATATTTTGGCTTTAAAATATAAATGCCTGGCCATAAACTTCCAAAATTCAGGTTTATTTGAGTTTTTCCATCTGCCACAGAAACATCTTCGGCAAATACTTTTATTCCAAAAAGATTGTAAACCTCAAAACGCACTGTAGCTGCAAGTATACTTTCCACAGAAATATGTCCAGTATTGCGCACAGGGTTGGGATAAAGTGTAAGGGAACTTAAAATAATTCGTTCCTCTGCTTGTGAACAACTACCTAGTGTACCACCATTGCGCAGGAGTGCTTTGACAGCGTGACTGCTTACGCAAAGGGTTTTGCCTTTATAGCATACCTGAACTTTTGGATTCCAACGGTTTCCACCACAGGAAACGTCAATTACGTTTACAAAAATCTCTTTAGTAATACTGCAACCATCAGCATTGGTTACGGTTACCTCGTAGGTCGTGCTTTCTGCCGGACAAACATTGATATTCTCCGCTGTCTCCCCTGTACTCCATAAGATGGTATACGCGTCCCCTGCTTCAATAGCCGAAATACTCAACGTTGTACAATCTTCATAACCTTTATAAACATCTACGGTTTTAGGCACAGTATAGGTAATGGCTTCTGGTGCTGTAATTTCTATAGCGTTCACTTCAATATTAGATCCGCCAGCATCTGTAATACTTACACTATACGTTCCCTCCATAAGATTTGTTGCCGTAGCTTCGGTCTGGCCATCACTCCATAAATAGGAATATGGTTGAACACCGCCAGAAACATAAACAGTGGCCATACCATCAGATTCACCATAGCAGGAAGCAGGAACGGTTTCAACATCTTCAAACTTTAAGGGTGTGTTCCATTTAAATCTTGCCGAAACAGGAAAGTGATCTGAAGCGGTCTGCGTATAATCGGCATCATAATATTCATAATTGACGGTTGCGCTTCCTTCTAAATAGGTATCAAAAAGTTCATCGGTAATTAAAATATGGTCTATCATATTTTCCCTGAATACATAGGAACGTTTACCCTCATCGCTCAACACCGAAGTAACCACACTATAATTTGCGGCATCGTTCACATATTCCACATAAGAGGAAACAGTGGTGTTTATACCATCTGCAACTGTTTCATCTACGTCGTCGTTGTAATCTCCCATCAGTATCACTTTACGATCGGCAAATTGTACGTCAAGGCTGTCTTTAAGGACTTCCACATCATATTTGCGCATATCGTAACGGTTTTGTGCACTCGTTCCACTATTTGCACGCGCATGAAGTGCGATAAGGTCAATTTCCTGACTGTTACCGTTAATGGTGACATTTGCGGTCATTAAAAACGGTAAACGACCACTGGCATAAAAACGGTCTGCCTCTGCCGGGTAATTGACCAGGGCACTTGCATCACCACCGTTATAATAGGGATGAATCGTTGCCAAAAGCGCCTGTGTCTTGATGGGAGTAACTGTTTCGGTTTTATATATGAAACCAACCTTCTGAAACGGTGGCGTTCCATCAGGATAGGAAACCGCGTCAGAAAGGATATAGTCGTAACCTGGTAAAAGTGATACCAATTCAGCAAAAAGTACATCATCTGAAATTTCCTCTACAGCAAATACATCGGCATCAATACCTTTTAAAACGGTAAGGACACTGTCACGCTGTATCGGATCTGAAAGTGGGTTGCCAGCGGCTGGTGAATTGCCCTCGTCACCAAACCATTCTATATTCCAGGCGGCAACATCAAAGGTGTCTTCCTTAGGAATGTTAGAACCAGAACCCGGATTCACATAGGGTTCGGCACATGGAATATCCGCTCCCAAACGAGGTAAAAGTTGGAAGGTTTCATTGAACCTACCCACAACGCCCACTACTGAAGCACACGTATCTGGTTGCGCTTTGCCCACGAGTTCGCCAGAATCTGCATCAATGCGCAATTCCGCTTCACCACTGGCATCTGTTACGATATAATTTGAATTTCCGAAGAAAAGATCCCCTGGGGCAGGAAATGCAACGTTTTCTATGCGTACCAGTTCGCCGGGATATTCGCCCAACTGTGACAGAGTAATCGTCCTTGGAGTTATTTGCCCTATAGGTGCCTGATTTTTAGTCACCACATTCACCGGACTAACCTGCACCAGACCATTAAAAGAGGTTCTTGTTCCCGTAATGGTCAATGAATCACCAATAGTGAAAATGCCATCACCCTGTACCGCTTCATCAAATACAGCAATCCCCGCCGTACTGTCCTGAATATAGGCAGGCCCGCCAAACTGGTCGCTAACGGTAAGAATACCGGTAATGGTTATGGTTTCCCCTTCCGCGGCATTACGCGCCTCGGCGATACTTATAGGAGTGGTAGGTTCTACCTCAACCCCATTTTCTGTGCCCGGGGTGGGAAGATCTGCGCGGTAGGTAGCTGTATTGCGAACACCTCCAGAACCATTGGGAACACGCTGTAAAGATTCGCCATCTTTATTACCATTTATATCTTCATCAAGTTGTTCCTGACCTTCATTGAGTAAGGGAAGTAACCCCTCATCTGTTTCATCACCGGTACCGTACACAATTGCATCAACTATATTATCAAGAACCACCGGAGTCCCATTAGGAAAATCAGTCGCATCCCCGCGGTATACAACAACAGCATCGGCACCGTTCTGAAACGTATTACTTGCTACCACATAATCCACATTAGGGACATCGGTATTGCCCAGTACAAAGTAACCTTCGGCATTTGTTGCGTATTCATCCAGATCAAAGGCAGCGTAGCTGGCGTCATTATTTCCATTATAGAGAACAACCACAAGTCCTGCCAAAGCAATATTTCCTTGTCCGCCGTCATAAAGTTCCAAGAATTCCTGGGTATCCGTACCCTGCGTATCAGCATCCAGTTCATTAATTACCACTTCCGCGTCGTTTATTACCGTTCCCAACCGATTTTCTGTTCCCGGCGTGTTTTGAGCGGTTCCACTTTCAGTTTCTGCATTTGGGAAACTGGGTAACCCAGCACCGTTAAAACTATTGCGTACCCAATCTGTAGCGCTGTCTGTGTCCGTTCCATCCGGTATTCTAGATGCACCGCCCACTGTAAATGTTCCACCATCAAAATCAGGGTTCAATATGGTTTCGGAATAGGCAAGGTCATTTACGCCACCGTCCAAGACGGTGAGCCCGTCTGCAATGGCAGACCAGGGTTCGCTGTCAAGCGCACCATCATCGTTCGCATCAAGATCATCTCCCACAGCTCCTGTAAAATCTGCTACCAAAAGGAGGGTTTGAGAGCCATTTTCGAAGGTATTTGAGCTAAAATTAGTAACAAAATAGCCATTTTCATCTGTAGTTGTCAATGGTAAAACGACATCTATGATTCCCAGTGCGTTCTCATCGCCCTCTATAATCAGGAGACTGTATGCGGATATATCTGAAGTAGCAGAACCTAAAATTTCCACAAACTCATCTGTATCTGAACCGGTATGGTTAAAGACAAATTCATTGATTTTTGGAGCGGTCGCTTGCCCATTGAACGTCTGACCTGTATTTATTTCACCGAAAGAATTAACTGCTGTAACTTCCCAGGTAAAATCCTCATATGCATTACCATCACCTACAAGTGATAAAGATGCGCCAATGGGAGTAGCATTTGTTTCTTCAACACCTATATCTTCACTTTCAAGTCCAGCTGCGGCGCCGCTGGCGGCCATCATCGTGCCTTCGTAGGAAAGAAATTGCGCAACAGTTCCTGTGGCGTCTAATAATGCGATACCGTCTGGACTTCCGTTTTGCAAACCGTTAGAAGGTAGGGAAACGACCTGTGTACCGTAACCACCCACCTGATCTGCCACAGTACCGGCAAGATCAAGCGTATTGTAAGGTGCGCCGTTGGAGCCATTGTAGAGCACCAATTGCCAACCATCTAAGAGTGTTCCCGCAGGGGCGGCTACCTCAATAGCTTCTTCAATATCTGCACCGTCGTTGTCATAGTGAATTTCATTGATAAAAATGCTCTGTGAGAACCCTAAAATGGGTGTAAGCATAAACAATAGATTGCGTAAATTTTTAATCATTTGATTTAAGTTTGGGTTTAAACGGCAATTTCTGACAAATCATCGATATTTTACAAACTTATTCATCATTTAAAGATTAAGTCAGTGTTAACTTTTTACACCTTAAATCAAAAATTGATCAATTAAATACAAAAAAAGCCTGTCAAAAAGTTTGACAGGCTCTCAATAAGTACTGCCCCCGACAGTATTAAAAAAATTTTATTGAATTAGTAAGAAGTAGCGATGATCTGCTCAAAGAGTTCTTGTCTACCGCTCATTTGTTTAGGTTCTCCCTTCTCATTTGCAATTTTACTAAGATCTTCCAGAGATAAAGATCCATTCTCAAATTCAGCCCCTTTGCCACTATCAAAAGAAGAGTAACGTTCTTTGCGAAGTTTTTTATAATCAGAATTCTCCAATATCTCACTTGCGCAGATCAATCCACGGGCAAATATATCCATCCCGGCAACATGAGCTATAAACTTATCTTCAAGATCAGTAGAGTTTCTTCTTACTTTTGCATCAAAGTTCACACCTCCGCCTTGTATCCCTCCTCCTTCTAAGATTACAAGCATTGCCTCGGTAATTTCAGAAAGATTTACGGGAAATTGATCAGTATCCCAGCCATTTTGATAATCGCCCCGGTTTGCATCTATACTGCCCAGCATACCTGCATCAACAGCTACCTGAAGTTCATGCTGAAAGGTATGACCGGCAAGCGTGGCATGGTTTACCTCCAGGTTGAGTTTAAAATCATTTTGAAGATCATATTTTTCAATAAAAGCTAGTGAAGTGGCAGCATCGTAGTCATACTGGTGCTTCATAGGCTCCATAGGTTTTGGCTCTATTAAAAAATTACCTTTAAAACCTTGTTTGCGCGCATAATCCTTACAGGTGTGCAAGAAACGTGCAAGATGCTCCTGTTCACGCTTCATATCTGTATTCAGCAAACTCATATATCCTTCACGACCACCCCAGAATACATAATTCTCACCTCCTAAAGCGAGGGTTGCATCTATCGCTATTTTTGCCTGGCCGCCGGCATACGCGAGTACATCAAAATTAGGATTGGTTGACGCCCCGTTCATATAGCGTTTATTACTAAACAGGTTTGAAGTTCCCCAAAGAAGTTTTATGCCTGTATCTTCTTGTTTTTGTTTAGCATACTCAACCATAGTTTGCAGGCGTTCCTCAAATTCTTTCAAGGTAGGTGCTTCATCTACAACATCAACATCATGAAAACAATAATAGGGCATACCAAGTTTTGTCATAAACTCAAATGCAGCATCCATCTTATCCTTTGCGCGGGCAATAGGATCTTGATTTTTGTCCCATGCGAATGTTTCGGTTCCCGGTCCAAAAGGATCTGCACCTGTATTATTGAAGGTGTGCCAGTAAGCAGTAGCAAAACGAAGGTGCTCTTTAAGGGTTTTACCAGCAACCTTTCGGTTTTCATCATAATATTTAAAGGCCATGGGATTTTTGCTGTCCTTGCCCTCAAATTGAATTGTATCAATATTCTTGAAAAATTTATTATCTGAACTCATACGTTGTAGATTTTAATTTTTATTGGTTGGTTTTTTTGAAAATAAGTCTATTTATCTATCTTAAAATATAAAAAATATCGAAGATTTACAGTATACTATAAAAAGAAATACTAGGGTATTTCTAAAAAATTCAAAATTTGGCAACTCTGAAAAATCACTAATTACCTTCTTATAGTTTAACTGACTACAAGTATAACCAATTTTTTAGATTAAGCAATAATTAATATCAAAAAATATACATTTGAATTATTTATGAACGTTTTAGACTTCTATTGGTAATTATTCCTAGAAATCGTCGTATTATTCTATAAAAATACAGCTAAATGAAATTTCCAGCTTTGTCTCTACTTTGTTATAAATATCATTAATTTTCGTCAAAGGTATTCCGTTTGAAGATTTTAAATTCATTAAATAAATACATGTTGATTGTTAACTCAAATGCTTTACGCTTTCTGGCTTTAGCGCTCTTAATTTTTACGGGATGTGAAAAAAATAGTGTTCCCGTCAAATTCGAATTACTGCCTGCTTCAAAAACCGGCATTAATTTTAATAATGCGATAGAAGAAACATTTGAATTTAACCCTATTAACTTTGTCTATATATACAATGGGTCTGGTGTGGGAACTGGAGACATAAATAATGATGGACTGCCAGATCTTTTCTTTGGTGGCAACCAGGTCCCTTCTAAATTATATCTCAATAAAGGCAACCTGGAATTTGAAGATATAACTATACCTGCCGGTATATCAAAAGAAGGTTGGGTAACCGGTGTCAGTTTTGTAGACATAAACTGTGATAACTTTATGGATATATATGTCTGTATTGCGAATAGGGAAAGTGGCAAGTCTGAAAATCAACTTTATATAAATCAAGGCAATAATACATTTAAGGAAAAGGCAAATGCTTATGGTCTTAATGATAATGGATACAGTACGCAAGCCGTATTCTTTGACTATGACAAAGATGGAGATCTTGATATGTACTTATTAACTAATGGTATTGATTCTTTCAATCATAATAATATCCGCCCTATCAAACAGGACGCGAGTGGCAAAACCACAGACAGGCTTTACAGGAATAATGGTGATAATACCTTTACCAATGTTTCTGGTGAAGCTGGTATAACCATCGAAGGTTATGGCCTGGGTGTGGGCATATTAGATGTAAATAATGATGGATGGCCAGATGTTTATTGCTCAAATGATTTTATAACAAATGATTTATTATGGATAAACAACGGTGATGGTACCTTTACAAACGGTATTCTCGATTATATAAAACAAACCTCTTCAAACGGTATGGGTCTGGATATCGCAGATTATAACAATGATGGTCTTGAAGATATTGTACAGATGGATATGCTTCCCGAAGAAAACCTGCACAATAAAACCATGACGCAGGCTATGAACTATAACAATCAAGCGATGCGCTATCGTATGGGGTATATGCCACAATACGTACGTAACACCTTGCAGTTAAGAAACAGGGATTCCTCATTTTCTGAAGTAGGACGATTAGCAGGCATCCATAAAACAGACTGGAGCTGGGCACCACTACTAGTAGACCTTGACAATGATGGTCTTAAGGATCTTTTCTTGACCAATGGGTATGGGAAGGATATTACAGATCTGGATTTTACGAACTACGCTGATGGTTATAAAAATCCTTTTGGTGGGGATTCTATTCGGAAAAGGAGGATTTACAATGACATTCAGGAATTAAAAACAATAAATATTGCCAATTACTTCTTTAAAAATAAAGGTGAAGGATCCTTTGAAAATGTTACCGAAAAATGGAGCGATGCACCCCTAAGCATTTCAAATGGTGCCCTATATGCTGATCTTGATCTGGATGGGGATCTGGACCTGGTGTCTAACAACATCAACGAAGGCGCATTTATCTATAAGAATAAAACCGTTGAAAATAATTCCCGGAACGCCCATTTCCTGAGTGTAGACCTAGAAGGTCCTTCCCATAATCCAAAAGGGATAGGAGCTCAAATCTCCCTTTATTATGGGGATACGATTCAAAAAGCAAATCAATATCCTGTGCGCGGGTATTTATCCTCGGTAGATTATAAACTTCACTTTGGCCTTGGAAACAGAAAAAATATGGACAGTATTCGTATTGATTGGCCAGATGGCAAATCGGAAAAATTGTACGGCATAGTAAGTAACCAGCAACTTATTCTCAACTACAAAGACGCCGAAACTTTTACAAATAAGAAACCTGAACGAAAAAATACACTTTTAAAAAATGTAGAAAATAAGTTATCTACTATTAAACACACAGAAAACAATTTTGTTGATTTTCAGGAGAATCCTTTGCTTCTTAGAATGCTGTCACGCGAAGGACCGGGTATTGCTGTGGGCGATATAGATCAGGATGGTCTGGAAGATCTTTTGTTTACAACTGCTTTGAATGACACCTCTTATGTATGGATGCAGCAAAAAAATGGTGAATTTGAAAAAGGTCAAAGCCTGCCTCAATCTTGGAATTTTGAACAACTGGGAAGCATCATGGCAGATTTCAACAACGATGGGCGCATTGATATTTATGTCGCGAGCGGAGGGAGCGAATTTCCTGACAAATCTGAAAATTATAGCGACCAATTGTATTATCAAAATCCAGATGGTAGCTTTGGTATTTCCAGTACACTACCGCAAATTAATGCCAGTACAGCTACCGTAAATGCTTCAGATTATGATCGTGATGGTGATTTGGACTTATTTATAGGTTCAAGACTTAGACCAAATAGTTATCCTCTGGCAGATGGAAGCTACATACTGAGAAATGATAATGGTATTTTTAAAGATGTAACGCATGATCTTGCTCAGGAATTATCAGCGTTAGGGATGGTTACCTCAGCGCTCTGGACAGATTTTAATAATGATGGCGCGGTAGACCTTATTATTGTGGGTGAATGGATGCAGATAACCTTTTTTGAAAATCAAAATGGTAAATTTAAGAATGTTTCATCACAGACTGAAATGGCCGGCCTCAGTGGATTTTGGAACAGCATAAATGGTGGTGATTTTGACAAAGATGGAGACATAGATTATATTGTGGGTAACCTGGGTGAGAACATAGACCTTAAGGCTACGCAAGAAGAACCCATTACCATTGTCTTCAAGGATTTTGACAATAATGGAAAAATTGATCCAATTATAGGCTATTATGTAAACGGAATAAACTATCCCTTACCCTCAAGGGATGCCCTGATCAGCCAAATTGCCAGTATGAAAAAAAGATTTACCTTTTACAGCGATTATGGTAAAACCACTTTCGATCAGATGTTTTCCAAAGAAGAACTAAAAGGCGCTTCCGCAAAAAAAATCAATTGTCTTAAATCCATTTATATTGAAAATAAGGGAAACGGCACCTTTACTTATAAAGATTTACCTCTACCTGCTCAAATCGCACCAGTCTATGGTATATCTATTGCAGATTTGAACAGTGATGGTAATCTAGACCTATTGCTGACCGGTAACAGAACCGATACTGAAACTCTGGGAGGGTCGCTAAACAGCGCTATAGGAACTGTATTATCTGGCGATGGGAATGGAAATTTCATTAGTGTTCCCGCAAATGAAAGTGGTTTTAAAACCCCTGGAGATGCCCGGGGTATCGCCCAACTGGTGAAAAAGGACGCTATAGATTTTCTTGTTGCAAATAACGATGGCGCCCTTCAATGTTTTACATCAAAAAATGCAAGTGCGATCATTCCATTAACTCCTACCGATAGTTATGCACTGATCAAATGCTCTGACGGAAGAACCTACAAACATGAGTTTTATTTTGGAGCTGGGTATCTTTCTCAAAACTCCAGAATGTTCAAAATTCCCAATGACGCCAAAGAAATTTTCATCTTTAATTCAAAAAACGAAAAACGTTCTGTTTCAGTAGAAGCCTTCAGAGTACCATAAATGAATTATATAATACCTTTAAACTAAATAATAAACCATGAATATTACTAAAAAATACATCGCATCAGAAAACCGCTATGATAGCATGCAGTACCGTCGCTGTGGAAAGAGCGGTATAAATCTGCCTCTAATCTCCTTGGGTCTCTGGCATAATTTCGGTTATAAGGACAATTTTGAAACTAGCCGTGCTATATTAAGAAGTGCTTTTGATCAGGGAATAACACATTTTGATCTCGCCAATAATTATGGACCTCCCTATGGTTCTGCCGAAGAAAATTTTGGACGTCTTTTTAAAGAGGATTTTAAGTCCTATCGTGATGAACTTATCATTTCATCCAAAGCTGGATATGACATGTGGCCTGGTCCTTATGGTAATTTTGGTTCCAGAAAGTATCTCATTTCAAGCATTAATCAATCCCTAAAACGAATGGGTCTGGAGTATGTTGATATTTTCTATCATCACCGCCCAGATCCAGATACCCCGCTCGAAGAAACCATGGGTGCGCTAGATCAAATTGTACGCTCTGGTAAAGCTCTTTATGTGGGTGTTTCTAATTATAAAGCAGAAGAAACCGCACGTGCCGCAGCGTTGTTAAAAGATATGGGCACTCCATTTCTCATCCATCAGCCGCGTTACAATATGATGGATCGATGGGTGGAAGAAAATAAATTGATGGACACGTTAGAGAAAGTTGGCGTGGGAAGTATTGTATTTTCACCTTTAGAGCAGGGAATTCTTACCGGCAAATACCTCAACGGTATTCCTAAAGATTCACGGGCTGCAACACAAGGCAGCTATCTAAGTGAAGAGCAGATCACCCCTAAAGTTGTTGATCAGATTAAAAAACTCAATGAAATCGCTCAAAATAGAAACCAAAGCCTTGCTCAAATGGCAATTGTATGGCTACTTAAAGATAAGCGTGTAACCTCCGTATTGGTAGGCGTTAGTAAAGTAGACCAATTGAAAGATAATGTACAGGCATTGAACAATCTTAATTTTAGTGATGATGAACTAAAAAAAATAGAAGAGATACTAAACTAAACTTCTCACTTTCAGGTTAAATATATTTTTTCTATAATTCCAATGCCCGTATAAAAATATACGGGCATTATTATTTGTATCAAAGGAAGAAATAGCCGTAAGGAAAACCAAGGCTTTTAGAGGGTATAATCCAGACTTTCCTATCCTCTTTTGAAATAGCGATTTATATTTATTTAAATTTATATATTGCCCACAATTACAACATATACATATGGCTTCAGGATTTTTTGCACTTCTAGATGATATCGCGGCACTTATGGATGACGTTGCGATCATGAGTAAAGTTGCCGCTAAAAAAACTGCTGGTCTACTTGGTGATGATCTCGCTGTAAACGCCGAGAAAGCTTCCGGTTTCATATCTTCCCGTGAAATTCCGGTACTATGGGCGATTACTAAAGGATCACTCCTCAATAAGTTAATCATTTTACCTATAGCTTTCCTCTTGAGCGCCTTTGTTCCCGTGGCCATTACGGTCATCTTGATCATTGGTGGACTGTACCTTGCCTATGAAGGTGCTGAAAAAGTATATGAGTATTTTTTTCCGCATTCAGAAAAAATGCATGTAGAGGATATTACAGATCTTTCTAAAGAAGAATTGATAGCCAGGGAGAAAGAAAAAATAAAAGCAGCCATTTTAACTGACTTTATACTTTCAATAGAGATAGTCATTATTGCTCTTGGTGCAGTTGAGGGTGAAGTCCTGGCCACAAAGATTATAGTGGTCTCGATTATAGCAATAGTTGCTACTATTGGGGTATATGGTATCGTGGCCCTAATTGTAAGAATGGATGAATTTGGCGCTAAATTGATAGACCTTAATGAGGAAGAAAACAGCATTTCTGATAAAATAGGTCGTTTTCTGGTAAGGGCGCTACCTATGGTAATAAAAGGACTTTCATTTATTGGCACGATCGCCTTACTGCTTGTCTCCGGGGGAATCTTTGTACACAATCTTGAATTTGTACATCATCTGGTAGAAGGCCTCCCTGGTATTATAGGTGAATTTTTAGTAGGCGTTGTTATGGGAATTGTTACTTTATTGATCGTGAGCGGAAGTTTGAAAATCTGGAAAGCGATTAAGGGCAAAAACTAGGAAAGTCTCCTAGTTCAATTTTATATAATCCTCCTCTAATTCTTAGTTTTGGAAATATTAACTCAATAGCCATTTTCGAGAGCGCTATCACAAAGTTAATTTTGATTTTGATAAAATTTTATGCATTTTTGAGATACCAACTACATTCTCCAAACTCAACAAATGTCCAAAATACTCCTTATTGAAGATGACCACAATCTAGGCCTTATGGTCAAGGATATTTTAGAGTTTAGCAACCATACCGTAAACCTATTAAGGAGTCCTATTAAGGCTATTGAAATTCTAATAGAGGAAAGTTTTGACTTAGTGGTACTTGATAAACTCTTGTCTGGCATAGATGGCACTATAGTTTGCCATGATATTCGCCAAACATCATCCATTTCCAACATTCCTATTTTAATGATGTCTGCACTTAGTGAAAGTGAAGAAGATTGTTTGCGTGCTGGCGCAACAAATTTTATCTATAAACCCTTTGATATTGAAACTTTTGCAAATCGTGTGCAGGCTACATTGGGCTAAATACTTTTATAAGGGTCTTATATATTTTATTACAAACCGTTAGGTCCTTTTCTTAAATCAAGGTGAAGATTATTATATTCTACATAAAAAATTTCAAGTTTGTAGGACAATATCAACATAGATCAAGTTCTCAAAGCATTACTTATAATGTTAAACCTTTTAGAAATGGCTATTTGTTAAGATAAAATGCTGTGATTAACTATTAATTTGATCTTTAATTAAATAAATAAAATTTATAAGCATTATGAATACGACTAACGAAAGTATAAAAGAGAAAAACCACGATGATATTGTAGAGGCTCTTCAGGAATTATTGGAAAAGAACTATGATGCCGAAAAAGGTTTTAAAAAAGCTATAGAAAATTCAAAGCACGAAGCTTTAAAAACATATTTAAAAAAAGAAGCAGTAAAACGCAATCGCTTTGCTACTGAAATAGATTTTGAAATTCGAGCTTTAAACGCACAGCCTACAGAAAAAGGGAGTGCTACAGCATCTGTACACAGAGCATGGATCGATTTAAAATCTGCTATTGCCGGTAATGATGATGAAGCCATTTTAGAAGAGTGCATCCGTGGCGAGAAGGCAAGTGTAGAAGAATATGAAGAAGTTATCAAAAAACATAAACTTCCAGCAAAAATCGAACAGGTTATTGCCAAACAACTTGATGAAATTCAAAAGACCTTTAACAACGTTAAAAGGTTAGAAGATCTTCATGATTAATCAACCCTATTTTGCAAATCAAAGTCCAGTAAAACTGGGCTTTTTTTATGGCATTAAATGAATATAAAATCTTATAAAACACATATTTAGCACATTTTGAGAATGAAGGATATTTATTTTATTGTAAATAAAAATCATTTATTTTCAGTTATTTGATGTTATTATTATTTTATTAGCACCAAATAAGTCACATCGTTATGATAAATTTAAAACAAACTTATCATTCAACTATTATGACTATTCAAACAACATCATCCCGAAGAACCTGGTTAAAGCAAAGCGCAGTAGCAATGGGTGCAATGGCCTTCGCCCCACAGCAAATCTGGGCGTCTACCGTTAAAGAAGCACAACAGGAAGGTAGGAAGTTTCTATACCACAAAAGTACGTTTAACGAATTTACGCCTCCTAAGTTACCAGACCTTAGTACGGTAAATGCACGTTTAGTCTGGAATGAAAATCCTCATGGGCCTTCAAAAATGGCAGCGAAGGCTTTTCAAAAAGCAGTATGGGACGGTAATCACTATTCCTGGAGTTCATTAGATGATCTTGTCAAAAAAATAGCTACTTATGAAGGTGTCAAAGAAGAACAGGTGATGATGGCTCCTGGTTCTTCAGACCTTTTGGAAAAGACAGCATTAGTTTATTTTCAAAAAGGTGGAAATGTGGTGAGTGCAGACCCCAGCTATATGTCTTTAGTTAGTGTTGCCAAAGCTGCCGGTGGTGCATGGAAGGCCATCAAACTTACCCCAGATTATCAGCATGATCTACCTGCTATGGAAGCCGCAATTGATAGCGATACAAAATTGGTCTATATTACAAATCCTAACAATCCTACCGCTACCATAACAGATACTGAAGCGTTAAAATCTTTTTGCAGAAGGGTTTCGAGGAAGGTACCCGTCTTTGTTGATGAAGCCTATATTGAATTGTCAGACGGTGGCCTGGCAAACAGTATGGTCCCCCTTGTTGCCGAAGGTTGCAACATTTTCGTTTCGCGCACTTTTTCCAAGATTCACGGTATGGCCGGGTTGCGCTTGGGCTACATGCTGGGCAAAACCGAATCCCTCAATGCCATCAATGAGATTACCCGTGGTGGGATGGGGATAACAGGTCCCACGATCGCTGCCGGATCTGCTAGTATGGACGATACCGAATATTTGACTTCCTGTAAGGACAAACTTGTAGAAGCCCGCAACTATACCACTTCCTATCTTACAAGCCGTGGTTTTGATTTTATGCCCTCGCAAACCAATTTTGTCATGTTTCCCATTGACATGCCCGGCGATACTTTTCTGGAAAATATCTATGATAGGAAAGTGGTCGTTCGTGCCTTTAAATTCTGGGATCAGGATTGGTGCCGTGTGAGTATGGGTACCATGAAAGAAATGGAATATTTCAAAGATGCTATAGATGCTATTCTAGTTTAAACCTATTATGGACGTATTCACACTTCAGAAGTCACTGCTCTTTATAGTATTTATAGGTATAGGTTTGCTATTGAAATATAAATTCAATGGAAGTGCGGAATTGAACGGTGTTAAAAAAATCATTCTGAACCTCGCCCTTCCTGCAACTATCTTTATAGCTTTAATGGGAATACAGGTGAAGATCGATTTACTGATTCTGCCCGTATTGGCACTTTTTCTCAATATAATCCTATTCTTTATTTTCCCCTATATACTACCCGCATTGGGTATTAAAAAGGGAAGCCCAAAATACAGAACTGCCCAACTATTGATCCCTTCTCTGGCCCCGGGACTTTCTTGTTTCCCTTTTATTCTTGAATTTTTAGGGGAAAACTATCTGGCGAAAGCGGCGATGGCAGATCTGGGCAATAAAATTTTCGTTTTACTGATTCTTTATGTTGTGGCGATGCGTTTTTACTATGCCTTAAATAAAAAGAATAACCGCAGCAACAAGACTAAAATCAAGGAATTGCTTATCGCATTGGTTTCTGAACCGGTAAATTTGTTCATAGGCGCAGCATTGCTCCTCGTATGTTTTGGTATCAATATGAAAACACTTCCTTTTGTGATAGGAGAATCCATGCAACGCCTAAGCTTGATGATGACCCCCCTGGTATTGCTTTATATAGGACTGGCGGTAAATATTAAAAAGGAACAGTTCTTTCAGATTTTTGGGATGCTTTCCCTACGTGCAGGTTTTGCGGTATTCTTTGCGGCAATGATTATTGCGATCATTGGTTTGAATAGTGCGAATGATATTCTTTTGCTGCTTGTATTTTCATTAAGTTCCTGTAGTTTCTGGCCATTTGCCCATATTGCCGCCGTTGAAACCCTGGAGAAGGAAGACGTGATCACTAGTAAACGCACGTTCAATGCAGATTTTGCGATTGGTCTTCTTGCCCTTTCTTTTCCATTTTCGGTTCTGGTAATTCTGGGTGTGCTTTCCAGCGGCACAGTTTTTACCTCCGTAAGTACCATTTTAGTTTTGGGAGCTGTACTTAGTATACCGGGTATTGCTTATATTGGTTATAATTATGTGTCAAAAATTGCTTTAAAAGGCAATAAATCGGTTAAAACGGCCTATAATTTGCCCATTGAAGAAGGTTCATGATCGTTTAAAAATTTTAAACAGCAAAGCCCTAAAAACTATTGTTTCTAGGGCTTTGCTTTTAAATATCGAAAACACTAATATATTATCCTTTTAGGCTATTTTACTCTTCTTGTTCTTTAAAAATATATGATCCAGGGAGTATTTTCCAGGACCTGTAAGTAATAAAACCACATAACAAACGGCATAAAGCGTGGGTAGTTCCTGTCTCCCCCATCCATCTGGAACATGAACAATTAGAATGGCAACAAGCATGGTAATAATAAGCGGGATAGCGGCGAGACGGGTACCCAATCCAAGAAGTAGCAGTATAGAGCAAATTACTTCAGCAAAAACGGCCAGCGCCAGGCTTGCAGTCATACCGAGACCCATAGGATCTGCAAACTGAATTTCGGCATCGCCAAAAAGGGTCAGTAATTTGGGAATTCCATGTACGAGCATCATAAGTGCAAGTGCAATCCTAAAAAATAGCAGTGCAAAATCAGTTGCCTTGAGGTTGAGATTAGTCTGATAGGTCATAATTTCTTTTTATAAAACGGAATTAAAAATTCTCTCTATGCGCACTAATCTACAATAAAATAATGATTTTGTGCTTAAAAGCTATTTTCCGACTATAAAAAGTTTGAATAAAAAAACCTTTCCAATTATGGAAAGGCCCTTAAAAATCCAAAATATCTTAAATTATATGCGTGGATCCAGAATTCGATCTATTCGCTCATTTAGATCCTTTAAATGTATGCTACTCATGGAATCCCCGCTTCTACCTGCGGCCCTTGCGGTCTGGCCCTGCAATACCTTTAATTGTTCCCGCACTACGGCCCGTATATCTGACTGGCCCACGTTGACTTCCGTCGCGTTGCGGCCTTCCTGATCTTTTGTCATTAAGTATTCCAGTCGATCTATATAAGCGCGTTGCAGGTTCCTGCGGTACGTATCTATTTTTGCGCCTTGGTTGAGTTCGCTAAAAATACCTGTTCTAAGATCGCTCATCATGGCAGGTAACGAATAAGCTTCAGAATTGTAAAGTGTTTCATTCTCTATCATACGCGCCATACGGCCAAAATCAAGGATATTATTGAGTGTCCTTACTTGCGTACTGCGGATGCGTTCCAGATTACCGTCGTGTTCGATTTTGTTCAGGATATTTTCATCAATCATCCACATGGGCGTGGTGAAAAGTTCCTCATTTAAAAATGAAAGGCTTTCCTGTTGACGTTTTTTAAGTACCGGGCTGTATACCGCTCCTTGCTGATCATAGGTTTTATTGTATTCATAAACACCACCTACGTTGTTAGAAACATGGCCCATGTACCGGTTGTACTGACTTAAAACCTGGCCGTACAATGTACCCAGATCGTCATAATTTTTACCATCTTCTTTTGTCCATTCAATCAAGTTGGGAACGATTCGTTTCAGGTTTGCAATGCCATAACGGCTTGCTTTTACTGCATCATCGCCTAAATCTTCGGTTTGCGAACTTGGATCTACAATATCGCGCTGTTGTGCCCCAAAACGGTACATAGGATCTCCGGCATGTTCTAAAATCCATTGATCTAAAGTCTCCTTTTCGCTTTTGGCGGAAGCCTCTAAAATAGGTTTATAGCCCCATTTAATGGCATATTTATCGTAAATACCAATATTAGGCATCAACGCAACACCGTCATCACCGGGCTGGGCGATATAATTGAACCGCGCATAATCCATGATAGAAGGAGCCGTACCGTATTTCTTGGTAAATTCCGCAGAGCGTAAAGAGTCGACCGGATAGGCCACACTGCTGCCCATATTGTGCGGTAATCCTAACGTATGCCCCACTTCATGAGAAGATACAAACCGAATCAACCTGCCCATGATCTCATCTTTGAAAGCCACTCCCCGCGCCTCTTCATTAATCGCCGCGGTCTGTACAAAATACCAGTTGCGCAGCAAGGTCATTACATTATGGTACCAGTTGATATCTGATTCCAGGATTTCTCCGCTACGTGGGTCGCTTACATGCGGACCATTCGCATTGGGAATGGGCGATGCCAGATAACGCACGGTGGAATATCGTGCATCTTCCGGCGACCAGTCTGGATCTTCTGCTACCGTGGGC
This sequence comes from Flavimarina sp. Hel_I_48, assembly GCF_000733945.1. Taxonomy (NCBI): domain Bacteria; kingdom Pseudomonadati; phylum Bacteroidota; class Flavobacteriia; order Flavobacteriales; family Flavobacteriaceae; genus Flavimarina; species Flavimarina sp. Hel_I_48. The sequence goes on from NZ_JPOL01000002.1 coordinate 145,330, forward strand.
GCATCTTTCGCGATAATCGCCTCTTTAAAACCAGCTGCTTCAAAGGCAACCTGCCAGTCTTCTATACCTTGTTTGATAAAAGGCACCCATTTATTTGGCGTGGCCCGGTCTATATAATAAACAATTTGTTTTTTGGGCGTTACAAGTTCGCCGGCCTTATATTTGGCCATATCTTCCTCTTTAACTTCCAGTCTCCAACGATCAAGATATTTTACTGTTTTACTCTCCTGGGCATCCAGTCCGTAATCCACCTGACCCCTGGCAAACCATCCTACGCGCTGGTCAAAATACCGGCGACGCATGGGCTCTTTGGGCAATAAAATCATAGAATTGCTCATTTCGACAGAAATGGAACCTACGCTTTCGTTGCTGGGCGGTTCTTTGGCTTTATAGGTTTTTACGTGTCTGGATTCAATGTTTATGGGATAGCTTTTTAAGCTTTCTATATAACTACGATCACTGTCAACGCTTGAAATTTTGTAGCGCTCCCTGTAATAATCTGGTATCCCCAAAGGCTGTACATCATCTTCGTACAACTTATTGACCTGGATTACGGTGCTCGTAGAATCCTTCCCTAGCGCTTTGATATCAAAAGCAAATAAGACGGGATCAAAATTAGAATTTTTGACCGCCTCATGAATGGGCAGCGAATCAGCGGCAAATGTTTCATAAGAAACTACCCTAAGAAGCACTTTTTTAGGTTTCTTCTCCCAGCGCAGCACCTGCGTATTGGTCTTACCACCGCCAAAGCCAATCTCAGCTGCGGTTTTGGCGATTCGCGTGACCATAAGCATGTCCCGGTTAAACAAACTATCTGGGATCTCGTAAAAGAAGTCGTCATTTACCGTATGTACGGCAAAAAGGCCAGCATCAGTTATCGCTTCTTTGGTAATGACTTTATCATAAGATTTTAAACCATTTTTAGCATCTTTTTTTTCTTCTGTGGTAGCGGCATCGCCTCCTTTTGTTTTTTTTAAGCTGGAACAAGAAATGCTGAAGAGCAGCAATGCAGCCAGTAAGGGCAAATAGTAGTTTTTTGTTGTCATAAATAAATTAGGTTTGAAAAAATGGAATTTAACCGAACAGCAACCAAAATTTTCTTAATTTTTTACTAATACTCAAAGATTTATATACAACTTTGTTAGTCTTCTTTCAGCATTTATTTGATGTTGAGTATACTTTTAATCACATAAAGAAGAACAAACTCAAGATTTTGAAAAAGAATAAAGTAGTTTAGCACAAGTATTTTATAAGATTTTTAAATTGCAGTACTTTTTATTAAGAACATAATACAGTGTCAGTATGCTAAAAAAATACTCTTTATTACTGTTTTACCTAATTCTAATCCAGTTCAATCCTTCCCTTTTTGCACAGTTTACACAGGACAGTACGTCACAGAAGCTTCCTTCAAAAGACTCTATAAGTACAGAGGGTGGAGTGTATAGGGAGAATCCCATAGAGGAATATAACGATCCTTATTATGTTGTAAATAGGCTCAACAAGAGTATTGGCTTACCGGATAACGATATTAATCTGCAAACCCCGCAGGCAGCACTGGAGCATTTTGTGATCAGTTGCCGCAATAAGGATTTTGAAGCGGCCGCACAGGTACTGAATTTAAATTTATATCCTGATAACATTACCAGGGAGGATGCGGCAATACTCGCTCAAAAACTATATTTTGTGATTAATCAGCGCATACAGATTGACTGGGGCGCGCTATCAGACCGGGCAGACGGACAGACTGATTTTAGCACATCGACCAATAAGGCGATTGCTGGAAAAGCCAGACGCAGTATCGTTTTTGGTGAAATGAACCTTGACGGAAGGGATGCCGTTCTAAGACTTCAACGTGTAAAATATAAGGATTTTGGTGCGTTCTGGACCATTGCACCTGATACCGTAGAAAATATTGACGCACTTTATGCCATCTACGGACCCAGAAAACTAGATCGTATGATGCCCAACTGGGCCCGGCTAAAATTCTGGGGAATGCCCATTTGGAAATTCGTTGGGATGATTATTCTTTTGGGAATTTGTTATATCATCGGGAAACTAAGTATGATTTTGGTGCGCAAGCTGTTTATGAAATCAGGACAGGAATGGATGCGTACCATCGCCAAGAAATTGGCCAAACCAGCTGGTATCGCTATTGGCGTACTCGTTTTTTACATACTATTGAATGAGCTCATTTCCTTTGGCGGACCGTTCGCCAGGTGGCTCTATGCAATTTTGCTTGTGGTTGTTGTAAGTACGATCGCATTTTTTATAATGCGCTTCATCAATTCATTTATGGTATATGTTGCCGAAAATAAAATAGGTGATGTTAGTCCTGAAGAGAATTCTGAAGCGCGCATGAAACTCACCTATATTTCGGTAGCACGACGGGTTGTTACCTTTATAGTTATCATTTTTGCCGCCTCTGTGATTTTATCGCAGTTTAGATCGCTAGAAAAATTGGGCGTTTCCCTTCTTGCGTCTGCAGGACTTGCTACGGTCATTCTGGGTGTTGCCGCACAAAGTACCCTGGGCAACATCGTTGCCGGGATACAGATTGCGGTTACTCGTCCCGCTCGTATAGGAGACGTGGTAATTATAGATGAAGACTGGGGGTACGTTGAAGATATTCGCTTTACCTATATGGTCGTGCGCACCTGGGATTTGCGGCGTCTTGTAATTCCTTTAAAAAGGGTAATTTCCGAAACTTTTGAAAACTGGTCCATGACGAGTCCTAATCAGGTACGTCCTATCGAATTGTGGGCAGATTATAAAATTGATGTGAGCAAGCTGCGCTCAAAATTTGAAGAATTGCTTAAGCAATCTGAAAAATGGGATGAAGAAAAAGAGCCTACACTGCAGGTGGTTGATATGACAGATAAAGCAATCAAACTACGCGCGCTATGCAGTGCAAAAAACCCTCAGGAAGCCTGGGACCTGCACTGTGAATTACGGGAAGCTTTAGTACAATATATTACCCAACTGGAAGATGGCAACTACCTCTCAAAAGAGCGTATAAAACTTGAAAACAACCCAAAACCAGCAAAAAATGGCTCTTCTGAGGCCTAAAATGGCGTCCTGCGATTATTTTTTGCTCTTGGTTACAAAAGGTGAGAACCAGTCCCAGGTTACGCCCACGGACAACCGCGGAAAACTATCCACAAAACGGTAATTATAATCGTCAAAACCGAAAGAAAATTCAGTAAAAAAACCAAAATCATTGTCCCAGGGATAGATGATCCCCCGGCTTTCGGAACGGTAAAAATCTACAGAGGGATGTGATCCAAAGCGCAAATACACTTCCTGTTCCAATGAGTAGCGCATTTTTTTTAAATAGCCTGTATACCCATAGATCATCTCTACTTGCGACCGCCCATAAATATTGATATCATTAGGGTTAAATCCACCAAAGTCAAACAGCCCCATAAACTTATTATGATATAATTGATAGGTCAGGGTAAACGCGTGAATGCGCGTGGGCTTATCAATACTATCAAACTGGTTGATCCTGTAATTAAGGCTGAAACGGCTCAAATTGGTAGAAAAATTACCAGAGTCCCTGTTTAAGATTTTTGAAAGGTTCGTATTGTCATTAATATTGTTATAGGCCGCATTGCCACCGTCTGTACTTTCTTCAAATTCGGTAGAAAAAGCAGCACCGGTCTGCCCATTAGAATAATGCCCGGTTTCAAAAGCGGCCGTAAAAAAGTTGTTGTTTCGTGTGCTCAGGATGCGCTGCCAACCTAAAAAAGCCCTATAACTTGGGGTTTTGACTGGTTTTGAATTCTCGTTATAAAGCCGCAGTTGTGGTTGTATGCTTATATAAATCGCATCTCCTGGGGTAATCGTATCCTTGCTCAATGCCTCCCGAATATCATTGTAGATGCCATAATAAACGACTGGTTTAGCATCAAAAACAATATTTTCATAAGGATTGTTTCCTATACCGCCAGATAGATAAGGACGTTTTGCAATAGGATAATAATCCTTAAAACCGCTGTCGTCACTATTGATCTGAGCCTGGGATAAGGCGGGCATTAAAAGGAAAAAAGTACTGATTAATAGACTAAAAAGGGAAGTATTCTTCAAAGATATAAGCATTTTACTAAAGTTGAATCTAGGTGGCAAATTTACTGTAAACGATAAAAAAACCCGCTTAATAGCGGGTTTTAGTTTAATTCATTCGTATGTCGGTTTTTAGTCAATAAATTGACAAAAAAGGCTATTTATTTGCTATTTAGCAATGTTTATAGCGCGTGTTTCCCTGATTACAGTGACTTTAACCTGACCTGGATAGGTCATATCAGTTTGGATTTTTTGAGAGATTTCAAAAGAAAGTGTGGAAGCTCTATCGTCATTTACTTTTTCACTCTCCACGATTACACGAAGTTCCCTACCCGCCTGAATGGCATACGCTTTCTTAACGCCCTGAAAACCAAATGCGATATCCTCCAGATCCTTAAGTCGCTGTATGTAAGAATCCAGCACTTGCCTTCTAGCTCCTGGCCGGGCGCCGCTAATGGCATCACAAACCTGTACAATGGGAGCCAATAAAGTTTTCATCTCGATCTCGTCGTGGTGGGCACCAATCGCGTTGCAAACCTCTGGTTTTTCACCATTTTTCTCGGCCCATTCCATTCCCAGGAGTGCGTGTGGCATTTCGGTCTCGGTTTCTGGCACTTTACCAATATCATGGAGCAGACCAGCGCGTTTCGCAAGTTTTGGGTTCACACCAAGTTCCGCAGCCATTACCGAACACAATTTAGCCACTTCCCTACTGTGCTGTAATAAATTCTGGCCATAAGAAGAACGGTACTTCATACGCCCTACCGCTTTGATCAATTCTGGGTGCAGGCCGTGAATACCAAGATCAATTACGGTACGCTTACCTACCTCAACGATCTCCTGTTCTATCTGTTTTGTTGTTTTTTGAACCACTTCTTCAATCCGTGCAGGGTGGATACGGCCATCTGTAACGAGTTTGTGTAGTGATAAACGGGCCACTTCGCGGCGCACACTATCAAAACAGGAAAGTATAATAGCCTCTGGGGTGTCATCAACAATAATTTCTACACCGGTAGCAGCTTCGATCGCTCGGATGTTACGTCCTTCCCGGCCTATGATCCTGCCTTTTACATCATCGCTTTCCAGGTTAAATACCGAAACGCAGTTTTCAACTGCTTCTTCTGTACCTATACGTTGAATGGTATTGATGATTATTTTTTTGGCTTCCTGTTCCGCGGTCATTTTTGCCTCTTCCATAGAATTTTGAATAAAAGCCATGGCATCTGTGCGTGCCTGGTCTTTTAAAGATTCCATGAGCTGCTGCTTCGCTTCCTCCACAGGTAAACCTGAGATAACTTCTAATTGTTGCACCTTGCTCTGGTGCAATTTGTCAATATCAACTTTACGTTTTTCAAGATACTCTACCCTTGTAGTGTAATCTTTAAGCTTGTCTTCGTATTCCTTTGTGGTTTTTTTGTTTTTGGCAATATCACTGCCCAACTGTGATTCTTTATCCCGTACGCGTTTTTCGGCTTCTGTGACTTTTTTATCACGGGATACAATTACCTTCTCATGTTCAGACTTAAGTTCTATGAATTTTTCCTTGGCCTGAAGTATTTTATCTTTCTTAATCGATTCCCCTTCTTTATTGGCCTCTTTTATGATACCCTGTGCTTCTTCCCGTGCTTTTGTGACCATTTGGGAAGCATTGTTGCGCTCCAGTAATTTAGCGATTAGAAATCCTATAAATAGCGCGATTACCGCGACGATGAACAAGAGTATGTAAAAATTGGTTTCCATGAAGTATATGTATAAAAAAAGCCTACATCGGTCGGGATTTGAATAAACTCCTTTAAAGATAATCATAGGGCTAATGGACTGATCAAGCTTCCGTTCAAAGACGGCTTGCTTTAACAACCCGAACTTACCCTTCTTAAAGAATATGTGTTGAGTTTACCAAAAAAATAACCAATGTAGGCAGTAATTAATTTCGTTTTATGTCTATGAACGTCAGGATAACTGTTCTGAGAGCATAAGCTCTAAATACTCAAGTTGCTTTATAGCCTGTTCATGATCCTGTGCATCAGCCATATCCTGCTTCAGCGCCTTAGAGGCAAACTGCAGGGCACACATGGCAAGCACATCCTGTTTGTCGCGAACCGCATAGCTCTGCTCAAACTTTTTGATCATAACCTCAATTTCTTTTGCCGCTTTGCGCAACCCTTCCTCCTGTGCAGGATTTATATTTAAAGGGTATACCCTGTCTGCAATAGAAACCTTTATTTTAAGCATGTCTGCCATAAAATCCTTAATCTGCTATATGCGCAATACATAAATCGATCTCTCTGATGAGCGAATTTATCTTAAGCTTTGTTTCCTTCTTGAACGTCTTACTGCCCAGCATTGCATTTGCCGCTTTGAGTGCACTGTACCTTGAGTCTATATCTTCAAGACGGCCTAAAAATTTTGACCGCTCTAATTTCAACTTTTCATTTTCCTGCAATAAGACCTTATGCTCCCGTCGTAATGCCTGATGTTGTTTTACCAACTTATTCAAGCCACTTTGCAGGGAATCAATGCGGTCTAAAAGTTTACTCATCTAAGGCAAATTCTCAATACTTGGTCAGACAAAGTTAACATTCGGCTAAGAATATCCCAATACAATCGCACTTAATTTTAGCTAATGCAAAGGAAAACCAATTCCTGACTACTTGTACGCTAGAAACCAACTTCTTAATATACGCAAACCACAATCGCATCGTTTTGCTTTTAAAAATAGTTATATTCGCCCATAATGAGAACGATATTTTTTGCCTTTGTTCTGGCAGCGAGCCTTTCAGGTTACGCCCAGGACAACATACCTACTACTTATTTTAAGAATCCGTTGGATATCCCTATTATCCTGGCCGGTGACTTTGGTGAACTGCGTGGCGGTCATTTTCACAGTGGCATGGATATAAAAACACAGCACCGGGAGGGACTTGCGGTAAATGCCAGCGCCGGTGGTTCGGTTAGCCGAATAAAAATTCAGCGCTACGGTTATGGTAAGGCGATCTATGTGCAGCATCCTAATGGGTATACAAGTGTTTACGCCCATTTATCAAGTTTTTCGCCCAGCATTGAAGCCTATGTAAAAGGGCAACAGTATGCGCAGGAAACCTATGCCATAGAACTTTATCCTAAACCTGGCGAACTTCAAGTGGAGCAAGGGGAACTGATCGCGTACAGTGGAAATACGGGTGGAAGCACCGCCCCGCATTTGCACTTTGAGATTCGGGATGCCAGCCAGCGCCCCATGAACGGGATGCTTTTTGGCATTGAGGTACCAGACACGAGTGATCCTATCGTTTCTGAGCTTATGGTTTATCCCCTGGGCGACAGCAGCCAGGTAAACCAGTCCCAGTACCGGCAGAACCTGAGTCTTACCAAACAGCCCGATGGCAGTTTTATAAGCGAGAAAATTGAAGCTTTTGGCCCCATTGGTTTTGGGATTGCAACGGTAGATCAGCAAGATGGGGCACCTAACAAAAATGGAATCTATACAATTGAGACTTCCTTCAATGGCAACAAAAACCTGGAGGTACGTATGGACAAATTTTCGTTTGCCGAAACTGGCTTTGTCAAGCGCATGATTGATTATGCATATTATGAAACCGATAGGAAACGGGTTCAAAAATTGTTTATTGAACCGAATAATCCGTTAAGTATTTTTACCCAGCAGACCAATAAAGGCATTATTGACCTAAAAAATGACGGAGTTTCCTATGTTTATAACATTATGATTTCTGATTTTAAGGGGAATAAAACCTCTGTTTTAGTTCCTATAAGTGTCAAAAAACAGGAAATATTGGCTCCACGGGAGGTGAAAAAGACCGGTTTTTATGTAAATCCAAACGAATCGCAGAATTTTAACCTGGGCAAATACGAAGTCTATTTTCCGAAAGGGGCATTTTTTGATGAGCACTACCTGGATCTCAGTGAAGAGAACAACAAACTCCACCTTGGCGAGGACCTGATACCAGTGGCAAAAAACATAAGTATTCGCTACGATGCATCAGGATATTCCGCAGAAGACAGGGAGCATCTCTACATAGGTTCTGTGGGCTATAATGACAAGTTGTACTACACCGGTGCTTATCTGGATGGCACCACGCTTATTGCGCGTACTAAAACACTTACGGATTATACGGTGGGGATAGACGATACACCTCCTAAAATAGTACCGGTAGATGTCGCGGAAGGAAAATGGATGTCTACCTATGATGTGCTTCAGTTCAAAATTACAGACGAGGAAACTGGTATAAAAGATTTCAGGGCCACGATCAATGGCAAGTTTATCCTGATGGAATATGAGTACAAAGACGATCTGCTCACCTATCATTTTTCAGATAACATTATCTCGGAAACCGAAAACAACCTTAAACTTATCGTGACAGATAATGTGGGAAACAGCACTACATTTACCACCACTTTTTTCAGAAAAAAATAGCTTTTGAAAACATCATTTTATTATATCCTTTTTTTCATTTCCCTGTTCGCCTCCCCTTCTTGGTCACAAGAGGCAACCTTACGCGGAGTCGCGCTTGACGCGGAAAATAACGTACTCAATGATGTTAACATTAGCTACGATGGCGGCGGTACCCAGAGCAATATCAACGGGTTTTTCACCCTGAATATCCCTGCGGAACGCGAAATTCAAATTACGTTCAGTCATGTGGGTTTTCAGGCAAAAACATTGACTTTTTCATTAAAAACGGACGAGATTTTTGAGTTTAATCCCGTATTCCGTACAACTGTAGAACAAATTGACGAAGTGGTGATCTCCTCCACAAATCGGGATCGCGTGGAGGGCATAGTTTCCCTTTCCCCAGAAACCATACGCAATATTCCCGGCGCCAATCCCGGCGTGGAAAACCTGCTGGCCACCTTGCCCGGGGTAAGTTCCAATAATGAATTGAGCACGCAGTATGCCGTGCGCGGCGGTAATTATGATGAGAACCTGGTCTATGTAAACGGCATTGAGGTTTACAGGCCATTTTTAATCCGCTCTGGCCAACAGGAGGGTTTGAGTTTTGTGAATAGCGCTTTGGTACGGGATGTGGATTTTAGTGCGGGTGGTTTTCAGGCAAAATATGGAGATAAATTGTCATCTGTGTTGGATATTACCTATCGCCGTCCAGTTGCTTTTGGCGCTTCGGTAGATTTGAGTTTGCTGGGCGTAAGCCTTTCCGCAGAAGGCGTTGCAGACGACGGTAAGTTCACCGCGCTGCTGGGTGCCCGTTACCGGGACAACAGCCTGCTGGTTGATGCAAAACAGACAGAAACCAATTTCCAGCCGCGTTTTTATGACCTTCAGACCTATCTAACCTATACTTTTTCAGATAAATTTGCGGTTGACTTTCTTGGGAATATTGCGATAAACAGTTACGATTACCAGCCTTTTGCACGCCAGACAAATTTTGGGACCCTTACAGATCCCATCGCGCTGGTCATTAATTATGAAGGCCAGGAAGAAGATCAGTACGAGACATATTTTGGCGCCTTGAAAGGAACCTATAAACCTAATGAGAACCTCAGCTTGCAGACCATCGCTTCTGCATACCATACAAAAGAGCAGGAATATTATGATATTTTTGCCGAATATGGTTTGGGAACCCCAAATTCTTCCATTGGTGATGAGAATATTGGCGAAGTGGAATTTACGGAAGGGATAGGCGCCCAACTCACCCATGCGCGAAACAACCTGGATGCGATCATCATAAATGTAAAGGAAAAACTAACCTTAAAAATCAATGAAGGGCAGATTGATGCGGGCATTAAATACACGCACGAAGACTTTAGGGATCGTTTGCAGGAATATGAAATCATAGATTCTGCCGGTTTTTCCATCCGCCCTCCCTTACCTGAATTTATCAATGATCAGCCGTATGCTCCCTTCAATGCACCGCTGGTACCTTTTACAAATGTGCGCGCGACAAATGATGTGCAGATAGATCGCATTTCGGGCTACGCGCAATACAGTAAGCGCCTTTTGCTGGGATCGCATAAGGCCTGGTACAATGTAGGTGTAAGAGCACAAAACTGGACGGTGAGCGGTGACGGGATTGCATCAAACACGCAGACGGTTGTGAGCCCACGGGCGCAGTTCAGCATTAAGCCAGATTGGGATGAGGACATGGTTTTCAGGCTTTCTGGAGGTTATTATTACCAGCCGCCGTTTTATCGCGAACTCCGGGATTCATTAGGTCAGGTGCGTCCGGCAGTAAAAGCGCAACAATCCATTCACATAGTTGCCGGAAACGACTGGAGTTTTAAACTTTGGGAACGGCCGTTTACGTTAGTTACCGAAGCCTATTACAAGAAACTGGATGATGTAAATCCTTACACCCTGGAGAATGTGCGCATACGATACCGCGCAAGAAACAACGCAGAAGCCTACGCCTACGGACTCGATCTTCGCCTTGCCGGGGAATTTGTTCCCGGTACTGATAGTTGGTTGAGCCTGGGAATACTCAAAACCGAAGAAAATATCGAAAACCGCAGCTATATCGCCCGTCCTACGGATCAAAGGCTTAAAATAGGGGCGCTTTTTCAGGATTATGTGCCGAATATTCCCAGTTTGCGCCTGTACTTAAACGCCGTTTATCAAACCGGTCTGCCCGGGGGTTCGCCCAGTTATGCAGATCCCTATGCTTATCAGACGCGGTTACCCTTTTACTTTAGGGCAGATGCAGGTTTTAGCTATGTATTTACCGATGCTCAAAAACAATATCCCAAAGGACACTGGCTCCATATTTTTAAAGACCTGAGCGCAGGCTTTGAGATCTATAATATTTTTGACAGGCAAAACAGTATTACAAATACGTTTGTGCGGGACGCGGCAAGCAAGCAACAATATGCAATTCCCAATTATCTTACACCACGGGTTTTTAATGTTCGCGTAAACGCGAAATTTTAAAGGAAATAATATCTCGGGATTTTAGTAAATGTCATTAAAGTATCTAAAAACTCCCTGATTAGTGATGATTTCTGCCTAAAGATGTACTTTTTTAAACAGTATGCTACTTCAAAATACAGTAAACCAAGAGTTCCTATTCTCTTAATTTAATGGAATAATTGTCGATTTTAAGCAGGATTTTGCCCGATTTCGTGTCTGTTTTCCTCATTTTTTGTCGATTGATGACAGTGTCGCTTCCCATTATTGAGAATAATTTCACCCGCATCTGCCGTAACCAGTCCACAAAGTATTTTAAAAAGTGTGGATTTGCCAGCGCCATTGTGTCCCAGGAGTCCGCTGATTGTTCCCGGTTTCAACGCGATAGCGACACGGTCAAATATTTTTTTACTGGAATAGCTTTTGACCAGCCCTGCTGCGCGCAACATTAAACCGAAATGGTGTTAAGTTGCCTGTAGTCAATTTTGGGCTTGTAGTGTTTTTCCATAAACGTACGTGACCAGAAGTATTTTTTGGTGATAAAAAATGGATCATTGATCATAAAAACCGGTATAAAATGAAACCACCTGATACCCAATTTATGAAAATAGCGCTGCACCTCCTTTTCCATTCCCAGTTCTCGTGCTGCAGTAATGAGAGACATGCGCTGGCACTTGCTCCCACGGTAGGGCGATAAAATCCTGGGGTCAAAACCGTGAAGGTATAAATAATCCTTAATGCGCTTGTAATCCTGAAAACGCGACCAACTATCCATGACTACCAAAAATATATGGGAAAAAGAAAATAAGAGGCACGACGACCAGAAGAGTTTCCAAGGCAATTTGTCTTCATGAAGCGCCGCGGAAAATGCTTGATAATAAAAAAAAGTTTCTATTATAAAAAGCACGAGGGCACCGTACAGCAACTTCCCAACATTCCAATAGGAAACAAATCGGCGCGGTTGTTTAGGGAGGGCGTTATGCTGAATCATTTTATCTGTAATAGCAGGGTGGAGGTTCAAAACTATTATCCATTTGTGCTAGTCAAATGTAGTATAATGAAGTAAATAACAAAAAATAGGCGGTTAAAAAACCGCCTATAAAAGCCAATAATGCACTAAAAATGCGATAAACTGGTACTTTTAGAGCTATTTTGTGATAAATTGCTTCAAAATACCAACCGTAAAATCTACTTCTTCCCTGGTATTTTCGTGTGAAAAAGAAAATCTAACCGAAGGTTTTTGTTTATCCTCTTCACTAAGAAAGGCATTGAGTACGTGGCTACCCTGATCGCTACCACTCTGGCAGGCACTACCTTTTGAGCAGGCGATACCCTTAAGATCCAGTTGAAACAACGTCATGAGCGCTTTATCAGCCGGTATGGGCAAACACACGTTGATAAGCGTATAGGTACTTTCCTTAAAATCGGCACATTTACCATTAAACTTTACCTGTGGAATTTCTTTTTGTAGTTGCTCAATAAAATAGGTTTTCAGGCCTTCAATTTTCGCACGCTCTTCTTGCATCTTTTCGCAGGAAATCTGTAAGGCTTTATCCATGCCCACGATATTGTGCACACCTTCTGTACCGGCGCGACTCCCACGCTCCTGTCCCCCACCAAAAATAAGTGGACGCAACCCGCTGTTTTTGCGTATAAAAGCAAAACCCACACCTTTGGGACCATGAAATTTATGGGCACTCGCAGCAACAAAATCTATGGGCGTTTCCTTGAGGTCAAGGTCAAAATGTCCCACACTTTGTACCATATCACTATGAAAAAGAGCTTTATGTGCTTTACATAAATTGCACACTTTATCAACATCCAGCATACTGCCTATCTCATTATTGATGTGCATAAGGCTAACGAGCGTCTTTTCATTGGATTCCGATAGTAATTGTTCCAGATGTTCCAGATCTATGCTTCCGCAGGACTTAATATTGACGTGTGATACTTTAATATCGTATACTTTTTGAAGCTGTTCAACCACATGAACCACCGCATGATGTTCAATCGCACTTGTGATAATATGACGTACGCCCAGATCACGTACAACAGAATTGATGATCAGGTTGTCTGCTTCTGTACCACCAGAAGTAAATACGAGTTCGCCAGCCGAAACGTTTAAATGCTGAGCAATGTTTTTGCGAGCATTTTCTATAAGGCTTTTCGCTTTGCGGCCATACGCATGCGTGGATGAAGGGTTGCCGGGAATACCCCGCATTACCTCTACCATAGCATCCAGGACTTCTGGTCGTATCGCAGTAGTTGCTGCATTGTCAAAATATACAGATTCCATACGTTTTAATTTGATGCAAAATTACTTAGAATATAATTATTATCGCGCAAAGACGTTAGTTAACTGCAAAGCTTTATTTTTGCTCTTAAAACCTCAAGTATGCTGCGTTATTTCCTCATTTTTGTACTATTTGCCTTTGTCTCATGTAATGATGGGGATGTTATTGTTACCAACTTTGATTTTGAAGGATTGGATATTAATCTTTGCAGGACCGCACAGGTCAATCAGCCAGAGAATATTAAATACGTGTTTTCAAAAATTAACCCAGACACACAGGAAGCGCTTGTTTTAGAATTTATTACCAGCGAACCCATTTTAAGCAAAACAACTGATGGCAAGCCTTATGAAATCAAATTTAACGGCACTACGGCCAAAGTAAACTATAGGATATTTAATGCGGAAGTCACAGAGGATTATTTTTGCAGCGCCATACCCCCCGCAAGCCCTATAGTCAATGAAGAATATATTAGTGGGGAAGGTACGGCGTTGATCACTGTTACCGGTATACGTATGGATGATGACGGCGTGCCGTCAGAAGTGGAACGCGGTCTGGGCAATGAGGATATAGATGGTGATGGAATTCCCAATGAATACGACTTTGACGATGATGGTGATAATATACCTACAAAAAGTGAAGGTATAGCCCTTGACGCTGATGGCAATTTCGATATGCTGGCTTGTGACGATACAGATAAAGACGGAATCCCAGATTTTATGGATCCTGACGATGATGGTGATAAAACAGATACGCGCGATGAAGATAAGGATATGGACCTGAATCCAAATAATGATCGATCAGATCCAGCTGTATCTGAACCAGATTATTTAAATCCTGATTATTTCACTGACTACGATGTGAATGAGTACATCGTACATTCTTACAGCCTTACAGACATACGTGTTACTATTGTGCTTAACGATCTAGTTTTCAGAAATACGGCTACTGATGAAATCATACGTAGGGAAGAGCTTTTGTACGAGACATTCAACGCAGAGAATCAAAATATTACGGTAACACCGGTGTTTAGCCAAGAATAGAAATATTACTGATTCTGAAAAATATAAACTTCTGTTGCACCCAGACCGTATTTTTTATAATCAGCATCATAAAATTTCACTTCATAACGAGATAAAAGGGTCTCCAGTTCCATACGTAAGACGCCTTCCCCTACTCCGTGTATAAATACAATTTTTTGAATGCCTTTGCGTATCGCAAATTCGAGTTGGCCGCGTGCCGTGTCCAGCTGAAGGTTCAAAATTGCATGTTTTGACATTCCTTTTTCATTATCTGTAAGCTGATGTGCATGCAGATCAACTTCCATGGGCGGGACGGTTTTTGATCTTTTGGTAGGGATTTTCCCAGGTTGTGAACGTTGTTCTTCTTCCCTTTTGATTTCTGAAATAAGCGCATCATCCAGATCTAACTCATTCAGGTTACCTTCAACGATCAATTCTTTAGGTTCTGCCTGCAGTGTAAAACCATCTTCTGTCTCGATTGTTATCAAATCAGGACCAATTGCCAGGACCACACCAGAAACTGCATCATCTATAAAACTTACTTTTTGACCTTTTTTAAATACCATATATACATATTATCTATAAATTGTGACCAATAATCGAGGTAAATACCTCTAAATTAGCTACACTAAGAAATAAATTCCTATTTTTACACCTCAATTCAATTAATTATCATGAAAAATATTTACCCCAAATTATTATTTTTCTTTTTACCGGTTATCGCAAGCGCTCAATTACATATCCAGAAAAATAACACTTCTGGTAGTACTGACAATGTGTACATCTATAATAAAGGAGAAATTTTATATGTACAACAAGATATCAGTTTGCTAGATGGTTCTGCAGCAGACGAGTCTGGCAATATTTATCTACGCGATGAAGGCCAGCTTATACAGGGTGATGATACTAATAACAACTCTGGAAAAGGAATTGTCTCAGTTTATCAGGAAGGTATAGTAAATCAATGGGATTATCATTTCTGGACATCTCCCATAAGTGACCCTCTTGATGGAAGCCTGAATGCCGCTGCCTCAGGAAACACCATGTTAAACCTGGCCTCAACACAAACGGCTTCTGCCAAGGGAGGTGGGATTTTCTCTGTAACTGATGCATTAGAAAGTAATCCTGCCGGTTTTCTTCCGGCCCCTAATTACAACGGTATTGCCTCTAATTCAAATAATTCCGTATTTATTTCAAGTTACTGGCTTAATAAATATACTATGGGAACCGAATATTCTAACTGGAACCAGATCAAAGAAACAGGAGATCTCAATCCCGGTGAAGGTTTTACCATGAAAGGTGTAGGAGGAGGCACGGGAACAAACCAAATTTATGATTTTAGGGGACGTCCCAATAATGGAACCATTAAAGTAGCCGTGGCGGCAGATCAAAATACACTTGTAGGCAATCCATATCCTTCTGCAATGGACCTTAATTTCTACCTGCTATCCAATTCTGGTGCTGATGTAAGCGCCTGTAAACCTGGAGCTACACCAACTGCCGTAGGTGAAAAAATAACGGGAATCGCTTATTTCTGGGAGTCAGACCCCAATACACAATCACATTATCTTGTAGACTATCAGGGCGGTTATGCGACCTACTCCCCAGTAGATTGCGCGGAGGGATCAGGTATTTATACCCGTGCAACATTCAGCAAATACGACCGTGATGGCAATCCAGTGGAATCCAGTGGTGGCCCCAGTGGCGATATCCCTGGACGGCGATATGCACCGGTAGGACAGGGCTTTTTTGTAGTAGGAAATGCTGCTCTTTCAGGTACAGATTTTGTAGAGGCCCATAACGAGTTCCGTGTTTTTAAAAAGGAGAACGCTGCAACCTCAACATTCAAAAAAGCAGAAAGGATCGATAACAAATCGCTTGACGAGGTCAAAAATGAAGCGCCAGAGGATAATTATAGCATGCCTCAAGTACGTCTAATGGTTTCTATAAATGATACATACATGCGCGAACTTGTCGCGGCCTTCTCTGAGAGTGCAACCTTAGGGTTGGATAATGGTGCCGATGGGGAAAATATTTCTTTCCTAGATACCGATATCAGTTATCATTTGCCTGAAAGTACTATCCCTTATTGTATCAATGTGCTCCCTTACGATGCTGATCTTAAATTACCACTTGCCATTAACGCGGGTGGAAAGACAAACACCTACGGTATAAAAGTGAGCGGTATCAATCAGGATGTTCCCGGTGTTTGGATTTATGATAATGAAATGGATGAATATCATGACATACTTCATGCGACTTATGACCTGAGCTTGCCTAAAGGGGTGTACAATGATCGTTTTACCCTTGTCTTTAAAGATGATAATCCCGCACTTGATATCGCCAAAGAGATCAAATCCTCTTTTGATGTATTACAGAACAATAAAATCGCCCAACTGCGCGTGTTAAATCCTAAGGCGGTTTCCTTAAAGGAAATAGCCGTTTTCGATATATCGGGAAGACAAGTTGCTGGTAAACTCAATGAAGGGGAAACTCAGGAAGTTACCCTATCATCTGCAAACTGGAGTGACGGAATTTATATAGTACGTGTGGTTACCCGTGATAATATTGAATTTGCCAAAAAGATACAGGTAGCTAACAAGAATTGATTTTAATATGGAACAATACATGCTCCCATGCATTACCAAACATTATTTAGGTTTTGATTGCATGGGATGTGGTTTGCAACGATCTGCACTTCTACTGTGCAAAGGTCAGTTTATGGAAGCTTTTACTATGTATCCCGGTATTTATCCCCTTATATTCCTTTTTGGATTTTTGGGGATTTCTTATGTGTTCCAGATTCGTAATTCAAGTATGATAACCAGTTTCTTGGCAATATCCACCGCTTTGACTATCATTGTAAGCTACATTATCAAACTAACCACAATCTTTTAATTCATGGAACAACATAAATTACCTAATACAACCATCTCCCTGGTACTGGGGATAATTTCCTATATCGCGTGCTGTTTAACCTCTGGGTTTGGAGGTTTGGTACTTTCCGGTATCGCGCTTTATCTGGCAAATAAAGATTTGAAAGCTGCACAGCCAGATACTTCCCTGTATGAAAATTTCAATACTGCAAAAACGGCGAAGATCATCGCTATTGTAGGACTTGTTCTGGCCGCAATAACCGCAGTTATCAGTATTGTATTCATTATAATCTTCGGAAGCGTAGAAGCTGTTCAAGCTTGGGCCGAAGAAATGCAGGCCGCGCAACAATAGCATTAATAACGTTCTTATTTATTAAAAAAGCGGCCGTTTGGCCGCTTTTTTAAGTTATTTTTTGACCGAAAATACCGTTTTTAAAGGTTTTTGGTCCATCTATTTTATTTTAAAACAATGTTTAAACGCGCAAATAAATAACGCCCGTCTATACCGAACTGGGTTGATCGTCTTGAATATAAAAACCTTCCATCTGATTGAAATTCGGGATCTGCCATATCAGGGTAAATATCCAAAAGGTTGTTCGCGCCCACAGTTAAACGCAAAGATTCTGAAAATTTATAGCTAGCACTAAGATCTGTGACCACTTTCCCGGCGTAAATTCTGTTGATATCCGGTTCTACATTATTTGTTGCTTCTTCAACCTCACCAAAGTAAGTATTTCGTAAAAAGAAGTTCCATTTATCCCCTACAAAAAGCGTATTTGTCAAACTTCCTTTAGTACGTGGTACTGCAGATTCTAAATAGATCTCACTGGTACGGTCAAAATAGGTGTCAGATAAATTTGCATCAACTACAGGCCCCGGAATATTTATATTCTCAATATTTGTTTTAGATACGGTAAATGAAAGTGTATTCTTCAAACGTGTAGCAGAACCTAAGTTGGCCGAATGATCTGCAACAAAATCAATACCCATAGTGCGTGTATTTATAGAGTTTACAAAAAATGCAGCCTGCGTGGCATTTGCCTGTGTAAACAGACGCTCCAGCTCCGCATTGTTGTTAGGACCAAACTGGCCCGTAAGTACCACGCGATCATCAATATCAATAAGGTAACCATCTGCGGTGAAAGACATATTGGCATCAGGTACTTTTGCCGTAAAACCTATGGTATAACCCAATGAAGTTTCCTCCTTAAGTTCGGCAATATTAAGCAAACGGGCAACGCGCGAATTGTTTGAAAAAATACCTACTTCCTGTGGAACTCCATCCACAAATAATGTTGATGTTGAATTATAGTTGATCTGATGCAGGGAAGGCGCCCTAAAGCCGGACTGTACAGATCCTCTTAAGTTTAAGATACTGTTTAACTTCCATAGGAATGAAGATTTAAAGTTCAGCGTTCCGCCAAAATCTGAGAAATTCTCATAACGCAACGCTCCCGTTAAACGGAACGTTTCGGTAAAATCGGCTTCCAGATCCAAATAACCAGCCACGGAAGTCCGGTAGGCATCTACCACATTTTTAGGTGCAAACCCGGGAAAAACCTGTATTCCACCAGGGCGCGTTTCACCAAAAAAGTCGGTGGGCACCACAGATTCTGGATCTGAAGGATCATGTACATTTCCATTTGTATTGTACTGGGCGTAGGATACTTCCTGACCAGCTATAATATCATAATTTTCAACGCGATATTCTGCACCATAAGCTATATTGAAACCAGACATAATATCCTCATAAAAACGGCTCACGTCCAGATTTGTGGTGTTTTCCTGATAACGGTAGCCACCGGCATCAGCTTCTAGCGGCGTACTGTTCAATAATGATGCATTTAAGGTATTGCTTATGCGGTAGGTGAATTCGTTGATCCCAGTATTGTTGCTGATATCTACATTCCACTCCCCTACTTTACCGCGTATACCCACGGCTACGGCTTTGTCTTTTATATTTGAATTGATTTCGGGAAGAAAACCATTTAAATATACTGAAGTTACATTACGAGCCTGGTATGGAAGTCTGTAAAAACCAGCGGCATTTCCGTTTTTAAAACCTATCCCACCAAAAGAATAGAGCTTGAAATCACCCTCTCCGCCCAGCGGTATTTCAAGATTGCCAAAGAATTGACCACCGCGAAGTTCAGAATTTCCCACACGCATATTAAAATCACTTCTGTCCAGGTTTCTAAAGCCCAGCTCTGTGTTTGTATTATCGTAATTTAAGATACCCTGTAATTCCTCGATGGAATTCGCCCCGTTTACATTAGCAAGAACATCTGCTGGTAAACCGGCCGACTGTGCAAAATTCTGTATGGCATTAACATCAGTCTGTAAAGAAAGTAGGTCAAAACCATTATTGGACGCTACGCGCTCTATGGAACTGTATCCAGTAAAAATTTGCGCACCAAAAGATCGCATCCTGTTGGTTGCACCCCTAAAATTGAAATTACCGGTAAAGTTTACAAAACCACCTTTGTCACCTATGGGCAGACCATAATTAGCTCCCACGTTTATTTTTTCACCATCTACGCCATCGTCATAATTCTCACTGGTAAAATTGGCCCCGGTAGTTACATCAATAGCGAGTTCATTTGTATTTTTCTTGAGCACAATATTGATCACCCCGGCAATCGCGTCAGAACCGTACTGTGCCGCAGCACCGTCACGTAAGATTTCAATACGCTCTATGGCATTGGTAGGAATTGCAGAAAGGTCTGTTCCCACAGAGCCCCGACCAAAAGTACCATTGGTATTTACCAGCGCCGTTTTGTGCCTTCTTTTACCATTTAACAAAACCAATACCTGATCTGGCCCCAAACCTCTTAAGGAAGCAGGTGCAATATGATCTGTACCATCTGATATGGTCTGCGGGTTAGAAGAAAAAGAAGGTGCAGCGTAATTCAAAATTTCGGTCACGGTAATCTGTGGCGAGCTTTCGGCGATTTCTGAAACACTTAAGACATCTACGGGAACTGCAGAATTTACCGCGGTGCGGCTTGGGTTTCGGGTACCAATTAATACTACCTGATCCAGGGCCACTCCAGAAGTCATTATCACGTTAAGAATGGCGCTAGTCGCGTTTAATGTCTGTGTTTCAAAACCCACATAGGAGAAAACGAGGTTTACTCCCTGAGTGACTTCGATGGAATAATTTCCCTCAAAATCTGTAATGGTCCCTTTATCTGTACCACTTACCTGAACCGATACGCCTGGTAACGGGGTAGACTGGTCATCTGTGACCGTTCCTGATACTTGAAGTTGCTGGGCAAAACCTGATAGGGCAAACAAACAGGTGAATACCATTGCAAGAATGTAATTTTTAATCATAGTTGAGAATTTGATAGGTTTGAATGGAGTGCGTTACAAGGTGTAGCACCCTAGAAGGTTATCTTCTTATAGTGAAGATACTTCAAAAATTAAACGAAAACTAATTAGAACTACCGTAAATGTTGCTATTCTTTTAAATACCCTCTGACATTTACAAGGATGTTTGAGGTAAAATCCACGCGTTTTTAAAAATTTTCACTCTAAAAGGAATACGTATATAATTAAGCAAAACCCTGTGAATTTTGTGCGGAATATAGCTAAAAAAAAACGGCCAATTGGCCGCTTTTTTTTTCAAATTTCGTTCAATAACAACCTATTTTTCAAAGGTTTTGAGCGTTTTTAGTATGATTTCGACACATTCGTTCAATTGCTCTTCATCTATAACCAGGGGCGGTGCAAAACGGATAATGTTACCGTGGGTAGGTTTGGCCAAAAGGCCATTGTCCTTTAATGCCACACAAATATCCCAAGCGGTAGAGCTGTCCTCACTGTCATTGATCACGATCGCATTTAGCAGTCCGCGGCCACGTACCAGGTTGACAATAGTACTCTCTCCTATATAATCATTTATTTTCTTGCGGAAAATAGCACCTAATTTTCGGGCATTTTGAGCCAATTTCTCGTCTTTCACGACATTTAGCGCTGCGATCGCCACTGCACCTGCAACAGGATTCCCACCAAAGGTTGAACCATGCTGCCCCGGCTTGATCACGTTCATAACCTCATCATCTGCAAGAACCGCAGAAACTGGATAGGCACCACCAGAAAGCGCCTTACCGAGGATTAGAATATCAGGACGCGAGTACGTGCTCTGTCGTTCACAATGTCCCTCACAACTACATTTACCGCAAACGGCAAGTAATGCTCCGGTACGTGCAATGCCGGTTTGAATTTCATCAGCCATAAAAAGCACATTATGTTCGTTGCAAAGTGCTTTTGCCCTGGCCATATAATCGTCTGCTGGTGTGAACACCCCAGCCTCACCCTGTATGGGTTCTACCAGAAATCCTGCAATATTGTTGTTTTCTTTGAGCGCACGCTCTAAAGCATCAACATCATTATATTCTATTTTGATAAAACCGGGAGTGTATGGACCAAAATTCTTTCTCGCACCTTCATCATTTGAAAAGGAAATAATGGTTGTGGTACGGCCATGAAAGTTGTTTTTGCAAACAATAATTTGGGCATCTTTTTCCTGTACACCTTTTTTCTCATAGGCCCATTTACGTGCGATCTTTATTGCTGTTTCTACGGCTTCTGCGCCCGTATTCATGGGCAATAATTTGTCAAAGTCAAAATATTCCGTGGCATATTTTTCATAGGGGCCCAGAATATCATTGTGAAAAGCGCGTGAAGTGAGTGTAAGGGTTTCCGCCTGTTTAGTCATTGCACCCACAATCGCCGGGTGGCAATGGCCCTGGTTCACCGCAGAATAGGCCGAAAGAAAATCGTAATACCGCTTTCCTTCCACATCCCAGACGTGCACGCCTTTTCCTTTATTGAGAACAACCGGTAAGGGATGATAATTATGTGCTCCATGCGCATCTTCTAACGCAATGGCCTTTTCTGAGGTCAATGTTTCCTGAGTATTCATTCTTGTATTTCTTTTTGATAAAATAACGCTGTGATTCCTTCTTAAACCTGCGAAGTAGCGGGTTTCCTAAGGGAGAGAAATCATCCCCGGATTGATGCAAAATACTAAATTTCTGGCTTACTTTAGAATGTTCGCACCCTCATTATCTCTTTAATTATGCTATTTTTGCGCCGTGGGAAGAAAAAAAACAAACAGGATCATTTTAGAGAAGTTGCTCGTCACGGGCGCTGGTGCAAAGGGCAAGGCCATTGCAAAAGCGCCAGATGGCCGCGTTGTATTTATTAAAAATGCAGTGCCCGGCGATGTGGTAGATGTGCAGACAACAAAGAAACGCAAATCTTATTTTGAGGGAGATGCGATCGCCATTCACGAAGCTTCACCCAAACGGGTGGAGCCGCCTTGTCAGCATTTTAAGCATTGCGGTGGCTGTAAGTGGCAAAATATGGGTTATGAATACCAACTCGAATACAAAGAGGACGAGGTGGTCAACAACCTCAAAAGGCTCGGTAAGATCGAACTTCCCGAAGTGACTCCCATTGCTGGTAGCGCTGATCACTATTTCTATCGCAATAAAATGGAATTCTCCTTTAGCGACAGCAAATGGCTTACGCCACAACAGATCAAGAGCGACGTAATTATTGAAAACCGAAATGCTTTGGGCTTTCATATTGCGGGTATGTGGGATAAAATTCTGGATATTGAAAAATGTCATCTTCAACGGGATCCCAGTAATGCTATACGAAACGGTATACGGGACTTTGCGGTTATAAATAACTTATCATTTTTCAGTCCGCGGGATCAGGAAGGTTTGCTTCGCACGTTGATGATACGCACCAGTTCTAATGGCGAACTCATGGTTTTGGTTCAGTTTTATGAAGACCACGAGGAGCAACGTAAACTAGTGATGGAGTATCTAAAAGAGACATTTCCAGAAATCACTTCGCTACTTTATGTGATAAACAATAAAGGCAATGATACTATTTATGATCAAGAAATAATCTGTTACGCAGGCAGGAATCATATTTTTGAGGAAATGGAAGGTCTTAAGTTTAAGATCAACGCGAAGTCATTCTATCAGACCAATTCTGAACAAGCCTACGAACTCTATAAAATAACCCGGGATTTTGCCGATTTAAAAGGAAATGAGACGGTTTATGACCTGTATACGGGAACCGGGACGATTGCCCAGTTTATTTCAGCGAAAGCAAAAAAAGTTGTGGGTATAGAATCTGTACCAGACGCCATCGCCGCCGCAAAAGAGAACGCGCAATTAAATGGTATTGAAAACGTTTCCTTTCATGTGGGCGATATGAAAAGTGTGTTCACGCAGGAGTTTGTAAGTAAAAATGGAATTCCAGATGTGATCGTTACAGACCCACCGCGGGATGGTATGCACAAGGATGTGGTGGCACAATTGCTTAAAATCGCCGCTCCGCGTATTGTTTATGTAAGCTGCAACAGTGCTACCCAGGCAAGGGATCTTGCCCTGCTTGATGAAATGTATAAAGTAGAAAAATTTCAGCCGGTAGATATGTTTCCACAGACGCACCATGTAGAAAATGTGGTGCTGCTCACAAAAAGGAATTCAGTAGAATAAGGTAATATGCTAAAGAACTATATTTTAGGCAGTCTATGTTTCCTCCTGGCGCTCAGCGCATGTGAACGGGATGATATCTGCGCCGCCAGTACGCCCACTACACCACTGCTGGCCATTGCTTTTTTTGATGAAACAAACCGTACACTTTCTAAAGATATAAACCTTAGGGTGCAGGCCGTGGGCAGCAACAAATTTATAGAAATCACCGGTGACACGATTATTCGCATTCCACTGCGCACGGATACAACCAGCACCTCTTTTATTTTTACAAAAAACCCGGAAATTCCAGATGCCGAAGAAGATCCAAATAATGCGGATCGTGTGACGTTCAACTATAACCTGAACGAGGTTTATATAGACCGGGCCTGTGGTTTTAAGGTAACTTATGCTGCACTTACTTCACAATACAGTGCAGGGAACGATAGCCCGTGGATCACCGATATAAGTATTAACAACAGTACCATTGTCAATGACAGTATCTATCAGGTTTCTATTATACATTAATATTGTACTCTTTGCCCTAAGCGCGTCTGCACAGGATATTGATACGCTAGCCACGCAAAAGGAACAGGTAACAGACACGGTTCTGGTTGAAAAAGTGCCAGAGCGGTATGGCTTGCGGGTGGGCATTGATCTCAGTACTATCATCAGGTCTGCACTTGACGACAACTACAAGGGATTGAGTATCGTAGGGGATTTCAGGATCAAGGATAATTATTACCTCGCCGCCGAAATAGGCACGGAAACAAAAGACGCGATTGAAAATAGTTTTGACGCCACTATCAATGGAAGTTATATAAAAGCTGGCTTTAATTATAATGCGTACGAAAACTGGACGGGCATGTCCAATCTTATTTATGCCGGTGTACGCGTGGGCTATGCTACCTTTAACACAGATCTTAACAGCTATACCATCTACACGACCAATACCTATTTTGAACCTGATGTACGCGATGAACTTTTGTCTTTTGACGGGCTAAGCGGTGCCTGGTTGGAAGCCCAATTGGGGGTTCAGGCAAGACTTTTCAATAATTTTTACCTGGGTGTGAATTTGCAGCTCAAAAGTATTGTGAGCCAGAAAGAGCCAGAAGGTTTTGGCAATCTCTATATTCCCGGTTTTAATAAAGTCACGACAGATAATAAATTTGGTGCCGGGTACGGGTACACACTCACATATCTGATCCCTATCTACAAAAAATAGAAAACCCGGTTTTTATCCAGTTTATCGCTCCTAAATACCCAATTTTCAAGCATTTTAAGCTCTTTTTAGCTGATTCAATATGTTTTTTTCAGAAAGAAAAGGTGCTGCACTAAGTATTTATTTCCAACTGTACCTAAAAACGTACCAGCAAAGCGAATTAAAAGTCCTCAACAAAAACAAATCCACTTGTTTATCTTTGTGCCATGCGAAAGTCTATAAGTAGCCTGCAAAATGCAGCGGTAAAAAAACTCATTCAGCTAAAGGAAAAATCCCGCGAGCGGAAAAAAAACAATTCCTTTGTTATAGAGGGTTTCCGGGAAATCCAATTGGCCCTAAAGTCAGGATACCAACTACAGGAAATCTGGGTTTGCGATTCTATATTCAATACCGAAAATGCTTCTTTTTTAACTGATTTTGAACAAAAAATAACCATTTTTGATTGTTCTGAAGAGGTTTATGGGAAAATTGCCCATCGCGGTTCCACCGAAGGAATTATTGCTGTCGCAAAAGCTGAAAACCACACACTAAAAGATCTGCATCTTCCTAAAAATCCGCTGATCCTTATTGCAGAAGCTCCGGAAAAACCGGGCAATATTGGTGCTTTGTTGCGCACCGCAGATGCTGCCGGCGTTGATGCTTTTATCCTCGCGAATCCTAAAACCGATCTTTACAATCCCAATACTATTCGCTCTAGCGTGGGCGCGGTTTTCACAGTGCCCATCGCCCTTGCCAGCACTTTAGAAACCATAGAATTTCTAAAAAATAAAAATATTGCGCTTTACAGCGCCATTTTGCAGGAATCTGTTCCGTACCAGCAAATGGATTATACAAATCCCACGGCCATTGCCGTAGGTACAGAAGCTGACGGACTCACCGATCTGTGGCGCGAACGCTGTCAGCAGAACATTAGTATTCCCATGCAGGGCACGCTTGATTCCATGAATGTTTCGGTGGCGGCGGGAATACTTATTTTTGAAGCGCGCAGGCAACGTGGCTTTCATTGATCATTCTTATATTATCCGCCACTTATGACCCCAGAAATTCTTTTTTATTACATTATCGCCGTTATCGTGATCAATTTTATAGTTGGTGAAAGCATGAAGTATCTCAATGCGCGCCATTTTGACGATCCCGTACCGCAGGAATTAAAGGATGTTTACGATACAGAAACCTACCGGAAATCGCAGGATTATAAAAAAGCTAATTTCAAATTTTCGCTTATAAGCGCTGTATTTTCACTTTTTCTGACTTTACTGTTTTTCTTTCTTGATGGTTTTGCAATAGTTGATTCTTTTGCCCGTGAGGTAAATGACAATCCTATTGTTATCGCGCTTATTTTCTTTGGGATTATTATGCTGGGGAGCGATTTGCTAACCACTCCTTTTTCCTATTACAATACATTTGTTATTGAAGAACGTTTTGGGTTCAATAAATCCACACCTCAATTGTTTTTCCTGGATAAACTCAAGGGATGGTTAATGATGATGATTGTGGGCGGTGGGTTGCTTGCCCTTATACTCTGGTTTTATGCATGGGCGGGAAACTCTTTTTGGCTTTATGCCTGGGCGGTTTTCACCGTTTTTTCCGTGGTGCTCAATATGTTTTATTCCCGGCTTATCGTTCCTTTATTCAACAAACAAAGTCCGTTAATGGATGGCAGTTTGCGTTCAAAAATCGAAACCTACGCTACGCAGGCCGGCTTTCAGTTAGACAATATTTTTATCATTGATGGTTCTAAGCGGAGCACCAAAGCGAACGCCTATTTTTCTGGTTTTGGTAGTCAAAAGCGTATTACCCTTTATGATACGCTGATCAATGACCTGGAAGAAGAGGAAATCGTTGCGGTTCTTGCACATGAGGTAGGACATTACAAAAAGAAACACGTTATTTTCAATTTATTGATTTCGGTAGTTTTAACAGGCTTTACTCTTTGGTTGCTTTCCTTGTTTGTTAGCCAACCCCTGTTCTCACAGGCCCTTGGCGTTGACCGCGCAGCTTTTCATGTTGGGCTGATCGCTTTTGGTATTTTGTATACGCCCATTTCTGCCATAACCGGATTTGTTATGAGTCTGCTATCGCGGAAATTTGAATACGAAGCTGATGATTTTGCAAAGGAAACCTACGCGGCCGCCCCGCTGATCACTTCTTTAAAAAAACTCTCAAAAAACAGCCTGAGCAACCTGACCCCGCATCCACTTTATGTCAAATTAAACTATTCCCATCCTACGTTGCTGCAGCGGGTTTGCAATTTAAAATCGGCTTAAAAATAGATTGGGACTGAAAAAATCAACCAAGCTAAATTACCAGAAATAGATTTTTGGTGAATAATTTTGCGTTAGGGATTGAAGTGAAAATCCTTTTTGAGAAGCATGATCAAAAAGATTGAAACATAAAGCCCGACCCGCAGGGAAACGCCCAAAACCCTTAAAAAACGAATAAAAAACCTTCAATAATAGAAGAATTAAACAACTTTTGAAACAATTTACAATGGCCTATTTTATACAAAAATCGGTCTAAAATCGGCAAAATAGAGTCAATTTTCATGCAAAATAACTAGTTTTTACAATCAAAAATCTGCTCTTTAAAAAGCCCGATGTTAGAATCTATATGAATAACGCCAATGACGGTTTAACTTTTGGGAATTTAAAGGATAATCGTATTTTTAATTTATGGCTGTGATTGATATAGAAGAGGAAAATAAAGAGCTTACCCGGCAGTATAAAGAGCTGTTGCGCATAAGTTACCGCACGCTTTCTGACGAGGATAAAAAAATGATCAGGCAGGCGTTTGAGATCGCTGTTGATGCGCATAAAGATCAGCGCCGCAAATCTGGCGAAGCGTATATATTTCATCCCCTAGCCGTTGCACGCATTGTGGCCAGCGAGATTGGGATGGATGCGACCTCCATTGCCGCCGCGCTGTTGCATGACGTGGTGGAAGATACGCCCTATACCCTCGAGGATATCAATGAAATGTTTGGGGAGACCGTGACCCGTATTGTTGACGGACTCACAAAAATATCCAACCTTAAAAAACATCACAATGCCTCGCTGCAAGCGGAAAACTTCCGTAAAATGTTGCTTACCATTAATGATGATGTTCGCGTAATCATTATTAAAATTGCTGACCGTCTGCACAATATGCAAACGATGGACTCCATGCGTCCAGACAAGCAGATCAAGATTGCCAGTGAGACGCTTTATATCTACGCGCCCCTCGCCCACCGTATAGGCCTCTACAATATCAAATCTGAACTTGAAGACCTTGGTTTGAAATATACTGAGCCTGATGTTTATCAAAATATTGTCAATAAACTAAAGGACACGAAGGAAGAACAGGATCTGTATATAGCAGATTTTACGGAGACCATTAAAAAATCGCTGGATAAAGAACTGCTGGAATATGATATAAAAGGGCGACCGAAGTCCATTTTTAGCATTCGGCGGAAAATGCGCTCGCAGAATATTCCTTTTGAAGAAGTGTATGACAAGTTCGCCATACGTATCATCTATAAAAGCCTTCCGGAACAGGAAAAATTTCTTGCCTGGAAGATATATTCCATCGTTACAGATCATTTTAGACCTAATCCCACCCGTTTGCGCGACTGGATTTCTTCACCAAAGTCAACCGGTTATGAGGCGCTTCATATTACCGTAATGGGACTTCGCGGCCGCTGGGTAGAAGTACAGATTCGCTCAGACCGAATGAACGAGATCGCTGAGAAAGGATACGCTGCCCATTATAAATACAAAGAAGGCGACGATGGGGACAAAACGCTTGATGAGTGGCTCAACCGCCTGCAGGATGCGCTGGAAAGCCAGGAAACCAATGCCATAGAGTTTGTTGAACAGTTTAAACTCAACCTGTATAACAAAGAAATTTTTGTTTTTACGCCTAAGGGTGAACTCAAATCTTTACCCAAAGGGGCAACTCCGCTGGATTTTGCTTTCAGTATCCATACAGAAATAGGTTTAAAAACCCGGGGTGCACGGGTAAATGGTAAACTGGTACCCTTGAGCCACGAGCTGAGAAGCGGTGATCAAGTAGATATTATAACTTCTGAACATTCCAAGCCGAACAACAACTGGCTGGATTATGCTACTACGGCACGCGCACGCTCAAAGATAAAATCATCCTTAAAAGATGAGAAAAAAGGCGTGGCCGAAGAAGGAAAAGTTATCCTTATGCGCAAATTGCGCTCGCAAAAAATCAGTCTTGACGAGAAATCGATCAACGAAATGGTCGTCTACTTTAAATTGAAGACCTCGCTTGATCTCTTTTACCGCGTGGGAATAGGTACGATTGACAATAAAATGATCAAGGAATATGCCTCGTCCCGAAGCAATGCGTTTGTTAGCTATTTTAAAAATAAAATGCGCAAACAGCCCATTGCAGAGCATATTGATAAGGATGAGATTACAGACAAATATGACCTTCTTGTCTTTGGTAAAGAGGAACAAAAACTTGATTACACCCTTTCAAACTGTTGTAACCCTATTCCCGGCGATCCGGTTTTTGGTTTTACGACGGTCAAAGAAGGTATTAAGGTGCATAAACAAAACTGTCCCAATGCAATCTCATTACAGAGCAAATATTCTTACCGAATCCTTACCGCAAAATGGATAGATTCTTCTGCAAGGGACTTTAAGGCAGACCTGATACTGGAAGGTATAGACCGTATGGGACTGGTGAACTCCATCACCATGGAAATTTCAGACCATATGCACGTAAATATGCGCAATCTCAATTTTACTACGCATGACGGGGTTTTTAAAGGTAGTATAACGGTAATCGTTCAAAACAAGACACACCTGGAAAACTTAATCGAAAACCTTAAAAAGATCTCCGGGATTGAAAAAGTCCACAGAAATTAAAGATGGAAATTTCAAAATCCTATTAGGCATCTTTGAAATATTCGCGCGGTGTACTAAATTATAAAAAGAATCGACTAAAGCCCACGTTGCCTGAAACAATTGCAAATCCGCAATTAGGCTTATTTTTTTTAGAATTCGTGAATTTAAAGCCATAAATTTGAAAAATGGCTATATCCGCATGGATTTCCATACGATAACAAACCATTATGGCATTAAAAGCAACAATTAATAAAGATCAGGAAGTCGTAAAAAACGTCTTTACAAAATTCCTGGAAGATCATGGTCACCGCAAAACGCCGGAGCGCTATGCGATACTCCAGGAAATTTATATTCATGAAGACCATTTTGATATAGAGTCCCTTTATATCAGCATGAAAAACAAAAATTACCGTGTGAGCCGGGCTACGCTCTACAACACCATAGAACTTTTATTGGATTGCGGTCTGGTACGTAAGCACCAGTTTGGTCAGAATCAGTCGCAATATGAAAAGTCCTATTTTGACAAACAGCACGATCACGTAATCCTTACGGATACGGGCGAAGTCATAGAATTTTGCGATCCCCGTATTCAATCTATAAAAACAACCATTGAAGAAGTTTTTAATATAGAAATCAAAAAACATTCCCTCTATTTTTACGGGAACAGAAAATCAACCGAAAAGAATACAAACACAAAAGATTAATGGCAGTAGATTTATTGCTCGGGCTCCAGTGGGGCGACGAGGGAAAAGGCAAAATAGTTGACGTACTTACTAAAGATTACAACATTATCGCCCGTTTTCAGGGCGGTCCCAATGCTGGGCACACCCTAGAATTTGATGGGCATAAACACGTCCTACATACCATTCCATCAGGTATTTTTCATGACAATGCGATAAATCTTGTAGGCAACGGTGTCGTTATAGACCCTGTAATATTTAAAAAAGAACTGGACAATCTCAAGAAATTTGATCTTGATATTCAGAAAAAACTCCTTATTTCCCGTAAAGCACATTTGATTCTGCCTACGCACAGGCTGCTTGACGCAGCTTCAGAAGCTTCAAAAGGAAAAGCAAAAATAGGATCTACCCTTAAAGGAATAGGCCCCACCTATATGGATAAAACGGGCAGAAATGGTATTCGTGTGGGCGATCTTGAATTGACTGACTGGAAAGACCGCTATGCATCCCTTCGTGATAAGCACATATCAATGATCGATTTTTATGATGCTAAAATTGATTACAACCTTGACGAACTGGAAACGGAGTTTTTTGCGGCGGTAAAAGTCTTGAAAACACTCACCTTTATTGATTCCGAAGAATATCTGTACCAGGCACAAAAAGCTGAGAAAACAATTTTAGCCGAAGGTGCGCAGGGTTCCTTATTGGATATTGATTTTGGAACTTATCCATTTGTCACTTCATCCACGACTACGGCTGCCGGCGCTTGCACCGGTCTGGGCGTGGCACCTACAGATATCAACGAAGTTTTTGGGATTTTTAAAGCGTATACGACCCGCGTGGGGTCTGGCCCTTTCCCTACCGAACTTTTTGACGAAGATGGCGCAACGATGGGCCGCGTGGGCAATGAATTTGGCGCTACGACCGGCAGGCCGCGTCGTTGCGGTTGGCTTGACCTTGTAGCTTTAAAATATGCGGTACGTGTGAATGGTGTTACCCAACTCATGATGATGAAGGGCGATGTACTATCTGGCTTTAAGACGCTTAAAGTATGTACGGCCTATATTTATCAGGGAAAAGAAATTGACCATTTGCCTTATAATATTGAGCCCGAAAACATCGAGCCTATTTATACGGAAATGAAAGGCTGGGCGGCAGATCTTACGGGCATGACCGAAGCTTCCCAACTTCCGGAAAACTTAAATACGTACATTGAGTTTTTAGAAAAAGAACTTGAAGTACCCATTAAAATAGTTTCCGTGGGTCCAGATAGAACGCAAACAATTAAAAGATAATTAAGCAAAATCGCTTAAAACAATTAAAAAACTGCCATTTTCGCATAGAAAATGGCGGTTTTTTTCTTTTAATGAAAGGCTAGCTCTTCAACGAATACATTCCTTTTAGAATTAAAATTGGTCTTTATTTAGTTCTAAAAGTATAAAATCATAAAATACACCGCACAAGCTGAAAATCAACTAATTTTGAGCCTTTAAACGCTTCAACCTATATGAAATTATTTCAGTGCACCTGCTGCAAAAATGCCGTGTTTTTTGAGAACAGTCAATGTATCCATTGTGAAAATGCCCTTGCCTATCTTCCGCAGGCGCAAAAAATGATCACGGCTTCTAACGGATCTTTTGAATACCCAAAAGATTCTGACGCTCAGTATGTTTATTGCGTAAATCATGAACATCAGGCCTGTAACTGGTTGGTAAAAAAAGAGGAGGAAAATATAGGGAAAAAGTTTTGTGTAGCCTGCCAGCTCAACCACACCATTCCCAATCTTACCAAGAAAAAAAACCTGCGGCAATGGCGTAAAATTGAAGGTGCAAAACACAGACTTATTTATAGCCTGCAACGTTTCAACCTTCCACTGAACATAAATAAAAATGGTGAGGACCTGGCATTGTCTTTTGATTTTTTGGCACCGCAAAAAATCAAAGGAGAAATAAAACCGGTAATGACCGGCCACCTTCATGGGCTGATCACCATCAATATAAAAGAGGCCAATGCTGTTCACCGGGAATCGATGAAAGAGCAGATGAAAGAGCGTTACCGCACCGTTTTAGGTCATTTTAGGCATGAAGTAGGTCATTTTTACTGGGAGGTTTTAATAAGGGGTAATTCAGATAATAACGAAGCTTTTACCACTCTTTTTGGCGATGCAAATCAAGACTACGGCGAGGCGCTGCAGGAATATTACAAAAACGGGGCGGCAAAAAACTGGCGAGAGACCTACATTAGTAAATACGCATCCAGTCACCCGTGGGAGGACTGGGCAGAAACCTGGGCGCATTATATGCACATTATAGACACGCTGGAAACAGCGTACAGTTTTGGCATAAAAACCCGACCGAAAGTGGGTAAAAATGCCCAGATGGACACAGAAATTGACTTTGATCCATATCTTGAACAAGATTTTTCTAAAATAATCAACCGCTATATCAAATTGACCTTTGCCCTAAATTCCTTAAACAGAAGCATGGGTCAGCCAGATCTTTATGCTTTTGTATTGACCGCGATGGATATTGAAAAATTAAAATTCGTTCATAAAGTTATACTCAAAAATCAGTAGTCTTATTCTGAGCGCTCCATATCCTTCAGCTTATTTTCCCGCGCTTGCAGACATTTTTCCTGAGCATATTCCCAGCCCTGCTGCCACCAGTTGGTCATCAATTTTTTATCAAAAATCAAGCTGTTTTCGGTTAGTTTTGAAGGTGTATAATACAGATTTAAGGGAACATCTTTATTGATCGCGGCAAGTTTGCCCACGACCACATCGTGATACTCCACCTGATCCATAAGAAAACTGAACAGGCTCACCATTAGGGAAAAAGGATTCTGGCCCAGGATCTTATTGTATTCCATGTTTTCAGATTCAAGGATGATCGCATCAATTTCCGTTGCACCGCGTCGTATCGCTTCCCGAATGGGAACAATACAGCCAAAACCTCCATCTGCATATTCATAACCGTTTTTGTTCACCAGGCTCATAAACGGCACAAGATTGCAGGAAATCCAGATCCACTCACAGAATTCGTCGTAGTTGTAATCATCCATGGATTTATACTCTACCGCATTTTTGGTAAGGTTTGAAACGGTCACAACCACATTTGTGCGGCTCGCCTTCACTTCTTCAAATTCTGCCCGGGAAAGGTTCTTTTTGATCGCTTTTAAAAGGTTTTTGCTTTCGCCAAAGGTTCGCTTGCGCTTTATAAACTGCCTTACCGTATTCCAGTAATTGATCTCTACATATTCCCTGTTATCCTTTTTTCTGATTTTGAACGGATTTACGTTAAATATCGTGCTTTGGTTTACATTGGTATAAATCTGGTGGGCGCGTTCTATCTGACCGTTTGCCAACTGAGAAATCAACAAACTTCCGGTAGAAGTTCCCAGAAACAAATCGTATTTATTTTTTTCTTCCTCGAGTAAATATTGGGCCACACCACCGGCATACGCCCCTTTACTTCCCCCTCCCGAAATGACTAATGCACGCATTAATTAAGTTTTTTGTTTAAATAATCTTCGGCTTTCTTATCGTTCAGCTTTAAATCACGAAGCGCGTTGCTCCACATGGTTTCCTCAAGCAAAAGATCAAGGATTGCTCGACAGCTCTGGGCAAAACGCCAGTTAAAATGTACACAGCCCAGGACAAGGTTTTTCAGACTTCGGTTTTCATACAGTTGCAGTTGGTACAAGTATTTGAACGCGTTTTCCCGCACCTGAAAAGGGTGCCTGGCATCTGTATAATCCAGTAGTTGATTGTAGCGCTCCTCTTTTGCATCAGGTTTATACGAGGATGTTGCAATGGAAAGCGCCAACCACAAAGTCTCTATATTTTTATCTGAAAAGCCCTCTACGCCTTCCAGTTTACCTAAATAGGTGGCCCTATCCTGCGGAAAAGAAACCCAAAGCGCAAGCAATGCCGCCTCCCGGGTAACATAAGAATCGTCATCAAGCAAGATTTCGTAATCGGTTTTCATCACCGATGGAACTTCCTGCATAGAAAGCGCCACCGCCTGTCTTACCCAGCGATTCCCGGAAGCAATCGCTTTTTTGTACAAGGGGAGCGACTCGTCCAGAGGCGCTTCGGCCAACTGATAAACGGCTTCCTGGCCCAGGTAATCGTTAGGCAACTTAAGCATCTTTTCAATCACTTCTCTTTTTTCTGAAAGGGCAATTTTCCGCAGGGCGGAAAGTTCCAGATAGGTACGTATAAATTCTGATTTCTTCAACGACTCCAATGCCACATCTGCCTGAAAAGCGCTTTGTTCCAACCAGTCTTTTTCAAAAGAGGCCAGATCTTGTCCACTTGCTTTTTCCGCAGCAGCGATAAAATCAGCAGTCACTACATTTTCAAACTGGTGTTTTTTTAAATATGAAATTACTACCAACTTAAAAGCTTCGTCCCCAATATTCTCCCTTAAGATATGAAGTGCCCAGGCACCTTTTTGATAAAAAGTAAGCGAGCTGGCGCCGGGATTTAGTAGTTTTTCCCCTTTACCGCGATCGCTGAGTTCCTTAAGCTGCTCTGCGGTTTGATATAACTTAAAGTAAAAATAATCATTACCAAACACTTCTTTTTCGGCCAATAGCGCGTAGTACGTGGCAAAACCCTCCTGCAACCAGTGGTGCGTCCCGGAGGTTTCTGTAACCAAATCACCAAACCACTGGTGGGCGAGTTCATGTGCATTAACATTAACATAATTGCGATCTTCAAAACCTGTACTATCCACCACAAAAGAATCGCTAAAGAGCGTCGCAGTGGTATTTTCCATACCCGCATAAAGAAAATCCTTGACCGGTACTTCCTTATAATTCTGCCAGGGATAAGAGACCCCAATTTCATTTTCCAAAAAATCAAAAATCTGTTTTGTATATCTATAAGTGGGCTCTACTTCGTTGAGATCTTCGGGATAATAATAAAGCGCTATGGGAGTACCGGAGGTTGATGTGAGCTCCTTATTTTTATAATCGCCAATGGCAAGCGCAACAAGATAACTGGATATGGGATTTTGCATGTCAAAATACCACACAACTTCACCAGATTTCTCCTCCTTTTTAGTCAATTTTCCATTGGAAATGACCGTTTTTCCCACAGGAGCGGTAATCTGAAGATCAAATTCGATCTTGTCGTTCATATCATCAATACTGGGGAGCCAGTTTGAGGTATATTTTCCCTGACCCTGTGTCCATAGTTGGCTTTTACCCTCATTATTGACAAAATAAAGCGCTTGCGAAGGTTTAGAAGTATAACTAATGCTGGCCGAATACTTTTTTCCCGCGGAAAAAGACCCGAATAAAATCAGGTGATTTTGGTCGAATTTTGACTGAATTTTGGCTTTTTTTGACTCATTTTCAGCGTTTTTCAACGAGATTTCAAAAGCGGTTATATTTTTAGCGTCCAGATAAACAGAATCCGTATCCTTTAAAATGTTGAATGTTACAGTCAACGTTCCATCTATGGTTTTGGTAGTGAAATCTGGGGTAATTTCTCCCTGGATATGGGTAAAATCCACGATTTCTTTTTGCTGTGCCTGAGCAAAAAATGTGCAAAAAAAGAATAAAAGCAATGTAAAATACCTGTGCATAAAACCGAAACTAAGTATAAAAGCACAAATTAAGGATTTGATTTTAATATCTGTTATCTCTTTGTTCAAATGAAAATGAACATTTTAAACAATTAGGACAAAGTAGGCGATTCACTTAGCTTTGCAGCATTATAATAAAATTAACACAAAAGCCGAACTATGAATCCCGGCAAACTGCAAACACCCATAGATTACCTCAAAGGCGTAGGTCCCAACCGGGCGGCGCTGCTGCGCAGTGAACTCAATATTCAAACCTATCAGGATCTGCTCAACCTTTTCCCCAATCGTTATATTGACAAGACACAATATTATAAGGTGAGCCAGTTGCAGCCCACGCATGCAGATGCGCAGGTTGTGGGCAGGATCATTAACCTTAAAACTTTGGGAGAGGGCCGTTCCAAACGTATGGTAGGGACTTTTAAAGATGACACGGGAATGATGGAACTGGTCTGGTTCCGTGGACATAAATGGTTGCGCGACCGCTTAAAAATAAACGCCATATATGTAGCTTATGGAAAGGTGCAGAAATTTGACAGCACCTACTCGATCGCCCATCCCGAGCTCGAACTCCTGGAAGAACATGAGAAGAACCTGCGCAGTGCCATGCAACCGGTTTATCCTTCCACCGAAAAACTAAGCAATAAGGGCGTGACCAACCGTGTCCTGAACCTGCTCATGCAAAATCTCTTTCTTGAGGTCAAAAATGAACTTACAGAATCACTTTCCCCAACCATTCTGGAAAACCTGAAATTAATGCCCAAAAATGAGGCGTTTTTCAACATCCATTTCCCAAAATCACAACCCGATCTCGCCCGTGCACAATACCGATTGAAATTTGAGGAATTGTTCTTTATGCAACTGCAATTGATCATTAAAAACCAACTGCACAAAAGCAAAATTAAAGGCTATCCTTTTTCTGAAATAGGCGCCTATTTCAATACCTTTTATACCGAACATTTACCCTTTGAATTAACCGATGCACAGAAGCGAGTGGTGAGGGAAATTAGGCATGATCTGGGGCAGCCAGCGCAGATGAATCGGCTTTTGCAGGGCGATGTGGGTTCTGGGAAGACCATTGTGGCGCTCATGGCAATGTTGATGGCACTTGACAACGATTTCCAGGCATGCTTAATGGCTCCTACTGAAATTTTGTCAGTCCAGCATTTTCAAAGTTTAAGTGCTTTGTGCAAACCTTTAAAAATCAGTATTTCATTGCTTACGGGTTCAAGTAAAACTTCAAAGCGAAGAGTCATCCATGAACAACTTGAAAACGGTGAATTGAACATACTAATTGGTACTCATGCACTGCTTGAAGATAAGGTGAAATTCAAAAATTTAGGCCTGGCGATTATTGATGAGCAGCACCGTTTTGGGGTTGCCCAGCGCAGCAAGCTTTGGCACAAAAATGAACTGCCGCCGCACGTGCTTATCATGACCGCAACCCCTATTCCCCGCACCCTTGCCATGAGTGTTTATGGCGACCTGGATGTTTCGGTAATTGATGAGCTTCCGCCGGGGCGGAAACAAATAAAAACAGTGCACCGTTTTGACGCCAACCGGCTAAAGGTTTTTCGGTTTATCAGGGATGAAATAAAAAAGGGAAGACAGGTTTATGTCGTTTACCCACTTATTCAGGAAAGCGAGGCGCTGGATTATAAAGATCTTATGGACGGTTTTGAGAGCATAAGCAGGGAATTTCCCATGCCCGAATATCAAATATCCATCGTTCACGGGCAGATGAAACCAGCAGATAAGGAATATGAAATGAACCGTTTTGTAAAGGGGGAAACGCAGATTATGGTCGCCACAACGGTTATTGAAGTTGGGGTGAATGTGCCCAATGCTTCTGTGATGATCATAGAAAGTGCAGAACGTTTTGGCCTTTCTCAATTGCACCAGTTGCGGGGTCGCGTGGGCCGGGGTGCAGATCAAAGTTATTGTATACTTATGACGGGCCATAAACTTTCGGAAACCAGTAAAACACGCTTGCAGACCATGACCCGCACAAATGATGGTTTTGAAATTGCCGAAGTGGACCTTAAATTACGCGGCCCGGGAGATATCATGGGCACGCAGCAAAGTGGCGTTCTCAATCTTAAAATCGCCGATGTTGTGGCAGATAATGACATCCTTAAAATTGCCCGCAGCTATGCATGGGAAATTATCAAAAATGACCCTTCACTGAAAAACCCTGAAAACAAAGCTGTTAGACGCACCTACGCGCAGGTTATGAAATATAAAAATATTTGGAATTATATCTCATAAATTGGATAATCTACCGTTAGTAGTACTGTGAATGTTAAAATTGGTTTTGTGACGCAACCCTTTTGACATTTCCGCATCTCCTATACAAACAAACTTTATCCAATGGAAATAATAAGTATAATAATAATCCTTGCCCTATTGCTATCTTCCTGTACCACAGATGAAAGAAGTGAAGAAATAGCAGTTTTTCAAAAAAATCCAGATCTTGACCAATGGCACAACCGCCAACACTTATGGATGATGCATCAAAAGGAGAAAATCAGAAAAAGTCAGGCAGAAAACCGAAAAATGGAATCCTCTTTCCATATACGGAATAAAAACAAATCCCGAAGTGAGGTACACATTATAAATACATACCAAACCTCACAGCAGGAAACCTCTTTTGAAAATAATCTTAACGAGGAGCCTATTGAATTCCATAAGGAAGAACCTGTTCTTGAAACCTATTAAATATTCATTTTTTAACTAAAAAGGCAATTTTTTACTTAAATAGATCATTTTTTATTGATTTTCTAAGTAAATCCTTCTTTTCATACATTTTCTTTTATCTCCTCTTTAAAAATTAAGCGTTAAAGTTCCCTTGCCCAAAAACCTTGAAAAAAAGGATATAATCCTATATTTGCAGCCTTAAAACAAAGCAATGCAAATTTCATACAACTGGCTCAAACAATTTATCAAAACAGACTGGGATGCGGCAAAAACAGGAGAACTGTTAACCGATCTGGGTCTGGAAGTAGAAGGCATAGAAGCCTTTGAAAGTATAAAAGGCAGCCTTGAAGGCGTTGTTGTGGGCGAGGTTCTTACCTGTGTGAAACATCCCAATGCAGACCGCTTGCAACTCACCACGGTATATCTGGGCAATGGAGACCCTGTTCAAATTGTTTGTGGGGCGCATAACGTTGCCGCCGGGCAAAAAGTTCCAGTAGCAACTATAGGCACTACGCTGTACGATGATAAAGGCGAAGCCTGGACCATTAAAAACGGTAAGATACGTGGCGAAGAGAGCAATGGCATGATCTGCGCTGAAGACGAATTGGGACTTGGCAAGAGCCACGACGGGATCATGGTACTAGACAAAAACCTTGAACCGGGCACTCCACTTTCTGAACTTTATGATGTAGAGAGCGATCACGTATTTGAAATAGGACTTACCCCTAACCGTGCAGATGCCATGAGCCACATGGGCGTTGCTCGTGATTTACGGGCAGGTATGGTGCAGCTCAATTTAAATTCTGAATTTATCACCCCATCCACCAGTTCCTTTTATGTGGCCAACCGTACCCAAAAAGTTACGGTAGAGGTCGCAGATCATGAGTTGGCTCCCCGCTACTGTGGTGTTACTCTGGGAAACCTTAACGTTAAGGAATCCCCAGTCTGGTTACAGAACAGATTAAAATCTATAGGGCTTAC
The DNA here is from genome assembly GCF_000733945.1 of Flavimarina sp. Hel_I_48. Classification (NCBI taxonomy): domain Bacteria; kingdom Pseudomonadati; phylum Bacteroidota; class Flavobacteriia; order Flavobacteriales; family Flavobacteriaceae; genus Flavimarina; species Flavimarina sp. Hel_I_48. The sequence continues at coordinate 184,985 of NZ_JPOL01000002.1, forward strand.
GCCAAAAAATAATATCGTGGACGCAACCAATTATGTGCTGCACGAACTCGGCCAACCCTTGCATGCTTTTGATCTTTCAAGAGTGAACGGCGAAGAAATACAGGTAAAAACCCTTCCCAGCGGGACTAAATTCACCACGCTTGACGGTGTGGAACGTGAACTGCACGAGGAAGACCTCATGATTTGTGATACTGACAAACCTTTGTGTATCGCAGGTGTTTTTGGAGGTGAAGATAGCGGGGTAAGTGAAGGCACAACTTCCATTTTTCTGGAGAGTGCCTATTTTAATCCTGTAAGCATTAGAAAAACGGCTAAAAGGCATGGGCTAAATACAGACGCATCCTTTCGCTTTGAACGCGGTATCGATATCAATATCACAAAATACGCCCTCAAACGCGCTGCCTTGCTCATTCAGGAGATTGCCGGTGGTGAAGTGACCAGTGATATTGTTGAAATCTACCCTAAAAAAGCCGAAGATCATCAAGTTGTTCTCAACTACGACCGTGCCTACAAACTCATAGGAGAAGAAATCCCAAAGGAAACAATCAAATCTATACTGGCATCGCTTGATATTAAAATTATTAATGTTACCGAAAGCGGCCTGGGAATGATGGTCCCGCCTTACCGAAACGATGTAACACGTGAAGTTGATGTCATTGAAGAAATATTGCGGGTTTATGGCTATAACAACATTGGTTTTAAGACAAAACTTAACGCCTCTATAGCGTCAAGCAACAGACTGGAAGATTACCGTGTTCAGAATATTATAGGAGATCAGTTGGCCGGACTTGGATTTTATGAGATCATGGGCAACTCACTCACCTCCCCGGCCTATGTAGAACTTACCGAATCCCTAAAGAAAGAACACAACGTAAGCATGCTCAACCCCCTGAGCAATGATCTGAGCGTTATGCGCCAGAGCATGCTTTTTTCGGGATTGGAAGCGGTTAGCCATAACCTGAACCGAAGACAGGACAACTTTAAGTTTTTTGAATTCGGTAAGACCTATCACAATTACAATGGCACGCACGAAGAGCAAAAATGCCTAAGCCTTTTATTCACCGGTAACCGCGCTGCGGAAAACTGGACGGTTCCTGCCATGCCCACGACTTTCTTTTATTTAAAAGGTCTGGTCTACGCGATAATAGAGCGCCTGGGACTGGAGCATACCACCGAAAAACCTGTAAAAAACGATATTTTTTCCGAAGGATTACAGCTCAGTATATCTAAAAAGGAAATCGTTCAACTGGGTACGGTCACAAAAAAAATCGCTGCCCGTTTTGATATTGATCAGGAAGTAGGTTATGTAATCTTCAACTGGGACAATATATTGTCACTGTTAGCAGACAAAAAAACGTTGTTTACGCCCATTCCTAAATTTCCTGCCGTACGAAGGGATTTTGCCCTTTTACTGGATAAAAATGTACCGTTTTCAAAGATTTATGATATTGCCAATAATGCGGATCATAAATTCTTAAAAGACGTAAACCTCTTTGATGTCTATGAAGGAAAGAGTCTTCCAGAAGGAAAAAAGAGCTACGCGGTAAGTTTTATGTTCCAGGACGAGAAGAAAACAATGACTGATAAGCAGGTAGACAAAATTATGGCCACCTTCAGGAAAAAATTTGAAGATGAAACGGGAGCTACTCTGCGATAATACTTTAGCATTTTAAGTAGTGTGAATTAGACGTTCTTTTGCTAACTTTACGTTGCTAAAAAAGAAAAAAAATGCTATTTAACAGAACAAACGTCCATCAAAAGCTGGTTAGGGAGCGCGACAGGAAACAAGATCCAGATTCTGTGCTTTCTCAGGTTTATGAGATACTGAACCAGGATCATGCCCAGGAAGAGAAAATCAAGGCTGCTTTAAGTCGCCTGGGTATAGGCGAAGTGAATGCTTTCGATTTTGACCAGCTGGAGAGCGAACGCATTTTCCACGAAGATACGATTCGTACGATTTGTATAGATTACCGCCTTCGGTTTCTGGACACGTATTATTTTAAGGGTAAAATCCCTCAGGAAGCGATCAACGCCATAAAAAAGCTGGAACGTGATCATGATATGCCATTAAGTGGCTTTAAGATTATTGCTCCCTCAAAAATGTTTGTTCTGAACAAAACCGACGATCCACTTATGTTTGCACCCATGGGCAATGGTTATTTTTATCTTATCCATAAATGGGGACGTGATTTACATCCCTTTCGTAAGTTAAGGATGTGGCCTTTTAAATCTTTCGAAAATCTTATATTTACCATACTCCTATCAAGCGTATTGACAACGATGATGGTACCCGATGGTCTTTTTGCGCGGGAGCAAACCTTTAGTCAGGATATCATGGTATTCTTCTTTATGTTTAAATCTATCGCAGCTGTTGTGTTGTTCTATGGTTTTGCATCGGGCAAGAATTTTAATACTGCGATATGGCAGAGCAAATTTGATAAAGCACAATAATTTTGAAAGAATCTGATTACGAGCATGTTTTTACGGGATCTGCGATAAAGGCAAACTACTTAAAGAATATTTTTGATGAGGAAGGAATTTCCGCTGTAGTTAGAAATGATCATGACAGTCAGTTGCGGGCTGGTTTTGGTGGCTCTTATGCCAACCAGGCCCTTATCTTCGTAAAAAGGGACGAGTCTATGCGCGCCAAGCGCATTGTAGAAAGAAAAATGGAAGGAGAGGAAATCCCTTCAGAAATCCTGGAAAAACAAGCGGCTGAGAGTCGGCTGGACGAAGAAGAAACTGTTCAAAAGAATCATAAACGACCTTTAATTAAAAAAGATACCAAAGCCAATCGTTCCCTTTTTAATATTTTGCTGAACGTGGTTCTGATACTTTACTCCCTCTGGCGGCTTATGCCCCTTTTACAAGGTGAAGAAATCAGTACCTGGCGTATACTTTTAAGCGGATTTATTCTTGTTTTTTGTAGTATAACTGTATTCAATCACTTTAGAAAGTAAAATTTTCCTTCGCTTCTTTAGCGTTTTCAAGGCATTTAAGGTCTATTTTACTGAATTAATCATAAAAAAACCGGTTAAAATGGATAAAAACTGTTTAATTTAACCGGTTTTTTATATTTTAAATCCCTTTTTTAATAACAAAAGGGGAATAACTATTTAAGCTTCCACAGCGTACATCTCATTGCGCTGTTCCCTGATTTTAGGATCGCTCATATAATCATCAAAATTCATGTAACGGTCAATAATACCTTTGGGCGTAAGCTCAATGATGCGATTTCCCACCGTCTGTGCAAACTCGTGATCGCTAGTGGTAAGCATAAGCGTACCCTTGAAGTTTTTTAAACTATTATTGATCGCGGTAATCGATTCAAGATCCAGGTGGTTTGTAGGCTCATCGAACATAAGCACATTCGCCCGTTGCATCATCATTCGGCTTAACATGCAACGTACTTTTTCCCCTCCGGAAAGTACATTTGAAGTTTTGAGGGCTTCTTCACCTGAGAAAATCATTTTCCCTAAAAATCCACGTAAATACACTTCTTCCCGTTCCTGTTCGGTCTTTGCATATTGACGCAACCAGTCTACGAGCGTAAGGTCATTTTCAAAAAAACCATGATTATCTAACGGAAGATAGGCCTGATTTGTCGTTACTCCCCATTCATATTTGCCCTCAAGAGCCTTTTGCTCGCCATTGATTATTTCATAAAAAGCGGTAGTGGCCCTTGTATCTTTGGAAAACAAAATCACTTTATCCCCTTTTGCAAGATTTATACTCGCCTTTTGAAAAAGGGTTTCTCCATCTATTGAACTCGCCAGTTTATCTGAATTGAAAATCTGATCCCCTGCTTCGCGTTCGCGTTCAAAAATTATAGCGGGATAACGGCGACTTGACGGTTTGATTTCCTCGATATTAAGCTTATCAATCATTTTTTTACGCGATGTGGCCTGTTTACTCTTGGCGACATTCGCACTAAACCGCGCTATAAATTCCTGTAGTTCTTTTTTCTTTTCTTCTGCTTTTTTATTCTGATTGGCCCGCTGGCGCATCGCTAGCTGAGAGGACTCATACCAGAAGGTATAATTACCGCTGTAATGCGTGATCTTCCCAAAGTCAATATCTGAAATATGGGTACACACCGCATCGAGGAAGTGACGGTCGTGAGATACTACGATCACACAATTATCATAATTGGCCAGGAAATTTTCCAGCCAGTTGATGGTTTCATAATCCAGGTCATTTGTAGGCTCATCCATGATGAGTACATCTGGGGTACCGAACAAAGCCTGTGCAAGAAGCACACGGACTTTTTGCGTATTGTCCAGATCCTTTAGGTGCGTATAATGTAAATCTTCGGGAATACCCAGGTTAGAGAGCATGGCTGCAGCATCGCTGTCTGCGTTCCAACCGTTCATTTCTTCAAATGTTACCTGTAGTTCCCCTATGCGGTCAGCATTCTCGTCTGAATAATCCGCATATAAGGCATCTATTTCGGTCTTGATTTTATAAAGAGGCTTGTTACCGCGCAATACCGTATCCAGAACCGTATGATCGTCATACGCAAAGTGATCCTGTTCAAGAACTGACATACGTTTGCCCGTTTCCAGGCTTACGTGACCTGATGTAGGATCCTCTTTCCCTGATAGAATTTTCAGGAAAGTAGATTTACCGGCGCCATTGGCCCCAATGATCCCATAACAATTACCCTGTGTGAATGAAGTATTTACTTCATCAAACAAAACGCGCTTGCCAAACTGGACAGAAAGATTAGATACTGCTAACATGTGTAAAGGTGGTTTTTAAAAGATTGGCAAAAGTACTTAAAATAGGACGAATCAAAAAAGATTAACTTTTAAAAAGAAGCTTTTAACTAGGACTTAACAGCACTTCTACAAGAGGCGGTTATATTTGATTTTAAGTTTTTTCATCCCCAAATTTTATATGTATTGTAGGCTCTTTATTCTTTTATTGACATTCTCTTTTTATAGCTGTACCGAAAAGGCCCCAAAAGCGAAGTACGGTACCTGGTTTGGTGGCCACATTGTCAATCCTGTAGGTAATTCAGTGATTTTTAGAAAAGGAAATGATATCCTTGCTGAGATGGAATTGAATGAAGAAAATCGTTTCCTCCTAAATATACCTGATTTTACTCCAGGTCTTTATGAGTTTCTTCATAAAGAGCGACAACTTGTTTATCTAACTGCTGGAGATAGTGTTACTTTAAGAGTAAATACGTTTGAATTTGACGAAAGCATCACCTTTACGGGAATAGGTGCGGCAAAAAACAACTTTATGATTGATCTTTTCCTAATGAATGAAAAGGAAAATGCTCAAATGGCAAATAATGCGATCTATTATAAAACACCAGAAAAATTTGAACATTACCTGGATTCTTTGCAGCTCATTCGTAATAAACGTTGGGAGGATTTTCAGGATAAGCATAATGCGGGAGAAGGTTTTTCTAAAATCGCCCATGCTATTATAAATTACGATATATACGCACGTAAGGAAGTATATCCACTTACCAACTTTGTTTCTTCAAAAATGAACTTACTTCATTCTATGCCCAAGGGATTTTACGATTACCGGAAGTATGTTTCATTTAACCAGGAAGAGTTTTTGTCTTTATATTCATACCAGCGGTTCCTTTTTAATTATTTCAATCAGGCTTCTTTTAAGAAGTATGGTCACGATTTTCCTTTTGACCCACAATCCTTAATACACAACACAATAGAGATAAAACTTATAGATTCTTTAGTTACAAATAAAGCAATTAAGAATTTCTTAATGACCCGCAATATCCGAAACTACCTTTCTAACAGCAATAATAAGGCTGGCAACAAAGAAATGTATGACCAGTATATGAACTTTGTTCAATCTGAATCTGATAAAAAAAATATTAAAGAGCTTTATCTTAGTAACCAAAACCTTGAATCTGAGAAACAAATTCCTGATGAAACTTTGTTCAATACTGATTTTGAGAAAATTTCACTACGCTCGCTTATTAAAAAACCAACAATAATTTATTTCTGGTCTTCAGAGAGCAGAAATCATATGATACGTGCACATGCCAAAGCAGAAAAGCTTAGGGTGCGTTATCCGCAATACGATATTCTAGACCTCAATCTTGATATAGACCCAGAAATGTGGGTGGAAATTTTAATAAATCAAAATTTTGATGAAAGCCATTCTTATCGTTTTGTGGATGCAATCGACAAATCAAGAAGGGAATTTTCAATTAATAATATTGTGAAAACACTTGTTCTAGACAAGGACGGCATTATTCTAAACGCCCACGCGAATATGTTCAGTTCGCGTTTTGAAAGTGAAATATTGGGATATCTCAATAAGAATGATAAGTAAATTTAAACTTTGAGGTTTAAAATAGTGTTTATAATGCAATCTTATTCGAGCAGACTTTTGCATCTTAGTAGACAGCATTTGGGAACGCGATCTTCTATTCCCTATAATAGTATTTAATAGATCATGAAACCTTAAAGTATTATGCAGGGAGTTTTAATTTCTAAGTAAAACTGATAATTAGCTATAACCTTCAATTGAAAGCATAAAAAAAGAGCCGAGAATATCGGCTCTTTTTTATTATTGGATTCTTCTAATTAAGCATTTTGACCTGCATTAAAATCTGCTAAGAACTTCTCAAGACCTATGTCTGTCAATGGGTGCTTCAATAAACCTTTAATACTATCAAGACCACCGGTCATTACATCTGCACCAAGTTTTGCACAATCAATAATATGCATGGTATGACGAATAGAAGCAGCTAAAATTTCAGTTTCATAAGCATAATTGTCAAAAATCATACGTATTTCTGCAATTAGGTTAAGACCGTCTGTAGAAATATCATCCAGCCTGCCAATAAAAGGAGAAACGTAAGTTGCTCCAGCTTTAGCTGCAAGCAATGCTTGCCCCGCTGAAAATATAAGTGTACAGTTGGTACGTATGCCTTTATCGCTAAAATATTTAAGCGCCTTAACACCATCTTCAATCATGGGTATTTTTACCACGATCTGGTCGTGCAAAGCAGCTAGCTCTTCACCTTGTTTTACCATCCCGTCAAAATCTGTTGCAGTAACTTCCGCACTCACATCACCATCTACAATTTCGCAAATTTTAGAATAATGCTTGAGAATATTATCATGACCTGAAATACCTTCTTTGTGCATAAGTGAAGGATTTGTAGTCACACCATCCAGAACGCCTAGTTCCTGTGCTTCTTTAATCTGATCAAGATTTGCTGTATCTATAAAAAATTTCATATTAATTATCTTTTGTTATTGGTTGATATAAGTTTCAGGTAAAAATAACGATTTGTTCTTAAAATAAGGAAAACTACAAGCCAATTCTATAATAAGAAAACGTTTATGAACATAATTAAATGTTAACGTAGCCTTATAACTTATAGTGGTTGAGTAATAAGCGCTCATAAAACTTACCTGGCAGCACCCCTTTAAGGAAAACTGAAAATTTTTGCATGAAAACGCCCACCTTGTAATTGACCTTAGGCTGTTCCGTTTTCATGATTGCCAGTACCGCATCTGCCATGACATCTGGTGACTGGCCATCAGCTACGTGGGCATCCATCATATCAAGTGATTTTCCGTAACTTTTTGCGTAGGGGGATTGTGCATTGCTTGGGGCGTGATAACGACCGGCAGCAATATTGGTCGCAAAATCACCCGGGGCAACATTGGTTAGTTTTACATTGAATTCTTTCAGTTCCATACGCAGTGCTTCCGTGGTCAGGCCTAAGGCACCCTTTGTTGCAGAATAAGCACTGCGGAAAGGCAAGCCCATAAACCCTGCGATGGAAGTCACATTGATTATCATCCCGGCTCGTTGCTCGCGCATGATGGGAAGCACAGCTTTTATAAGATTTATGGGACCGAAATAATTAGTTTCAAAAATGGATTTAATTTCGCTTTCCGGGATTTCCTCAAGGGGACCGCTAATACCCTTTCCTGCATTATTAATCAGAAAATCAATGCGTTTTTCACGGATCAGGAGTTCGTTCACGGCATTTGTGATACTTTCTGGTCGCGTGACATCAAGCGGGAGGAACCGCACGCCATTGCTTTCTTCTGCTTTGGGATTACGGCTCGTGCCATAAACACGGTACTTATTTTTTGCAAGATGCTCGGCAATGGCCTTTCCTATCCCTGAAGATGCTCCTGTTATAAGTACTACTTCAGCCATTGTAAAAAGTTTAGAGTAGGTAGTTTAATAGTGGCCTGCGCTTCTAACACACTGAAAAATCCTTGACTTTAGCGCACAAAAAATGGCAAGCTACCTACATCACACCGCTACGACCATCTACCCTTGCTGCGTTCCCACCCTGGGGGATTCGACAGGAGCTGGTTGTGTAGGACTTGCCGGTGCAAATATAGAAAAAGATCATGTTTCTGCCTTATTTTTTAAACTGAATTTAAAGATTTATCTTGTCAAAAAATTATTACTACCTCATGCGCTTTACTAAATTACTGGCTCTGTTTATTTTAAGTCTTATACTTTTTTCCTGCGGAAACGGAAAAGACCTCGGAAAAAAATTCAAACTCGTCCTCAATGCCAAAAATGACGCCTTAAACAAAGGCCAAGTCCTTGAAATTTCGCTTCAGCCGGATAAGAATGCGACGTTGGATTCGGTAGTTTATCGCCTTGACGGGGTGATTTTAGATCGAAAAAATGACATTTCCACCATAAAAACCAAAGTATCTTCAGAACGCTTGGGTAAAAAGAAACTTACCGCTACCCTATTTTCTGAAGGCAAAACCGATACGATTAGCAAATTTGTTACCGTACTTGCTGATAAAGCTCCCCAACTCTACGGTTTTGAAATCGTGAAAACTTATCCGCATGCTGTAACTTCCTATACGCAGGGGTTGGAATTTCATGAGGGTTCATTATATGAAAGCGCCGGTGAATACGGTAAAAGCAAGTTGCTGAAGGTAGATTATAAGACCGGCGACATCGAAAAGGAGATAAAACTGGACGACAACTATTTTGCCGAAGGTCTTACCATTATAGATGACCGGCTCATTCAGTTGACCTGGCGTGAAGGGGAAGGTTTTATCTACGATCTGGAAAATTTTCAAAAAACAGGTTCGTTTGCCTATGGAGAGAGCAAGCAGGGTTGGGGGCTTTGTAATGATGGAAGCACGGTTTATAAATCTGACGGAACAACTAAAATTTGGCTGCTGGATCCTGAAAACCTTTCCGAAACCGGACATATAGAAGTTGTTGACAACAAGGCTTTGCGTTCTAAATATAATGAACTGGAATGGGTAGATGGCAAAATTTACGGCAATACCTATGGCAATGACGGCATTAGCATTATTGATCCACAATCTGGCGCTATCGAAGCGGTGATTGACCTGCGTCCATTAAAAGAACAAGTACAATCCGGGCTCGACAAACAAAATGAGGTTCTCAACGGCATCGCCTACAATCCCGAAAGTCAAACGCTTTTTGTGACCGGCAAGCACTGGAATACCTTATTTGAAATAAAAGTGGTTAAAAAATAGCTCAAAAAGCCTATAAACGGTCTATTTCACCTTAAATTCTACCTTTGAAATCAATTTCCTTCAATTTTTTATAGTTGCCATACTCCTACTTACCCTTGTAACGTTGAGTTCGTGCAGGGATGATTTTGAATCTACCGCATCCACTGGAAACCTGGAATTTTCGAGGGATACGGTGTATCTGGATACAGTTTTTACAAACGTAGGCAGCAGCACATACACGCTCAAGGTATACAACAGGGGTAATTCCCTGATCAATATTCCCACCCTTGGCCTGGCGCGCGGTGAAGAATCCCGGTACAGGCTCAATGTAGATGGCAGGCCGGGCAAATTTTTTAATGATGTGGAAATTTTACCGCGTGACAGTATTTTTATTTTCATCGAGACCACGCTTGATTATAACACTTTTACTAACGACAGCACCTCCCTACTCTATACAGATGCCATCACTTTTGATAATGGTGCCAATGAACAACATGTAGAACTCGTGACCCTGGTTCAGGATGCTGTGTTTTTATTTCCGAAACGCGACGCAAATGGGGTTAAGGAAACCTTGAGCCTGGGCGAATCCTCAAAAGGTGAAGAACTGCTTGTAGAGGGCTTCTTACTGGAAGATGATGAACTCACATTCACAAATGAAAAACCATACGTTATTTATGGTTATGCTGCAGTGGGGACAGAAAAAACACTTACCATTGAAGCGGGTGCGCGCGTTCATTTTCATGAGGATAGCGGCATAATAGTGGGAAATAATGGAAGTTTAAAAGTTAATGGAAGTCAGAGCCAGGACACACTAAAGATGGAAAACCAGGTGATTTTTGAAGGAGATCGTCTGGAGCCGCTCTATACGGATGTTCCTGGCCAGTGGGGAACGATTTGGCTCACCGCCGGAAGTAAAAACAATGAAATCCATAACGCCACAATAAAAAATGCCACTATTGGCGTATTGGTAGATTCTAACGCAGGTAATGGCATACCCACACTTGCGATCAACAATACGCAGATATACAATAGCTCTAATATTGGTTTACTGGCACAAACGGCCACGGTTACCGGTGAAAACCTGGTGATCAATAACGCTGGGATTTCTGCACTATCTCTAGCCCTTGGCGGAAGCTATACATTTAAACACGCGACAATTGTAAACTATTTACAACAGGGCTTTAGACAGGCAGCTGCATTGCAAATCAGTAATTTTGTCCCTACGGAAGCCGGGGCGCTTGCGGCGGACCTTAAACAGGCCAAATTTATCAACTGTGTTATCTCTGGGAATCGTAGTGAAGAGCTACAATTACAAGCTGTAGAACAAGCCGCTTTTAATTATACTTTTACAAATTGCCTCCTTCGTTTTGATGATCCTTTTCAGGATTTAACTGGAACTGATTTATACGATTTTGGTGATACCACCAAATATATGGGCGTAATTATTAGTAGCGATCCACTCTTCAAGAATGCACTTTCAAATGACCTGCGCATAGGTGAAGATTCCCCTGCAAATGGAACTGCACTTCCTGAAGCTGCAGCAACGGTTCCTTTTGATATTTTAGGCATTCCACGTACCGGGAATCCAGACATTGGCGCCTATGAAAGCATTATTTTTAAGCATAAAATGTAAAGCAAAACTGTTAAAACTAAATTTAATATCGCATTTCAGCGAGCAATTCTTATCCTTTGGCTTAAATATGCAGTAATAGCAAACAACTTGATTACAGTTCTTTACATTCGCTGTAAATTAAGAACTATGAGCCCCAAATTAGTCTTTACAGCATTATTTATATTATTTGCTACGATCTGTCAATCACAGGAAAATACACACCTCTCTGGTGATGTGACAATTCTTCTGAAAAAGAAATCCCTTACTGCTTCATACGTACTAACAAATATTACTGTTGACAGCCCAAAAATGTCCTTTATGTTACACGAGGATTTTGATGTTGAACAAGCATATTTAAACGGCGATCCTATTGCTTCCAGTAAAAATGGTAGAGATTGTGAATCCTGTAAAGTGCATACTATATGGATAGATCGTCCACTTACAACGACTGACACTTTAAAAATTGCCGTTGATGGTAGTCTGGATAATTTTACTCCCAAACGTTCAGAAATTGAAATAGGAACTGCTGATAAATGGTATCCTGTTATCCTTGAAGAGTCCGCAAAAACAAGTGGTGATCCTTTCGCCTCAAACACTTATTCTTATACGTACGATTTTAAATTGAGATCAGGAGATAGTAAAACAATATTAATAGATGGAATTGGTGCTGACAATAAAGGCAATTTTCATAGTGTAGTTCCAAATTCTAATATCCTGCTAAACTTATCTTCTAGACAACCTGAGGATTTATCGCATACAGAGGAAAGCACTCAAGAAGCACGAATAGTTTTCGGAGAATAAAATAGAAATGTTTTATTTTATTTATTGCAAGAGTTACTTCTAGATTACATTCTTCTATTATCAGTTCTTAATTGTCAAAATTGAGGAAATGAATCTTTTTATCTACGGAACGCTAATAAATCCTACTGTTCAATTAAGCTTATTTAAAAGAATTATTCCCATGCGCGCAGATCAACTGACTGCGTATCGCAAAGATCAGATTTGTATTCAGGATCATCGCAATGGTACTCTTTACCCTATTCTCAAATTCACCGGTGACCCCCATGATACAATTGATGGAAAGGTAGTGCATATTTCTGATACTGAACTCAAGATGACTGATGCCTACGAAGGAAAATCCTACATACGCAGGCCGGTACAATTGGTTTCTGGAGTAATAGCCTGGTGCTATATTGCTCCTATAGATTAAATTCTAATAGCAATTCCTAAGTTGCCACCATCCAGTAAAATAGATCAATTGGTATTAATTGATTCTTAAAATGGATATCCTATCGCAAAATTGAATACGGGCTGGTTGAGATTAAAATCCCACCGCTGACCTTTATCAAGCTTGGGATCATGTATAGGTGCAGCAAGGTCAAAACGAATTACAAAACTTTGTATATCAATACGAATTCCCGTTCCCACGCCTATCCCTAGTTGGTTAAACCAGTCGCTGGTAAACTTACCTTCATCAGGACCACTATTGCTGGTATTCCAAATATTACCTGCATCACCAAAAAAAGCGCCTTTCACAATCCCAAAAATTGGGAATCTGTACTCAATATTTGCCTCTAAACGCATATTACCCGTTTGATCAAAGAAAGAACTTACGGTTCCTTCCTTTGTAGGTTTATACGTACCAGGTCCCAGCGAACGGATCTGAAACGCCCTTACGCTATAAGGTCCACCGGAAAAGTATTGTTTTGTATACGGTAGTACATCAGAATTTCCGTAAGGCACGCCAATACCCGCGAAGAGACGTGTTGCGATTTTCTGGTCCTTACCAAAATTAAAATGGTATCTAAAATCACCATCTATTTTTGCATACTGTGCAAATTCAAGTCCTATAAACTTTTTAGGCTCACCACTAGAACTACCACTTATTAGACCTAAACTGTTTCCTGCAGTGTCAAAATTGATATTTGCGTAAAACTGATGCGTATTACCGGTATCTACCATACCGTTATAGGTAAAGGAATAGGTTAGACCTGAAATAAACTGCTGATCAAAACTCGCTTTGAGGAAAGGATTATTATCTAAAATAGTTTTAAACTCCGGTGTGGTCTTCGCCAGGTTCACATAATTAATGGAAATAGGATTCATTTCATGCGAGACGTATTTGTTTGCCTGCCATACATATCCAAAAGTAGAAGTGCCAGAGAGCAACGTGTAAAGCCCTGTTCTGTTAAGATAATCTACTCCCAGACTTACTTTTGTTCTTGGGATGCTATATTCAAACCAGTCTTCATTAATATTTATGGGGAATAGTAACCTTGGGAAAAGCAGGTCTGCATTCACGCCGAGGAGCAAAGTACTTTTACCGGCCGTAGCATTTGCACCGCCCCCGGTTTGAATCTCATAACCGGCTTTAGCAGATAAATTGAGTGTTTCACCGCCTTTAAAGATATTCCTGTTCGTGAAAGTTCCCTGTATTGTGGGTCCGGCAAATCCATTAGATTTTGTGACGCCTTGCAATTCCGCACGAAGTGCGTATTTATTGAGCGGGGCGAGATAAATATTGGCCTCTAATTGTCCCAGGCTGTCTGAGGGAAGCGTATCTTTTTCTTTGTATTGAATGTTTATAAACTTATAGACCCCAATTGAACCCAACCTCCTACTGGTATTTTTTGAAATTTCAGGATTGTAAAACTGTCCTTTTTCAATGAGGACAAATGGATCGAGACGTTTGGGTTTAAAAAAAGTATCGTTCTGGTAAAAATTCTTTTCCGCGAAGCGATCTGGAGAAGTTAAGGTAGTATCTTCAACACCGGCATAATTGGGATATATATTAACTGAAGAAATTCTGTACGGAATCACGGATTTGACTGGTACATCCTTTTTAAGTTTTATATACATATCAAGCTTGCGTTTCTCATATCTGTTTGTATCTGCTTCAAATATTAAAAAACCGGGATTGAAATTGTAGTATCCTTTATTTTTGAGTTGGTTATCAATGCGGTTACGTTCTGCCTTAAAAGCATTTAAATTAAAACGCATCCCTTCTTTAAGTATACTCTCGTCAAGTTTATTCTGTATATCCTGATAAACCAGTAAACTATCAGAAACCACCTGATAACTGCTAATATCATAGGGATTCGTCACATCTACCCTATAGCTGACTTTACCTGTCTTATTTTCTTCATCTTTAGTTTCGGAAGACGTTGCGTTGCTGTAGAAAAAACCATTGTTTTCTAAACGGTTGAGAAGTAGTTTTTCCATCTCAAGGGTTTCTACGTCTGATAGGTAAACCGGTTCTTCGCCCAGTTTTTTATTAAGGAATTTATTGATAAAACCAGGCTTTTCACGCTGTGCTTTATAATAAAAGTACAGACCAGGACGCATGCCCAAAATTTTACCGTTTGGCGCTGGCCTCAGGACACTTTTTAGTTGGCCTTCAAGACCAGCTTTGTTTTTGAGTACCGTATCTGAAGCAACTTCGAGATCTGCCCCTTCATAAAGTAATTCACCCTCAGGGATGAATTGCTCTACGCTACAACCCTGTACAATTACCGAAATTGCTAAAATAATGAAGAGAAAACCCCTAAAAAAGAGCGATTTTAGCATAAAATAGGTCGTTTTTCTAGTTCTCATCCTTTGGTTTTTCCTCCATATTTTCTTTTTGATCCTGATTCGGTCTGAATAATCCCTGCCAGAAGTCATCAAACTTGTCAAATTCCCTTGTAAAAATGAGCGATATCCCGCTAATGATCAATTGACCATCAATCACATTTTCAAAAGCATTTCGCCGAAAACCTTTTACACTGTACCGGCCATCTTCGGTAAGCAAATATTCAAGACTTACATTACCTATGACTGGGCTTGGGCCATCGCTTGCGGCAGGACTTCCTTCAATATCCACTTCGCTTCCCACGCTAACAATTAGCCGGTCATCAAGAAGTTTTTTCTGTGCGGCAATATCCAGTGTCGTACGGTCCTGTTGCCCTTCGCCCTGATAATCTGTATAGCTGTCAAGACCAAAGTTGAGCTCAACGCCACTATTGCCCAGCAATTTGTCTGAAAAAGTATTCAGCTGATCAGAAATAGCGTCATTAAGATTGTCCCGAGCTATACTTGCAGTACCTCCACTGGAGCCATCGCTACCAGAATCTGGGAAGAATTTATTGAGTACCAGTAATGAGAAAACCTGCTTATTGAGCTCATTTTCCTGCTGGTTAAGTTGTTGCACACGCCCATAAACCTGCCCTCCTACTGCACCTTGCTCATCCTTGGGCATATCCAAATTAAAGCTTATCACAGGATGCATGAGCTCCCCATCTATATTAAGATATACCTGAAAATTCAATTGTTGTTTAAACCTATTACCATTACCACTGCTCGGCATAAGTCCAGTAGCAGCTGTTTCAAGATTGTAATAAGCGCTTACATTTAAGGCAGCATTAAAAGGATCTCCAGACCAGACTGCCTGTCCACCGGGTGCAAGTTCAAAACGTCTCTTTACCAGGTTGTACAAACTCAACTCATAATGGCCAGTATCAATCTCATACATTCCAGTAAGGCTCATCCTACCATTTGGGTTCATGGTAAAATCCAGATCTGCATCCCCCTGAACCCTTAAGTTATCACCAGTCTGCTCATCAACTATAATATTAAAAATTGCTGCTTTATTTACTTTTATGCGCGCCGTTACATCAACCCCGGTAAGCGTATACGATTCTTCCTCAGACTGGGTAAGTATGGCATCCGGATTTTCCTTGTTCACAAATACCACAACGCCTTCCATAGATTCTATTTGGGCCTGCGATGCAGGAAGTACGTAAGTGAAATCAGTGTTTTCGCCAACCGTAAAATCAAGGTCGACTTTAGGTAAATTTAAATCCCCGGTGAGACTGGCATCTGCATCAAAACTAAAATCCCCATAAAAAAGGTCAAAATCCTCTTTTGTGGAATAAAGTACCTGAAAATTGCGAGCTTTGAAATTAAGATCAAATGTAGGTACCAGCAGATCTTCTGTTCCTACGCTGCCGTCAACTGAAAACGCATTTTGCTTGGCGTCCTGAATTTTAAAATCTTTAAAATAAATACCCGCGTTGTCCAGTTTGATCTCTTCCTGCGCGAGCAAGAATTCACTATTTAGTTTAGAAACTTTAAAACCTGCATTATTGAATGTTATGTCACCTTCGTAAAGAGGTTCTATTGTGGTTCCACCTACTTTTATATTTCCGGAGAGACTTCCATCAGCTTCCTCCAGTTCTCCAAAGGAAAAGGCTTCAAGCGTTTTCATTTTCACTTCGTTGAGGGCCAAATTTAAATCTAGTTTTGCCGCTTCTGGGTCTGCAATATACGAGCCTGTTAAGTCCAGATCTGCCGCGCCACCCTTTATACCAAGGTCAAAATTGTAGTCCCTGCCATTTTCTGAATTGGCCTGAAGTGCAAGTGTACCCATGGCTACATCAATAACTTTGAAGTCCGTTATCTTTAGATCTGCCACCAGCCCTGGACTATTTACTGGATCTTCAATAATAAACGTACCATTGAGCGCTCCGTTCGCTAGATTTTCATCTGGATTGAGATAGCTCAAAAAAGTAGCCAATCTAAAGTTCTGAAAGTCTATACCTATGTGGTCTGTTTGTATGCCCGGCATCGTATTGCTTATCTGCAATTGCTGATCGTTTCGGCTAAGTACAAAATTTTCAAAACGCGTTAAGTTTTCGTCAAGACTGATTTTGTTGCTGGGATCAATTTCCCACGGATTTTTGTTCAGCAACAATTCAGAAGGATCAATACTGATTTGCAAGACTTCGTTTTCCCAGGTGAGCCTGGAGAGCATGTGGATCAGTTTTTCCTCATCATCATAGGAAGTGAAATCTAGATTGAGCTGCTTATCAGCGATCCTTCCTTTCAATACTGTCCTATTAATGTTAACAGGTCCAGCCAGTAATTCCCGCAAACCAAAATCAAAGCTTAGCGCGTCAGCATCAGAATCTATGTCAAAAGCTAAACTGTCTATCACATTACCTCCATAATTAATGTGTGGGGCATTGATTGAGGCGCTAAGTTTACGGTTGCGCTCATCAAAGTCTGCCCGTATTTTAACCGTATCCAATTCTTGAAGACCGTTTACCAGAACGTCTGTAAGTACCGGTGCCTGGCTTACGGTCCCTCTCAATTTAATTTTTACGGGATTTGTAAGTGTATCCGTTCGTGGTGAATCTGTAAGATAGGTTATGATATGACGCTGCACTGCGCTGGTAAAAGTAGCAGGATCTGTATTTGATTCTAAATGAAGGTCCAGCATACGATTTGCGATATCTACGGAAGTAGTATCTGGCTTCACAAAAGCTTTGATATCCATATCCCCAAAAAGGTAGGATTTGTTGTCATAAACCGCCACCGCTTCTGTAATCTGTGAATTCACAGCATAATTTTCGGCATCGCCTTCAAAGTTGGCGGTAAGCTTAAGGGCGCTTTTCACACTTCTGGAGGAGAGACTCAGCGCTTGTAAATCTGCGCCTATTACATCCAGATCAATTTTAGCCTGTACGCTTGCGGTATCAAGGATAACGTGGGTTTTAAGGTCTGCATTCAGATTATCATCCTTATAGCTTGAAGCAATATCGCCCTCGCCATTCTTAAGGTTTCCCTTTATCTGTAGGTCTTTTATTGCATAATTGTTCAGTTCTAGAGTCTCAACCACTGCGTTCAGCTGAGCGTCTAACGTGCTAAGATCACTACCACTCCCCTGCGCATCCACTCTTAATGTCAATGCTCCCATCTGGTCATTTTTGAGAATCTGGCCCAGCTGTAGTGAATCTACATTTACTTTCCCGTCAAATGCCAATGCATCGCCAATGGCGGCCTTAACATCCATAGCAATAGTTCCAGAACTGGTGTTCAGGTTTGCCTGCGCGTCCACCTGCTCTGTCGTCCCGGCAACGTCAGCATTTAAAGCAATATCCTGCGGAATGGAAATCCCTAAAGAATCCTCGTTTACGAAGCGTAAAAGGTCCTTTTTTGCCATTTTTACCCGAATTTTAGGAAAATCGTACCGCAATTTATCGGGATCTGTTGCGCTATAAACCACACCATTCGCGTTTATTGAAGTTCCATTGCCCCAGTTGAGCTCAAATTTCGGAATTTGAAGTTCAGAAAGTTTTCCGGAAGCTCGCACCTCACCGGTAACCGGCTGTTTTGCAAGAGCTTTTAAATAAGGGTTTTTGCGCAGTTCTGGCTGAAAATCAAAAGCAGTAGCCACATCCAGGCTTAGTTTGTTTATGTCAAGCTGAAGCGCTCCGCTTTCCGGGTTTTCGATAAATTGGCCTAATGTTTCATAGTGCAAAGCCACTTTTCCATCTAACGTATTCTGGCCTAAACTTAAATAAAGGTCCTCAATAGTTATTTGCTCATCGGTTGCGCGAGCATCAAATGCAAGCTGATCCAGCTTTATCCCAGACGCTTCGGAAAAAGTAAATTGCTCCAATTTTAAGGAAGCCTTCTGCTCCGCATAAGAGATATCCTGCGCCTGCAATGTAAAACCAGTTACCTGAATGGCGTCTGGATTAAATTTTTGTGGCGTAGCTACCGCATCGTTTACCGTATAGCTGATCATGTTGTTTTCAAAATCAATAGAACCAACTTTTATATCAAAATCTGGCCAAACAAAAGACGTTTTTACGTCATTTTCGGTAGATTTTGAGGTGGAATCGGCAGATTTTACGGTACGTTCAATGTTGAATTGCGATTTTTTAAGCGCCAGACCGTCTACTTCAATTTTATTTTCGGCAAGATTAGCAGCAGGAAGTTCCAGTTGGAATTCATTAATAAAAAGATCAGCGAGCAATCCATCAGGAACGGATTCATAATTTGCCCCCACGTTATTCAACTCCAGAAGTTCAACCGAAATACTGGGCAAAGGTGCGTCTGTGGGCGGTGTTTCCGGCAAGGGTTTCGCTAAAGTGTATGCAGCTGTGGTGTTTTCGAGTCGGGCACTTCCCACTGCAAAACGCATGTTCTCCAGATCTGTTTCTTCCATTTCCAGGTCAAGGCGGCCCAGTTTCAGATCAGCTTTCATTCCGCTAACAGCGTCATTATAATCCAGTTGTATGTCTGCAAGTGCAAAAGTCCCTAAACTAAGGGCCATGCTCGAGGTATCTGCCCGTGTTGTAGTGATGGTATCCTGAGCTGCAAAGGCATCTATAAGAAACTTATAGTTGAAACCTTTAACAGAATCTTTTCTATACACGTGTGCGCGTACACCTTCCCATTTCAGATTATCAACACCTATACCACCGCCGCTCACAATGGGCCAGATAGGGATGTCTGCTTCTAAATGTCTGGAATAAACAAGGGTATCCCCCTTCGTATCTTCAAGGTAAAGTCCGTTTAAAAGTATATCGCCAGAGAATGTGATGTAAAGTTTTTCTATTTGAACTTCCGTATTTGTTTTGTCAGACACATAGGAAACGACCTTATTGGTTATAATATCCTGTCCCCAGGGACTCCTTATAAAAAGGATTAACAATAGGATCAATAAGAAAATGACCCCAAGGATTTTTCCCAGTATCTTCGCGATTTTAAGAAAGCGTTGTTTTTTATTCTTCAATGTGCAGGGTGCTTTTCACCATTTTTAATTCATGCAGTTTAAGCTTGGAGTGCTATCTAACAAGCTGCTAAAATAATATTAATAACGCCCTCGGCCCTTTATTGAATACTAAAATGCTGTTATATTTTACCAGGGTAAGCGTTAAATAATTGTACAAACCATGATGCTCATTTAAATTTAGGAAAACTTAAATTATGACTACTGAAAAAGGCAAAGGAAAAACCGAACAAAAATATAATTCTGACTTAACTCCCGAAGAGAAAAAAATGCTTGATCAGGAAAACCTGCATAAGGATGGCGGAGTGGACGATCAACTGCGTAACCGGTCCAAAAAAGTGGATTTTGCGGGTAGCGATCTTGATGTCCCCGGCAGACAAAGTGCAAAACGCGGTGGCGGTAACCTTATAAATGATGAAGAAAATAAAGTTCACAGTCAGGGAGGTTCAAGCAAGAACAATCTGGAAGAACAGGATGGCAAGCTCTAATACCCTTTAGAATAAAACGAAAAAAGCGGCAACTTGCCGCTTTTTTTATACCTAAGAGTGATACTTCTCATTCATCTTCTTTAACAATGACAATATTTGCTTTTACGCCGGTAAGGAGATTCCACTCATCAGAGGAGATAACGGAACCCATATCATCATATATTACGAATTGTGCGGTATTAGGTCCTGAAGAACCCTGATTTAGCGCTTTAAATGAGATTTTATTAAACCCTGGTTTAAGGTCCAGGTTAAATCCTTTAAACGTACCTGTTAAAACAATTAGGGATTGTACCACCTCGTCATTGACCAGTACACTAACCTTGTCCCCATCTACATAAGAAAAGTCACGGCACATGATCTTCACGAATTTAGAACCGCTTTTAAAGGTTCCCAGATCCTGATCTGTTTGATTACCCGGCTGATTATCTGCCTGTAACCCCTGCTGCCGCCTGTTCATCTCCCGGGTATACCCCACACCATTATCAGCAAATTGTTCTTGCTTTTGCATATGGAATTGTTGATCTTCGAGGGGGTTGCGCAATACGGGAGCAGCTTTTGGCAATAGAGGATAATCGCTCGAAATGGGCATTTTTAGCTCATTTTCTTTGTTTTTTTCAGGATTATTAGCCTTTGAAGTGTCAATTTTAGCAGGAATTTTAAACGAGCCCCTGTTATTATCGATTTGTGCCAGCAACGGCCCGCAAGCCATTAAGAAAAATAGCAGGGGCAAACCTTTATTCAAAAAATATTTAAATGGTATTAAAATCATATCCTGTATACTAACGGTAAAATTACCGTATTGTGACAATTTACTGTGATAATAAAGGCTAAAATGCCGTAAATAATCCAAATCTTAGTCATTTTCGAAATGTCTATATACAGCAATTGTGCCAACAAAATTATTTTTAGGAAATACACCCTTCTATCAACTTAATTGACTATCTTAAAACAAGTTAAAAATTGCTACTATGAAATCAATCCTTATACTTAAACTTGGTATACTTATGCCCCGATCCTACAGAAAATACTATTTTTTGCTTCTTTTGGGATTGCTTATAACCATGCCGAAAGGTTTAGCGCAAGATACCAGTTATACGGAATATAAAGGGACGGTTCGCGACGCTCTTACCGAAGATCCTATAGCATTTGTAAGCCTTACCATACAGGGAACAAATATTGCATCATTGACAAACAGTGATGGGGAATTTTCCCTTAAGGCTCCCCAAAACCGACCTAAAGCGAAAGTACAGATAAGTGCCGTGGGATATGAAACATTGATCATAATCATATCAGAATTCCTTCCTGCCAATACGGTAATTGAACTTCAGCCGCAGGCTACACAGCTAGCTGAAGTCAATGTTAAAAGACCCAGCAGTGCAGAAAATTTAGTCCGATCTGTTTTTAGTAGTCGGGATGACAATTATTTAAGCTCAGAATCCTATATGACCGCATTTTACCGCGAGACCATCAAGAAGCGCCGTACTCCCGTTTCCCTTGCGGAAGCAGTAGTCAACGTTGATAAAAAACCATATTCCCGTGGTGGAAGTGACCGCGTTAAGCTCTACAAAGCCAGAAAACAAACAGATTACAATAAGTTGGACACCCTGGCGCTCAAACTTGAAGGTGGCCCTTTCAATGCGCTTTATGCGGATGTGATTAAATATCCCGAGTATTTCTTTACTCCAGATTTGATTTCAAGTTATGATTTTAGCTTCGGCCCTTCTACTCAAATCGATGATAAATTGATTTACGTAGTCAATTTTGAACAGAAAAAGCGAATAACCGATCCGTTATACTACGGTAAATTATTTATAGACGCCGAAAGTCAAGCGCTCACGAGCGCTATCTATAGCCTTAATCTTGAGAACGAAGAACTCGCAAAAGAATTATTTGTAAGAAAGAAGCCGTACCGTGTGGATGTAGAGCCAGTAGTTGCCAATTACCGCGTTGATTATCGTGAAAAAGATGGCAAATGGTATTATGGATACAGTAATATCCAATTGGAATTTGTAATTGACTGGAAAGGCAAATTGTTTAACTCCCGCTACCGTATAAACAGTGAAATGCTGATCACAGACTGGCAAAAGGAAACCAATGCGCTCGCGTTACAGGCAGATGAAAAATTTAATTCCCGAAGCATTCTCGCTGACGAAGCATCAGGCTTTTCAGACCCTAATTTCTGGGGTTCCTATAACGTTATTGAGCCTGATAAATCCATACAGTCTGCAATAGAAAAAATACAGCGACAGCTCAAAAAATAAATGAATTGACAATTATTATTTTATGAAGTTTCGGTTATAAAAACAACCATTCTTTACTTTGTTGTTGATGCAATTCAATTTTAAATCTGGAAAACAATAGCTAAAAAAGATTAAATACTAATAGTTTTAGTATCAGATGGTAAATGTTGTGAAATCACCCGCATAAATTCCTCCATACTATAAGGTTTAATAATGGCACCATTCATACCGTGCGTTTTAACCATTTTTTCCATATAGGAAGCATCTGCGGCAGTAAGCGCAATTATAGGTACTTTAATATGTTGTTCCCGCAACGCTTGAGTAGTTTCAAAGCCATTCATCCCAGGCATATTTATATCCATTAGGATCAGATCGTATTTGTTTAACTTAATTTTCTCAATAGCCTCTTCCCCACTGGCTGCCTCGCCTGTTTTTGCACCGCGCTCTTTAAGAATTTTACTGGTGACCATTCTATTGATTTTATTGTCATCTACAATCAAAAATGAAGAACCACTGATATTGTATTCCTTATTTTTTTGTGACTTACTTTTTTGAGACGAACTGAAATCAATAACATCCAAAAGGGTTGCTTCCTCAAAATCAATATTAAATTCAAAATGAGTTCCAGAATCCTTTTCACTTTCCAGGTGAATGGTAGATTTCATCTTTTCCAGTATTTTCTTTACTATAGGTAGCCCTAAACCTGTACCCATTCTATCGGGATCATACGATTCACTATCTAACTGGCTAAATTCGTTGAATATAACACTCTGTGATTTTTCGTCCATTCCCATACCATTATCTTCTATAGAAAAATTTATAGTATAGGGTCCAGATTCTAGCTTCGTGCTATCGATTTTTATCCAAATATCCCCGTTTTTAGTAAATTTCATTGAATTACTCAAAATATTCAACAATACCTGAGAGAGTCGTCTAGAATCCCCTATGAGATAATTAGGAACAGATGGACTAACTTCTAAATGAATCAAACTCCTTTGATCAATGGCATATTGATCAAGGGAATTCACAATTTCTTTGATTAGATTCCTTAGGTTAAAAGGTCTGTTCTGAAGTTCGAAAGTTTCATTATCCAACTTTGAGATATCAAGCAGGTCGTTGATAATATCCAATAAATGATTTGCACTAAATTTTAAAGAACTTAGTTCTTCACGATTACTATTAAAACTCGGGCTATTTTCAAGAAGCGAGACTATTCCAGTCACTCCATAAAGCGGTGTACGCATTTCATGACTAAGCGTAGAAAAAAAACGGGCTTTTGCAGCACTGCTTCGCTCTGCTTCTTCCTTAGCCCTTTTTAGAGCTATATTATTTCTCCTCAAGCTGATTATAAGCGACTTTCTAGATCTTGTGCTCATGAAAAAATAACCCATAAAAATAAGGAGCAAAACTAAAAGTATTCCTAATAAAATTCCTTCAGTGTTTTTTCGCTTTAGACGTTGATCTGCAAGCTGTTCATGCAATTTTGCTTCATTTTGCTGTCTTTTGAGTTCTTCCCTATCAGCCCTCGCTTTTGAGGAGAGAAGACTTTTATTATTTTCAATGCGTGTCGCCTCAATCTCATATGCTAAAAGCTTTTTTTGAACTTCATAGGCTTTTTGGTAATCATTTTCCTCCTTTAGACGTTCGGCATAACGCTCGTAAAACTCTATAGCTAATCGTCTCAAACTATCCTCTTCAACTCGCTTAAAGGCTTGATCATAATGTTTAAGGGCAAGCTTCTTTTGATCTTCATGATAATAATAATCTCCCCATTCCATATCCAAATAAATACGGGGATCATCAAATTGTATATTAAATTCATTTAAACTGCCTTCAGCAATATTGAGATATTTGGGAATTTCCTTATACTTTCCCATCATTTTATACAGCTCGGCAAGATTCAAAGCGCCATTCAGAAATTGCCCATCTTTTATTCCACTAGCAATTTTGAGAGATTTCTCATACAAAATCATTGCCTTAGAATAATCCTTTTTATTATAGGTATAAAAAGTGGCAAGATTATTATAAGCACTTACCAGTAGGGTATCATTTTTGGCAAGCTCTGCATAAGATAATGCTTTGTTGGCATAAAGTTTGGCAGGGACCGTATCTCTTAAGTCAATGTGACTAACGCTAAGCGTTCTATATGCATCGTGAAGGTACTTATAACAATTGGCTTTTTCCGCACCTTTTATAATTTCAAGGGATTTTGAAATAGCGCTATCGTAGTTTTTACTATTTATAGCCTGCATACTCTCTTCATATAGTCTATCAAGCTTCTGAGAATCGCAATTAGCTATAGTATTATCCTGAGCAAAAATTCCACCGGTGAGAAGAATCAATACTAGTTTTAACAGAAGGAAACGTAAATTACAAATGCGAGCTATCAATGAAGTACTACTAGAAAAATCATAAGAATTTATTGCAGCAAATATATCAATTTATCGATGAAAAGTAATTTTTATAGCTGTAAGTTTTAAAAAAATTACCATAGTTGTTTATAGACAATATATATATTACTTCAATTTTAAAAAATTTAGGCTCTTTTCTTATTTCATACTATTTTTGATTTTTAATCTTTAGCTCTTGAAAAATATTCTAATCATCCCCACGTATCTACCATCTATTACTACTATGGCCCACATTGCTCAGGCGGATCAGGTCGTTTTTGAATTAAAAGATAATTATCAAAAACAGAGTTATAGGAACCGAACCTACATAAATACAGCAAATGGAAGCTTAGGTTTGACAATTCCTATTAGACACAATCAGGCTTCCGGTCATAAAAAAACAAGCGACGCACTTATAGAGAACAATTTTTTATGGCAAAGACAGCATTGGCGCTCCATACAAATTGCCTATAGATCCTCGCCTTTTTTTGAATTCTACGAGGATGATCTAGCACCACTCTATACTACGGGGCAAAAATTTTTGCAAGAGTTCAATCTGAAAAGTATCAAGCTACTTCTCAACATGATGGAAATTTCAAAAAATATAGAGTTTACTACATCATACGAGCAAAATCCGAAACTTCTAAATAGAAGAGCCCTGGCAAATGCTAAAAACAAGAATACCTTTGTAGCGATCCCTAAATACGACCAAGTGTTTGCTGATACAACCGGTTTTAACCCGCAAGTTTCTATTTTAGACCTAATTTTTAATGAAGGCCCCAATAGCAAGAATTTTCTGAATTCTATAGAACTGGGACTAGGTCAAGGAGGTTAATAGTAAGTGGTGTATTAAGAAATGGGTATTCTTGGTTCGCTGGATAAGTTTTTGGCAATTAAAGCATAAAAATCCTGTAGGTTGAATGGTTTTGTCACAGAATCATTAAAGCCACATTCCTGAAGACGTTCTTTCATAGTGTGAATCTCTGAAGCCGTAAGGGCAATAATAGGGGTTGATGAATCAAATTTCCTCAGCGCAATTACTGTTTCAAATCCATCCATCTCCGGCATTTGTAAATCCATTAAGATAAGATCAAACACATCGTTCAGCATGAGCTGAATGGCCTCTTTGCCTCCTGCAGCGGTCATAACTACCACATGTTTTTGCTCTAGTAAGCGCTGTGTTACGATTCTATTGACTTTATTATCATCCACAATCAATATTTTTGAGGAATGCAGCGTTTTGTCAAGTTCCAGACTATTTCCTAATAGTCGTAAATTTTCATTTTCAAAATCCTGAGGATGAGCTTCTTGCAGACATATATCAAAACTAAATGTACTACCTTTACCGAGCTCACTTTCTACGGAAATTTCAGAGTTCATTTTCCTTAGTATTTTTTGTACGATGGGCAAACCTAACCCTGTTCCCATCTTTCGCTCTATTCCTGGACTTTCTATCTGATTAAATTCTTTAAAAATTGATTTTAAGCTACTTTTTGGTATTCCGTGGCCGGTGTCCTCAACGTCAAAGTGCAATTTGCGCATGGAACCTTCTAGATATGCACAGGAAAGTCTAATATAAATATCCCCATCTACGGTAAATTTAATAGCATTACTGATTAGATTTATTAAGACCTGAGCAATGCGACGACTATCACCAATAAATATTTTGGGATAATCGCCCTCGGGAATATAATGTATCTTATTACTGTTCTTGAGTTGAGACTTCTCAAAGGATTTTATGATTTCACGTACAAACAAATCGATCTCAAACGGATGTTCGTGAAACTCAAAAGAATTATCGTCAAGCTTAGAAAGTTCTAAAAGGTCATTTATGATCTCAAGCAGATGAAGTGCACTAAATTTCAGGGAATCAAATTCTTCATGAAAGCCGTCAGCCGCCTTCGAATTTTGTAACACATTTACCATACCCGTAACGCCATAGAGTGGAGTTCTCATTTCATGGCTGACAGTAGAAAAAAACTCGCTTTTAGCCAAAACACTATCTTCGGCTAACTCTTTAGCAGCTTTTAGCTCTGTATTTTTGTATTTTAAGTCTTTTATCAGGGACTTCCGCATACGAGTACTGATATACATATAAATAATAAAAAACAACATCAGTACGGTAAGAATGAACATGAGCGTATACTGTGTGTTCTTACGCTGTAACTTTTCATCAACGAGCATTTCCCGAAGTTCTGCTTCATTACGCTGCCTTCTCAGCTCATCAGCTCCTGCCGCTGCCATTGCTTTTTGAACTTCTTCTTCCCGTCTCTCATTTTCTAGATCATCTTTGATTTTTTGATACTCCACTTGGATCTTATACGCAACCTGCGAACTATCTATTGAATTTAAAAATTGAGCATACCTGGGATAAAAATCCAGGGCTAATGCGGGATCATTTCTGTTTTTTATAAGGTTATAGGAAATATTGTAATATTCTGCTACCAGGTTATTGCCATTTTCTTCTTTAAAATAATCTCCCCAGAGAATATTTAATTGAATCTCCTCCTTTGTGACATCATATTTTAATCCCTGAAGATTCTCTTCCGCTTCACGCAAATTACGAGGCATTAACTCATATTTAGCCATTTTGTGATAAAGACTGGCTAGATCAAGAGCGGGTGCGGCAATATGATCCCTAACAGATTTTCTGGCTATTTTTAAAGCCGATTGGTACATTTTTATAGCTTCACCCCTACTTTTTTCACTTAGTCCCAACCATGCTGCCCTATTTTTAAAAGCAGTAACGATAAGTGTATCATTTTTAGATTTAAGGGCATAATCCAGTGCTTTGCTTGTGTATTCTCCAGCTACACTGGTATCCTTGAGATAGAGGTGATTTTGACCTAAAAGATCATACCCATAAAATAAATAATTATATTCATTATTGATCTTTGCACGATCTATAAGTTGTGCGGCCTTAGTAATTGCGGCTTCATTACGTAGTTCATCCGTAGCTTTTTCGGCTTGTAATAATATAGAATCCAAGCTTTTAACCGTAGAAATATGCTGTGAAAAAGAAGAAAAATATGTTCCAAAATAAATAATTTGGAAAACAACTACATAAATCTTACATATATTTGAAAAAATGAACATGAATCTAAGGTGAATAATATTCAAATATAGACAAAACGTGTAATTATACCGTCTAAAGATTGCTAAAAATTCATTCCCTTATTTCTACATCAGTATAAAAATGAAGCGCAGAAAATTATCGCAGAAAAATAATTCCATTATCATTAATTACTGCCATCTAATTATTTAGTTTTAAATTACTTTTCAAAATCTGATAAAAAGAAGTATTTAATTGTAATGTAAATTTTGAGCAGCAAGTGTATTGATATATAAATCTTTACCAGATGCTTGTTGTCAAAGCTTCAGTTGTGTCATGATAGGATAATGATCTGAAAGCTCCTGCTCATAGTTATGAAAATCAAGTACCTCTATTTGAGGATCGACAAGTATGAAATCTATACGTATAGGGATAAAATCAAAAATAAATGTGCGACCAAATCCTGAACCTGCTTCTTCAAAAGTATCTTTTTTATCACCTCGTATTTTGTGATAGGCATAAGAGTATGCCGTATTGTTGAAGTCTCCATTCACAACCATAGGATACTTGCAGGTTGCTTGATGTGCAAGTACCATTTCAGTTTGTTCCTCCTGCTGTTTAAAGGATTGTCCTAACCTTCCCAATAATTGCTTTGAATCTTCTTGCCGCAAATTACCTATTTGAGGTTGAAGTGCCAACGTTTGCATATGTAGATTGTAAATCCTCAATGTATCTTCATCCTTCAGGACGTCTACAAATATTGCATTATTCATACTGTCTGGGAAATCAAGTGAACCCTGATTTACAATCTTATATTTTGAAAATATAGAAAGTCCAAAACTGGAGCTATTTCCCTGTAACTTAAAATATTTATAAGGATATCCATCAAGGTTAAAGGAAGTTACCAGTGTATATTCCTGAAAACTTAAAATATCGGGATCTTCTTTAGCGATCAGCTGTTCAATTTCCCTGGGAACATTTACATCTTTTAAAGCGTTGTTGAAATTGAACATACGCACATTAAAAGTCATGACTTTGAATGAACCCTCTTCTTCTAATGATTTCCCAAAAAACTCAAAAAGTGTGGCTTCCTGAAAAAAACCTATAAGTAAAACGAAAACCGAAACCAAAAAATGCCTTTTGAACTGAAATAGCCAATACAGGACGAAAAGTAAATTTCCTATTATTAGAAAAGGTATGGCAAGTGTTAATACAGAAAGAGGAGGATAAAAATGCGGAGGAATAAAACGAATTAAATAACCCATTAATAACATACATGCCAACAGTGCATTGAGGAAAAATGCGATCTTATTAAGAAAACTAAGTGATTTCATTAAGAATCTTTACCTGCTTTAAACAAAAAATCTTTTTCTGACTTGCTTAAACTGTCATATCCACTTTTACTTATTTTGTCCAAAATAGTATCTATTTTACGCTGTTGTTCTGTTTTTGAAGGTTTAGGGCCCCCTTTTGTGCTCTTAGAAGCTGAATTCGCATTTCTATATACTGTTTTCATGTTGGACGCTTTCTCTTTCTTTTTAAAAATAGACACAACACTATCAGATAATCGCTCCCAGCCTTCACCTATATCATTACCCTTTAACAATTGCCTGCCATAAATATAACCAAAGATCGCCCCACCCAGATGTGCTACAAGTCCACCCGCGTTAGCAGAGCTGGGCATCTGTATTAGGTCAGAAAGCAAAACAAAAACAGCAATATGCCACAATTTCACGTTAAAAAAGATAACCCTTACTTCGGTATTGGGCGAATACGTGGCAATAAAGATCATGATGGCACGCACTGCAGCAGAAGCTCCCACAAGTACCGCGGCGCCCTTTACGTCTTCGAATACCGGAAATAGGTTATAGGTCAAAATAAAAAGTGCACCCCCCGCTATAGCACCAAGGAGGTAAATAGTCAAAAATCGCTTTTCCTGAAAGATATTGAGCACCAGACTACCAAACCAATATAGAATTAGCATATTCCAGAAAATATGCCAAAAGCCCGCATGCAAAAATGCGTAGGTAAGAATACTCCAGGGCTGTAAAATAAATTCCCCAAGCGATGACGGTAAACTAAACCAGCGCATCGCACTCCCGGGGTCAATTTTGAATATCCACGGGATGATGAGAAAGCATAGGAATACAAGAACATTGACCAGGATAAGCTTGATCAGTACATTCGCTGTTTTGAATTGATAGCTTAAATTACTTGAATTCATCTAATTCCACCGTTGGTTATTAAAACTATTTCGCTTCCAGTACCAAATCATAATGAAGCCGAACAGTGCGCCACCCAGGTGGGCAAAGTTGGCTATATTTTGACCGAAAAGCGAAAATCCCGTAACGCCAGAAAATAGATCAAGAAGCAACAATCCTGGTATAAAAAATTTGGCTTTTATGGGAATCGGCACGAAGATAAGAAACAATTCAACATTAGGGAACATCATTCCAAAAGCGACCAGAACTCCGTAAATCGCACCAGAAGCCCCCACTGCAGAAGTGGAATATGCGGCAATCATACCCTGTACTTTATCTGCCGCTTCTATACTGGGATATGAATATTGTCCTGTTCTCCTTATCCCATCAAAGGCTTTTTCAAGAACATCCTGAATTTCCGCCGGACTAAAACCAGCGCTCAATAATGCATCGTAACCTGCTTGATAATGGTAATACCCTACCAGGGTATGTATAAGCGCCGCTCCCAATCCTGCCGAAAAGTAGAAGAAAATAAACTTTTTCTGCCCCAGCAATTGTTCCACGGGACTACCAAAGGCCCAGAGCGCATACATATTAAAAAGTATATGGAATATACTGTTCTGGTCATGCATGAACATATGCGTAAACGGCTGCCAAAATTCAAAATTGGGGTTCTCAGGGAACCATAGCGAAAAAAAATCGAAAGCTTGCGGAACAATAAACATGGTCCCCAGATAGAAGATCACATTTACGATTAAAAGTATTTTTACGGTTTCGGTTATTCTTCCCATGGGGCTGAAGGCTTTTTTAATGAGCGCTAAATTTCCTGTCTAGTTCATCTACGGTGATCGTGATGAACGTTTTTTTATTGAAAGGAGATAAATTAGGCTCCTTACATGCAAACAAAGTATTTAAAAGATGATCCCGCGAAGCCTCGTTCAGGCTTTCTCCTGGACGCACTGCCATACTCTTTGCCATACTTTTTGCAAGTACATCAGTCTGGCTAAAACCGGCATCTGGAACTTCGTGCTGTACGTCGTCAAGCAACTGCTCCAGTACAATACTCACCTCACTTTCCTGAATGCTTGAAGGTATACCAGAAATTCCTACCATATGTTCTTCCGTAAGATCAATTACAAAACCGGTATTCTCAAGCGATTCTTTGAGTTGCGCAAAAATAGCAATTTCGGAGGCGTTAAAATCCAAGCGAAGTGGAAAAAGCAATTGTTGGCTCACAGACTCTTTTACTGTAATATTTTTAAGTAATTCTTCATACAAAATACGCTGGTGTGCACGGTGTTGATCTATGACCAACATACCACTCTTGATCGTGCTTACTAGATATTTATTGTGCAATTGATACGTGGCGCCCCCACGGGACTGATCCATCCCCTTGCCAGAATTCCCCCTACTCTCATGCTCTTCAAATATAGTTTCTGTTTCCTGATCTACCTCTACCTGTAGATGACTAAATCCTGATTTCCGAATGCTTCGTTTAGTATCCAAACCTTCAAAGGCCTGCTCCCAACCAGTGGATTCATTTTTATGAAAGTGAGAACCCGTAAAATTTGATGAAGAGACTTTATTTTCGGTTTTGAATGGATTGAAGTTTTGGTCTACCTCCACTCGCGGACTTTCGGCTTCTTTGTTTTTATAGGAATAAGGAGTGTCAAAATTGGTATCCCTTTCAAAGTCAAGCACAGGTGCAATATTAAATTGGCCCAGACTATGCTTGACCGCCGCGCGCATGAGCGTATAGACCGCATGCTCATCTTCAAATTTTACTTCAGTCTTTGTAGGGTGGATGTTGATATCTATGGTCTTGGGATCTACATCCATATAAAGAAAATAGCTTGCCCGTGCACGATCTGGTAGCAGCCCATCAAATGCTGATGTTACCGCATGGTTCAAATAAGCATGTTTGATAAAACGGTCATTTACGAAGAAAAACTGCTCTCCCTTGGTTTTTTTTGCAAACTCGGGCTTAACGATAAAGCCATGAATATTTACAATTTCAGTATCTTCAAGTACCGGAACCAGTTTTTCATTGGTTTTTCCGCCAAAAATATTAACGATACGCTGCCGTTTATTACTTTCCGGAAGGTTGAAAAGTTCGCCATCGTTATTGTACATCATAAAAGAAACGGACTCATGCGCGAGTGCCACACGGTGAAACTCATCGATGATATGCCGAAGTTCCACTGCGTCAGACTTCAAGAAGTTCCGCCTTGCGGGAATATTGAAAAATAGATTTTTAACGGCAATACTCGTTCCTTTCAGCGTAGCGGTGATTTCCTGCGTTTTTAAGCGGCTTCCCTCAATTTCTATGCGTGTTCCCACTTCCTCGTCTTCTGTACGTGTTTTGAGTTCTACATGTGCAATTGCAGCAATAGAAGCCAGCGCCTCCCCACGGAAACCTTTTGTATGTAAGCTAAAAAGATCATCTGCCGTACTGATTTTTGAAGTAGCGTGCCGTTCAAAACTGAGTCGGGCATCTGTATCGCTCATCCCCTTGCCATCATCAATGACCTGAACCAGCGTTTTACCGGCATTTTTAATAAGTAATTTTATATGTGTAGCACCGGCATCTACCGCGTTTTCAAGCAGCTCCTTAACCACGGAAGCAGGACGTTGTACAACTTCCCCTGCCGCTATCTGATTGGCCACATGGTCAGGTAAAAGCTTGATGATATCGGTCATGCGGTGAGTTATCTTAAAAAGATGGAAAGGTCAAAATCAATAATATAGAGGAAAAGAAAAATCAGGACTGCAAGTACGATAAGCACCGTACGGTTTGCTTTTTTATCTGGATTGTGCTTAAAATCATCCCAAGCGGTAGTAAACTTACCTTTTAATCCTTTATTTTCTAATGTAGAGGTACGAAATTTATCAAACTTGGATTCCAGTTTGTATGGGCTACCGCTCCCCTCATAATGACGGGGACTGTAGCTGTACTTCTTATTTTTTCTTGTCTTTAAAATTCCCATAACGCTCGTGCTTCAAATTTACGATAATTGTAACTACCTACCTTAGCCTAAGTAGGCTCATTATAGTTACGTCAAAAAGCATTCCAACTCTCTTTATATAAATAGCAAGACCTCACAAGTTTATACATCTGTGAGGTCTTTAAAATTTAATTATTACTTTGTGAGCAGGTTCTAAACTTCCACAGGAATTGAATTCCTGCTGGTCGTCAAAATTTAGAATCTTTTCGCAGCTGCGCCATTTTTATCGCCGCGATTGCAGCCTCAGTGCCTTTGTTGCCATGCTTACCACCGCTACGGTCTATGGATTGTTGTTGTGTATTGTCTGTAAGTACACAAAAAATTACGGGTATATCTCCCTGTATATTCAAATCTTTGATTCCCTGGGTAACCCCTTCACAAACAAAATCAAAATGTTTGGTCTGGCCTTGAATCACACAGCCCACTGCAATAACCGCGTCAAGCATATCAAAACTACGGGTCATTTTCTTGCAGCCATAAATCAGCTCAAAACTCCCGGGAACATTCCATCGTACGATGTTTTCCTTGAGCGCTCCGCAGTCCAAAAAAGCATCAAATGCCCCTTGAAAAAGTCCGTTTGTAATTTCTGGGTTCCATTCAGAAACAACAATCCCAAACCGAAAATCTTTCGCATTTGGGATTGTTGTTTTATCGTACGCAGACAAATTTGTCGTCGCCATATAGTTAAAATTAGTTAGATGCTTTAGCCATGCCCATGTATAATGGCACGTTAACAGCAGCGGGTGAATCAGGATATTCCTCCTGGATTCGGTTTAAAAACTCTTCTGCCTTAGCATTATCCTTAAGCTCCAGGGCAGTCAATGCTGCCTTCATTAAAAATCGCGGGGTCGTAAAATCATTTGTTCTGATTTTAGCGGCCTGCTCATAATAATCCAGCGCTTGTTCTGGTTGGTTGAGCTGCATAAATGCATCACCTATGCCTCCTTTAGCCAATGGCGCAAGCATTAATTCATCATCATCGCTATTAAAATCTTCCAGATAATCGATAGCTTCCTGATATTTATTGGTGTTCAGATAAGCCATACCAGCATAATACTGCGCAAGGTTACCGGCCTTAGAACCGCCATAATTATCTATAATATCAAGAAACCCATATTTTCCTTCACCTCCATTTAAAGCGAGACCGTATAACGAGTCTTTAGCTGCGGCACCGTTAATGGCATCGTTGAAATAATTCTGGGCCTGGTACATTTCATTAGAGGCCTCTAATTCCCGTGGCTCTTCTATAAATTTACCGTAAGCAAGGTAAGCCAATACGAGCAGCGCGATTGCGCCAACAATAATAAAGATGGCTTTCTGGTTCTTGACCACCCATTCTTCTGTTCTATTTGCTCCCTCATCAAGATTAGAAAACACCTCTGCCGTGGTGCTGTCATCCTCATCAAAATCGTCTAAATCTACAGATTCTGGTTTGGTTTTTGGTTTTCCTCCCCGCTTATTGTATGTGGCCATAGTATTATTTTATTGGGCGCAAAAATAAAATTTTTATTTAATATGACAGGTGGTTTGTTTTGTTATTTTTCAATAATTTGCACCTTCGGGACACTTATTTTTATTTATTTACCTATAAGTTTTTGAATTTGGCAACGATTGTAAAAGGTAATTTTCCCATGGGAAATTGCATGGGTTTATACGGGTCTTTAGATTAGGTTCTGGTTCTAAAAATTGCTATTTTACCTCAAAAACTTCCCATTAACGGGCATTTTTTGCTGAATTTCCCTAATAATATGATCCTCAATTCGCTGTCTTTAATAAACTATAAGAATTTTGATTCCCGCTCCTTTGAACTGGATGCAAAAATAAACTGCTTTGTGGGCGACAATGGCGTAGGTAAAACCAATGTACTTGATGCGGTCTACCATCTTTCCTTCGGAAAAAGTTATTTCAATCCCGTTACTTCGCAAAACATCAATCACAATGCAGATTTCTTTGTTATTGACGGTCATTACCGAAAAAACGACCGGGAAGAGAAAGTAATCGTAAGTGCAAAACGCGGACAAAAAAAACTGATAAAACGAAATGGGAAGGCTTACGAGCGTCTTTCTGAACACATCGGTTTTTTACCACTGGTCATCATTTCTCCAGCAGATCGCGACCTGATCATTGAAGGCAGCAGCACCCGCCGCAAATTTATTGATGGCGTGATCTCCCAGAGCGACAACGCCTACCTCAACGATTTGATGTCTTATACTAAGATCCTTTCCCAGCGCAATGCGCTGCTAAAATATTTTGCCGCAAACCGCACGTATGATCCAGATACATTGGGTATTTACAATGAACAAATGACCGCACTGGGAACCCGCATCTTTAAAAAACGAAGTGCGTTTCTAGAAGCATTCAAACCTATTTTTCAGGAACGCTATACCGCCATTAGTGGTGGCCGTGAAACCGTACAGCTCAAGTATAAGAGTCAGTTGCGGGATACTCCGCTTGACCAACTTTTTACGGAAGCCTTGCAAAAGGACCGGATGATGCAATACACAACCGTGGGAACACATAAGGACGATCTCTCGTTGAAAATTGAAGGTCATCATGTCAAAAAATTTGGATCCCAGGGCCAGCAAAAGTCTTTCCTGATCGCTTTAAAACTTGCCCAGTTTGATTTTATTAAAAAGCAGAGCGGTACAACCCCATTGTTGTTATTAGATGATATCTTTGACAAACTGGACGAAAAACGGGTCGCACAGATCATAAACCTGGTAAACGATGCCAATTTTGGCCAGTTATTGCTAACCGATACGCATTCTGAGCGCACCGAAGCCATTGTAAAAGAAATCCATCAATCGTATAAAATCTTCAACCTATGAAAAAGGTACAGCTTTATGGCATGCTATTCGGTCTCGTACTATTTACCGCCTGCGGCGGAAATAGTCCAGAAGAACAAAAGGATTTTCTGAATGGATATTGGGAGATTCAGCGTGTTGACAGTCCGTACGGAAACGATAAGGATTATTCCATTAGTGAAACCATTGATTATATAGAAATTGAGGACAGTACCGGGTTTAGGGCAAAAGTATTGCCGCGCCTGGATGGTACGATTATAACCAATGGCAATACGGAAGATATATCGGTTTCCATAAAGGATGACAGCCTGCGTTTAGAGTATACAACCGCTTATGATCAATGGACAGAAACCGTGCTTGAAGCCAATGAAGAAAATTTAAAAGTCAAAAATCAAAAGGGTATGATTTATACCTATTCCCGGCACAAACTAATAGACCTGCGCGAAGATGGTTTACTTCAGGAAGAGTAAACCGCTTTAAGATTAGGTTTAGAATTTTGAATGCTTATAAAAATTTGAACAGCACGAACAATATCAATAATAATTGAAATAATTAATAAAAGTATGTCGAAACGAGACACAGACCCAAAATCACTTAAAGATGTACTTGGAGCTTTTGTGACCGATAACAAACTGCAAAAAGGTATGGATAAAGTGGACGTTGCTCAGGCCTGGGCAAATGTTATGGGTCCTGCCATCGTAAAATACACCACGCAGACAAAACTAGATGGCGATCGCTTATTTGTTCAATTAAGTTCGTCTGTATTGCGAGCAGAACTGGCCTATGGCAATGAAAGAATAATTGCAAATCTCAATGAAGAACTGGGACGCGAACTCATAAAAAAATTGATACTAAGGTAATAGGTAATCGTAGAAATGCCTTTTTCAAAAATTTTTTCTCAGTTCAAGCATTATAAATGCCTTTAAACCCCTCCTTCTAAAACCGTATCTTTGCCCATTAAAATAAAATACTATGCAACTTGATTTGATACCAAAAATAAAACACGCTGACAGTACTAACTTTTTCCTGATGGCTGGGCCCTGTGCCATTGAAGGTGAGGAAATGGCTTTAAGAATTGCCGAAAAAGTAGTGAAAATCACTGATAAATTGAAGATTCCTTATATTTTTAAAGGTAGTTTCAAAAAAGCCAATCGGAGCCGTGCAGATAGTTTTACAGGTATAGGTGATGAAAAAGCGCTGAAAATCCTTGAAAAAGTATCAAACACTTTTGATGTTCCCACCGTTACAGATATTCATGAAAATAGTGATGCTGCAATGGCTGCTCAATACGTTGACGTTTTACAGATCCCTGCTTTCCTCGCACGCCAGACCGATCTTCTTGTTGCTGCCGCAGAGACGGGTAAAGTGGTTAATATAAAAAAGGGCCAGTTTATGAGTCCCGAAAGTATGAAACATGCGGTAAACAAAATTACCGAAAGTGGAAACCAGCAGGTAATTATCACAGAGCGCGGTTCTATGTTTGGCTATCAGGATATGATCGTGGATTTTCGGGGTATTCCCACCATGCGTCAGTTCGCCCCTACCGTACTTGATGTCACCCACTCTTTGCAGCAGCCCAATCAATCTAGCGGAGTAACCGGCGGAAGGCCAGAACTTATCAATATTATGGCCAGGGCTGGCATCGCAGCAGGAGCTGATGGCCTCTTTATAGAAACCCACTTTGATCCCGCAAACGCTAAAAGTGATGGTGCAAATATGCTTGATATTAGCCTATTGGAGAATTTATTGACAAAACTCACTAAAATAAGGGAAGTAGTTGTAGATCTTTAAATTTCAACAATACATCAAACAATAAGCCGTCACCTGAATTTTTTCTCCGGTGACGGATTTTTTTTGTAACCTAAGGAAACCTAAAGAAGATAGCGCGTTTCACAAAAGCATTTTGTCTACCAATTATCTTATTTTAGTCTTCCCAATTTTATAATATTCCAAAATTGCCAATTTTAAACTTCAACTAATCTACTATCGTTATGGAAAATCAATTACAATACTTTGCCAATCAGGTTACCCATTTTTTACCGAACCTTTTAGGCGCGTTACTTGTTCTTTTTGTGGGCTGGCTCATTGCAAAAGGTATAAAAATGCTGGTTGTCAATCTTCTTAATAGAACATCGTGGGACGAGAAGGTTTTCAGTAGAACAGATGTTGGAGACACAAATATCTTTCTGGGAAACATATTCTATTATATTATAATGATCATTGTCCTGCTGATCGTTCTTGAAATTCTGGGCATAAATCAGGTGCTCGTTCCCCTGGAAAATATGCTTGATAAATTCCTTTCCTTCATTCCCAACTTTGTGGGTGCGGCCCTCATAGGATTTATAGGATACGTACTTGCAAAATTTGTTTCAAACCTTATCAATATAGGGGGTAGTTTTTTAGATAAGATCATAGATAAAACCAGCTTTAAAGACACCTATAAACTTGTAAATATTGTCAAAAAAGTGGTATTTATCGTCATTTTTATCCCTTTTTTGATACAGGCATTTAATGCTCTGGGACTTGATGCCATTTCTGAACCGGCGAACAACATCCTTTATAATTTTACTGAAATGATAGGCGATATCCTTATTGCCGGTGCGATTATCGTGATTTTTGTTTGGGGTGGTAAATACCTAACAGACTTCTTGAAGGATTTGTTCAAGGGAATAGGTATGGACCGCTTTGGCGCAAAAATTCAGATCGAAAACATGATAGGTACAGATCAATCCCTTTCCGCTCTTGTTGCCAATATCATTTACTTTTTTATAGTATTTTTTGGGATTATTACCGCCGTAGAAATTTTGGGTCTTTATATGTTAACCGAAACTTTGAACCAGATTCTGGAGGTAACCGGACAGATCATTTTTGGGATACTTATCCTTGCTATAGGTAATTACATTTCGCTAATGATCTACACAACAATGAGCAAAGCGGAAAATAACAGTTTTGTTGCCAAGATTGTCCGCTGGGCAACACTAGCACTATTTCTTGCGATTTCCCTACGCACCATGGGTATTGCCAATGAAATCGTAGAACTGGCCTTTGGTCTTATCCTGGGAGCGATTGCAGTGGCTGTCGCCCTTAGTTATGGATTAGGTGGTCGTGAGGCAGCGGGTGAACACTTTAAAGAGATCATTTCTAAAATCAAAGGTGACGGCATTTCAACAGAAAATACATCAAGTACCAAAAAAACAAAAACCAGGACATTTTCAAAAAAGAAAGCAGAAAGCAAAAGGGATGAATCTAATGATTATAATAATCCCCGGTTGGATTTATAGGCTAAATTCCATCTAAAATCCTTAAATCCCTGTTCCTAAAATGGCAGGGATTTTTTATGTCAGAGATAAATAAATGTAGTTTTAACATCTTTTACAAATATAATATTCGATTTTAGTACCTTAACAGCGAGTTATTTATAGAACTAACAATTAAACGCATGAATAAAATAGCACTTGCATTTTTGGCTTTGTCAGTTTTGGCTAGCTGTGATAAGAAATCTGAAGAAAGATGGTCGCAAAATGGCAATCTTTCCCTTTCTACTGAAAAACCTATGCGCGGTGAAAGCGTTCGGCTCAAGTATAAAAAGGCTGCGACAGGTACCGCTAAAGTTGACCTGCAGAGCATTTTGTACGTTATCGTAGATGATGAAGTATATGCTCAGGATCTGAATGTAGAGAATGGGGATACAACCTTTATTGAAACTATTAAAATCCCAGATTCCGCTACGGCTATTGCCTTTTTATTTAAGGCAGATAAAAAGATGGATACTAATAATGATAGCGGCTATGTCTATGAACTTTATGATAAAGATGGTAATGAAATTCCTGGCAGCACATTAAGCGCACTCCATTTTAAATCTGGAATGGGCAGTTATCTCGCAGAAATAAAATTTCAGCCAGAAGAAGCTGCAGAACAGTTGAAAAGTTCATTTAAAAATAATTCGGCAAATAAAGAGAAATTAATCCCTGAATATTTTGGTTTTATTAAACGTGCGGATGATACACTGGCTAAAAATCTTGCTGCAGAATATTCAGAACGCTATAAGAATAAAACAAATCTCAGCGAGGAAGATTATGACCAGTTGACCTCGTTATACAGAATTCTGGGGAACGAGGATGCCAGCGATTCTATTCAACAGCTGGCAACAAAGGACTATGCAATGGGTACAATTGCCAACGAAAAAAGTTATAGGGAATTATTGGAGTTGACAACTGTTGAAGAAAAGGAGGGAAAATTTGCAGAAATTGACACTTCTTTTGAAAAGTCTTCTTGGATAAGGCCACATGCCTTACAACAGCTCGCGGTGGGTTATATGGAAAAAGGCAATACTGAGAAGTTTCTGCAATATGCTTCAAAAATTGAGGATAAGGACCAACTGGCAAGCCTTTATAATTATCAGGCCTGGGAAATGGCCGGTCAGGATAAACAGCTGGACTTTGCATTAAAAATTTCCAAACGTTCTTTAGATTTAATGGAAGAGTTATTGGAAAATCCTGAAAACAAACCCAATTATCTTACAGAAAGCCAATTTAAAGACCAGCTAGAAGGTTCTGAAAAAATGTACATTGATACGTATGCTTTTATACTTTTCAAGGAAGGAAAAATCAAAGATGCGCTTTCTTATCAGGAAAAAGCTATAGGTAATGGCAAAAACCCAGAAACAAATGAGCACTATATTCAATATTTAATCGCTGATCATCAGTATGATAAAGCACAATCTAATGCTGAGGTTTTTATTAAAGAAAATGCGGCTACAACAAAAATCAAGGAATTCTTAAAAGAAGCGTATACTAACGGCGGCAAAAAGCAAGAAGACTTTGAAGGTTATTTAATCGCCTTAGAAGAGACCGCAAAGAAAAAGGCAAAGTCAGACCTTAAAGAAAGTATGATTGACGATGAGGCACCACAATTCAGCCTTATAAATCTTGATGGAGAACAAGTAACACTCGCAGATCTCAAGGGAAAAACGGTGGTTTTAGACTTTTGGGCAACCTGGTGCGGTCCTTGCAAAAGTTCTTTTCCGGGCATGCAAATGGCTGTTGACAAGTTTAAAGATGATCCTAATGTTGCGTTTTTATTTGTTGATACCTGGGAGAGCAGCACCGGCGAAGAGCGAATGGAAAGCGTTAGTGAATTTATCAAACAAAACAAGTATTCATTTAATGTTCTAATGGATGTGCCCCTGGAAGAAGGCAGCAGGGAATATAAAGTAGTAAGTG
This sequence comes from Flavimarina sp. Hel_I_48, assembly GCF_000733945.1. Classification (NCBI taxonomy): domain Bacteria; kingdom Pseudomonadati; phylum Bacteroidota; class Flavobacteriia; order Flavobacteriales; family Flavobacteriaceae; genus Flavimarina; species Flavimarina sp. Hel_I_48. The sequence goes on from NZ_JPOL01000002.1 coordinate 226,035, forward strand.
AGTATGGTGTTGATGGTATTCCCACTAAATTTGTTCTGGGACCTGATGGTCGTGTGAAATTTAAAGCCGTAGGTTATTCTGGAAGCACAGATGCCCTAGCTTCTGAAATAGAATTGATGATAGAACTGACACAATCATAGTACTTAATAAAACGGATCAAAAACCTCATAAATTGACCATTTTAGGGGATTTTTCTGTATTAAACAGAAACTTATGATTAATGATAATTCAAAAAAAGGTTGGACGCTTCATTATGTGCAGACTCAAAACTCATGGGACGAACGCCAGTATCTATTTTCTTTGTGTTAAAATACGATAACATTTTTTCAGTAGGCATATTTCCCGTGAGCTCATCTTTTGCCATGGGACATCCCCCATAACCCTGAATGGCACCGTCAAAACGATTACAACCTGCAGTATATGCCGCATTTAATTTTTCAAACCAGGCGCCAGGCGTGGTATGCAAATGCGCCCCGAATTCTATGGTCGGGTATTTTGGAATAAGGTGGGAAAAAAGATAATGTATGGTCTCTGCATCAGAACTTCCCACAGTATCAGATAAGGAAAGGATTTTTACTCCCATACTAGCCAATTTATCTGCCCATTCTGCGACAATTTCCACATTCCAGGGATCACCATAAGGATTGCCAAAACCCATTGATATATACGTCACTACTTCCTTATTTGCTTTATTTGCCGTCTCAAGGATTTCTTTTAAAACATCCACAGATTGCTCAATTGTTTTGTGGGTATTCCTCATCTGAAAATTTTCAGAAATACTGAATGGATAACCCAGATAATCAATGTTTTCGTGCTGAGAAGCATCTTCTGCCCCTCGAGCATTGGCAACAATGGCAAGTAATTTTGTATTTGTCCTGGTTAAATCCAGACCGGACAGAACGTCTGCGGTATCCTGCATTTGTGGTATGGCTTTGGGCGAGACAAAACTGCCAAAATCAAGAGTGTCAAAACCACAACGCAATAAAGCCTGAATATACTGTATCTTCTTTTCGGTAGGTATAGGTTTTTTTATGCCCTGCATAGCATCTCTTGGGCATTCCACTACTTTTATAGTTTCTGGCATTTGATCAATTCTATATCAAATATACAATTTAAGGATACACTTGATAAGCAAAATTCAATAGAGGTCATTCTCCTTTACATTTAGGTATTACCAAGGTGAAATTAGAACCTCTGCCCACAGTACTTTTAACCTCAATGCCTCCACCCATTGCTTTTGCAATTTCACTGCATAATATCAGTCCTATGCCATTACCCACTTCATCACCAGTACCTTTACGTGTATATCGTTGTCGTTCTACAAAAATCTGATCTATTTTGTCCTGACTTATCCCTAAACCGTTATCTATAACTGATAAACGGGACTCCTTTTCGTTAGTGCTCGCTTCAAATCGTATGGTACCTCCTGGGACGGTAAACTTAATAGCATTGTTTATTAAATTTCTCATTACCACTTCTATTACCTGGGCGTCTGCATAAACCTCAAAATCTTCTGGTATTTGATTTGTTATGGTTAACTCTTTTTTGCTAATGGAGACGCGCTCAACATCTATAATTGACTGTATCACGGTACAGGCATTAAGGTTTTTGCGATAAAACTTATAACCTTCCATTTGTGATTTAGTCCAGGTAAGGGCGCCGTCCAACAGATTATATAAACTTTCGGCCTGCCTGCTCAATTCTGATGTGAGCAGGTTTAATTCTTGTTCACTAAAATCACTTATGTTATCCTTCAGCATATTTATGCTTGTCATTATAGCTCCAAGTGGACTTTTTACATCATGTGCCACAATAGAAAATAGATTGTTCTTTTGCGTATTTTGTTTTTCTAGATTTCTATTATCTCTATTTAGAACTTTTTGTTTTGTCTGCAAGCGAATGTTTGCTTTCTGGTTAACTTCATACATTCTACTAAGGACCAAAACCAGTATTAATAGAATAAAAATAAAAACCCCAACGCTCCAAATGAGATTGCGCTGATTAATAATTTTAAGGTTATTTAATTCTGCTTCATGCCTTAATAGTTTGTTCTCATTCTCTTTTTGAGATATGTTCGATTTAACCTTAAGATTTTCTCTTATTTGAACTTGATCAATATTTTGAAGCTCTTCATTTAATACTTGGTATTTCTCTGCATAAACAAGCGCTTCTTCAAACTGGCCACTACTTTTATAAAATTGACTTTTAATTTGATAAAACTGCATAATTATCGTTTTATCACTGGCATTTAGGACTTTTTCTTCAAGCTCATTAAGCTGAACTTTCGCTTCTCCCATTCTATCAAGCCCCACTAAACTACCTACTTTGTATATTCTGGCACGCGTATCGTATTGAATGGGTATATCTTTGTAGGTCAAAGCCTGAATAAGATAGCTCAAAGCTTCTGGGTAACTTTGCATCTTTAAACGTGCCGTACCCATGTGATAATAGGCTGTTGCGAGTTTTCTCTTATCCTTAAGCCGTAAACTAAGATCAATTGCCTGTTCAGCATAAAATACGGCACTATCTAATTGCTTGAGTTCAAGGTTAACCTCACTGAGATTTAAAACAAAAACAAGATAAAGCTCGGGGTGCTGAAAACGATCCAGTATTTTTAAACCCTTTTTATAATTATATAGACTGCTATTGTAATCTTTTATATAAAAATCGTTTGCCCCCAGATTATTATATACCCCAGCTAATTTCGTAGTGTCACCTACATTAGAATAATACTTCTCTGCCTTAATTAATTCTAACATAGCTTTCGTATTGTTGCTAGTTATCATATAATATACACCCCTTCTATTATTTGCAGCAGCGAGAGCACGATCGTTAGAAAAATTTTCCCCTATTAATTTTAAAGTATCAATATAGGCAAGGGCAGAATCTGGATCTATATAGAGATATTCAAGACTTAACCTATTATATAAATCTATTTTCAAGGTATCATGTGAAGTCTTTTCAATAGCTTCTTTTAAAGAGTCGATTACCTTTGACTGGGACCAAAGACTTATTGAAAAGTTCAGATATATAAAAATGAAAAATAACCCAAAATTTAATATATTGGGTATTCCATATTTGATTTTCTTCAACTTTACACTCAAATGAATTTATTATAAAAATCGGTCAAAAATAGTGAAAATATCGACAAACAACGATATTTAAGGGGTTCTATTTATTAATTTCATGTTAATTTCTTTTATAATATTTGGTCCTTCATATATAAAACCGGTATATACTTGAATAAGCGATGCACCGGCTGCAAGCTTTTCAAGAGCATCTTCAGCATTATTGATCCCTCCTACGCCAATTATGGGAAAGTGTGTTGAACTGTGTTGCGAAAGAAATTTAATGATCTCAGTAGATTTCTTTTTTAATGGTTTACCACTAAGACCGCCCTGTTCCTTTTTATTATTACTACTAAGATTTTGACGGTCTGTGGTTGTATTTGTCGCTATCACACCTGCAATACCCGTACTCTCAACTATATCAATAATATCCATAAGTTGGGTATCAGTGAGATCTGGGGCAATCTTGAGCAATATGGGTTTTGGTTTTCGTGCTACGCCACCATTTATTTTCATAAGGGCATTGAGCAATTTCTTTAAAGGCCTCTTTTCCTGTAATTCCCTTAAATTAGGAGTATTAGGCGAACTAACATTTACTACAAAATAATCAACATAATCAAAAAGCGCCTCAAAACTGTAGATATAATCTGAAGCTGCATCTTCATTCGGGGTAGATTTATTCTTACCTATGTTCCCGCCTATTAGGACGCCTTTATTTTTTCTGAGTCGCTTTACCGCTTCATCCACACCACCATTATTAAAACCCATACGGTTCACAATGGCATGATCTTCTTTCAAGCGAAAAAGACGCTTTTTAGGATTACCTGCCTGAGGTTTTGGTGTTAAAGTACCTATTTCTATAAAGCCAAAACCAAAATTAGAAAGTTCGTTATAAAGTTTCGCATCTTTATCAAAACCAGCCGCAAGTCCCACTGGATTCTTAAATTTAAGCCCAAAAACCTCTCTTTCAAGTCGCTTATCTTCTATGGTATAAAGTGACCTTACAAGAGGCCCCAAGCCAAGTTTGTTTATGATTTTGATCATTTTAAAACTAAAATGATGAACATTTTCTGGGTCAAACTTAAAAAGTAGGGGTCTTAAAATCTTTGTATACATATAGTGGGTTATACTACAAAATTAGTCATTTAAAGACTCAAACTCCAGATTTATTAGACAACAGCGTTTTTTTACTTGTCATCCCCATTACATTCTTCTAGTTTTACTAACTTATAAAAACAACAAATGATCGATAAAAATAAACTCATTGACCGATTTTTAACCTACGTGAAAATCGATACCCAAAGTGATCCTTTGAGTAATGAAACTCCCAGTACCGCAAAACAATGGGATCTGGCCCGGCTACTGGCAAGGCAATTAAAAGAGATGGGACTTGATGATGTGAGCATTGACAACAATGGGTATATAATGGCAAGTCTTCCCGCAAATGTATCTGAAAAGGTACCGGTAATAGGTTTTATAGCGCATTATGATACAACACCAGATTTTACGGGAACAGGAGTAAATCCCCAGCGTATAGACAACTACGATGGACAGGATATTACGCTCAATCAGGAAAAAAACATTGTACTGCGATCCACTGAATTTGATGAGCTTCTGGATTATAAGGGACAAACACTTATTACAACAGATGGAAACACATTACTGGGAGCAGATGACAAGGCAGGTATTACCGAAATAATGGAAGCATTTTCCTACCTGATTGCGCATCCCGAAATTAAACACGGAACCTTAAAAATAGGCTTTACTCCAGACGAGGAAATAGGGCGAGGCGCACACAAATTCGATGTTGAAAAATTTGGGGCAGACTGGGCATATACAATGGACGGGAGTCAGCTTGGTGAACTCGAGTATGAGAATTTTAATGCAGCCGGGGCAAAGATTACAATTAAAGGAAAGAGCGTTCACCCGGGGTACGCAAAAGGTAAAATGCGTAATAGCATATATATTGCACAGGATTTTATCAACTCGCTGCCCCGTATGGAGACACCAGAACATACCAGTGATCGAGAAGGTTTCTTCCATCTTAATGGGATCAGGGGAGACGTTGAAGAGACCCACCTTGATTATATCATAAGAGATCATGATACGAAGCATTTTAACGCGAGAAAGGCTTTTATTTTCAAACTGGCCGAAGAGATCAATGCTCAATATGAGGAGGAGATCATTACTATCCAGATTAAGGATCAGTACAAAAACATGCGCGAGAAAATCGAACCTATGATGCATATCGTTGATCTTGCGGAAAAAGCGATGCGGGCGACTGGCATAAAACCTATAATAAAACCCATACGTGGTGGTACAGATGGCTCTCAACTCTCTTTTATGGGATTACCCTGTCCCAATATCTTTGCAGGGGGCCATAACTTTCATGGAAGGTTTGAATATGTACCGGCAGAGAGCATGGTCAAAGCCACGGAAGTAATTGTAAAAATCGCCGAGCTTGCGATAGATATATAAAAAATTGATCTAATTGATGAAAGAAACAACCGCGTTTGAACTAGTTCGCTCTTAATTATAAACATAAAAAAATCCGTGCCGGGCACGGATTTTTTTATGTTTTATATAGAATTCAGCTAAACCTATTTCTTAACAGGAGTAGCTGGTTCATTCAATTTCTTGCTCATTTCTAATGAAAGCGCAGAACGTTCATATTTTAACTTGCCAGCACCAGATTCTAGAATACAGGTACCATCATTATTCAATTCCAGCACTTTACCATGAAGTCCAGATTTAGTAACAACGCGATCCCCTCTTTTGAGCTCTTCAGCAAATTTCTTCTCCTTTTTTTGCCGTTGCATCTGTGGGCGTATCATAAAAAGATACACAACCAGTACCATTAAAATTATAGGCAAAAATTGGGTTAAATTTTCCATTCCCATAAATTAGCTTTTAGCTGGTGCGGTTCCGTCAGCAGGTTCAACAAAGGCTTTGATCTTTAATTGTTCAGAACCATTTTGCGTATTTGCAGTTACCGTAACGACTTTAGTCACTTCGTTAAGACCACTACCATTATATTTTACTAAAAGTTCGCCTTCTTCACCTGGAGCGATTGGCTCTTTTGGAGGTTCAGGAACGGTACAGCCACAAGTACTGGTTGCGTTGACAATCACTAAGGGCGCGTCGCCATTGTTCTTAAATTTAAAAACATGCTCCACATTGGTTCCACGGGAAATTTTACCGAAGTCAAACTCAGTCTCTTCAAACTCCATAGTGGCCATAGAAGATGAACTGGCATCCCTACTGGCAGCCATTTCAACATTCTCGCTTTTAACCATATTAGAAGCATTGCCCTTATCTTTACAAGAAGTAAATCCAAGTGCTAGTACTGCACTTAAGGTAATCACTAATTTTTTCATAATCCTAAATTTTAAGGTTCAAAAATACAAATTTTTAATTACTCCACTAGACCACGCCCTATTTTGTTTAGGCGCTTTTCATTAGCATATTGCTTTACAAGGCGATCAAGTACACCATTGATAAAAACACTACTTTTAGGAGTGCTATATTCTTTGGCCAGCTCGAGATACTCATTGATTGTTACTTTAATAGGTATCGAAGAAAATAGTAAAAATTCCCCTAAAGCCATTTTTAGTAATATCTTATCCAGGATCGCAATTCTATCCTGATCCCAGTTGGGCGTGTTCCCTTCAATCTCAGCCTCAAGCATAGAATCATTTTCTACAGAACGTCGCAATAGATTTCTGGCAAAATGCTCATCTTCGGCATCTTTGTATAGCTTAGGCAAAATGGAAGTTTCAGGAGAATTGGGTTTTATCTTACCTAATTTCTTAACGATTGTAGTATTAATTACCGGGAAATCATCTGTCCATGTGATGCGATAATCCTCCAGATAATCGTAAAGTTTATCATTTGGCGCAATGAGCTCACTAAAAAATTCTATGACAAAAGCACGATCTTCTTTGAAAGAAGTTTGCGCTTTCTCCATATAGATCTTGTAAATATCACTCTGCAGTAACTCTTCAAAAATGATGTTTACATATTCACTGTCAAGCCTCCAGTTGTTGAGTTTTCTTTGTTCGAGTTCTTTTTTAAGCTCCTCATTAGCTGCAAGTTTTACCAGCAGCTCATTATCCACAAAGCGACGGTTGGGATTTTTATCTTCAGCAGTGGCCAGCATTTTTTGCTGTGACCGTTCCTGGTATTCAATGGCATGCGCATGCACTTCAATGATAAGATCTACCATGACCAGATAAAGGTCGTACATCTGGGCAATACTCGACCTTAAAAATTTCTCTTCTTTAATTAAATTGTTATTTTCAGCTTGGGAAAGCGCATAGAGCGCCTGCATGACTTTAATACGAATATGCCGTCTGTTGAGCATGGTGGTGGGAGGCTTAAAAATTTAAATGTAGTTAAAAGACGGCAACTCTTCTATTGACCCTCTTTTTTTTATTGTGGGGCAAAAATAAGCGTTTTGTGATTGTATATGGCAAATAAATGCATTCATTTTGAACGATGCTAACAAGGCCTTAATACGTATCTTTGTGCGCCGGAAATAGAAATTTCCCCAAAACGTAAATTGATATAAAAAAAGCCTTCCCGAAGAAATTTTTATATTGGATTTTCCTTTTTAGCGAAAGCGATCTTACCTATGAAAGAGTTACAGCACCTCAATAAATACTTTGCAAAATACAAATGGCGCCTTATACCTGGTGTTTTTATAGTTATCGCTGCCCGAATATTTGCTATCCTCGTCCCTAAATTTTCTGGTGACATGATAGGCTATGTGGAAAACTATAATAAACAGAGCGGCAATATTGATGCGCTGGAAGATCAATTGCTTACCACGCTATTACTGCTACTTGGAGCCACACTCCTATCTGCTTTTTTTACCTTTTTGATGCGCCAGATGTTTATCGTGGTCTCCAGATATATGGAAGCAGATTTAAAGAACGAAGTATACGACCAGTATCAGGAGCTTTCACTGAGCTTCTATAAAAAAAACCGTACCGGTGACTTGATGAGCCGTATAAGTGAAGATGTGTCTAAAGTGCGTATGTACCTGGGACCCGCAATTATGTATGGTGTAACCACCATAGTACTGTTTGCTACCGTCATTCCTTACATGTATTTTACAGCGCCCAGCCTTACGCTATGGGTTTTAATACCATTGCCCATACTTTCCGTCACCATTTACTTTTTAAGCAGGCTCATTCATAAAAGGAGTACCGTGGTACAACAATATCTGGCGCGCCTCAGCACCTTTACACAAGAATCTTTTAGCGGTATTGGCGTGATTAAAGCCTACGGCATAGAATCACAGACTTTTGAGGGTTTTGACGAACTTAGTGAAGGGAGCAAAAATAAAAATTTAGAGCTGGTGCGCGTTCAGGCATTTTTTATTCCGTTGATAATAGCGTTGATCGGGATGAGCAACCTGCTGGTTATTTATATAGGAGGAAAAACAATATATAGAGGGTACCATACCAGATCTGGGCGTTATCGTAGAATTTTTGATCTATGTCAACATGTTGACCTGGCCAGTGGCTTCCGTGGGATGGATCACCTCGCTTGTACAGCAGGCAGAAGCCTCTCAAAAGCGTATCAATGAATTCCTAAAGGAAAAACCGCAGATAAAAAACAATACAGAAGCCCCTACTCCCGTAAATGGTGATATTCATTTTGACAATGTCACGTTCACCTATGAAGATACTAATATTACTGCGCTTAAAAATGTTACATTCAGTATAAAAAATGGTGAAACAGTGGCCATTATCGGTAAAACCGGCTCTGGAAAATCCACCATTCTGGAATTAATAGGTCGGCTTTATGATGTAACCTCAGGAACCCTAAAAATAGATGGCACGCCCATAGAACAGCTTAATTTAAATGACCTTCGGAAAGCTATAGGTTATGTCCCGCAGGATAGTTTCCTTTTTAGCGATACGATCCTAGAGAATATAAAATTCGGCAAGGCCGAAGCTACTCAGGAAGAAGTAGAAGAAGCTGCTAAAATCGCGGTCGTACACGAGAATATTATAGATTTCAGTAAGGGTTATGACACTATTTTAGGGGAACGCGGCATCACACTTTCTGGCGGTCAAAAGCAGCGGGTTTCTATCGCCAGGGCAATTATCAAGGATCCTAAAATCCTACTTTTTGACGACAGCCTTTCTGCCGTGGATACGGAGACCGAAGAACAAATTCTCAACCATATCCACAAAGAGGCCGGAAGCAAAACTACGCTCATTGTGAGTCACAGGATATCTTCCGCTAAAAATGCAGATCGCATCATCATTCTTGATGAAGGTCAGGTTCTTCAGGAAGGTACTCACGCCACATTGATTACAAAACCAGGGTACTATCAGGAACTGTATCAGAAACAGCTTGAGGAAAAAGAAATGGACTAAAATTTTGACCATTTGATATTTTTTTCCATTTTTGAAAAGTAAAACGTATCCAATTAAAATTCCAATATGGGCAAGAATGACATGAAGGGGAATGAAGAAATTTTCTCAAAAGTATTGCGCGCAGGCAGACGCACCTATTTTTTTGATGTACGCGCAACCCGTGCAGAAGATTATTATCTGACCATTACAGAAAGTAAAAAGTTCACTAATGAGGATGGGTCTTTTCACTACAAAAAGCATAAAATCTATCTTTATAAGGAGGATTTTGAAGGGTTCAATGCAATTTTGAACGAAATGACAGATTATATTCTCGATGAAAAAGGGGAAGAAGTCATTAGCGATCGTCACCAGAGTGATTATGTTTCACCAGCCTCTGAGAATGAAATAGAACTGGAAACCCCTACTTCTGCAAAAACTTTTACTGATGTAAGTTTTGACGATATTTAAACCAGCATTATTCACACATTTATAAAAAAACCGTTGCGTATTACGCAACGGTTTTTTTATTTCAGCTATTTATTTATATCTATAGGCTGAAATCACCTGGAAATCCATTAAATTGGCAAAAACTAACTTAACGCATCAAAAACGCCCATTTTAAACCAATTTTCACCCTTATGAAGCAATTTTTTACCTTCTCCCTCCTCTTATTAGTATCCTTTTCTCCCTTATTTTCACAACTGCAGCCGCCTACCCTGGACTATTATTTACCCAGCGATGTCTCGTACAATCCAGAAATCCCAAAACCCCAGGAACTGCTGGGCTGGGTCCCCGGTACCTGGCACGTGAGCCACGATAAGCTAGTGGATTATATGCGGAAAATAGCCGAAGTTTCAGACAGGATAAGCATTGAATACAGAGGTAAAACCTTTGAAGGCAGACCGCTTTTACTTCTTACCATCACTTCTCCAGAAAACCATAGCAACATTGAAGAAATACGTAAAAATCACGTAGCACTTACAGAGAAGGATGCCGCTTCACAAAATACCTCAGAGATGCCCATCGTCACCTATCAGGGGATGAGCATTCACGGCAACGAACCCAGCGGTGCAAATGCCGGACTCCTAGTTGCGTATTATCTTGCTGCCGCGGAAGGGCCAGAGATGGACAAACTCCTTGATAATACCGTGATCCTCTTTGATCCTTCGTTCAATCCAGACGGTCTGCAGCGTTTTGCCTACTGGGCAAATACAAACAAAAGCCAAAACATTAACCCAGATCCTCAGGATCGTGAGTATGATGAGGTCTGGCCCGGTGGACGTACGAATCATTATTGGTTTGACATGAACCGCGACTGGCTTCCCGTACAATTGCCAGAGTCGCGTGTGCGCATAGAAACGTTTCACTCGTGGTACCCTAACATTTTGACAGATCACCATGAGATGGGCAGTAATTCTTCCTTCTTTTTTCAACCGGGAATCCAGAGCCGTACGAATCCGCTTACTCCCATCCTCAACCAGGAGCTTACTAAAGAAATAGGTAATTATCACGCGGCGGCCTTTGATAAATTAGGCTCACTGTATTATACGGAAGAAGATTACGACGATTTTTATTACGGTAAAGGTTCCACGTTTCCTGACGTAAACGGCAGCATCGGTATTCTTTTTGAACAGGCGAGTTCTCGCGGTCATGCACAAGAAACCGATAATGGGATCCTTACGTTCCCCTTTACCATTCGCAACCAGTTTACCGCTTTTCTCTCCACGCTGGAAGCCGCCAAAAATATGCGTGTAAAATTGCTTGATTATCAACGCAACTTTTTCTCAAACGCCCGCAAGGAAGCTGGTAATAATGCCTACGCCTTTGGCAGTGCAAATGATCCCGCACGCGCCTACCATTTGGCCGAAATATTAAAAAGACAGCATATTGATGTTTATGAAAGCGAAACTGATTTTGAAGAAGAAGATACACAGTTTGAAAAAGGAAGTTCCTATGTTGTACCAAAAAATCAAAAATTTAGCAGATTGTTACAGGCGATGTTTCAGGAAGATAAAACCTTTACAGATAGCTTATTTTACGATATTTCTGCCTGGAGTTTTCCGCTTGCTTTTAATATAGATTTTACAGATAAGGCTAACGTTTCACGTGCAGCAACAAAGATTGAAAACCTAAAACTTCCACCTGTCCCAGAAGTAGGCAATGCAACTTATGGTTATCTGGTCAATTGGGGCGATTACTATGCACCTAAGGTTCTCAATAAGATTTTAGATAAAGGATTACGTGCAAAAGTCGCCATGCAGCCTTTTACTTTAGAAGGCAACGATTATGATTATGGTACGGTGTTCGTACCATTGCAAAATCAGGAGATGAACCTGCAGGAAATGCAGCAGTTCATGAACGAGCTTTCCCAAAATAGCGCGGTTCGTATTACTGGAGTGAATTCCGGCCTGACCGGCAAGGGGATTGATCTGGGCAGCCGACTCTTTGAGGCCCTAAAGCCGCAGAAAGTAGCACTAATTGTAGGCGAGGGCATTTCACCCTATGATGCCGGTGAGATATGGCATTTATTTGATACGCGTTATGACATGCGCATTACAAAACTGGACACCCGTAATTTTAGCCGCACCGACTTATCAAAATACACAGCGATCATACTGCCCAATAGCTATGGCAGTGCCCTAGGGGAAAATGATACAAAGAATCTTAAAACGTGGATTCAAAATGGTGGTAAGCTTATTGCTTTTAAGAATAGTGTGAACTATTTAAAGCAAAATGACCTTGTTAGTTTTCAGCTAAAAGAAACTAAAAACCCTGCAAAAAATGTCACTTTTGAGCAAAAGGATGACTTTGACGGTGCTCAATATATAGGCGGCGCTATTTTTAAGGCAAACATAGACCGCTCACATCCCGTCAACTTTGGTTACGACAAGGAGGAACTTAACCTGTTTCGGGATACTACGATATTTATTGAAAATGATTCCACCAGTTATAAAAACCCCATAAGATATTCAGAAAACCCATTGGCAGCGGGTTATATCAGTGATATCAACCTGGATGCTTTAAAAGATTCCCGTCCCTTTGTACAGGAAAGCCTGGGCCGGGGCCAAATTTTATATTTTACTGATAATACCAATTTTAGGGCTTTCTGGTACGGCACCAACAAATTACTTATGAATGCCATATTTTTCGCTGATGAAATGTAATGGGAGTAAAAATTATATATATAGCTTAAGTCAATATTTTTGCTAAATATTAACGGAAAGGTGTAAAAAAACATTGTTTTAGTAACATTTTACAATATATATTTGATATGCTTTAAACAAAACAACCCAATTAAAACATATAAAATATCCTATGATTCATCCACATACTAAGGTTGGCTTTATTAGCGACGAAGTAGGTTTCGGCGTTATCGCAACGAAGTTTATCCCAGCAGGTACCATTACCTGGGCGCTTGATAATTTTGATCAGGAATTCACTCCTGCAGAATTTGAGGCTATGGATTCTGTACACAAAAATATCATTGATATTTATTGCTATCGCAACAAGACCGGTAATTTTGTCCTTTGCTGGGATAACGGCCGCTTTGTAAATCACAGTTTTAATTCTAACTGTCTTTCTACAGCTTATGATTTTGAGATCGCTATTCGGGATATACAGGTTGGTGAGCAACTAACAGATGATTATGGCTATTTAAACATCACAGAACCTTTTGAGGGAATTGAAGAAAATACAGAAAGAAAAATCGTTTATCCTGACGATCTCAAGAATTTTCATAAGGAATGGGATGAAAAACTGCTGAGTGTTTTTGACAAGATCCCCAAAGTCAAACAGGATCTGAGAATGCTTATTTCTGATGAAACCTGGAAAACCGTTGAGGCTATTGCAGCAGATAAAAAGGAAATGAAATCCATCCTTGAGAATCTATACGTAGAACAGGATTAAGTTTATATACTGGTCGAAAGTAACCCAACTTGATTAAACAACTATTAAAAAAGGCTTCCACCAACTATCGTAGAAGCCTTTTTTTATCCTAAAATCACCGAAAAATCAGTGATTTTAGATGGTTTTTATCGGTTTTTACCTAATTATCGCATTTCCATGACCTCTTTTAAAGCAGTATTATAACTGGTTAGCGTTTTTGCGAGTACCGCAATTTCTGACTGTGCTTCTTTCCAGTTCTTTTGTTCTATTGCCTCGCGTACGCCAGGCAAGGTTTTTACACCATAGCCCGTATAAAAGCCGGGTGCATAAATCTCATGCTTGAACCAGGGCCTTCTGGGCAAACCCTCTTCATCCATCAAGGCAGCTTCCATTTTCATCAGTTTCTGGTTTACCTTTTCCCTTTTATCCTGCGGAAGTTTCTGAAGTGCGGTATGATCAAAGGCATTCGTCGTTTCCTTCAGCGTAGATAAAATATTTTGAAGGGGCGTAAAGTCTAAATAGGGAACTTCCTTCTCCTTTTTCGGCTTGACGAAGGTTTCTTTAGGGTCAGCGGCCAGTTCAAAAGCATTGTCAGCCACCATTTGGTTATGGGATTCCACTTCTTTACGCATGGTTTCGGTCTCCTTTACAATTTCGTCCAGATAACCGGAAACCGTGGTGTACCAATTAGTAAATTCAAAAGGTAAAATATCCGCATTGGCCAACCGCAGCGTAATGGTACCGGCAACTTTTGCTAATGCCACACCGTAGGCGAATTCTGGATCTTTGAAACGCTTAAAGTGCGTGTAGGTATCATAGATTGTATGATATTCGCCGCCTTCATCCTCACCACCAAACCCTAAATTTAAAGAAGGGATCCCGGTATGCTGAATGAACGGCGTGTAATCTGATCCAGATCCCAGCGCAGATAATTTGAAATCCCCATTTTTGCCCGCCACTTCACTTTCGGCCTTTTTACGGGCAGCTACCGATACTTTCGTTTGTGGATCTTCAATGCTCATGGCCACTTGTTTTACCATTTCTTCCAAACTATGCGAACCACCAGCGCCTAAAAATCCGCGGCCATTTCCATCTGTATTGATATAGGCGACAGCATGTTCCTCAAGTTCTTCCTGATGCCCTTCCACCCACTCCGTAGAGCCTATAAGTCCGGGTTCTTCTGCATCCCAGGCGCAATACACAACCGTACGCTTGGGCCCATTACCAGCTTTGGCAAGTTCACCCATTGCACGCGCTTCGTCCAGGAGCGCAACCATTCCGCTAATAGGGTCAGAAGCACCGTGCACCCAGGCATCATGGTGGTTACCGCGCATGATCCACTCCTCTGGATATTCACTGCCCTTTAGTTTTGCAATCACATTGTAGGCTGGCTTAAGCTGCCAGTCAAATTCCAGTTTGAGGTGTACTTTTGCAGGTCCCGGACCTACGTGATAGGTAATGGGCAAACCACCGCGCCAGTCTGAGGGTGCTACGTCCCCACCTAAAGCTGCCAGTAACGGTTGGGCGTCTTCATAGGAAATAGGCAAAACGGGAATCTTGGTAATCGTGGGTGCATCTTCACGGTCGAGACGCTTGGCATCTTTTGTGGCAGCATACCCCGGGGTAAGCACATCGCCCGGATATAACGGCATATCCATAACCGAACCGCGCTGTACCCCGGTCTTATTCTTAAACGCACCCTTGGGATAGACGTCGCCACGTACATAGCCATCATCTTTGGGATCAGAGTAAATAATACATCCTATGGCACCTTTTTCAGCAGCTAGTTTTGGTTTGATGCCGCGCCAGGAACCATAATACTTAGCAATTACAATCTTGCCTTTAACGTCAATACCCATTTTCTCGAGCGCTTCATAATCATCAGGCACGCCATAGTTCACATAAACAAGTTCAGCCTCCACATCGCCGTCTTTTGAGAATGCATTGTAGCTGGGCAGGAGTTCGTCACCCTGATCAGTGTAAGGATCACCTGCTACGGGCACCGCTTCAAGTTTAGCTTTATACGTAGTGGGGCCAGTCAATTCTAAAACACGGGTTTTTGGATATGGAAACAGTACCTGATAGGTTTCTATCTGCGCGTCGTATCCCCAGGATTTGAATTTTTTGAGCATCCATTCCGCATTTTCTTTGCTTTTTTTGGTCCCAACATAATGGGGACGATCTGCCATCAATTTCATCCATTCTTCCATAGTACTGGCAGAAATTTTAGAGGTGAAATTTTGTTCGGCTTTTTCCTCCTGCACAGCACTTTCTGCTGTAAAACCCAGGATTTTATCCTGTGCATTTACATAGCATAGTTGCAGGAGTGCGATACACAATACATAATTTTTAAACATAGTTTATACGGTTAGGTTAACGTTGGATTTTTTACCTTTGATCTTCCCATATTTTCAAAAAACCATTGGGAGAATCCTTAGGGTAAGCCTATAAAATTAACTATCTTCTAGCTAAAAACGGGCGTAAAATTCCTAATTATCACACGCTTTTCTAAGTTTTATCCAATTATGAAAACAATTTTTGACTTTTCTCAAAATAGCAACATTGAGCACTGGAAACTGGTTAACGATGGTGTCATGGGCGGTTGTTCTAAAAGTAGCTTTTATCTCACAGATGCAAAAAATGCAATTTTTGACGGCACTATTTCCCTGGAGAATAATGGGGGATTTTCTTCGGTTCATTATTCCTTTGAACAAATGGATATGAGGCCGTTCAAAACATTTCAACTGAAACTAAAAGGCGATGGGAAGACGTATCAATTTCGGACAAAACGTAGTACAGCAGATAAACATGCCTATGTAGCGCTTGTTGAAACCACTGGTGAATGGCAGACCATTACGATTGCTATGGAACATATGGTACCGCAATACCGCGGTGAGCAGCTGCCCATGACGAACTATGCCGGGGATCAGGCCGAACAAATCACCATTCTTTTTAAAAGCAAAAAAGTAGAAGACTTCAAACTGGAAATCAAAGAAATAAACGTAGTCTAACTACTAGTTTTAGCAGAACTAAGGGATTTATGACCAAAATAAGCCGAAAAACGATCTTTTTTGCCGAAATATCTTCGTTTTATACTATAAATAGAGAATTATAGAATGGCTAAAACTATACGTGCTATCATTCTCTTTTTAGCAAACTTTAATAACAAAAAGCGCTCAAATTAATCTAATTTCGCACCCTCAAAATCAAATCTTAAAATATGGCCGAAACAATACTTTCCAGAAAAAAAGTTATCGTTCATCTCAATCAATTGTTAGAAAAAAAGATGCAGGGTGCAATTGATCAAATCGCTTCCTTAAAAGAATCCCGGGAAAGTGACGGAAAAAGCAGCGCAGGTGACAAATATGAAACCGGTGTGGAAATGATTCAACAGGAAATTGAAAATGCCCAGCGCCAACTAGATCAATATAAGCGCCAGCAGACAGAGTTGCAGCGTGCACAGGCGCAAAACTCTTCGGAGGTCATAAGTTTTGGCAATCTGGTAACCACCACAAAAGGCTCTTACTTTCTGGCCATTGGCATTGGTGAGATCAAATTGGACGACACTAAATGTTATTGTATTTCTACAGAATCCCCGCTGGGAGCTGCATTTCTGGGTAAAAAAGCAAAGGACAAGGTGGTTTTCAACAACAATGAACACACTATTTTAGACATTGCTTAGTATTTATTAAGAATACCATCCTGCCGACCTAAATTAAAAAAGGCGCTTTTCCTTAGAAAAGCGCCTTTTTTATGTAAATGCCCAAAACATTAAAAACTAATGCTTACATTTTAAAAAGTGGTCGATGTCCCATAAGTTCATTGACTTGTTTTGCTATGCTCTCCAGTTTCTCATCGTCATCTGCATTGCTCAATGCCCCGTCTATAAAATTCACTACGGTTTTCATATCCTCTTCCACGAGTCCGCGTGTGGTGACAGCAGCGACACCTATACGCATACCAGAAGTTACAAATGGTGAGCGCGTGTCAAAAGGAACCATATTTTTATTGACCGTGATATCTGCTTTGCCCAGTGCAGCTTCAGCATCTTTACCAGAAATATCCTTATTGCGAAGGTCAATAAGCATCATGTGATTGTCGGTTCCATCAGAAATGATTTTATAACCTTTTTCCATAAACGCCTTTGCCATTACCGCCGCATTTTTCTTTACTTGCGTGGCATAATGTAGAAATTCATCTGTAAGGGCTTCGCCAAAAGCGATCGCCTTTGCAGCGATGATATGTTCTAGCGGCCCACCCTGATTCCCTGGAAAAATAGCGCTGTCCAGCAAAGAAGACATCATCCTTGAATCTCCGTTTTTAAGTTTGATACCGAAGGGATTTTCAAAATCCTCACCCATTAGGATCATTCCGCCACGAGGTCCGCGAAGGGTTTTATGCGTGGTCGTTGTGCAAATATGACAATGTGGAACGGGATCACCTATAACGCCTTTAGCGATAAGACCGGCAGGGTGCGCCATATCACAAAATAAAATTGCATCCACTTTATCCGCAATTTCACGGAAGCGTTTGTAGTCAATTTCCCTACTGTAAGCAGATGCTCCCGCGATAATCATTTTCGGTTTTTCGCGCATTGCAAGGGCTTCGATTTTATCATAATCAAGCAAACCGGTTTCTTCTTCCACCCCATAAAAAACAGGACTGTACAATCTTCCTGAAAAATTTACCGGTGAACCGTGGGTCAAATGACCTCCATGTGCGAGATCAAAACCCAGGAATTTATCACCGGGTTTCAGGCAGGCATGGAATACCGCGGTATTTGCCTGTGATCCAGAATGCGGTTGCACATTGACATATTTTGCATTGAAAAGCTCTTTGGCACGGTCAATGGCAATTTGTTCCACTTCATCAACCACTTCACAACCTCCATAATATCGCTTACCGGGATACCCCTCTGCGTATTTATTTGTAAGTACAGAGCCAGCGGCTTCCATAACCTGTTCGCTCACAAAATTTTCTGAGGCAATAAGCTCTAGACCATTGAGTTGTCGCTTTTTTTCTTCTGAAATCAAATCAAATATCTGGGTGTCCCGTTGCATTCTATTAAAGTTTGTTAAATTAGATTCAAAAGTAAGGATTACATATGGTTAGTACTATTTTAATTCTATATTTGAAAGCACTATTTACTAACAAATTATTAAGAATATATGCCCTCCAAGACGAACGATCCAAAACGTAAAACCTGGCTGGATATCCCAAAAAACACTGATTTTCCCATTCAAAATATTCCTTTTGGCGTGTTTTTGACACGGGATGATATTATCACCATAGGTACACGTATAGGTGACTTCGCCATAGACCTTGGCGCCTTGCACCAGTTAGGCTATTTTGAAGGAATTCCCCTTACAGATGATATTTTTCTGCAGGACACGCTAAACGACTTCATTGCAGATGGCCGTAAGACCTGGCGTCTTGTGCGTAACCGTATTTCAACAATTTTTGAAGAGGGCAACGCTAATTTAAGGGACAATCAGGAACATCGTGACCGGGTGATCTTTCACCTGGATGAAATTGAAATGCAACTCCCTGTTCAAATAGGCGATTATACTGATTTTTATTCTTCTAAAGAGCACGCAACAAACGTAGGTAAAATATTTAGGGACAAGGATAGCGCATTGATGCCCAACTGGATGCATATGCCGGTAGCATATCATGGCAGGAGCAGTTCCATAATTCCTTCTGGGATTCCCGTTCATCGCCCACAGGGACAAAAACTTCCCAATGGCGCCACTAAACCTATTCTGGGTCCGTCGCGTCTGGTAGATTTTGAATTGGAAATGGCTTTTATTACCACAGATGCAAATGAACTTGGCCAACCAATACCTGTAGATGAGGCAGCTGATTATATTTTTGGCCTGGTACTTTTCAATGACTGGAGTGCACGGGATATTCAGAAATGGGAATATGCGCCTCTTGGTCCATTCCTGGGAAAAAACTTTGCTTCGGCAATGTCGTGCTGGATTGTTACCCTTGACGCTTTAGAACCCTTTAAAACCGAAAGTCCGAAGCCTGAAAAAGAACTCCTCCCTTATTTACAATCTTCGGGTAAGAGAAATTACGATATCAAACTTGAGGTCTCCATACAGCCAGAAGGCAAGGCGGAAACTCTGGTTACACGTTCTAACTTTAAGCACATGTACTGGAATATGAACCAGCAACTGGCCCATCATACCATTAATGGCTGTCCCGTAAATTCTGGGGATATGATGGGGAGCGGAACAATTTCTGGTCCCACACCAGATTCCTATGGTTCTATGATGGAATTAAGCTGGAAAGGTTCAAAACCCGTAAAACTGGACGAAGGCGGAGACCGAAAATTCATCGAAGACAATGATACGGTAATCATGCGCGGCTATTCTGAAAAGAATGGGGTTCGCATAGGATTTGGGGATGTATCGACAAAATTATTACCTATATTTAAAAAGAAATAAATTCCCCCTAACCCCCGAAGGGGGAACTTTTATTTAGACGGAATCAAAAAACCCCAAAATGCTTTCGTATTTTGGGGTTTTTTAATCATTATGTCTAATATGTAAAATGTAATACAGCTAAAACTCCCTCCCTTTGGGAGGGTTGGGGTGGGATTCTACCACTTAATTACCGCACTTCCCCAGGTAAATCCACTTCCAAAAGCCGCCAGGATTAAATTATCACCTTCTTTAATCTTCCCTTTTTCCCAGGCTTCGGTGAGCGCGATGGGAATTGACGCAGCAGTGGTATTTCCATAGCGCTCAATGTTATTGTAGATCTGATCATCGCTCAACTTAAACTGCTTCTGTACAAACTGGGAAATACGCAGGTTCGCCTGGTGCGGGATCAACATATCGATATCTTTTGCGGTGAGTCCGTTTTTCTCAAGTCCTTCATTTACTACTTCCGCAAAGCGCTGTACCGCATTTTTAAAGACAAATTGCCCATTCATGTAGGGATAATAGGGAATATCTTCCTGTGGATCTTTTTCCATGATCTCTGGCACCCATTCCATTGTACTTGGACCCCGCAATGCGAGTTCTAATGCATGCTTGCCCTCACTGTGCAAATGGGTGGACAATATGCCTTTAGAATTATCTTCTTCACGTGTAAGCACTGCTGCACCCGCACCATCTCCAAAAATGACCGATACATTACGGCCACGGGTCGTAAAATCAAGACCGCCGCTATGGTTTTCAGAACCTATGACCAGTACGTTTTTGTACATACCGGTTTTTATAAATTGATCTGCAGTAGAAAGCGCATAGATAAAGCCCGTACACTGATTGCGTACATCAAGCGCGGGCACTGTGGGCATATCAAGCAATTCCTGCACTTGAACCCCACAACCAGGAAAGTAATAATCTGGACTTAATGTGGCAAAAACGATCAAATCAATGTCCGCAGCATCAATTTTTGCCCTTTCCAAAGCAATTTTTGCGGCTTTTGCACCCATTGTTGCCGTACTGTTGCCGTCACCCTTCTCAATATGTCGACGTTCTTTGATACCTGTACGCTCCTGAATCCACGCATCATTGGTATCCATTCGTTTCGCAAGATCATCGTTAGTCACTATATTTTCTGGTACGTAAGCACCCAGGCCGGCAATTTTTGAATTGTACATAAAAGCAATTAAATTTAAATATGGACTGGGCATGTGCCCAATCAAAGGTATATACTATTTTTTCTTATGCGCACAGAACAATAAAGCCTGGAGCTTTATGTTTCCCTATAAGGTTGAAAATAATGTGAAAGATATGCTTTATTCAATTTCCAGACTTCTTCAAAAGCATTGTTTAGTATGCGTGCATAGTATTTGAAAAATTTATTGGTGAATTTTGGTTAAATTCACCTAAAATCGGTGTTTATTGACAAAAAATGATCGATTTTAGGTTCAAAACAGGAATTTATTAAAACTATTATGCACATTATATGGGAATAAGGTTGATCGTTAAAGAAAGACTTAAAGAACCGCTATAAAAGACCCATTAAAATGAAAAATTAACTGCATAAAAATATCAAATTATAAGATTTGACTTGTTTTCAATTTAAAGTAGCATCTTGATATATTTATGCATTTATAAAAATGTACCAATCCATTTTAAAGATTATTTTTTCCTAAACATTTTGTTTAATAGAAAAATGTTCTTATTATGCTGCATTTATTGATTATTTTTACATAATTACCATCTGAAAATGTTACTATGAAACTATCAAATATAAGAATTGAGGTTATGCAGACGCTCGAGAAGTCTATGGACGAGCTTTTGACAAAATACCTCAAGCCTATTGAAGAAAACTGGCAGCCGTCAGACTTACTTCCTGACTCCACAGATCCTAATTTTATGGAAGAAGTGAAGGAAATACAGGAACTTGCAAGGGAAATGGACTATGATCTTTTTACTGTTCTTGTGGGTGATACTATTACCGAAGAAGCGCTTCCTACTTATGAATCCTGGCTTATGAGCGTACAGGGTATTGATCAGGAACAGGCCAATGGCTGGTCAAAATGGATACGCGGTTGGACTGCAGAAGAAAACCGTCATGGTGACCTGCTTAATCGCTATTTATACCTATCCGGTCGCGTTAACATGCGTCAAATGGAAGTGAGCACACAATTTCTTATCAGTGATGGTTTTGATATAGGTACAGGCTACGATCCTTACAAAAACTTTGTTTATACCAGCTTCCAGGAGTTGGCCACAAATGTTTCCCACCGCAGGGTAGGAACCTATTCCAGAAAAGCAGGGAATAAGAAACTTGCTAAAATATGTAATACGATTGCAGGAGACGAAGCCAGGCACGCAACAGCCTATATGGAGTTTGTTCGCCGTATTTTTGAAATTGACCCCAGTGAGATGATGCTTGCTTTTGAAGATATGATGCGCAAGAAAATTGTCATGCCGGCAATGTTCCTTAGGGAATCTGGTCAAAGTATAGGTGGCCTGTGGGAAGATTTCTCTGATGCTGCACAGCGCACCATGGTTTACACCACGCATGATTATATCAATATCCTTAAATCACTTATTGATGACTGGAATATCGATAAATTTAGGGATTTAAACGATTCCGCGGAAAATGCACGGGACTATTTAATGGCATTGCCCCAACGTCTAGAGCGCATCTCCCAACGTATTTCTGTACCGGAGCGCGATCATAATTTCAAATGGCTTAATAGCTAGTATAAAAATTAGTGATTTATATAAATGGTCTGGTTCATTAGTGAACCAGACCATTTTTTTGATACCCATACCAAGAATAGAGCATGTCCTAACTTTAGGCTATCTTTGCAGCTTATTCAATATTATGACATTTAAAGACCTGGGTCTTATAGACCCTATCCTAAAAGCACTCGCTGACAAAGGATACACCCACCCCACCCCCATTCAAGAACAGGCAATTCCAGTTTTACTGCAGAATAAGGATCTTCTGGGCAGCGCACAGACCGGTACCGGAAAAACCGCTGCTTTTACCATACCCATTTTGCAAAATATCTACAATAAAATAGGATCAGGTAGCGGTGGGCGCAAGATAAAAGCGCTTATCATAACCCCTACAAGGGAGCTTGCAATACAAATTGATGACAACATAACCGAATATGCCAAATACACCGGCATTAAAAATACGGTGATCTTTGGAGGTGTAAAACAAGGATCTCAGGTAAAAGCATTGCGTAACGGGGTAGACATTCTTACTGCCACACCGGGACGCTTACTGGACCTTATCAATCAGAAATATGTAAATCTTAAGGATCTTGATTTTTTTGTACTTGACGAAGCTGACCAGATGCTGGATATGGGCTTTATTCACGACATCAAAAAAATCATAAAAATTATTCCGAAGGAGCGTCAATCCCTGTTCTTTTCGGCTACGATGCCCAGGGCAATCGTAGATCTTTCCAGAAAAATACTCGGTGATTTTGAAACGGTTAGCATCGCACCTAAACAGACCACGGCAGAGCGTGTGGATCAGGCGGTTTATTTTGTGAGTAAAAAGAGCAAACCAAAATTACTCAAACACCTCATCAATACAGAAAACCCAGATACTACTTTAGTATTCTCAAGAACCAAGCACGGCGCTAATAAAATCGTTAAGATTTTGGACAAGGCAGGGATCAGTTCTGCCGCCATACATGGAAATAAATCACAAACTGCACGCCAGAAGGCTCTCAGCGCTTTTAAAGACGGTGAGACCAAAGTACTCGTAGCTACAGATATTGCAGCTCGCGGTATTGATGTTTCCCAACTTTCGCTGGTCGTACAATATGACCTTCCCAATGTTCCAGAAACTTATGTGCACCGCATAGGAAGGACTGGACGGGCAAAAGCCAGCGGTACCGCACTTGCTTTTTGCGATACAGATGAGCGCCCTTATTTGAAGGATATTGAAAAACTGATCAAACAAAAAATAGATGTTGTAGAAGAGCATCCTTTTCTTGTAGATGGGCCAGATGACGAAGATACAGAAGAAAAAAGGCCTCAAAACTCCAGAAATAGGTCAAATAGACCTAAAAATAACGGTGGAAACAGTACTTCTAACAGGAGAAACAGCAGCAACCGTACAAAAACCGCCGGTAACCCGAACAAGCGTTTTAGCAGTTCCCGAAAATCATCAAACAATAGCGGTAATCGCTAATGTATAGCTGCAAATAAATTTAATAGCCGTTTCAATGTATTGAAACGGCTTTTTTTTGCAACAATCCCAAATTACAGAAGTATATTATTGCTCCATCTGATTTGTGTTTTGATGTTATCATTAGTATACCTAAATTTCAGTACTTAAAAATCCAAATATGTATAAATTTTACCTCGCCCTACTCTTTTTTAGCGGCATTCAGGCAAGTTTTAGCCAAATCAACACCATAGATACACGCTTGATGCATTCGCCGGCAATGGGAACAGATCATATTGCTTTCATTTATGCAAACGATCTTTGGGTTGCAGGTCAAGATGGGGAAAATCCCAAAAGATTGACGGTGGACAATGGGATAGAGTCCAATCCTGTATTTTCGCCAGACGGTAAAACAATCGCTTTTAGTGCAGAATATGAGGGCAATACTGATGTCTATACGGTTTCGGTAGCTGGAGGGGTTCCCAAGCGACTCACATATCATCCATACCCTGATTTGGTACGTGGGTTTTCATCCGATGGACAAAAGGTGCTCTTTTTGTCCCAGCGGGAAGTTTATACGAACAGAATAGCTAAATTATATACCGTAGACCTGATGGGAGGTCATATTAATGCGCTTGATATTCCCCAGGCCTTCTGGGCTTCCTATTCACCCAATGGTGATTTTATGGCCTACACTCCTCTTTCCGATAGGTTTACCCAATGGAAACATTACCGGGGCGGTACTGCCAGTAGAATATGGATCTATGATTTTAAAAATCACGAGGTGCAGGAAATCCCGAAACCAGCAGAGGGTAGCAATGACGCCCAACCGCAATGGATGGGAGATCATATTTACTTTAAAAGTGATCGCAATGGGGAATTCAATATTTATAGCTATGAACCAACTTCTAAAAAAGTAGCCCAATTAACCGATTTTAAGGATTTTCCGGTACTTAATCTTTCTGCTAGGAATGGGCGCATTCTATTTGAACAGAATGGATATTTACATTCTTTATTACCCGAAACAGGACAAAGTACAAAACTCACTATAGGGATCGCGGCAGACCTGCTCGAACTGCGACCACGGTTTGTAAGCAATCCTGATTATGTACGCAGTACAGGTCTCTCACCTACCGGTGCCCGTGCAGTGATCGATTACCGAGGTGATATCGTAACCTTGCCCGCTGAAAAAGGGGATCCTGATAACCGCACCCAGACCCCTGGTTCACATGAAACATTTCCCTCATGGTCTCCAGACTCCAAACATATCGCCTATTTTTCTGATGCCAGCGGTGAGTATGAACTGCATATTAAAGATCAAAACAGTACAGAAGTGGCGCGAGCTGTCAAACTTGATGGCACCGGCTTTTATGCGTACCTCGACTGGTCTCCAGATAGTGAGAAAATCACATTCGTAGATAACGGTAGGAATCTGTGGGTCGTAGATGTTAAGAGTGGCAAGAACACTAAAATAGCACAGGATATTCTTTATACCCCAGGCGTTTACCGCAATCTATTCGGTAGTTGGTCTGCAGATTCTGACTGGATCGCCTATACCATAATAACCGAAACTAATTATGAGCAAGCCTATCTGTATTCCCTTTCTGAAAATAAATCGCACGTCATCTCTGATGCTCTTGCGAACGTTTCAGAACCTACTTTTGATCCCAGCGGAAAGTACTTATATCTTACCGCTTCAACAGATGCCGGCCCAGTGGTCAACTGGTTTGACCAGTCCAATCAGGACATGCGCACAAGCAATTCGCTTTATTTGGTCACGCTTCAGAAAGAAGTAGAATCTCCCTTTGCCAAGGAGAATGATGTAGAAAAAATAGAAAATGACGATGAGGAAGATGAAAATGACAAAAAAGACGAAAAATCGGCCCCAAAGGCATTAAAAATCGATTGGGATGGCATTCGAAACCGTATTGTGGCCGTTTCAGTTCCCCCGGGCAATTATTCTAAACTAGCCGTTCCCCTGGAAGGGAAACTCTATTATGTTTCTCAAAGCGATACAGATGGTAAGGGTATGCTTAATCGGTATGATCTGGCAGAGCAGAAAAATGAAGAACTCTTTGAAACCGCGGATTATGTAATTTCCGCTAACGGTGAAAAAATGCTTTATCGGACTGAAAATAATTGGTTTATATCTGAAACGGGTAAAAAAGCTGAAAACGAACCCCTCAATTTAGATGGCGTTGAAATCAAGATTGATCCCAAACAGGAATGGTCTAATATTTTTAATGAAGCCTGGCGTGTAAACCGTGATTATTTTTATGATCCGGGAATGCATGGGGTAGACTGGGAGGCCATGCATAAAAAATACAGTGTTTTTCTTAAAGAAGTACCTACTAAAGATGATCTCTATCGTATGATGGGATGGATGTTTAGTGAGCTCGCCGTGGGGCATCACCGCTTTGACTATAATGGCGATGCGTTTCAGGAACCAAAAAGCGTTCCTGGTGGCCTGCTGGGTGCAGATTATACAATGGAAAACAACCGTTATAAAATTAAAAAAATCTATGGTGGACTCAATTGGAATCCAGACTTGCGTGCTCCCCTGACAGAACCGGGAGTAGATGTGAAAGAAGGTGACTACATTATAGAGATTAATGGCAAACAGATTACCACAGCAGATAACCTGTATCTATTTTTTGAAAATACGGCCGGTAAACTTACCTTTCTAACTGTCAGTGCAAATGCAAATGGAAGCAATAGCCGTACGGTACAGGTCACACCTACCCCCAGTGAAAGGGCTCTGCGCAATAGGGACTGGGTCGAGGGTAACATCAAAAAAGTTGACGAAGCCACAAACGGCCAGGTAGCTTATGTATATGTTCCCAATACTGCCGAAGATGGTCATGAATACTTTAAACGCTATTTCTATCCACAGGCCACGAAGAAAGCCATTATCGTTGATGAACGCTTTAACGGTGGTGGGCAACTCGCCGATTATGTGATAGACTTATTGAAAAAGCCCAAGCAAGCCAACTGGAATTTTAGATATGGTAAAGATTTAAAATCGCCAAGCGCATCAATTCAGGGACCAAAAGTCATGCTTATTGATGAAACTGCAGGTTCTGGCGGCGATTATTTACCCTGGATGTTCAGAAAGTTTGAAATAGGCACCCTTGTGGGCAAGCGAACCTGGGGCGGACTGGTAGGTGTACTGGGCTATCCTGAATTTATTGATGGAGGTATGGTTACTGCACCTAATATCGCATTTTATACCGAAGATGGTTTTAGAGTAGAGAATGAAGGAGTACCACCGGATGTAGAAGTAGAGCAACTTCCTAAGTCTGTAATAGATGGTCATGATCCCCAGTTAGAAAAAGCCATAGAAATTGCATTAAAAGAATTACGTGAAAACCCACCCAAAGATACGAGCACTCCTGATTACCCTAACAAAACAGGTAATAACTAGTCTTTAAGTATTCATTCCCTAAAAGCCAATTACCCAATGCCAGTCGGCATTGGGTAATTGGCTTTTAAATCATAACCATTTCTGAAAAACCTTATCTAACTATAAAGATACGTATAGTATTTTTTTATGGACTTTTCCCAGCTAAAACGGGCTTTTGAGGCATTTTTCTCGATTTTTGACCATTCTTTAGGGTCATTTTTATAGAGATCTAAAATCTCTTCAAGAACGGTGAGCATGTTCATTATTTTTGAACCGTAGCTCTCACCATCAAAAACGAAACCGGTTTTACCATGTTCAACCGTATCTTTTAGTCCGCCAGTATTGTGCACAAAACAAGGGGTCCCGTTGCGCATGGCTAGCATCTGGCTTATTCCACAAGGTTCAAATTGACTGGGCATAAAATACAGGTCTGTTTCCATATAAATGGAATCTATCACATCTTCAGACTGACCATTGATGAAGATAAAGTTTTCATACTTATAACTTAATTCACGCATCATTTCTTCATATTCAGGAACACCGGTTCCCAAGAGAATGAAAACTCCATTCACCTTTTTAAGTCGCGTAAGTATCTCCACCAAAAATTCCGGGGAACGCTTAAAAAAGTAGAATTTTTGATCTGTGAGTCGGGCAACGCTAGCGCATGTAAAACCCGGAGCCTTATCAAGAAATGGAACTATTTTTTCTCCAGTATGCGCTAAAAAGTCAGATTTGTATTTCTTGGACTCTTGTTGCAACCATTTAAAAATCGCCCTGACCACATTGGGAAATAAACGGTTTCGTTCTGCTTCCCTAAAGTTCTTATAATTGACACCGTTAAGAATTCCGAAGAGCCTACCCTCCTTTTCTGCCTGCTGCAAATCACCTTCAAGATGCTCACCACCTATAAATTCTGGTGGATCGCTGGGCTGTAGTATATCTTCCTTGTACGAAGGGCTCACGGTATGAACCGCGTCTGCCAGCCGTATACCTATAGCCATTAGATTTATGCAATCATGAAATCTGGGATCCCTCAACTTATCATAGTCAAAATGAAGCGAAGGGAAAAAATTTACAAGTGACGCATAATTATCATTGAAGGGACGAATGCCCTGTATGGACAAATTATGAATGCTATAAACAAATTTTATATTCTTTAAACCAGCAAAACCGGGGTTATAATCGCGCAAAAACAAAAGTGTGGTGGTATGCCAGTCATGAAGGTGTGCAACATTCAATTTACCAAATGCGCCTTGAGCGATGGCCTGTGCAACTGCCGTACAGAAAATAAAAAACTTTATGGAATCATTGTAATAAGGCTCAACGGCATCATGATGATAAATATGAGCGATGCTACCGGCCGTGATCTCCGGGTGATGGATCACATAATGTGTGATGTTTTTGAATTCTTTCTTTGGGGATACTTCGTAGAGTTCTGCGGAATAAATCTCGTTTTTTAGATGAAAATTTAATGTGGTCAGGAATTTGCCTTTTTGATGCAATCTGCCATAAGAGGGAACTACCACATGAACCTGATCTCCGTTAGCGGCAATCTGGCGTGGTACATCACGTACCACATCTGCCATACCGCCAGCTTTGCAATCTGCCAAAGCATCATTTTCTGCAGCAACAAATAAAAAATTTTGCATAGTAATTTCAGTCTATTGTAAAGTTTGCCTTAAATCTAAAAACTAGATTAAGTGCTAATAAAATAGACGAAAATTAGAATAATTAAGAACAATGAATTTTAAAAAAATCACAAAATAATGATCCTAATAAATCTTAATCAGCAAATTGGGGTCTGGACAGTTGGTTAGAAAATGTCTCACGTTTTGCGCACTGCTTACCCCGGGATAATCCCCACTGTAATTTTCCATATCCATTATAATCTGAAAATGCAGGTGTGGAGCATAATCTCCGTTTTCCATAGATTCGCCCAGATGAGCAATTATATCCCCAGCACTAAATTGCTGGCCAACTTTTATGGTATTAAGCGATTTGCGTGATAAATGGCCATAAAGCGTGTAAAAGTTCACACCCTTTACTTCATGTTGCAGAATTATACATGGGCCGTAATCCCCGTGGTTTTTATTGTCCTTAAAACTGTGGACTTTTCCTGGATAAGCTGCCAGCACCGGTGTGCCGGCCCCACACCATAAATCAATCCCCAGATGGATGTTTCGCTGGTTATCGCTATTGTCCTTATTAAAATAAACGCTACGGCTATAAATATCCCGGCGCTCGTTGTAACCGCCGTAGCCAATTTTTGACCCCTGCTCTAAAAGTTTACTGTTTACGTAGCGTCCCAGTTCTGCTGAACAGCCTACATCAACGGTACTTAATTCTTTATTATTTATCGAAAGGTCTAAATGACAATAGCTTTCTATATTATAACGCGCATCCAGCAGGGGAACGAAGGATTGTGTAAGGTTTTTTAAAAGTAATTCCTGCGGTGTTCTATCTATGCTCATGGTATCAAAAATACCATTCTAATCTATTATTCAACAATAACATCACTAAATTTAGAAGAAATCATAACAGATCCCCCTGCATTTTTGGCTTTGTTATATCCATTGAGCATCTGGCTATCATAGCCCCGCATGATTTTTGCCTCAAGCGTTTTGGGATAGTGCAAAGAACTGCGGGTCCCATTATATGAAAAATTGTACGCCGCATCAGGAAGTGTGAGCGTAAGTTCACTATTGTTTAAACTTATATTGATGCTCTTAAAATTTTTATTCAGACTGGGTATGGTCAAGGCTCCAAAACTACCCCGTATGACCGCCGTTTCTCCTAGCTCATTGATTGTAATATTACTGGCACGTGCGTCAAGTTTGATATTTTCTGCACTGTTGATCACACAGCTTTTCACATAATTGGTCTGCAGCGTACCGTAGTTCCAGCTTTTAACATCTATAGGGCTATAGGCAATGGTCAAATACGTTTTATCACCATCTATGGTTTTTGCGATAAAACCACCATGCGAAAGATTTATCCTCGCATTTTTAGCTTCGGTCAGGGTTATATTGCCATGACGGATATCAAGGTCCAGTTTTGCTTTTTTCGGCATATGAACCACAATAGTACGTTTAATTTTGCCGCTCTTCGGTGCAGGATTTACAGATCCCGATGAAAACCGTACAGAAGTTCCTATTACATTCCCATTGGCATCGCGCGTTACCGTCTTACTAAAGTTTCCATTCTCCGTATTCTGTGCCATTTGTTCAATTTGCTGCGACAATGCTTCCATTGCCGTGCCCATGTTTGCAGATAGCGATTGCATGTTGCTTTGCATGGATGTACCCCAGTTTGTCATATTCTTACCAAAGGATTCTTTAAAATCCTCATTCCAGCGTTTGAGATCATCCATCCACGCGTCCATTTCGGCAACCGAAACTTTTGTACCCAACTGTTTGTTCAAAGCATTCAAATATTGCTTTTTGTCCCTTTGATAGGCATTGGGATCAAAATTTAAACTTTTACCGAAGGGCGATTTTGGTAAAGCACTGATTTTTTCTGCAGCATCTGATTTGGCCTGATTCAACTTTTGAGCATTCTGCTGCTCCCACTTTGTAATGACCTGGTTATAATCGTCCCCAAAACTGGTACGTATCTTCTCTTTATAGGCCTTTAAATATTGCTCTCCTTTTTGACGGTACGCATCATAATCAAAACGAACGTTATCAATCTTATCGTAATATTCTTTTGAAAACTGTTCCCCTTGTAACCGTTCTAACATAGGGGCTAACATTTGTTGCATCATTGGCTCCAGCATTTCCATTGAGGAGGAAACCATGGTATTGATTCCCCCGTTTGAACCTGCGACAAAAGGTAAGCCAGCGCTCGTATTTCCTGAACTGTTGATACGTATACTGCCGCTGTTGCCTTGAATATTTACTGCCCAGGCGTTTTTTAATTCTTCGATCTGTTCTTCAGAAAGATCTTCAGTTTCTAAAATGGCCTCGATCTGTACCTGGTCTTTGTTCCAATTTTCAAAGACAACATCTGTATTCTGGGCTTCCACAAACAGATTGATCTCTTCAGTGGCATCGTAACGTTCTGTAATTTTAGTGGTTTTCTCCTGTGATAGGCACTTAAAACTGTTAAGGCCCGTAAGACAGGTTACGGCTATGGTAACTATATATAACTTCATTGTGGTAATTCTAGATTCTATTGCTTTTTGTTTCTCCCTGGGGAGATTTTTTTAAATCCTTTAACTTGTCCTTAAGCTTAAAGAGCAGCTCAAGCCTGAGTTTTAAATTATCTATAAGCGTATTCACAGTTTGATCATTTACCCCTACTTCGACCAGGTCTGCATTCAGTTTTTTATATTCGGTATTCAATTCCTCCAGTTGCGCCATGTAGGAATCAACCAGATCTTTATTACTCTCTGTAAGACTGAGCTGGGCTAGTTCTACATTGATACTCGCCATATAATAATCTTCCAGCTTTTTAAATTCTGGGGAAAAATCACTTAGGTGCGGTGTGGTATCAGCTTCTGAAACCTGTACATTTTGCGGGTCCGGTTGCACCGAAGTGTTCAAACTATTTTTAAATAAAAGTCCCCCTACCGTAAGTAGTACAATACATACAGCCGCGATCTTGAGCCACATTTGTTTCTCTCCGTTTGAATTTGCTTTGCCAAAATGAGAATCCAACCGCTTCTCAAAACGGCCTTCGTGGCCTTTTCTAAGACCCTCTGAAGGAAGGCCATTGTCGTTTTTAAACAGCTCCCTAATATCCTGTGCCATGGTAATATGGTTTTAATTTTTCCTGTAATTTTTTTTTGCCACGATGAACCAGTGTTCTGGAGGCGACTTCTGTGATATCCAGTATTTCTGAAATTTCCTGATGATCATATCCTTCCATTAAAAAGAGCATCACCGCAAAACGGTAACGTTCTGGTAAATCTTCAATAGCATCCTTGACCTGATCAATGGAAATACCATCGCTCACAGACCAATCGTCAAACTCCTCCACCGTGCCCATCACCTGCTCATTGATCGCAACGAGTTCCAGCTTTTTGGCTTTTAGCATATCAATACTTTGATTGATGACAATACGCTTAAGCCAGGCGCCAAAGGTGACTTCCCCAGTGAACTGGTGCATCTTTGCAAATGCTTTTACAAAGCCTTCCTGCATAGCATCCTCTGCCTCGTACGAGTTTTTCAGAAAGCGAAATGCCACATAATACATGCCCTCGCTATACTTGCGGTAGAGCTGTAACTGCGCACGGCGATCGTTATGCTTGCATCGTTCTAGAATTTCTGATAACTGCAAAATGATGGTCTGGTTAGTGGTGTTAGTTAAAGGACGGATAGCCTTTTTAAATGTTGCACAATTATTAATTTATTTTTTTTGATCTTTATAATAATATGAAAAATTCAAAATATTAAACTAAAAAAGTCCGGCACATTGGCCGGACTTTAATAATGATTTATCTTCTAGAAGTTTAATTATTAAGAATCTGCATCTAGATAATCTGGAATACCGTCTCCGTCAGTATCTAGATATTCAATAGAACCGTCAGCATTGATAATGATCTCTTCACGCGTTGGAATTCCATCGCCGTCATCGTCAATATCAAGATAGTTGGGCGTTCCATTACTATCTGTATCATCATCGCGCAATATTTTATTCTTATTGATATCCTCTACGATATTAGGTACTCCATCCCTATCATTATCGGTATTTTCGATAACATCAAAAATTTCCATGGTAAATATCAGACTGGAGTAAGCAGGGATCGAACCTTGGGATCCACTAAAATAAGCAAGGCCGGCAGGGATAAAGACAGCGCCAATACCATAATCATTACTGAATTTCAACGTACCATCCGTATTTAAACTAACAGAAGAAGCACCTTTAAAAGAATTAACGCCGTTTGCAAATCCTGGAACCGTACCTGTAATACCATTGCTTGTAATTACACCCGGCAAATTAAACCATAATGGCGTTACAGAACCGTCAAAACGTTCATCATTGAATAAACGCCCATTATAGTTCATATATACCGAATCTGCATACGTCGCCTGCTTTCCCTCGCCTTCGCGAACGACCAGTGTATAAAGCTTATAGTTTACATCAGCAAAATTGATCTCCTGTACGGTAACATCTTCAAGAAGTGATTTCTTATCAGCATTCTCGCCTTTAAGCTCACCAAACCTTATCTTATAATCAAAATCTTCTGAAGGATTATCAAACTCCTCGTAATTGTAATAATGTGTCTCTAAGTATGCCGTGATAGTAGAATCACTTTCAGCTTTTACCTCTTCCCTATCGCGATCTGGTACCGGCGCGGGACCATTATTATCATCGTCTTTGTTACAAGAAATCAAGGCCATTGTAGCCAGAACAAGGCTCAGTATTACTTTTTTGCTATTCATCATTATTATTTTGAGTCGCGCAAGATACAATTTTACGTTATTTTTGTAACGCGATACTTTTTAAACTTCACCTAATATTTAATATCCGTTGCGCAACAAAACGGTTCAAAAAACAATAGATTATGCGCGTTGACAAATATTTATGGCACATTCGCTATTTCAAAACCCGCTCTGTGGCGACCAAGGCCTGTAACAAAGGACAGGTCAAAATAGATGATGTTGCAGTTAAAGCATCCCGGGATGTTTTTCCTTCAGATATTATACAGGTGCGCAAAAACCAGATAGATTATAAAGTAGAAGTGCTTGACCTTCCACCCAGTCGCGTAGGAGCTAAGCTGGTAGGTTTATACTGTATGGAT
Organism: Flavimarina sp. Hel_I_48; assembly: GCF_000733945.1. NCBI lineage: Bacteria > Pseudomonadati > Bacteroidota > Flavobacteriia > Flavobacteriales > Flavobacteriaceae > Flavimarina > Flavimarina sp. Hel_I_48. The sequence goes on from NZ_JPOL01000002.1 coordinate 260,109, forward strand.
ATAACGCCTAAAGAAAATCTTGAAAAGCTGGACCTGTTAAATTATTCTCAGGATTATTACCGAAAAAGAGGCACGGGAAGGCCTACAAAGAAGGATCGTCGTGATCTTGAAGATTTTAAGGATGATGTTGACGATTCAATAGATGATATTTGATAAGGACTACTGGAACCTGCGGTATACCGAAGGAAAAACGGGTTGGGATCTGGGCGTGCCATCTCCGCCATTGAAAGAGTACGTAGATCAATTAAAAAATAAAAATCTCCATATTCTTATTCCCGGAGCCGGTAATGGCCATGAAGCTATTTACCTGAAGAAACAGGGATTTCATAACGTAACGGTTATTGATCTCTCTGGAATTGCATTAGAAAATATAGCCAAAAAATATCCTGATTTTCCCGAAAAAAGACTCTTATTAGGCGATTTTTTCAATCATATGGGCACTTATGATTTAATCCTGGAACAAACTTTTTTCTGTGCATTAGATCCAGGACTTCGGGAAGATTACGCCCTTAAAATGAAAAGTCTTTTAAAACCCGGCGGAAAGTTGGCTGGCGTCCTGTTTGATTTTGAGAAGATGGGGAATGAACCACCCTTTGGCGGTAGCAGCAGCGAGTACAGGAGGCTATTTGAAACCCATTTTAATATAAAAACCTTGCAATGTTGCCACAATTCGGTAAAACCAAGAAAGGGAAACGAACTCTTTTTTATCTTTGAAAACCCACAATAGTAACATTTAGTCTTAAACAAAGCATATGCAGACCATACTTAGCCACGAGGACATCCAAAATAAAATAAGGAGAATTGCACATCAGATTTACGAAGCCAATGTAAACGAGCCAGAGATCATTCTCGCCGGGATATCAAAAAATGGATTTGTGATCGCACAACGTTTAAAAGTGATTATCGAAAAAATAGCCGGTAATGAATGCCGGCTCTGCGAGGTCACCATGGATAAAAACGCTCCTCTAGGAACAGTCAAAGCTTCATTAGACGCTGATGTGTATAAAGATAAATCTGTTGTATTGATAGATGATGTACTAAACTCTGGCACTACGCTGATTTATGGCGTAAAATATTTTCTTGATGTCCCGTTGAAGAAATTTAAAACTGCCGTTCTCGTAAACCGAAACCACAAAAAATATCCTGTCAAGGCAGATTTTAAAGGTATTTCATTAAGTACGTCATTGAACGAGCGCGTAAAAGTACGTTTCAGCCCAGAAAATGACCTGGCGTTCTTAGAATAACCTGGCCTTGATCTCCTGTGCAACCTCTAAAGGGGTCCTGCCATCTACAAGCACCTTTAATTCGGCCTGATTATAGTAAAAACTGCGCTCAAAAAGGTGCTTTCTAACGAATTCATCCATTTTCTCCGGTGTATCCTGATGTATTAGCAAGGGGCGTTCTGCTCGAGCTTTAAAAAGCCGAACTGCAAGTTCTTCAACGGTTACTTTAATGTAAATACTGGTAGTATTAGAATTTGTGATCAGGGACATATTATCACCGTAACATGGTGTACCCCCACCCATGCTTATAACGCTCTGGGGAGCGCTTTTAAGAACTTCCTGTAAATACTTCTGTTCCAAATTTCTAAAGTAAATCTCCCCCTTGAGGTCAAATATTTCCTTTATGGACCTTTTTTCTTTCATTTGAAGAAAATCATCAAAATCAATGAAATTTATATTCAATTCACGCGCTAAAACTTTCCCTATCGTAGATTTTCCACTACCCATGTATCCTATAAGAATAATATTTTTCATAGTTATTTACTGATTTTCAATCGACTAAAACGTTCTAAAAAATTCTTTACAAATTTATTCAAAAAACCTTTTGAATTATCAATTAAATGGCTGTATATTTGCACCCGCATTCAGCGAAAGACTTGGTAGCTCAGTTGGTAGAGCATCTCCCTTTTAAGGAGAGGGTCCTGGGTTCGAGCCCCAGCCAAGTCACTAGAAGGACTATCAAACCATATCAAAACCTTGCTAATTTTATGATTAGCAAGGTTTTATGGTTTTAGGCCCTCCATTTTATTTGATATGATTTGATATAAAAAGTTCACAATTCGACCACACTTTTCATTTTCCAAAAAGTGTTGACGCTTGAAGGACAAAAAACAGATCATTTTGCTTAGTTGATTTGACTTTCGTCATAAAAATGTAAAACCATTAAAAGACGCAACTATGCAGTATTCATCACTATTAACAACACTCTTCTGGGTCAATAAATCTAGGACTAAAGATAATTCGGCCCGACTTTATCTACGAATCACCCTTGATCAAAAACGTGCAAATATTAGCCTGAAACAAGAGGTTAATTTGGAACTTTGGGACAACAAAAGGAAACAAATGAAGGGCAGAAGTCAGCATGCCCAAACTATCAATAGTTATATTGATCATGTTAAAGGTGAAATTTTAAGCATATATCAAGACTTAAAGTCTGAGGATAAAACGATTACACCACAAAGGATTAAGATTAATTTTCTGGGTAAAGACCAAAATAAACATTCCCTCAGTAGTCTGTTTGATTACTTCAATGAAAAAATGTCCCGGAAATTGGCTAAAAAGACCAAGGGTCATTACAGAACAAGCCAAAAATATATACTAAATTATATTTTATCTGAATATAAATTCCAAGATATTTATTTGAAAGACCTAGATTACCCATTTCTTATAGGATTTGAACATTTTTTGCGTTGCTATAATCCCAGACATTATCAGAGCAGTCTTGCCAATAATGCGGTCATGAAGCATATTCAGCGCCTTCGCAGAATGATCAGACTGGCTTATGAAATGGAATGGCTAGATCGGGATCCCTTTATCAAGTTTAAACCAAAACTTGAAAAAAGACAACGTGATTTTTTAACCGCTCTAGAGCTTAAGCGAATTGAGTATTTAAATATAAAAATCACAAGACTCGGAGTTGTACGAGATTTATTTGTTTTTTCCTGTTATACCGGGGTGTCCTATGCTGATGTAAACTCGTTAAGTGAAGAAAATCGCTTCATAGGTATAAACGGTAAAGACTGGTTACGCGGAAAAAGAAATAAAAATGGTAATCCTTACGAAATACCTTTGTTGCCAAAGGCCTTGGAGATTTTGGATAAGTATGAAAATGATCCACGAACAGAAATTACGCAAAAATTATTACCGACTATTTCTAACCAAAAACTTAATGCATACCTTAAAGAGATACAAGATCTTGCAGAAATAAAAAAGAATCTTACATTCCATATGTCCAGGCACACTTTCGCAACTACTGTTACATTAAGTAATGGCGTACCCATTGAAACTGTTTCTAAAATGCTAGGACACACCAAACTTGCTACGACTCAAATATATGCTAAAGTAATAGAAGAAAAAGTTAGCCACGATATGGATGCCCTACACAAGATGCTACAAAATCAGAATAGAACAAAAAACTATGATCAAATACGTCTTAAAAAAGTCTGATTTTTCTCTAAGATTCATTAGAATGTAATCTTCACCAACAATTTGGCTTTCTTGTTGATTTGTCCATTCTTTTTTTGTTCTGTTTTAAATTCCTATAAATTTTATTCGGTATTCCTTTAATTGAACTTTGAACAGAAACTTAAGGTTTTAGAACTTTGCGAATATTTTATTCGACCAAGTTCTAAAATGAGCCCAGCGGCAGCGTAAAACAATACTAAAATTGGATTATAAGCGATTTAAAAGCAAGCAAGAATACAACCTTAATTTGAACTTTAAAGAAATAAAACCTACATCTTTAGCTTTTATTATCGGCTGGTTTTACTCTCTAAGTTCGTTTAACCTATCAATCGCATTTTGATTTTGTGAATTTAGTTTCAAGGATTTTTTAAAACTCTCAATGGCCATTTGTTTATTATCTATGAATAAATATCCCTCCCCCAGACTATCAAAAAGATTTGCTGAATTTGGATAAATCTCTGTGGCCAGCAAAAGAACATTTATTCCCTGTTCCGGTGTATTCGGGTTAAAAGCGAGTTGCAGTCCAAGTGTATTGAGATCTCCTTCTGGGACTTCCAGTGTAGGATTCTCTTTTTTGGCCGTAGCATATAGATCGTAAAGATTATCATAGCCTTGTTTAAAGGCCAATTCATTAAAATCCTGAAAGGTGAAATTTTGACTAACGGCTTTCTTGGACTTTTTGGTTAAAAGACTTGTTTTGATTCCGTTATCCAGGGTATTGTTTTCAATAAAATTCAATGCACTTTCATCTTTTCTCAATTGTGCATCAAGAAAATTTAATGTGTAAACTGAGACCCATTTATAGGATTCCATAATTTCAGGATCTGTTTTATCCTGTCTTTTGTCCCTTTGCTGAAAAAGTACGCCCAATGTACTAAAATAGGAATGTGTCAGATTATGGAATTTCAAGCTGTATGTATTACTGCGTGTTATGCTATCGTAGAGTTGGAATTTTGAATTTAGTTCAGGATCGATATTATCTTCGATAAGAACTTCATCGGGAATATCTTTCTGGGCCATATGGAGGTATGGAACGTCCGTTTTATTTGGCTCGAAAAACGGCGATTTTTTCAATAGCCCGAATTGATATCTTTCCGTTCCATCAAGGCTGACAAGAGCGCTTATTTTATCGTTTCGCATTTGAGCAATTACGTTTGACAGACCTCCAAAACTGAAGCCCATGATTGCAATCCTTTTAGGGTTGACAGCTGGTAACTTTGTTGCCTCTTTTATCAAGAATTCCACATCCCTGGCCTGAGTTTCTATTTCCATTGCACTGTTTGCACTGAACCAACGGTTTTCGGTTCCACGGCTTGGGCCCGCTATCACGATATATCCGTGGCTGGCCAGATACTCACAGAGGATGAAATTTTCTATTGAAGAGGCCTGATAACTTGGTGCGTAAACAATAACAGGAAATCTGCCAGTAGCAAATTCCAACCCAGAGAAGGCTGTTGTTTTTTCTTTAAGATGATCTTGATTATCAAGTGTAGTTGCATAGTAGAACCAATTCAGAATTTGGTCATTGGGCAAGTGTTCCCATTCTTCTTCCTCTTTAAGGATCTCCAGATAATCCAAAATCTTCAACCGCTTTTTGCCCTCTACATTTTCTTGGGAAGGAAACCACATACTTGTTGGGATTGGCCTTGGGATTTTTTGATTTTTATAATCGTAAATTCTACTGTAAGTCCTCGTGCTGTCAAAAACAACATAATGCTTAAATCCAACGCTATAATTCCCAAGGTCAAGGTTGATTTTCTTTAATGAAGTTTGTCCGTAAGATGTTGTAATCCGTAAAATACAGCCCATCAATACTGCCAATCGTATAATCTCGGTAATAGTGCTCATAGTTATAGATATGGTAGTTTAAATAAGTTTCATGCCAAGAATGGGACAAAAGGTCCATTAGGCTCATTATATATTGATTTTCAGATTAATGATCCTTTATTTGAACTTTAGTCAAGCTATAACGTTTTTAAATGAGCCCCCAGCGGCAGCGCCATATGAATCAATAATTTTTGTAAGTTGATTTTTTAATTAAACAATTGCCGAAATTCTAAGGGCGACATCTTTGTCTTTTTTTTGAATAATGTGCTAAAAGACTGAGAATATTCAAACCCCAATTCGTAGGCAATTTCACTAACGGAAAGTTCAGTTACGGAAAGTTTCTCCTTTGCTTTGCCAATGATCTTTTCGTGGATATGTTGTTGGGTGTTTTGCCCGGTTTGGATTCTCAAAAGGTCACTCAAGTAATTAGGGGATATATTCAGCGCTTCCGCAATCTGATAAACTGTCAATCGTCCTTTTTCAGAGGATGCGTTGTCAAAATAATCATCAAGGTACCTTTCGAATTTTGTTAAAAGCTTATCATTTCCACTCTTTCGGGTTATGAACTGTCTTTCGTAAAAACGTTTGGAATAATTCAGCAACAATTCAATTTGCGATAAAATAATTTCCTGGGTGTGCTGGTCGATATGCTGGCATTCTTTATTGATTTTATGCAGAATTTCAATCAGATTGTTTTCTTCATCTTGAGATAAATGCAAAGCTTCATTCACAGCGTAGGAGAAAAATCCGTAAGAAGAAATCGTATTACCCAAAGAATGTTTGAGTAAAAAATCTTCGTGAAAGATCATCAAATAACCAGCAGAATCACATTCCATATTTTGAAGGTCGAGATACTGAACCTGGTTTGGAGCCGTAAAACTCAGCACGCCTTTATCGTAGTCATAATACTGCTGTCCATATCTTATTTTTCCAGTCGCATTTCTTTTCAACGCTACACAATAGAATCGATTGACAAAACCTTTCCAAATCTCATCTTCAAGAAAGATACTTTCAGATAGATTGATGACACTTACCAACGGATGTTTCGGTTCGGAAAGTGAGAGCAATCTGTGAAATGTGGAAATGGAATCAATAGTATTCATAACTGTAATTTTAGCTCTAATAATCTAAAAGTCCCATACTGAATTCGTCATAAGGTGCACCGGTATCAGTTCCTAAAGGTACGATACTTTCCAGTTTTTGTAAGTCAGATTCGCTCAATACAATCTTACTTGCTTCGATATTCTGTTCAACATATTTTCTTCGTTTCGTTCCCGGAATCGGAACTATTCCTTTGCTGATAATCCAGGCCAAAGCCAGTTGCGAAGAGGTAATTTCTTTTTCTTTAGCTAATTCTTCAACCGCTTCCACGAGTTCTATATTTTTATGAAAATACTGCTCTTGAAAACGGGGAATTCCTCTTCGGAAATCATTTTTCGGCAAATCATCAATCGAACGGATTTGTCCAGATAAAAACCCTCTTCCTAACGGAGAATACGCCACAAAACCAATTCCCAATTCATTAAAGGTGTTCAGGACACCTTTTTCCTCAACCGTTCTCTCAAACAAAGAATATTCACTTTGAACTGCTGTAATAGGATGAACAGCGTGCGCTCTTTTCACCGTTTCAGACGATACTTCGGATAAGCCGACATAACCAATTTTACCTTCTTTCACCAACTCAGACATCGCTTCAACCGTTTCTTCGATAGGAGTGTTTTTATCGAGACGATGCATGTAATACAGGTCGATGTAATCGGTTTTTAGATATCTGAGGGAACGTTCCACCGATTTCTTTACATATTCTTTGGTTCCGTTTATTTTCCAGGTCACATTGTCATTGTCGTCGATTTCCCAACCGAATTTTGTAGCGATAGTATAGTGCTCACGATTTTCTGCGATTGCTTTGGCAATAAGTTGTTCGTTTTTAAAAGGTCCATACAAATCTGCGGTATCGAGAAAACTCCCGCCCAGTTCCAAAGAACGATGAATGGTTGCAATGGCTTCTTTTTCATCGGTTTTACCATACATATCGGCCTCACCAAAACCTGTCATTCCCATACATCCCAAACCAATATTCGGGATAATTAAGCCCTGGCTTCCTAATTTAACTTGATTCAATTTCATAATGTTGATATTAATATTACAAAGGTGAAAAGAAAGCAGAAATAGAAAGTATGCAAAATGATGATTGTTGTATGCAAACTACTGATGGCTCATTTTTTTCTTTTGATTAAATAGATCAATTTCCATAGAAGGAGAACCGGCTAGGTCATCATAGAGTTCTTATTAGGTCGCACCTAATATTGGAAATAAAGAGGAAAACCGCCTTGAAGCGGTTTACATACGTGCGTGTTTTTAAAAAATTAAAGTCTTGTGCAACGGCAACCGTTGATGGCAAAAATTTTTTCGCAAAATTTCAAATTATACTTTATTTGAACTTTAGCAATTTGTTTATCTTTTCAGGATCATCAAAATTTCCCCAAAAATATTCAATTTCGATTGAGTCATTCAATATCCTATAAAACATAGTAGTATGCTTGGTAATAAAAGCTTCCCTACTGATGTTGTCATATTGTGAAACCTTGAACATTTCCGGATTCTTGACTATCAATTCAACAGTATGATCCACTTCGTCTACAAAATTAGTAGCAATCTCAATGGGCCAAATATCCAACAGGTAATCCACTATTGCGTTGAAGGACGTATCGGCTTTTCTGGTCCACGTGACTTTCATGCACGGAGCTTTTTACGTACATCTTCCATAACATCCCTATGGTCTTTTGTCCTTCCATTCTTACTGTCCTCACGGCTGGCCCTCAAAGCTTCCCTAATTTCGAAAGCCTTTGCTTCTTCAGGAAAAAGGATATTTCCAAGTATCACCATTTCGTCAATGGTAAAATTCTTTTTTTTTATCTTGTTGTAGAATGTTGCACGGGAGATACCAAGTTGTTCTATAAGATACTCTTTCTTGAATTTGCTGTCATCGATATGAGCATCAATTTCCTTAAGTAAATTTTGATAACCGTAGACTATTTCTAACATTTTGGTATATATTTTTATATATTATTAGACTAATATACTGAATAAATTGGAATTAATTCCGAATCGTACTTAAAAGAAAATCGTATTTCTCTCAACTGTGTTGAGAGTTTTTCCAAGTTTCAGAATCAAATCAAAAACAGCAGATACCGTCTGCTGTTTTTGATTTGAAATAATTTTAGGCAGACTTGAGCTCGCTCAAAATGGATTTTTTAAGCTTAAAGAACTACAGCGTAGACGATGGATAAACTTTAGAGGCCAAAATATTTCTCTCGACAGTGTTGAGAGTTTCTAATATTGACCAATATGATTATTAAAGTAGTTTTTTTCTTTCCAAATGCTCTCTAGCCTCTATCATCGCACTGTGAAGTTTCGCTTCAAGCTCGTCCCTAGGCGGCAATTCAGTCCAATATTCAGCAACCATAATTCCCTCTTTACCCATCTCCAACAGTTCAACCTGTTCATTACTTTTTTCCGCACAGAGTATGAGTCCGATAGCTGGGTTTTCTCCCTCCTGTTTCTCAAACCTGTTCAGCCATTTTAAATATAGTTCCATCTGACCCTTATGGGCCGGGATAAATTTTCCTAATTTGAGTTCAATGGCCACCAAACGCTTTAATTTTCTATGGAAAAACAATAGGTCCAGATAAAAATCATCCCCATCGAGGATCATTCTCTTCTGACGTTCGACAAAGGCAAAACCTTTGCCGAGTTCAAGGATAAACAGCTCCAGTTCTTTCAGGATCGCTTCTTCAAGATTATTCTCCATATAACCTTCCTTCAACCCTAAAAACTCTAAAAAATAGGGATCTTTGAAGCTCGTCTGTAGATCATCTGACTGCTCACTAAATTGGATTTGTGCAATTTCCCTACGCTCAAATGCTTTTCTATCTATCTGATGCCGCAGCTCGTTCCTGCCCCATGTTTCTTCGGCTGCTTTTGACGCATAAAACATTCTGGCCCCGTCCTTTTTAAGTGGGAGCAATTCAATAAAATGCGACCAACTCAATTGTGTCGCCAGTTGCGACACAATCTCCAGATCGGGAAAAACCAGGGCCAATTGCATCATCCGCCTTACATTTCTTTCCGCGAAACTTCTACCATATCTAACTTCCAACTGCGCGGAGACTGCCACTACGGTTTCTTTGCCATATACGGCGCGTTCATTGTCAAGAACAACATCATTGATCCTATTGCCCACCTGCCAATAGACCATGGTAAGTGTGCTGTTTACCTTGGCGGAAAGCTGCTTCCTTCCCCGCTCGATGATTTGGGAAATATCTTCAAATAAGATTGTTTTTATTTTTTCTTCCTCCAACATATTGATTTAAATTTTCAAAACTTTTCTAAAAGCATTTATGTTGCTGTTTATCTATTCTATGGAAACTGACGAAAAATGCGAGGTCATTGTGTTTTCCCATAGGATCTAACTTCCCCTTGGAGACCCCTAATTCGCAAATATTTGTAATAGGTTGCCCGGGATATTTTCAATTGCGAGCAGATTTCGGAAACAGTTAGTTTCCCATCCCTGAAATACTCTTCGCAAAGTACAGCCTTTTGTTGGTTCTTTTTACTGAGTCCCTTGGGCGCTCCCAGCACGATTCCCCGTTGCTTGGCAGATTCCATGCCCGCCTTTGTGCGCTCTATAATGATATCCCGCTCCAACTGGGCCAGCGCAGCGAACATATTGATCAGAAATTTACTGTGAGAGGACTGTTTAGTGGTATCTATGAAAGGCTCGGTTATGCTCTTGAACTTTACCCCCTTTTCCTCAAGCTCGGTCATCAGCTTTGTAAAATGGATAAGGCTCCTGGCCAACCGGTCCAGTTTCCAGACAATAATGGTATCACCGCTACGTACGAAGTCCCAAAGTTTATTGAGACTCTTTCTATCTTCGGCCGTACTGGATACCTTATCGGTATAGATATTCTTTTCCAGTACGCCCTCTTTGAGGAGCGCGTCCATCTGAAGATTGAGGGACTGATCCAATGTACTTACCCTAGCGTATCCAAAAACCATGACTGAAAGTTTAAATAAAGGTCAAAGTAAAAACTTTTTATTTAGTACGGCAAATTAAACTTTAAGAACATAGTGATATCCAAGAACCAAATATTGTCTAAATATACCTTCCTTTAAATGAACTTTTAAAAGCTAATTAATTTGTATCTTATCATTATAATCAAAATTCACTAAATTGTTTAATATAATGGTTATAAGGGTAACTTTATTCTTATCGATATGCTAGTCCGAATGCAAAAAAAGTAAAATGATTTAATGATAAACTTATATTGGCCGATTTATAAAAATCTTGAAAAAGAATTAGTTGAATTATCTAATCTTATCCACTTTGACGATGAACAACTTTCAGTTTATTCTGTCAAAATATCAGAATTGCTGATTAGGTGCTCGGTCGAGATAGAAGCCATTGCAAAAGATCTTTACTTGCATAACGGTGGAGTTAAACCAAATAACAATGATTTATATTTCGACACCGATTGTCTGAAGTTTTTAGAAGAAAAATGGAATTTAAGTGAAAAGAAAATTGCGATAAGTTCTTCAAATTTCTTTTTTTTAAAAATAGAAAATCGAGTGCTGAGTCCTTTAAAAAAAGCGTTTAAAAGAGGTTCTAGTGGTTCTAACTGGAAAAAAGCCTATCAAGCTGTCAAACACAATAGAACGGCAAATCTACAAAAAGGAAATATTGAAAATTTAATTCAGGCAATGGCGGCATTGTTCATTTTGAATTTATATTTCAGAAATGATGTTTTCGAATTAAAAAGAAATAATAGCGTGGACTTTGCAGAAAATCTATCTTCTATTTTTAATATTAAAGTCCACACTTGGAGAGGTGATGATAACAGGAAAGATTCTTACGTAACGCAAGAAGATTTCATAGAGTGCGTCTATTTAGTGAAATGGACTGACGACTATAAAAGTAAAATGAATACTTTCGTAAAAGAACAGAATAAGCATCTTAATGAACTGATTTTCAAACACCCAAAAGTAGTCGAATTTATAAATAAGGAATTCATAGTCAACGGTCAGCTAAAGCAGGTAGAATTCGGAAAATTTATGGAAAATAGAGATTATTTTAAGTTTATAGATATGAAAAAAGAGTATGGTTCTATGATCAATCTAGCTGCTCAAAAGGCTAAAGAAAACCTTAGTTTTGATTGGTCCATACCATCAGAGTTCGAAGCAATTTTGAACAAGAATGAAGAGATATATAAAATAAAGCCCAGTCACTAATAAAGAACAACACAATTACTGAATACCTTGCAAAAATGACATTTTTGAGTAGGTTTAAATGGACTTTACAAAGTTCATTGCTCATGTCTACTATTAGGCACTTTAAGAATATTATGGAAGGGGGGGATGTTAAAATTTTTACCACTCTTTTAGGTATTGTATTGGTACGCTTATCTATACACTAGCTACAGTTTAAGGTAACATTTAGGCTTTATAATCGTCATTATAGAAACCAATAAAAAATGTCAAAAAAAACTATCTTAAACTTACTAGTAGCATTAGTATTATTATTTAATCATAATAATATTTTGGGTCAACAACTTGAAATTAAACCTTACCAATTCATAACAGCGTCAAATGATACAGTTCAAGCAGAAAAAGGAACATTTAAAGTAAAAGAAAACAGGGAAAAACCCTCCTCTGATTCTATTCAATTATCGTTCATAAGATTTAAAAGCACTAACTCACACCCTTCAAGTCCAATTGTCTATTTGTCCGGAGGACCTGGCGGTTCTGGTTCAGTTACAGCCAAACATGAACGATTTGAGCTTTTTATGAAATTACGACAAGTTGCTGATGTAATCGCATTTGACCAAAGAGGAACTGGAATGTCCGATAAATTGACCGAGTGTCCATTTAAACTTGATGTTCCAATATCCCAACCAATAACAAAAGAAGATTATTTAAAAAAAACAACTGAAAATCTAAAAGAATGTAAATCATTTTGGGATTCCCACAATGTTGATTTAGCAGCATATAATACAACTGATAGTGCCAAAGATTTGGATGCACTTAGAAGGGTTTTGAATGTAGATAAAATATCTCTTTGGGGTATTAGTTATGGTTCACATTTGGGTTTTGAATACATAAGACTTTTTGAAAAAAATATTGAAAAAGTGGTTTTGGCAAGTTTAGAAGGACCTGATGAAACTTTGAGATTACCGACAAAAACTGACTCATTTTTAGACCAAATATGCGAACGCGCAAAAGATAATTATGGACAAACTCCCAAATATCCTGATCTAAAAAAGAAAATAATTGAAGTTCATAAAAATTTAAAAGAAGAATCCATAATAGTTGAAATAGAAGGTGACAAAGGAGAAAAAATAAAGGTTGGAATCTCTGAATTTGAACTACAGCTTGCAATTACCGCTATCTACTTAAGAGATCCCGTAATGTCAAAGAAAATCCCAAGTTTATATTCACAAATGCAACAAGGAGATTTTTCAGAAATAGGACCAATGGTAAAACTTATAAAACAATCTATTTCAGAACCTGAAAATCCGATGTCATTCGCAATGGATATGCAAAGTGGTGCTTCCGATGCCAGAAAGAAACGAATCAAGGAAGAATTGAAAACTTCGTTGCTTGGAGATGGCATTAATTATTTAATGTTGGATTGGATTGATGAACTCAATTATTTTCATCTTCCCGAAGAATTCAGAAAGCTTAAGGACAACCATGTAAACGCACTACTGTTAAGCGGAAAAGTGGATGGAAGAACTTATCTATCTTCGGCTGTCGAAATTGCCAAGTCATTTAAAAATGGACAACATATTATAATTGATAATGCAGGACATAATTTATTTATACTATCGCCAATTATAGGGGATTTGGTGCTCGAATTTTTAAAAGGAAAAGAATTGAATGTTAGTGAGATAACTCTTAAACCAGTTACATTTGAATAAACAAATGTGGCTGGAATATCGCGGGTAAAAACCAACCTCTAATCGAACTTTAATAAATGGTGTGGAAAGATATTTTAGGTATACTTAAACCCATATTTATCCATACATTGATCGCTATTTAACAAAATCGTTCAAGAAATAAAATTTTAGAAAATTATTAAAAAATGAATGACAATTTAATTGAACAAAAAAGTTGGTGGGGATCCAATTGGAAATGGCTTGTTCCGGTAAGTGGAATAATCTTGTTTGTAATTGCAATGTTCTTTTCTTCTGGAATGGACGGAATAACCACTGATTTGGTTCAGGCATATGCGGATACCGAACTTTACGAAAATGCGCTTGAAAAGGTAAAATCTGATAAAAGAGTGACAGAATTACTTGGCGGAATTAAACCGATTGACAACCTTGCAATATTGGAAGGATTTTTAGAATATAGTAATGACAATAAAACTGTGAACTCATCCATTCGCATAGTGGGAGATAAAGGAAAGGCGAGTTTGGATATTTCTGCAGACAAATTGAATGGCGAATGGAACTACACAAAAATAAACGTCAGAATTAAAAAGCCACCAGAGAAAAAACAAACTATTGAAATTGTAACAGCAGAATAAAAACGGTCGTTAAAATGAAAATAGTTCACCGATTTCATTTTATAAAATTTGAGCTAAGAAATCTATAATCCAATTTATTTTGTAGCCTTACATTTTCGGGGAAGCCTACAATTTCAAGAAACATACAGTTTCATTTTGGTTTACTTTAACCCACCTTTAAATGAACTTTAGAAAGTCAATAAAATGAATACAATATTATAGTAATGAAAATTGGTTAAATTGGTCATTATGTAGAAAACATAAAGGTGCCGATAAGTTTAGCCGTAGGTTAAGAACAAAATCTCGCGAGATTTATTTCAAATAACTATTAAATGCTGACAGAATTAAACGAAAACAAATTAATTCAAATCCGAATTCATCTGAAAAATATTATAAAGGAAGGATCTCAATTAATAGAAGAAAACAGTTCACATTTTAATATTTATCAAAGCCTTTTTAGAAGATATATTTATGCTTTTGAATCTCTAATAATTTTAACAAAAGATTTTGACCACACTAAAACTCATCGAGCACAATCAATTGCAGTAATTCTTAGAGCTAATTTACTGGACACACTAATAATAATTTATTTAAAAACATTCCAATTTGAGAAAGAGAGAGGTGCAGATATTGAAAAAGTTAAATACCAAAATGAAATAGACAAACTTTACTCAGAACAAATAAGAAGGTTTATTACAATTTCAGAACCTGATAAGAAAATACCGACTTACAACCATAAGAAATTTTGCGAAATGGTTGATAAAATTCGCAAAACATTCGATTACCTTTTTAATGATGAAATTGATATAGATTACAATAAACCTAGTAAATCGATGAAATTTAAGTCAAGCGATGATATAACAAATAAAATCATAAGGAAAAGATTAGATAATTATTCAGCACAACTTAAAGACTATAATTACTTACAAATCTTTTCATTATATGATATCTACTCAAAATACGATCATTTTGGAGTGGCTTCAATGACTTTGGAGTATAACACCACAAATGAAATTTGTGATCATATGTTTTGGTCAATTTTTCATATCACAGATGGAATCACCTTTTGCATTGATTTATTAAATAGTGAGGTCTCTAGTGAATCAGATTTTAAGAATATTCACTACGAATTAAGCTGTTTGAGAGGAGTAGTTTATACCGAGCATTTATATTTAAGCCCGAAATATAAAGAAGATAACAAATAAATTATTTGCGTAACATCGGTTATGGCAAATTTTGGATTTTATCAAAAAAAAGTAACTTAGGAAACCAAACAACAGAAAGTTCGATCCGACAAATTCGCATCCCTATTCTCGCTACTTGTTTATAAATGACCTCCTACCTATAAACTGGACCATTTGAAAGTTCGTTAAAATAGACTTTTGGGATCGTTTATAAATCTGAAAGTCATGCTACTATAAAATTGATTAAATTGATCAGTATTTGCTAGAAATAAAAGTATTGGTACTTTTATCCATACGTTGTTCGTAATTAAAAAAAACGATAATGAAAAGACCTTTTAAGGTGTTATTCTTACTCTTCCTAACTATTTTTAGTATGGAATCTTTTTCACAGAAAATGGTTGAATATTACGAACCCATAAAAAATGATAGTCTAAGAGTTGGAATAGGAGAGAATGACTTTCTGCCTTTTATTCAAAAAGGTTATACTCTAATGCTTTCAGAAAATAAGAAACCTAAAGGTGTACTCATTTTCCTCGAAGATTCAAAGTATGACAAAAAGAATTTTAGCTCAAAGCAGATATATAGTCAAGCTTCTGAAAACAACTATGCGGTATTGTCAGTTTCAACCGAAATACCTTTAGACTTTTACTTTTCTAAATCATCTATGAAATCTACGCATAATATAATTCAAGAGGTTTTTAATAAATATAATTTACCAAATGAAAACATTTTCTTTTTAGGAGCAAGTTTAGTTGGACATAGAGCGATGCGATATATTAAGTTTATGAAAGAGAATGATTTCGGATTTCAACTTAAAATAAAAGGTATTGTCACTTGCAATTTCACAATGGATTTTACAAGAAAATGGTATCAACATAAACGAGATATCAGAATTAACCGAATTGACCTTTGGGAACCTAAATTTATAAATTATCTATTAGAAACGTATTTGGGAGGAACACCCAAAACTAATCCAGAAAATTATCACAACTTCTCATCCTATAGCTACTTTGATGAAAAGAATAGAAATATTGAGATTTACAAAGATTATGCTGTTAGAGCGTACATAGACCCTGCAATAAAATATAAACTAACAAATCAACTAAGAACCTTATATGAGAATAATGCGACAGATATGGTTAGTTTTTTAGCAGAATTGGAGCTGGCAGGAAATAAAAATACCGAACTAATTGTTTTACAACCTGAAGATAATTCATCGCAAAAAAAAAATACCCAATCAACTTGGGATGCAATAAACAAGTATGAACTTATGGATTGGATTCTACAACAACCTATAAATAAACCTTGAAGAAATTGTGTTGAGAAGGGATTCCGGGTATTTAAACCCAAGTTTGTTTGAACTATACCCTAGACTCAAAAGAGGTTTTTTAAAACGTTTCCCACCAAAAGCATTAAGCTTCTACTTTAGGCACAATTCCTGAAGATCTACCCAAAGTTCATTTCCTCCTACCTATTATTAAACATTTCAAAATTACTGGGAGAGGGTATATTTTGGGATTTCAGACATTCCTTTAAACCAACTTTTGTATAGTTGTTAATTTTTTATTACGTCGTTAAAATGGATATTGTTTAAATTAGTAATCATACAATAGATATAAGAGTAACTTTACTCTTATATCTATTTTGCCATTAATTTAAAAAAATGAAAAAACCTATAATAATTGTACTTCTGACTTTAATAATTTCCAGTTGTACAGATATTAATCAAATGGAAAATTCACTTAAGAAAATTGACAGTTTAAGAAAAGAAAATGACAGTCTAAAAAAAATTGTGGCCGATATAAATAGCAAATTTGTATTTGACAGCATTTCGTTCCGTGATATTTACAGTCCAAAAAATACCTACAAACCTAACTCGAATTTTGAAGTAGAACTTTTAATAGTCGGGTATAACCTGAACAAAAACTATTTTGTAAAGTTTGACAGCATTGTGAACGGACAAAAAATTAATCCTGACACGCTTAGCCAAAGCAATGGTGGATTTAAATACAAAACAAATCTGAAGGAAAAAGAAAACGAAATCCGCATCGAAATGAATATCGAAAATGAGTACGGAGAAAAAAGAAAAGGAACGTTATTTGATATAGTGCGGACAAAAAACTAATGACAAAAATTGTTATAACAAATAGGGGTAAGCCTCGAATCCATTGACCGGGTAGTGCTTTGAAAGTACTCCAAATCTTTTGATTTGACTCTTGAAATATAAAAAATAAGAAAAAAATACAAAAGCTCTGGCTAAGGACATGCCCGAAATGAAACGGCTCATCATCTGCCCTACTTGCTATAGCCGAGCCGTTATAGCCCATTAGACCAACTTGTTCTAATAACTGACTGATGAACATTCAAGAGAAATTAGTGACTCTGATCGATAAATACCCATTAGTTACTGGCGGATTTTTTCTGATTTTAGGTATATCATACTTGATCTATAAAATAGATAAAAGAGAGTCATTTAAGATGAAAGATTATAGTTCGGCCAGCTGGAAAGCACTGGTAAATTCATGGGCGCTCATTTTTATGCTGATTATTGCCGGACTCTTTATAATCTTCAGATGACCCCCTCCCTTTAAACCGGACCGTTTGAAGGTTTAATTTTCCAGCTTGTAGATGAACTTTGAAGAAAATAGTATCAAGAAAAGATTTGGTTTACTTATTCCCACCATTATTTGGACTTTCTTTGGCAGAATTGTACAAATGTTCATTTGATCTCAAATCAGTTAAATTTGCAGACATTCAATAATCCGTAGTTACAGCGCATTTGTAAATGACAAAACCTCAATCAAATACACTCTTTGCAATTTTAATTGCATTGTTTGCCCTTGGTCTTTTTTGTTTTTTGACAATTTACTTGATGTTGTAAGCGGATTCCTGATGCACGGATCGCTTAGCTTATCATCCTAAAAAGCTGTTAGGTGTATGTCTTATTTAAGGTACTCTTCCGTATTTACGATTTTAATTTTTGGATGAACTTCAAGATAGTTTCTCAAAGCTCTGATATGACTCGATCCGAAAATTATTACAGCCTTTTTAGGCTCATCCTCTAAAATATCTTTAATGATATTTTGGTAGATATTTACATTTCTTATCATATTTTTCTGGCTCCAGAAAACATTCATATTGTATTTATCTACGTCCAAAGATGAAGATATACTTGCATAAAACATTGTATCTAAATGTTTTTCTGAGTTCAGAGCTTGAAAAACATCCAACAATTCCAATTCAGGTATTATTTTATTAAAGCTGTCAATTTTTCTAAGCGTTTCTTTTAAATCTGCAGATCTGGGCTCAGTATCGGGAATATTATTATCATCGTAATAATTAACCACGTTTTTGAGTAACTCCTCATATTGCTTTTCAAAGAACGTTTTTGCCGGCCTAACATGCCAATCCACACATGTTACTCCATGACGTAAATTTAATTCTTTGGCCAATTTAATTCCTATCTGGAATATTTCATCTGCAAGTTGAATTTCCTGTCCGCTTTTGAAATCTGAATAAATACTATCCCAATATTTTTGTCGGTTGGGTTCATTTTCTACATAAATTTTTTCGGGTTTGAATTTTTTTAATTTTTTTATAACGGTATGAATTTCCTTCTGTTTTTTATCGCCAAGAATATTGTCACCAGTTACTTTTAAATCATCATTAGTATTACCTCCGAAATGATAAGTAGCCAATAACAGAACTTTTGTTTTTTCTTGAGATCGGGTATTTATAATTGTAAATAGTAGAAAAATTGTCGTTATGTAAATTCGTAACATTAAGTTCTGATTTTGATGTATAATATAATGCTTAAGATTTGTACTCAAACTCTTGATTAGTTTGACAAAGGTGATCCAACCGCTTTGAAATTTATCATATGGAAGAAAATGAATAAGTGTTACAATGTCCCAATTATTCATTTTATCCTTTATTCAAAATTTTGAAAATAATAATATTTTCTAGGATTAGTGTTGAAATAGAAATTTAAATTCCAACTTAATAATTAGCGTATGGCCAAACAATTAATTGATTTGTATTTCGCGCTCACTAACCGATTATTGCTATGCCTGCTATTTATCAAATTTAGCTGTTAGAAAAGAATTTCAAAAAGAAGGAGTAGGTAGAAAATCAATAGAAATGACTAAAAAGGAAATAGGCGGCGAGACCGCATTGATATTACTTTCCGCACCATTGGCTACGGAATATTATCCAAAAATAGGATTCGAAGAATGCAAAACCATTTTCCAACTATTTTACTAAGGTTTCTTATTCAGATAATTATTTATTCAAAAAAATCTTTTCTTTATTCTTAATTAAGATTTTATTTATACTTCCTGAGC
Source organism: Flavimarina sp. Hel_I_48 (assembly GCF_000733945.1). NCBI lineage: Bacteria > Pseudomonadati > Bacteroidota > Flavobacteriia > Flavobacteriales > Flavobacteriaceae > Flavimarina > Flavimarina sp. Hel_I_48. Next base: position 279,499 of record NZ_JPOL01000002.1, read on the forward strand.
CTTGAAAACTATATCGGATTCCCGAAACGCTTCTCAGTTCAGGTGATCCTAATTCGGTAGAATATGCCAAACGATCGTTAATGAATATTGATAATTTCCCGCTTGATGAAGTTAGCCTAACGTTGGTATCCTTATTCATATCCACCCCAAAATTTGACAGATCATTGGTCTTCCCCGAAACAAGCTGGTCCAATACCCTTAAATTGATCTCCGATACACACCCTTTTGATGCCAAGGGTACAATTATCACTTGGCCATGGCAATAAACCGTAAGGGCCTCGGTGTAACAGCCCTGTAAATCGTCTCTATTTCTACCGACCACCATATCAATAGTGATATCATTGAGATAAAGGTTACGAAAATCCTTGATATAAAAAAGTCTTCCAAGTGTTTGACTGGGATTTTCTTTGAAGACTTTCTTTTTCAACAGGCTATCAGATATTACTATTCTATGTTCAGACATGATTTCTTTTTCGTTCAGATATTTAGGCACACCATTGTCTTGCACTATTCCCAGCCAACCGTTAGATGTAATCAAAAGACCGTGCTGTTTTATTATACTATCGTTGACTACAAGTTTGGCCATAAAATAACCGGGACTGTAATAAATGGAGGTCGCTATACTGTCTAAATTGGATATCCCCTGCCGTTTTGAATCATCCCAGCTCTGCTGTATTTCCAATTTATCCGTCTGGTCGATAGATGCTGGGGTACCATATTCAAAAATGACGGAGTTGGGTATACCTTCAGCGGTCTGCTTACTGGAGAAGCTAAATTCCGATGGGTTCAATTTTTGATCTATAGGAATGCCGTTCATAAAAATGTAGACCATGGGCAACAATATTAAAATAGGTACGGCCATCCAATAGTGTTTCTTTATCCGATTTAGATTGAAGGGATTTTTCTTATTCTCATCTTTTGTGATGAAACCTCGCCAATCCTCGAACCCAAGGTACTGAGCCAGGATATTCAATGTGGTAGTGCTTGGGGTGGAATTATAATTGAGCCTACCCCAGACCCTTTTTAGGGTATTGACACTCAATTTCATGCCCGTTACCTGAAGAATATCATTACTCAGTTTTTCAAAATCATAGGAAGACCATGCGCTGCTTGCCCCCCAACCTAGCTTTTCTTCAATTTTGAAAAGACAATTTTGGATATCCTGGTCTTTTGCTGAAGATTTCAATTCACTCATTTTCTATTGATTACGAGTTTGTACAGGTTTGTATAATAATGGCTTTTAAATTTTATCGAATTAAATGTTCAGGCCTCTACATTTGGGTTAAAGATAAAATTATGAGATCAAGTTTTAAATTTAGTAGTTATATTTTTAGTAGCCTATTTCTCCTTTTTCTTGTAGGCTGTAATTCAAGTAAATCAATAGCCCTGTCCAAAAATAACGTTAGCAATGTTAACCGCAACATATTATTTCATGGTGAAGCTTTGGAAATGGATGCCGCTCCCGGGGGAGGAATGGCGATACTAAAAGACATATCCTTTGACACCGGTACGGTAATATTGGATATTAAAGGGGAAAATAATCCTGGAAAAAGTTTTGTAGGTATCGCCTTTAATATTCAAAATGACACCACTTATGAGGCCATTTACTTTCGCCCATTTAATTTTAGATCCTCCCAGGAGCCTAGAAGGAAACATGGGATCCAATATGTTTTTGAACCAGGTTATTCTTGGGAGAGACTGCGGAATGAAAAGCCAGGTGAATTCGAGGCAGAGTATGTTGATCCACCATTGCCAGATGAATGGTTTTCGATATCGATTACTGTTAAAAAAGATAGTATTTTGGTAAGGGATAAGAACTCAGTTAAATCTTTATTGCGAGTAAGAAGGCTAACGGCAACTTCATCCGATAGAATTGGGTTTTGGGTGGGTAACAACTCAAATGGAAGTTTTAAAAATCTGAAAATTAAATGATACTCATCTGTTCCCATTTTTTATCTCCTGTGTAGCCTTACCTAAAAACAGGACTGTCATTAATTTAAATAAAGGTGTATTTTAACCCAGATTTATCTGAACTATCTATTTGGATAAAAAAAGAGCTTATTTATATTTGGGATTCTTATCGTTTTCCACCAAAAGCATATTGCTCTTAGTTTAAATAGACTTTTTATATTGAATTCATCTTGTATGCCTTCCCGGTAATAGAAATTGTTTAAATTGGTAATTATACAAGAGGAATTCTACTATTATTCATGCGCCTTTTGCCCTAATATTAGACCCTTGGCCAAAATTATAATATGACTAAATTATTTACCATTTTCGGATTTTTATTTTTGGTTTGCACAACCTGTTTTGGACAAACTAAACAAGATAAGAAAATGATAACCGCTCTTGACGAGCTAATTCCACAACGATTCCCAGCTATTGCTCCTGGCTGTGTCGTTTTAGTGGCAAAATCGGGTAAAGTCATTTACAAAAAAGCGTTCGGGACCGCTAATCTGGAATCAAATATTCCAATGGAACCGAGTATGATCTTTAGGATTGGATCTATCACCAAACAATTTACCGCCATCTCTATTTTACAGTTGGTAGAACAAGGCAAAATTCATTTACAGGACAGCGTTCAAGAATTTATTTTTGATTATCCCTATAATGACCATAAAATAACCATTGAAAACTTATTGACACATACCTCGGGTATAAAAGATTATATGACTATTTCCAACCCGGCAGAAGAAAGGACAAACTATACTCCTAGTCAAGGAGTTGATTATTTTAAAGGTGAGCCATTGGAGTTCAAACCCGGCAGCCAGTTTAAATACAGCAATTCAAATTATTATCTATTGGGTTATATTTTAGAAGAAGTCTCAGGTACAACTTACGCTCAATATTTACAAGAAAATATTATAGATAGAGCAGGGTTGCATAACACATCGTACATTGACCCCGACAAAAATATAGCCAATACACCACAAGGATATTCCAGATTTGATGGAAAGTTAGAAAAGGCAACATTACAGAACATCACCACTATTTATGCAGCTGGCGGATTAATGTCAAGCGCAGAGGATTTGTTCAAATGGCAAAAAGCTCTTGATAACAATAAACTGATAAACCGTGAACTAATCTCTAAAGCATTTACGCCCTATAGGTTTGCGGATAATACATATTCAAAATACGGTTATGGTTGGTTCATAAAAAATATAGGTGATAGCAAAACTATTGAGCATTCCGGCTCGACAGATGGTTATCAGAGCGACGCAATTTATTTTCCCAATGAGGATGTTTTTATAGTGACTCTTTTCAATTCCTTTGAACAGGATATGGACTGGACAGTTTTATCCAACGATATTGCTAAGCTTGCAATCGGAAAGCTTATTAATGATGATATACAATTAAAGGAAGATGTTTTACAGACCTACGCAGGTAGGTATATTTTCAATGCTGAACATCAATTAGTCGTTACTTTTAAAGATGGAAAACTCTTCATAGAAGGAACAAATCCAGATGATAGATTACCCCAAGTCCAGCTATATGCAAAAAGTAAAAATATGTTCTATATTAAAGAGGCCGAATTAAGGTTCGAATTCGGAAATGATGTCAGCAACAATTCTATAAAAATAGTGACCTACAACAATCGTGGAAAAGATGCAGAATGGATAAGATCGAAATAAATAAAACACGGCAAACAGAAAATACCAGAGGGAGAATATCTGTCTTAAAATATATTACTCCATTTGAGTGACCTATTACCTTCCCTAAAAATTAGACGTGAAAAATTTAATATAAGTCATATTTTAAGAAACTACTGAAAATTTGTCTGGGTTTACTTAAACGCAGGTTTGTTTGAACTATCCCTTAGGCTTAAAAGAGGTTTTTCAAGCTTCTACCTTAGTGGATTTTCTGAAGACCCACCCAAAGTTCATTTTCCCATACCTATTATTGAACATTTCAAAAATTGCAGCAAAGAGTTTATTTTAGGATTTCAGACACTACTTTAAATGAACTTTGGAAACATCAAACTATTAGGTTCATCCTCATTATAATCAAATTGTTTAAATTAGTCAATGTATAAGAGAAATAAACGTACTGGTACGTTTATCCACATATTACCTGCAAGCTAAAAAAATGCTGAACTACGATAAAATATATCTGATTGGAGAAACACATTCCAATCGACCATTTAGAGGAGAAATTGACAACTTTGATTTGGCGGAATCCGAAATTTCTCGCGGAGAAAAAGAGGTGTCTGAAATAGTTCCTGTTAAACATTCAATGGGCGGAAAAACTCTTTATGATGTTATTTGGACAACTAATGCATTTCCACTTATTGTGAGTGAAAGAGTAATTGAATTATTTATATCAAATGGAATTACAGGTTGGAAAACTTATAACGTTAAAATCTACTCAAAAAAGAATGAACTTATCGACCAAAAATATTATGGACTAATAATAACTGGAAGATGTGGATATCAAGATTATTCCAAAAACTCAATAATTATGGGTAAAATCGGAATTATGATACAGCCACATTCAAAAGGTTTTTATTTTAAAGATGATTATTGGGATGGTTCTGACTTGTTTATGTGTAAGCCGAATGAAAATGGAGAATCGAATATGTTTAGGTTTTGTACTCAAAAATTAGCCGATTTAATAAAAAAAGAAAAAATAAATAATCTGTCTCTTGAAAAGGTAACTGACTTTTCGTTGTCAATTCCCCTGTATGACATTAAACTGACTGAAAAGCAGAAATTAAAAATTGAAAAATTAAAAGCCAGCAGGTAATCGAGTAGGCGGCCGTGAGCGGTAAGCCCACGGTGCACCTCTCACACCAAAGTACTGTGGCAAAAAACAAGCAAAAAAGCATTAATTTTTCATCAGTGTACTCCGGTAGTTATCCTCATATATCAACCCTGATTTAGCAATTGCGAAAGCTTGCTTTAACAATTTATTGCACATTGCTATCAGTGAGAGTTTTTTACTTTTTCCCTTGGCAACGATCCGCTCATAAATTGCCCTGCAGGCCCTTTTATATTTGCAGGCATTGAAACTGCACATGAACAATAGGTTACGCAGTTTTTGGTTGCCAATCTTACTTATGCGTGGTCGTCTGTAGGCTTCCTTAAAACAGGACAGTCGTTAATCCGGATTAAGGTGTAAAAAAATCCAGGCTTTCTTGAACTATCCCCTAGACTCAAAAGAGGTTTTTTTAATCATTTTCCACCAAAAGCATTAAGCTTCTACTTAAGTAAATTTTCTGAAACCCCTCCCAAAGTTCATTTTCCCATACCTATTATTGAACATTTCAAGATTTCCAGCAGAGCGTTTATTTTAGGATTTTAGACACTCCTTTAAATGAACTTTAAAATTATGACAATATTGAATAATGTTCTCTTATCCACCAATAAGATTTCATATACGGATGTTAAGAAATTTGTTTCCATATACAGCCATTCGAAGCAATTACGAGTAAGAATTGTTTAAATTGCTCAGAACTACTAGTTGTGTATAAGCTGAAAAAAAACCGAAATTGAAGACAAAAGACAGATATGAAATATTAAATTCACTTCCAGCTTACGGACCAATGTATCTTCCTATAACTCAAAACGGAGAATCTTTCTACCAAGAAGGATTTGTAGTCAGGTTTTATAAAAATGACGGAACGGATTGGGTTGCAAATTTTCAACCAGGTTGGACAAAACTGAATAAGATTTTTGATTTTCCAGAGAAAAATATTGTAGTGGTTTTGGCTGGTGGACTTGGCTACATAATGAATCCCGATTCAGAAAAACCTCTTATAACTTTTGGACTTGTAATATCTAATGTATTTCAAGCGGAAAATGGAAATCTAATTTGTGTTGACCAAATTGGAGTTCAAATGTTGGATAACACAAATGGAGAGATATGGACAAGCGAACGAATTTCTTGGGACGGATTTAAAGATTTAACTTATGAGAATGGAGTTTTAAGCGGATTATCATATAACCCAACAGACTCATTACAAGAATGGAGTGACTTCTCACTAAACATTAAAACTAAAAAAATTGAAGGCGGAAGTTGGAGAGAAATGTTGGATAGAAATCCGAATTTAGAAATGAAAAATAGACTTGAAATACAAGAAAAACCCATAAAAAAGAAACCGAAATGGAAATTTTGGAAATAGTAAAAGTCTACACACAACACAGAATTGAGGCGAAATAATAATTATTTTGGATCAAAAAAATCAAGGTGATAAACGTTGAAAACTTACTGTTATTAGAAGATTCAGGGTATTTAAACGCAGGTTTATTTGGACTTTCCACGCAACATCAATTAAATAAGTACCAGTCGGCAAAATGTACTGTTTAATTTCGGTCATTTCGGGTAGCGTCCTTGCGGATTTGAATTTCACAATTTTATAGGCTAATTTAGACGCTTGCGCACCCAAATAACCTGAATATTATACCCATAATTGGGCATTCATCAAAAAAATGGTTGATATTTTATTAGGTATTTTGTTTATATTTCTGGGAATTCTGATTTTGCTTTTAATGAAAGATCAATCGAAGAATGTGGGGAGCCGATTCGGTTATAGCTCAAAAATTTATGTTGGAGCCTTTGGATTTATTGTAATTGGTATCGCAATGATTGTACATGAAATTAAAAAATAATTTCAGGGAATATCTCACCTAGTGTGTCAATAGGCCCACCTTTATTTGGACTTTCTGAAGCCACACCCAAAGTTCATTTTCCCATACCTATAATTAAACATTTCAAGATACCTGTTAAAGGGTAATGTTGGGATTTCTGTCATTATTTCAAGTAAACTTTAATTAGGGAATTGATTGTGCATGCCGTGGTTACAATCAAAATTGTCTAAATTGGTCACTATATAAGAGTAATAAACGTAGCAATTTATCCATACATCATGTGTGATTTGAAAAAACCTATAGAACTAATAATGCAATCAAAATCAAAGTGAGTATATTTTCATATCACTTAGTCGAATTTCCCTTTTTTGTTGCAGCAAAAAGAATATTCTCAAATCCAATTTCCAAAAACACCAAGGGACTCATTCACTCCGAATACATGACGGCAATGACTCTAGGTTCTCCAATTATTTCTCCCTCTAGAGTTTTAATAGGTCAAATAGCAGTTTTTATGCAATGGGAAAATCAAGCTGCCCTTGAAAACTATTTGGAACAAGACAATTTTGGAAGAATTCTAGAAAAAGGCTGGCATGTGCGTTTGTCTTTTATAAGAGAATGGGGAAACTTTAGTGGATTCAAAATACCAGAATATAAAGACAGATTAGAAAGTCCAAATTCTCCAGTTGTCGCTGTAACAATAGCAAGAATGAAACCTATGGCAGTACCCAGATTTATCCATTGGGGAAGGCCTGTAGAAAAACTAGTAAGAGACCATCCTGGAACTACTCTTTCATTGGCATCAGTAAAGTTTCCGAATACTGTATCAACATTTTCAATTTGGAAAACGGAAAAAGAAATGACGGATATGGTTCATGGTCATAGTGCGGTCGACAAGCCTAAAAGACATTCCGCGGCAATGAAAGAAAGAGAAAGGAAGAACTTTCATTTTGAGTTCACCACATTAAGATTTAAACCTTTGGCCGAGTTTGGAAAATGGAAAGGACAATCAAACTTTATTCCCAATATTTGAGATACCAGTAAAAATGGGGATAGCGCACAAAAAACAAAGCATACAAGATTGGATTACTCAGCAATGGGTCATTGCTTTTGGGAATGAAATTGATGAAATAAATCACAAGTGGCTTTTAGGTCCATTTGGAGCCACAAATGGTATTGGGAATAAATTCATCAAGCAGTTAGCAGAAAAAGAACATTTGGTTATTAATAACCATAAACCAGATAAGGGGATAATTGAATCAATCGACCAGTTAAATCTGTCTTCAAATGAAATAAACGCCTTATCTCAAGATGTAATTGATTTTTATGAGAACACATCTAATTATGACCTTAAATTAAAAGTAAAATGGAATCCACTATTTAAAGGATTAGGCTTCTTAGTAAGAATAATTTTCAGCAAAAGAATAGAACAATTGAATGTTCCAATTCAAAACCTAGAAGACTCATCAGGTTTAACAAATGAAATAATTCAATTACTCGACTCTAAAACAGATGAAGTCAAAAGAACAATTTGGCTTCGAGCATTGAAATCGACAGGTCAAGTAGTCTATTCAGGTGTTTATGAAACTTGTACTATTCCATCAGGTAAGACCTGTATAAAAGCAATATTTCCTTTGCCTAACGGAAATGCAACAGTCATTTTAACTCCTAAAATTGGAAAAAACGGAGAACTCATATTAGAGTCCGCAGGGCAAAAAATTGGAGATAGCGGATTTTACTTCTTGTTACAAGACTCAAAAGGACAACTATGGACTAAATTCATTAAATCCTTTAGAGACAAGCTAATAGTAAGAAGCGAAAATGATAGAGTTACGGCAACACAAACTTTGACTTTATGGAATTTAAGAGTTCTGAAATTTGAATATGAAATAAAAAAAACACGACAAGGTATAAAATATATAACCTTGTAATTAATTCGAATTAAGGTATACTTTAACCCAGGTTTTCTTGAACTATCCTCCAGACTTAAAAGAGGTTTTTTATATCGTTTCCCCCCAAAAGCATTAAGCTTCTACTTCAGGCATATTTTATGAAGATTCACCCAAAGTTCATTTTCCGATACCTATTATTGAACATTTCAAAAATTGCAGCAGAGAGTTTACTTTAGGATTTCAGACCTTCCTTTAAATGAACTTTTAGCAACATAACAATCAGGGATGAAAATTTATTTCTTTTCCGATTGAAGATTTAAAATATATTTCTTTTGATATTGAAGAGGAGTTGAATTTTTTGTTTTTTTAAATTGACGATAGAAATTTGATAAGTTGTTAAATCCTGTTTTATATGCTATATCTTCAATATTCAAACTGTTTTCAACTAACAATCTACAAGCATTAGAAATTCTTACCTCTATAAGAAAGTCCAAAAACGTCTTTTTAGTTATCAGTTTAAAATTCCTACAGAATGAGGTTACGCTCATATTTGCAATATTTGAGATTTTATCCAAAGTCAAATCCTCTCGGTAATTTTCCAAAGTATATGAATAGATCTTATTGAACATGGCCATTTCTGAATCATTTTTTGGATAGTTGTTTGAAATGCCAGATATAAGATACTTTTCTGCGATCATCAATTCCTTTATAATTTTTAGAAGAAGTATAATTTTTTCAATACCGTTGGATATCAACATACTTTGCAATAGGCCAAAGATAACTTCCTTTGAAGGACCGTTAATAACAAAGCCTTTTTTTGAAGTCTCGAAAAAATCACTTAATTGAGAAGCCTCAGGAATGTCCAAAAAATCATAACCTAAGCAATTAGGTAAAAAATGAAGTACTATTGCGTCTACATATAATTCAGACGTCTGCAGAAAATAATCTTCTTTACATCTCCATGTATGTGGAAGATTCTGACCCAAAAAAATTAGATCGCCGCTAGAAAAATTGCTCACATTATGTCCTATAAACTGTGTTCCTTCACCTTTGATTATGTAATGCAGTTCCAATTCTGGATGATAATGCCAAATAGAATCAAAATAAGGTTTGACATCCCTCCTTATATTAAATGAATCACCAGAAATTATAGGAACTTTATGAAAATGCGGTTTCATTTTAATAAAAATTAATGGTAAGATAGTATATAAATTTGCCCATTATTAAGAAATAAATATAATAATTTATTTACATATTTGAATCTAACGAATGCCGAAGTAATGATTCTATTCAAAATTGTGCAAATATTTATTTAATATGATAATTACTTTATTGATTAAATATATAATTCTTAATATCGAATTATTATCAATAGATAGCATAGTTATATATACTAACCAAAAATAGTTAAAATGTTAAGATTTATTTCAAACGATGTAGTCAATTAAAATATACAATTATGAATAAAATTTACTTATTCCTTTTTTTACTAAGTTCCATATCAGCCTTTTCCCAAAAAACGATTACCGGTCAAGTGGTTAGTTCTGATATGATAGAAGGTATTCCAGGTGTCAGTGTTTCCATTAAAGGTGAGAATGGCGGTACAATAACTGATTTGGATGGAAACTATTCAATAGAGGTCAAATCGGAAAATCCAACATTGATCTTCAGCTATCTGGGTTTTAAGAGTCAGGAGCTTCCCGTGGGCCAGAATACGGTAGTTGATATAACTCTTGAAAGTGATGTAAGTGCATTGAGCGAAGTTGTCGTTGTGGGATATGGCGAACAGAGCAAAAGAAACGTCACTGGGGCCATTTCATCAATAAATATGACGGACACAGAGGCAGATATCGATATTACTCAATCTTTCTCAGGTGTTGCCGGTGTTCAATTCAATCAAACTGGACGACCCGGTCAAGTCGGAAACATTTTGATTCGCGGTCAGAACTCCTTAAGTGGCGACAGTGCCCCACTTATCGTATTAGATGGTATAATATTTAGAGGGTCGCTTAATGATATCAATCCACAGGATATTAAATCAATGGAGGTTTTAAAAGATGCAAGTTCAACTGCTATCTATGGGTCAAGAGCAGCAAATGGTGTGATTTTAATAACCTCTAAGGAAGGTACTACGGAAAAACCCCAATTCAATATAAATTTCAATAGCGGTCTTTCAGAACCCTCATCGGAGTTGAAACTGTTGACCGGCGAAAGGTATATTGAAAGAAGATTAGATTGGCGTGAACAATCTGGTCTTGAAGCGGATCCTAAAAATATTACACAGTATTTATCTGAGGTTGAAGCAGATAATTATTTAAACGGCATTTCCCGGAACCCCTGGGATGAAATCTTCCAGCAGGGTAGAAACTTAACAATTGACTTTAGCGTTTCGGGTAGATCTGAATACGTAAATTATTTTCTCTCCGCCTCGCACAGTGAGGATGAAGGCTTGGTTTATAATGATAATCTCAAAAGAAATACATTAAGGTCAAATATAGATATTAAGCTCAATGATTACTTAACCGTTGGAACAAATACTACATTTTCAATAAGGGACCTTTCTGGTGAGGCAGCAAGTGTCAGGGACGCTTATAGGGTCAGTCCATTTGGAAACTATTATTTCCCTGATGGATCGCCCACACAGTTTCCAATACCTTCCGAGCAAGCTGCGGTCAATCCGATAAGGTCTGCGATACTAACCGATAATGAGGAAATTTCGAATAATCTCTTCAGCAATTTCTATGCAGAACTTACAGCACCCTTTGTTGACGGCCTATCTTACCGTCTCAATTTTTCTCCAAATTATCTCTGGAATCATAATTATAATTTTGTAAGACAGGACGTAAATGTGGATTTCAACAATACAAGTGGAAGCAAGTACAATAGCAAAACGTACAACTGGTTTCTGGAGAATATTTTGAAATATAATACTGATATTGGAGAGGACCACAATTTGGACATTACGCTTCTTTTAAGTAGAAACCACACCGATTTTGAAAGTACGACCGCTTCTGCACAACGTTTTTCACCAGATGTTTTGGGCTATAACAATTTAGGACTGGGAAACTCCCCAGTAGTTTCATCTATAGCCAATGCTTTTGACGGTGTTTCTTACATGGCACGTATTAACTATCGACTCAAAAACCGCTATTTACTGACCTTTACCACTAGAAGGGATGGTAGTTCGGTGTTTGCATCTAACAATAAATATGCTACATTTCCCTCAGGTGCCCTTGCCTGGATAGTCTCTGAGGAAGAGTTCATGCAAAATCTAGATTTTGTTGATCTGCTCAAGTTTCGAGTTTCATATGGTGCTGTTGGAAATCAGGCCATTGATCCCTATCAATCCCTTACCCTATCAGATACGAGAAGATATGTTTTTGGAAACGATGGGCCAAGCGAATTGGGAGTTGTGACATCATCACTTGGAAATGAAAATCTAAAATGGGAGACTACCTATACCACTAATATAGGACTTGATTTTGAGTTGTTCAAAAGAAGGTTGAGCGGATCAATAGAATTTTATGATAGCAGGACAGAAGACCTGCTGGTCCGCCAAACGATACCGGTTTCAAACGGATACAACAATGTGCTTTCCAATATCGGGGAGGTCAACAATCGAGGTATAGAATTGATAATAAATTCAACCAATATAAATTCCGATTCTTTTAATTGGAGCACTAATTTTAGTTTTTCGTACAATAGAAATAAAATTGTACATCTATTCGGTACGGATATCAACGGTGATGGCCGTGAAGATGATGATATCTCGAACTCTTGGTTCATTAGTAAGCCTATACAGTCGTTTTATGACTATGAATTTGATGGGATATATCAAGAGGGCGATAACGATATCCCGGAAGGTTCGCAACCAGGTTTTGTCAGAGTAAAAGATCTGAACGGTGATGGCGAGATAACCCCGGAGGACAGGACTGTAGTAGGTTCTGGAGGAAGTCCAAGGTATCAGGTAGGAATTACCAATAGTTTCAGTTACAAAAACCTTAACCTTTCCTTTTTCATAAATGCAATGCAAGGCTGGGAAGCACCATTCAATCTAATCAATCCCCTTGTACCCGGCAGAAGTCTCAATCAACTGGATGCCGGATGGTGGACAAGTGAAAATCAATCGAACTCAAGACCATCTTTGACCTATTCTAATCCTTTGGGGACAAATTTCTATAATAGCCGTGATTTCGTAAGAATTCAAGATGTAACATTGGGCTATGACCTTGACAATTCCATTCTCAGCTCCTTGAACTTGACCAAACTTCGGGTCTACTTAAATGCCAAAAACCTTTATACTTTTACAGACTGGCTGGGCCCAGACCCAGAGAATGGAGGCTCCTATTTAAGCATCCAGGGAAGCGACGATCTATATCCAATACCTACCACGATCTCATTAGGTATAAATGTTTCATTTTAATAATACAATCATGAAAAAATTTAATGTACACGTAAGTACGAATATAATCTGGGGTATAAGCCTCCTATTTATTCTATCGATGACCGTTGGGTGTCAGGATGAGTATCTTGATGAAGAACCATTGTCATCTTTGAGTGCAGATAATACCCTTGTTTCTCAGGAAGGATTTGAAATATACTTAAATGGTCTCTATTGGACCTCAAGAGAGGAATACTCGCAAAATGACAATCTTTATTTTATAACCAACTTTCCAGGGACCGATATCGGGGAGGATGCCGGTGCTGAGTATTTTACATACCGGAACTGGGTATCATATCTTACCCCGATCAATAATGAGGTAACGGCGAACTGGAATTGGGCATATTCTAAAATTATCCCACAGGCCAATACAATTATAGTCTATGCAAATAGCCCTGAAAATGATGATACTTGGGAATCGGAAGAAGAAAGAAATGCGGTAATTGCCCAAGCACGCTTCTTTAGGGGATATGCATATAACTTTTTGGCAAACCTTTATGGAGGTGTTCCAATCGTTGATACCATAATGGCCAATCCCAAATTTGATTACACTAGATCCTCTAGGGAAGAGGTGTATGAGTTTGCAAAGAACGATTTAGAATTCGCCGCTGAATGGTTGGTGTCCGTTGATAATGTGCCCCAAGATGGCAAACTCACGAGCGCAGTGGCAAATCACTTGCTCTCAGAGGTGTATATAAGCTTGGGCAATTATGATAAAGCAATTGAGAGCGCCTCGAAAGTTATTGAATCCGGAAACTATCAATTGATGACTGAAAGGTTTGGTAATTATCAGGATGAGCCGGGCGATGTTTTTTCTGATTTGTTTCGTGACGGTAATTACAACAGAAGCTCCGGTAATTTGGAATCTTTATTTGTATGGCAGTTCGAACAGTTTACTGAAGGTGGCGGGGGTTCAAATAACGGAAATTCATCCATAAGAAATCTGGGTCCTTTTTTAACCAAAATATTGAGCCCGGACGGATTTCCAAACCTGCCCACAGATGAGCTGGGTCGAGGTGTGGGAAGAGCAAGGGGAACAAATTACGCTCTATACGATATTTGGGATGATGATTCCGATATACGGAATTCGGAATTTAATTTCAGGAGGGATTTTTATTATAATAATCCATCTTCCAGCTCTTTTGGAGCGTTGATCCCCCCAATTACCATGGCTGAGGACAGTTTAAGAAATCTATATCCCTACCCAAGAAAGATAGAAGGGAATCCCTGGAATGAGAACAACACTTCAGGTAGGATTACCAATGATGTCTACGTTTACAGGTTGGCTGAAACCTATCTACTCCGTGCGGAAGCTTATCTCAGAAACGGGAACACTCAAAATGCCGCTGATGATATCAATACGGTTAGACAAAGGTCAAATGCCATTCCAATTTCTACTGGAGATATTTCAGAGGACTATATATTGGACGAACGTGCAAGAGAATTGCTTTTTGAAGAACCTCGAAGAAAAACCCTTATGAGAATGGGCAAGTTAGTAGATCGAGTTCAAACTTATGGTTTATTAGAAAGTTCTAGAACTACTGTTCAGGAATATCACAATCTATGGCCTATACCTCAAACTGCCATTGATGCGAACCTGGGAGCAGATCTGGAACAAAATCCAGGATATTAAAGCCTTCAACCTTATGAAATCAGGATACATTAAAATAGGATTTTTATTTGTTTTTTTAATTACCTTCAATGGAGCTATTTACTCCCAAACCCCGAATGATGTGACTGGTAAATACTATATACCCCCTCTTGAGGAAGTTGGAAAAAATGCCCTTCTGTTGAGAGAATTTGTATATCCCTTGGACAATAAACCGACCGCCGAAGCCCACGCATCAACAATTGTCGAGACCGCTACGGGGATCGTTATAGGTTTTTTTGCGGGAACATACGAAAGCCACGATGATGTCGGAATAAGGGTAACAAAGTTTCAAAATGGTCAATGGACATGGCCAGTCGAAATGGCTAATGGTTTTGTCAACGATAGCCTTAGGTATCCAACTTGGAACCCGGTACTGTTCCAGCCCAAAAGCGGACCTTTGATGATGTTCTATAAGGTAGGACCTAACCCCAGAGATTGGTGGGGGGTAGTTAAAACATCATTGGATGATGGAAAAACATGGTCCTATGAAAAAAAATTGGGAGAAGATAAAGCTATAGGCCATTTGCTCGGGCCGGTCAAAAATAAACCCATACAGCTAAAAGATGGTACTATCATAAGTCCGTCGAGCACGGAAATTATAGAAAACGATGATACGAGATGGCAGATACACTTCGAAATCAGTAATGACGGAGGAAATACCTGGCATGTTGTTGGACCTATAAATGATGGAAAAAAATTCGACGCAATACAACCAAGTTTACTAGAATTCGGTGATGGGAAATTAATGATTTTAGCTCGTACGCGGCAAGATGTAATTGTTCAATCCTGGTCGAAAGATAATGGTGAAACATGGAGCCAACTGCAAGGGTTAGATTTACCAAATCCAAATTCGGGGACCGATGCTGTAACACTTCAAGATGGAAGACAATTACTTATATACAATCACAAGGTTAAGAAAGATGGAGAAAGAGGGAGAGATATTTTAAACCTTGCTATTTCGATGGATGGGATATCCTGGACACCTGTCATGACAATTGAAAATGAGCCTTCTGAACATGGCTACGCTTATCCTGCAATTATTCAGACCTCCGATGGTTTGATCCATGCTAGCTACACGTATAACAGAAAAGGAATTAAGCATGTGATTATCGATCCAACAAAACTCTAATTTACTTTTATTAGTTCCCCACGTAGAACCTAATCAATCAAAACTATATGACCTCTCAAAATTCTATTTCGATAAATGGTATTATACCACCTTTAATTACTCCTTTGACTGAAACTAAAGCATTGGATTTTATTAGTTTGAGCTTGCTTTTGGAACATATCATTAAAGGGGGGGTTCATGGGGTATTCATACTTGGAACCACCGGCGAAAGCGCAAGTTTGAGCATGGGGCTAAAGGTAAATCTAATAGAAGAAACGATCAAAATCGTTAAAGATCGAATACCGGTACTTGTTGGAGTTACAGATTCATCTTTTGAAGTTTCGGTCGAACTTGCAGATCTCGCACATAAATTGGGTGCAACAGCAGTGGTATCAGCACCACCATTTTATTACAAATTATCTCAAAACGAATTGATTTCATACTATAAAAAGCTTGCGGAGCGCTCCCGACTGCCTGTTTATCTCTATAACATGCCATCGCACACAAAAATCACATTTGAAATTGATACAATAAAGGAGCTTTCAAATGTACCAAACATAGCAGGTTTGAAGGATAGCTCTGGCAATGCCCCCTATTTTCAAAAACTTATACATTTATTCAAAGATCGATCAACCTTCAAATTATTTGTGGGTCCAGAGGAAACTATCGCCGAAACGGTTCTTATGGGCGGTGACGGAGGTGTTCCTGGTGGGGCAAACCTGTTTCCGGAACTGTACGTTGCCCTATACGATGCCGCCATTCGAAAAGATCATAGTCGAACTTTATTATTGCATAACCTTGTCATGAGAATAAGCTCTAAGATCTATAATATGGATAACAACCAATCCAGTTATTTAAAAGGTCTCAAAGGAGCATTATCCACTTTTGGTCTCTGTAAGGACTATTTGGCAGAACCAATAGAGCCATATCTCGGAAAGGATAAAGATAATCTTAAAGAAAGAGTCAATGAGATAAAAAATGAGCTTTCTGAAATAATTTAGGAATCTTATAGTCAAAGATATTTTATAATCCATTTATGAATTTGAGCCTTGTCGATTTAATAGTGTTTGCGGTTTATATGATTGCGATAGTACTCTTTGGGGTTTCATTCTCATTTAAAAAAAGAACATCGGAGGACTATACGACTGGAGGGGGAAGACTCCCGACATGGGCTATTGGAATGTCGATTTTCGCGACTTTTGTAAGCAGTATTAGTTTTCTTGCACTCCCAGGAAACGCCTACCTATCCAACTGGAACGGTTTTGTATTTAGCCTATCAATACCATTGGCAGCAATTGTGGCGGTGGTGTTCTTTGTTCCATTGTATAGAAATATGCAGAGTGAATCAGCGTATTTCTATCTGGAAAAACGTTTTGGACTATGGGCCAGGATTTATGCGTCCGTCTTTTATCTCCTGACTCAACTGGCCAGGATGGGAACCATATTGTACCTTTTGGCCCTACCGCTTAATGTTCTTTTTGGATGGAACATACCTATGATAATTTCGATCACTGGAATATGTGTCATCATTTATGCGACATTGGGGGGTATAGAGGCAGTCGTGTGGACAGATGCAATCCAGGGCATTGTGCTTATAACTGGTGCGATTGCATGCTTATTGATAATACTGTTTGATATGCCCGATGGGCCTTGGCAGGTTTTCGACATAGCTGATAAAAGTAATAAATTCAGTTTGGGAAGTTTTGATTTTGATTTTACACAATCAACCTTTTGGTTAATACTAGTTTATGGACTTTTCATCAATATGCAGAATTTTGGGGTTGATCAGAGTTATATACAAAGGTATTTAAGTGCAAAAACAGAAAGAGAGGCCCAAAAATCGACCCTTTTTGGAAGTCTATTATATATTCCGGTCTCATTGCTGTTTTTCTTTATAGGCACTTCCCTCTACTCATACTATCAAGCCATGCCAGAACTATTGCCCTCCAACCTGCAAGGATTGGAAAATGCCGATAAGATTTTTCCATATTTCATCGTTACGGCCCTCCCAACGGGAATTACCGGGCTATTAATAGCTTCGATATTCGCTGCTGGTATGAGTACAATTTCCACTAGTATCAATAGTTCTGCTACGGTTATTCTGGCGGATCATTACAAAAGGTACATAAAGAAAAATCCAACATCAAAACAGAGCATGCGTGTATTGATAATAGCGTCATCTATTATGGGTGGTATAGGGTTGGTTGTTGGATTGGCACTAAATGGTGTCGAAAGTGCCTTGGATGCCTGGTGGGCACTTGCATCTATTTTCAGCGGGGGGATATTGGGGCTTTTCTTATTGGGATTTATTTCGAGAAAAGTTCAAAGTTCTCAGGCAGCGATAGGGGTTCTGTGTGGGATTATCGTTATAATCTGGATGAGTCTATCTCCAATTTTGTTTACGGGATCATTCATAAAATATGGAAGTCCTTTCCATGCAAACCTTACAATTGTTCTGGGAACTTTAACCATTCTGATCGTAGGGTTCATCCTATCGTACTTTTTTAAAAATAAACAGGCAGGGGATAATAAGTGAGATTTTAACGCTTTTCACTTTTGAGAAAAAACAAGGCAATTTGTAATAAAAAAATAAAATGAATAAAACTATTGAATATCCTAAGATAGGAATTAGACCCATTATTGATGGTCGACTTGGTGGTGTACGCGAATCGCTTGAGGAAATTACGATGAACATGGCCAAAAATGTGGCAAAACTGTTTGAAAACAAGCTCAGTTACCCCAATGGAGAACCTTATCAATGCGTAATCTCAGACAGTTGCATTGGTGGGGTCAGAGAAGCAACGGACTGCGAGAAGAAGTTCAAGGCCCAAAATGTGGGGGTATCCCTATCGGTAACCCCATGTTGGGCATACGGTACAGAAACAATGGATTTTGATCCGCATATGCCCAAGGCCATTTGGGGCTTTAACAGCACCCAACGTCCCGGAGCTGTCTACCTTGCCGCCACCCTTGCCGCCCACAACCAAAAGGGACTTCCCGCTTTTGGCATATACGGAAGTGATGTGCAGGACATGGATGACCAAACGATTACTGAGGACGTTCAGAAAAAACTGCTCAGCTTCGCCCGTGCCGGGATGGCGGTAGCCATTATGCGCGGCAAATCCTATCTGGCAATAGGGAGTGTTTCTATGGGAATTGTCGGCTCTGCGGTAGATCCAAGCTTTTTTCAGTCCTACCTGGGCATGCGAAATGAATATGTAGACTCGTCGGAGGTGCTGCGACGTGTACAAAAAGAGATTTATGACATAGATGAATACGAAAAAGCGGTGAAATGGACCAGGGAAAATTGTACCGAAGGCAAAGATTTTAATGAAAATAAAAGACAGCGCTCCAAAGAACAAAAGCAGGAAGATTGGGAATTTGTGGTAAAGATGACCTTGATCATACGTGATTTGATGGTGGGCAATGATAAATTAAAAGAGAGGGGATTTGGCGAAGAGGCACATGGGCACAATGCCATAGTTTCAGGTTTTCAGGGACAAAGGCAGTGGACTGATTTTATGCCAAATGGGGATTTTTCGGAGGCGATCCTAAACTCATCCTTTGATTGGAATGGAAGGCGCTCCCCATTCATGGTGGCCACCGAGAATGATTCTCTAAATGGTATTTCAATGCTTTTCAATTATTTACTTACCAATACTGCACAGATCTTTGCAGATGTACGCACCTATTGGAGCCCTGATTCTGTACAAAAAGCCACCGGTTGGAAGCCTGAAGGTGAAGCTGAGAACGGATTTATCCATTTGATCAATTCTGGTTCCGCAACACTCGACGGCACCGGGCAGCAGTCAAAGGACGGCAAACCTGTTATGAAGCCCTACTGGGACATTACCCAAGGAGAAGTAGATGCCTCGTTGGAGGCAACTACTTGGTACCCGGCAGATTTGGGCTACTTCCGAGGTGGGGGTTATTCCTCAAAATTTGTCACCAAAGGGGGAATGCCCCTTACCATGTGCCGTATCAATCTTATAAAGGGTCTTGGACCTGTAATGCAGATAGCTGAGGGATTCAGTGTTGACATTCCCAAGGAAATTCATGAAAAACTGGATGAAAGAACGAATATCACTTGGCCCACTACCTGGTTTGTTCCAAGATTAACCGGCAAAGGGGCATTTGCAACTGTCTATACCGTCATGAATAATTGGGGTTCTAATCACGGTGCCATAAGTTATGGCCATATTGGTTCAGACCTGATCACATTGGCTTCAATGTTGAGAATACCTGTATGCATGCATAACGTAAATGATGAAGAAGTGTTTAGACCATCAGTATGGAATTCCTTTGGAATGGATAAAGAGGGTTCAGATTACCGAGCCTGCGAAAATTACGGGCCATTATATTCATAGATTTTACACTGAAATCTATTATCGATTTGTTGGTAATTAAAAAAAATACGATGAAATATCTATTTCTGTATGCCTGCCTTATCATCAGTGGCTTGCTGACAGGCCAAGCTCAAACTGATCAACAAGGTCCATTCCCAACCATAGCACCAATGATATACCCTTCGCCGGTATCCCTCAAGGTGAATGAAGGTGCTTTCAAATTAGGCGATTCGATAAACTTGGTCACGGCCAGCGGATCTCTACCTGAAACTGAATACCTGGTACGGGAATTATTGAAATCCTCCGGAGTCAAAACCATTAAGGTTACGGACCACCTGCCCCCGGTCCTGGATCGTACGTATATTGTCATGGGAGTTGGTGATTCCAAAACAGTTCGGGCTGCACTGGATCAGAGCAATGTCTCCCTGCAAGAATATCCGGAGGGATATACCCTTACAAGCGTTTCACAGGATAAAGGCGCACTAATAGCATTGGTGGGAAATGATCCCGATGGATTATATTATGCATTTCAAAGTTTTCGGCAACTAGTACAAAAAGACGTCATTCCGAACCTGGTTATCCAAGATCATCCTTCAATGCCCATTAGAGGAACGATCGAGGGTTTTTACGGAAAGCCTTGGTCTGTGGAGCAACGTCTCGCTCACCTTAAGTTCCTATCAAGTGTAAAGGCAAACTCCTATGTCTACAGTCCGAAAGATGATCCCTATGCCCGAGATAAGTGGCGTGAACCCTATCCCTCCCATGAGAAAAAAAAGCTGCAACAATTGGTGAGTGCCTCCAAAGAGAACCACGTGAACTTTATTTATGCAATCTCTCCAGGTACGTCGATCTGCTTTTCCAGTGAGGATGATCTCAAAGCCATGGAACTCAAATTTGAAGACCTACGCTCTATAGGTGTGCATAACTTTTACGTTGCTCTCGACGATATTGAATATACGAAGTGGAATTGCGATCAGGATAAAGAGGTATACGGGCCTTCCGGGGAAAAAGCAGCCGGTATGGCACAAGCAGAAGTACTGAATAAGTTACAGGAAAACCTGGAACGCCTGGATCCAGATGCCGAACCCCTTATTATGGTACCTACCGAATATTACGATGCCAAGGAAAGTCCCTATAAAAATGCTCTCATGGAAAATCTCAATCCCAACATAGTCATTCAGTGGACAGGAACGGATGTTGTGCCCCCCTCTATCTCGGTGAGCGATGCACAAAAAGCCACGAAAGCATTCGGTCGTAAAACACTTCTATGGGACAACTATCCCGTAAATGACTTTAAGCAGACCGCAGGTCGTTTGTTGCTTGCACCTTACACCGGACGCGAAGCGGGACTCTCAGAAGAATTAACAGGGATCCTTTCCAATCCCATGAATCAGGAAGCCCCTAGCCGTGTTGCGGTCACGGGAGTAGCGGCCTTTGCTTGGAATGATAGCGGTTACGATCCCGATAGGACATTAGTTTACGCTGCTCGAAATCTTGCAAATGGGGATAAACAGACACTTGAGGCCTTACTTATTTTCTTTGACACACAGCACCTGGCTCCCACATTTGGCAGTCACCCTTGGCAAGAACAGGCTCCTAAGCTAAAATCGTTGCTTGATGGTGTAAGGGAAGCAATTGCATATGGTGATAAAGTTTCTAGGATGGAAGCTATAAAATATCTAAAAAAATCCGCCACCGAATTTAAAAATGCACCAACTTTCATCAGATCAGGTGTTGTTGATCAAGCATTTGTGGAAGAATCTGCTCCATGGCTAGATGCCATGGAACTTTGGGGAGGAGCCCTGGAATATACGGCAAAAGGACTTGAGGCTGCAGATCAAGGAAATTCCGAAGCTCGTGATTATTTTAAACAAGCCAAAGAAATTAAAGAGCAGGCTTCTGAAATTGAAAGCATCCCCGGTGCGACCAGATTTGATGGACACATAAAAATTGCTGATGGTGTGCTTGATGTTTTTATAAATGAGGCCTCTGAATTTTATGTAATAGACACGGACAAAGGTTCAGATACTAATAAATAGTTGAGTTTATATTAAAATATCCATACGCTTTATTATAGATAAACATATTGATTATTCAGGGTTTACTTATTCCCAGGTTTTCTTGAACTTTGCAAATCTATAAATTACCGTTTAAAGGTGCCTCTTAAAATCCTGCCGCTGTCCTAAAATCCGGACTACGAATATGCCGTTTTTGGTTGGTTCGTAAAATACCGTGTGCGACTTGAAATTATATCTTTTTAATGAAGGGGCATACTCAGAGGCACTACGCCCTATTTCGGGACTTTCGGCAAGAGTCTGTAATAACTGAAATAATTCGGATACATAATCATGTGTCTGCGATTCGCCCCAGGTCTCCAAAGTGTAATCCACAATATCATCGATATCATTATCAGCTTTGGACGATAAATTATAACTAGACATTCTTCATGTTCTGAGTCCTGCTGTTCTTACGATTTTTGGCAGCCTCGATAATTTCATCGACAGATCTTGCCTTAGGACTCATACCGCTATCGTAACCTTCCTGGATGGCCGCTTTGGTAATTAAATATTCCCTATTGCTTTCCTCATCCATACGTATTAAATGCCGCATATATTCGCTGTCATTGGCAAATCCACCATTCTCGATTTGCCTTTTGATCCATTCTTCTTGGGAGGTGGTTATAGTCAATGATTTTCTGATAGTTGCCATAGATAAAATTTTATTTACATACAATATACGCAATAAAACACATTATCGACATACGGTAATATCGAATTGATGATAATATTGGTTCTAGGTGCCTCTGGATAGCGGTAATTAATCATTCTATGTATTTGAACTCAATATTACCTTTTCAAAAGTTCATTTTCCCATACCTATTATTAAACATTTCAGAAATTGCAGAAGAGGGTTTATTTTAGGATTTCTGACACTCCTTTAAATGAACTTCTAAAAGTGCAAACGATCGTTATGTAGTTGTTCTAATCAAATTCTTTAAATTGTGCGTATATACGATATACAATCGTAGCGGTAAGTTCATCCATACGTTAGTAATTAATAAAGTAGATAACGATGAAAGTTAAAAAAATTCGACTAAAAAATGGTTATAGAAGATTTCATGATCTGACTATTGATTTAGGTGATAATCCTCACAGAATAGTTGCACTTATTGGCCCAAACGGTTGTGGCAAAAGCAGCGTTATGGATGGGATGCTATTCATTCACAATGCATATGGTTATATTGGTAGCAAAGGACCTAAAGACTACAGCTATCATTCTATGAGTGGAACCCCCAATTACAACTGGGAAAATATATCACTTGAATTTGACCAAGGCTCATATCAAAGTGTAAGAGAATTGAAAGCTAAGGAGGGAAAAGACAAAACATTGTTCTCTTTAAGAAGCCCCTATCGTTATAATAGTAATCTAAAAGTATCTCAATCACAGGCTACTTCAGAACTAAGACTGAATAACTATGGAGCTTCAACATCTTCCGATCTCGACGATAAAATGGAAGAAAATTATAGAAGGCTTTACATTAAATACAGAAAATATCTTAATCAAGCAGATTGTCGGCCAAGTGAAGCGAAAGCTAAGATAATTGGTGATCTCAACAGTTCAATAGGTAATTGTCTTGATTTAGAAATTGTAAGTATAGGAGATATAGAAGCTAACGAAGGAACTTTATATTTTACAAAATCCGATTATTCCTCTAATTTTGAATTTAATGTACTTTCCTCTGGTGAAAAGGAAGTAGTTGACATATTATTAGACTTATATCTTCGAAAGGATGACTACAACGATTCCATTTTCTTGATTGATGAACCCGAACTTCACATTAATACTGCTATTCAAAAGAAGCTGCTGCTTGAAATTAACCAATTAATAGGACCCAACTGCCAGGTATGGGTTGCAACACATAGTGTAGGTTTTCTGCGAGCCCTTCAAGTAGATTTGAAAAATGAATGTCAGATTATTCATTTTGAAGGTGATAGAAAATGGGCATCTGAAGCACAAATTTTGCACCCTATTACGAAAAGTCGCTATAATTGGAAAACCATTTTTGAAACCGCACTGGATGACCTAACTGGATTAGTTAGTCCAAAACGAATAATATACTGCGAAGGGAAAGATAAACCTGGAAAGAATGGTGAAGAGAAAGGTTTTGATGCTAAAGTTTTTAACAACATTTTCGGTGAAAAGCACCACGACACATTATTTATCTCAAGTGGTGGAAACACAGAATTAGATCAACGTAGTGAAATAGCATTGGCTATTCTAACAAAAGTTTTTTCTAATATTGAAATTTGGGTGTTGAAAGATCGTGATGTGTCTTCGGGTAAACAAAACGATGAAAACGATAGGCAAGTTTATCTCAAAACCAATTCTGAGAATTATCGTATTCTAAGAAGGTGGGAAATAGAGAATTATTTGTTTGACAAGGAAGTTTTGGAGAAATTCTGTTCGTTAAATAATCTGACATTTAATGAAGATGAATATGATAGTTTTGTTAAGGATATAATCAATCAAAATGTAAAGGATGAAACTAATAGAATCAAAAATTTTTGTGGAGTTACAACCAGTATCAACTCAGAAAAATTCAAGCTACAACTATCTGAAATAATTACGGCGGACATGGAAGTTTTTAAAGACTTTGAAGAATCAATTTTTGATCGAAAGTAAGCAGCTGTGATTATATGTATAGCATATAACTGCACCTTGCGTAGCTACGACATCACAAATAACAAACTGCTAATCATTGTCAGTTCATTTATATTCAGCTATTGATAGGATTTAATTGGACAAAATGCCTTGGGAGGAAATATTTAATGACGTCAAAAACAAGTAAGGCGCAAAACACGACAGTATCCAATCTTTGTGTTTATTAATTTGGAGCAAAAAAACGCAGGTTTCTTTAGACTTTCAAATTAGGTGCTAACTCATCAGATATTCTGATTTTTTACAGTCAATTAAATAATCAATAAAATAGAGCTTGAGAGATTTCTATTTGTTCAAAAAGGTCAGATCAAAATAATTGTTATCTGGATCTTGACGGTCAATGTACAGCTCGGTCTTACCTTTAACCGCAAAATGTAATTTTAACTTAATCGGTTCCATATTAATATTTGATTTGAAACGGATGCGTTGATTGCGGTAGGGAATATCAAGTATTATGAGATTATTATGCATCTGCACACGTTCATTTCTCTGGTTGTATCCACTGCCAACAGATACTTCCTGCATATAGCTATTGGTATGAATTTTTAATTCGTCCAAATTGATTATCAGTTTATCCCCTGTTTTCTTTAACCTATTAATTCGCTTGATATTTTCATCCCAGAGCTTCCTATCAGTTATTGTGATCCTTATCAAATATATTAAAAATGGTATGGTTAGAATTGCCCCAAACCCGGCAATATAAATATTTGACTTACCCGCCAAATGATATTTACCACGCCAGCCCATCCCTATTAAGAAAATCGTGACCCCAAGAACTGTAGTTACAATAAAAATATTGTTCCATATTGTGAGGAGGATTTTTTTAAATTTCATTTTAAAGTATCAATTGTTGCAAAACTAATATAATATCTAGAAAATAGTTTTCCTGCATCATTTTAAAACCTGATTATAAGCTTTCTCGAAAACGACCTTTCACCATTGGATTAGACAAATTAAAGTTTAGTTTTCGAGTGAATAAATATAATATTTATGTTAACAGAGGACTTTAGTATACTTAAAACCAGGATTGTTTGAACTATCCACCAGGCTCAAAAGAGGTTTTTTTAATCGTTTTCTCCAAAAAGCATTTTGCCCTTTCCTTCAGGTAGATCTTCTCAAGCTCCAAAAGTTCATTTTCGCATACCTATTATTGAACTTTTCAAGATTTCTAGCAGAGGGTTTATTTTAGGATTTCAGCTCCTCGTTTAAATGAACTTTCAAAAGGCAACTAATCTCGTATATTATCATTATAATCAAAATTCACTAAATTGTTCAGTATAATGGATAAAAGTAAATTTACTAATATCCATAAGTTAGCTGTAAGCCTACAAACACAATGCAGATCGAACAACACTAATATGAAAATAAAAAAAATAGAAGTTGAAAATTTTCGATTACTGAAGACTTTCTCAATGGACCTTGAAAATGAACTTTCTCTTGTTACCGGGAAAAACAATACAGGAAAGACTTCTATTCTGTCAGTTCTTGATAAATTTATAAATGAGAAAAGTAAATTTTCTTATGATGATTTCAATATTGATTTTAAAAACGAGTTAGAAGGTTTAATCAAGTTGGCTGATGTTCCCGACGAATTCCTACCCAAAGGCATTAAACTGAAAATTTATATTGAATATAACGATACTGATGACTTATCTAATGTTAGCAGAGTATTGATGGATTTAGACCCTGATAATAATAATATTGTTTTAGGTTTTGAGTACACTGTAATCTATGATGATTTTTTAAAAATTAAAGCTGACTACGGAGCCTTCGCAGCCAGTGAAAATGCCAAAAATGTTAAGAAGAAAGAATATAGGCCAAGGGAACTAAAAGATTTTTTAAAGCAAAACTTAGAAGTTTACTTTAAAATTCATAAATTCTCTTTTGAGTACGATACTGCTACAAAAGAGATTACCGAAACTAAACCAATCGACCTTATTAGTGAAAATATTAATTTAAAAGATATTATCAGCTTCAAATACATAAGTGCAAGGAGAGACGTGACAAATAAGGAAAAGGAAAACACACTCTCAAAACAAACTTCTAGCCTTTATAAAAAGAAAGAAGATAGTAGCGATAAGACCCAAACTACAGAAGATTTCAAAGACCAGCTTTCGGAGACCGATAGTACCTTAAGCGACATCTACAAAGACTTGTTTAAAGATGTAATAAAAAAGGTACAGGATTTTGGTGGCATTAAGTTGAATGATACTGATATAGCAATTATTTCAACACTGCAACACCGAGAATTGCTTGAAGGGAATACTACAGTGGTGTACACTCACGATGACCATAAGTTACCAGAGCATTATAACGGTTTGGGTTATATGAATCTAATAAGTATGATTTTTGAAATTGAAATTCTTGTACAGGATTTCAAAAAAGATAAAGACAAAAAGCCAGCAGATATTAATTTGCTTATTATAGAAGAACCGGAAGCTCATACCCATCCCCAAATGCAGTATGTCTTTATAAAAAATATAAAAAAACTGCTTGGAGAAGGCATCAAAAGAGATGATGGTATAAACAGACCATTACAGTACATAATCACAACGCATTCATCTCACATTGTCGCAGATAGCGATTTCGATGATATTAAATATTTGAAAGCAATAACAAAGAATAATGTAACTGCGAAAAACCTGAAAGATTTAAGAACTCAATATGATGCTGTCCCAAAACAGTATCAATTCTTGAAGCAATATCTAACGATTAGTAGAGCTGAAATATTTTTTGCTGATAAAGCTGTTCTTATTGAGGGAGATACAGAAAGAATTTTGATACCAACTTTTATGCGAAAAGTTGATTTGGAAGAGGCTTCTCGTTTAGAAGCTGAAGGAAATGAAGATACCTTCTTACCGCTTTTATCGCAAAATATATCAATTATCGAAGTTGGGGCTTATTCTCAAATCTTTGAGAAGTTTATTGACTTCTTGGGTATTAAATCAGTGATATTAACAGACATAGATTCTATAAAAGTAACAGGTCAAAATGCAACAGGGAAAGAAGAATGGGGAGCATACCCTGTAAGTGAGGGCACAAAAACAAGTAATTCAGCAATTAATCATTTCTTGAATGCTGTAACTTGGGACGACTTAAAATCCTTACCTCTTGCTAATAGAACAATTACTGTCGGGAGTTCCACAGTTTGTATATGTTACCAACAGGAAGAAAGCACCTATCACGCAAGAAGTTTTGAAGATGCTTTTATACACCTAAATAGAGCATTTGTAAAACGAAATAAAGATACTTTCCAAGGGATAAAAAATACTATTGATTTTGATGATGATGCGAAAAGCCCTTATGTTTTAGCAGCGAATTGTGTTAAGAAGAAAACACATTTTGCTTTGGATATCTTATACCACAGTGATGAAAAATTCAGTAATTGGAATATTCCTGCTTACATTAAAAATGGTTTGTTATGGTTGAAGGACGATTAAATTTAGAACCAGAAGTACAGGAAATTTTTCAATCTATTGATAATAGCAGAAACTTTCTATTGAGCGGAGGTGCAGGCAGTGGAAAAACCTATTCATTAGTGAATGTAATTCGACAAGCAATAGTTGAAAATTCAACAGCTAAGGTTGCTTGTATGACATATACTAATGCAGCTGTTAAAGAAATTGAAGAAAGAGTAAATCACAAAAATCTTAATGTATCTACGATACACGATTTCTTATGGGATAACATTAAACACTTTCAAAAAGAGCTTAAAGAAGCACTTATTTCCTTATCGAATAATGAGGAAATAACCAAAATTTCTATTGAAGAAGTCAATCCCGTTCCGGATAATTATTATTCCATTTTACCTGATGGTGTACAGTACAAAGAGTTTGTTAGAATACGTGAAGGAATTATATCTCACGATGAATTACTTATAGTAGCAAACTATCTCTTTGAAAAGTATCCCAAACTTAGCAGCATCGTAAAAGATAAATACAAATTCTTTTTTATTGATGAATACCAGGATACAAGTAAAGCTGTCGTAGAAACATTTCTTACACATTTTAAGAGAAGTGAAAGAAAAAATATCATAGGCTTTTTTGGAGATGCTATGCAATCAATTTATGAAGATGGCATTGGTAACTTAGACGATTATAAGGGAGATGATGCAGAACAAGTAAACGAAATTCCAAAAAAACAAAATAGAAGAAATCCCAAACTTGTTATTGATTTGGCGAACAAACTTCGTACTGATGCTATAACTCAAGAACCATCTACCGACCCGAAAGCTCCCAATATGGATAATGGAGTAATAAAGCCAGGTACTGTTTTGTTTCTGCATTCCACTGATGCAAATATTAATAAGGTTGAAGCATTTTTAACAGCAAATTACGCCTGGGATTTTAATAATTCAAAGGAAACTAAGGAACTTAATCTCACTCACAATTTAATAGCAGGCAAGCAGGTTTTAGAAACCTGATGGATATTTATGATGATGACCCTGTCATTGGTTTGAAAACGGATATCCTTAATAAAATTAAGGATAATAAGAAAAATAATAGACCTAAAATTGAAATTAATGAAGATGATACTTTCGATACTGTTGTAGATAAGTTCGAACTAAAAAATAGACAAAGAGTCCTGAAGAAAGATATTTTATTGGCAGATCCTATAAAAGCAGAATTGTACAATCAGCTAAAGGATAAACCATTCTCTGAAGTAAGAAAAATCTATTTAAATAAAGATGCCCTAATTGATGATAAAAAACAAGACGAAGATGATGAAAATAGGAAAGGCTCTAAAAGAGATAATCTCATTAAACATCTATTCAAAATCCAGAAAAATATCTCTCTCTATCAGAACAAAAAATATAATGAATTTTTGAGAGTAACCGATTATAGGTATAGAATAATAAGTATCGCAAGTAAAAAAGCCTTAAAGGAAAACATCGAAATTCTTGTGAACGTTGGAGATAATACAATTGAACAAGTCATTAATGATGCAAACGAAAAGGGGATTTGTTTGATTGATGATAAGCTAATTGCTTTTAAAGAGAATAAGGAGTATTTATATAAGCGAGTGAAGAATGTTAAGTTTAGTGAATTTCAAAAACTATATGGATACCTTGAAGGACAAACACCATTTTCAACGCAACACAAAATCAAGGGTGCAGAATTCGACAATGTCTTAGTAGTACTTGATAATGGCGGTTGGAACAATTATAATTTTGAAAATCTTTTCTTAGAAACAGGCTCGGCAAGCGTATTGGCTAGAACGCAAAAGATATTTTATGTTTGTTGTACAAGGGCTAAGGAAAATTTGGCAGTTTTCTTTTATAATCCTGATGCACAAGTAATAGCAAAAGCTAAGGGGTGGTTTGGTGAAGATAGCGTCATAGATATTGATAAATAAGGCCTACAGCTAATCGAGCAGGAGGCCGTGAGCGATAAGACCACGGTGCTCCCCTCACCACCGTACATACGGGTCTGGTATACGGCGGTTCGTAAATCATCACACCAAAGTGTAGGCTTCCCCAAAAAGTTAATGGAGAACTTTTAAAAAATGATCTATCAATACTGAATTGTAAATGACAACACTTAAATTTAAAATAAAAAAATGAGCTACAGTAAATTTAATCTAGAAATTCTTGAAAATCTTGTAAATACGCAATACGGAGATTATGGTGGATTGGTTCAAGTTGACCGAAGTGATTCATACGATTTTAATGAGTTATGCGAAGAAAAAGGCGTGAATATGGAAAAATATTTCTTAGTTGGAATTCATTTTGGTTCAAGTTCTCTTAAAAATGTTAGTAGTGATAATTCATTTTATTGCTTTGCTCTTCTTTTAGATAAGAAAAAATATGGATCATCTTTTGATGAAATATCAAAATATTTAGAAGAAAATCAAAATGTGGCGGACATTAAATCAGTTAACTTTAAAATTAATTTTGCCGATCTTGCAAAATGTATGAAACGATTTAATGCCGGTTTTGTTTCATCAATTACAAATCATATCGACGTTTATAATATCCAAGAGGAATTATAAAAACCTTGCACAACATAAAACTCAGACCATATAAATTGTATTTCAATCTAATTAGCTATTAATTTGGAGCAAAAATTCCCACCATTTTTTTAACTTTCAGTTATAGTTATAGGAGGCTTTTCATTTGAGTTATATTTAATCGTTTTCCACCAAATGCATATTGCTTTTAAATCATGCCCACTTCCCATACGGTGTTCTAATTAAGAGTAGTTTACACTTCACCATTAGAATTAGATAGTCTTAAATTAATCTTTGTTTCAGTTACAAAGAGCATTGATTCGGCTACATCAAAATATTATATTCTGACCAATTTTGCTTTGTAATAATCATTCATTAAACAATAAAAAATGGACACAAAAAAAGTTTGGTTCGTCACAGGAGCTTCTAAAGGTTTAGGGTTGGCATTGGTAAACAAACTGTTGGCAGAAGGCTATTCCGTAGCAGCAACATCAAGAAATAGTACTGCTCTTCATGAGGCAATAAGTGAAGAGAGTGCATCTTTTCTTCCAATAGAGGTAGATTTGGTAAACGAAAATTCTGTTGCTGCCGCAGTTTCAAAAACGATCGAGAAATTCGGGAAATTAGATGTGGTGGTGAACAATGCAGGATACGGCCAACTGGGAACACTGGAGGAGACTACCGATTTGGAAAGCCGGCAGAATTTTGATGCTAACGTTTTCGGTTCATTGAATGTAATCAGAAACGCAATGCCTCATTTAAGAGCTCAAAAAAGCGGTTCAATAATCAATATCTCCTCAATAGCAGGAATGACAGGGGATTTTGCAGGTTGGGGCATCTATTGCGCCAGCAAATTTGCCGTTGTTGGTTTCACAGAATCACTGGCGGCCGAAGTGAAGGAGTTCGGAGTTCATGCAACTGTAGTTTACCCTGGTTATTTTCGTACAGATTTCTTAACTAGTGGTTCTCTTAGAACTCCAAAAAATGAAATTGCTTCTTACACTGCGGCAAGGCAACTTCAAACTACACACGAAAAAGATATCCACGGAAATCAACCCGGCGACCCTGAAAAAGCAGCCTGGGCATTGTTGGAACTGGTGAATATGGAAAATCCTCCGGTTAATTTGGTTTTGGGTTCTGATGCCTTTAAAATTGCTGTAGATAAATTGAGCAAACTAAAGGATCAAATTTCTGGTTTTAAAGCTTTAAGTACATCTACCGATTATTAATTTTGAAAGGGCAGCAGCAAAACTGTTGCCCTTAATTTTTAGGTTTTATGACCAACAGGAAATTATATACGATCGAGACCATCTCTGAATTTCACAGAATTACAGGATTGCCAAAACCACAACACCCGTTGATTAGCCTAATTGATTATTCTTTAGTCGACTATCAGATTGAGGAATCGGAAATCACTTGGGTTCAGGATCTGTATTTTATGGGGTTCAAGAGAGATATTCAGGGTAAATTTCATTACGGTCAAAGTCACTATGATTTTGATGAAGGATTGATGTCCTTTATTGCACCACGGCAATTGGTAAAATTAAATATCAGTAAGTCCGAAAAAAGACCTTCCGGGTATATTCTGGCCTTTCATCCCGATTTTATCTGGAATACACCCTTGTCCAAAATCATAAATGACTATAAATTTTTTGGTTATGACGTGAACGAGGCTTTATTTGTTTCCGAAAAAGAAGAAGAGATCTTAATTGAACTTTTTAAAGGCATTGAAAAGGAATATCAATCAGGAATTGATCAATTTACCCAGAATATCATCATCGCACAGATTGGGGTTATTTTAAATTATTGTGAACGATTTTACCAACGTCAATTCATTACCAGGAAAAAAAGCAATCATCAGGTTTTAGATAAATTAGAATACATCCTGGAAGATTATTTTAATGACGACAATACAATCAACAAAGGATTGCCAACTGCCCATTTTATCGCTGAAACTCTAAATGTTTCTCCCAATTATTTGGGCGGTCTATTAAAGTCGCTCACAGGGCAAACCACACAACAACATATACATAACAAATTGATTGAAAAAGCGAAGGAGAAACTATCAACTACAGCGTTGTCCGTGAGTGAAATTGCGTACGGATTGGGATTTGAACATTCACAATCATTCAGCAAACTTTTCAAGACAAAAACTAGCCTTTCCCCGGTAGAATTCAGACAGTCTTTTAATTAGAATAATGTCTGCAAACAGTTTCAGTACATATCAGAAAGATGTTAATATTTAATAAGATGTGCTCCAATTCAAATTCTTCTTAGTTGGAGCAAAAAAACCCAGGTTTTCTTGAACTATCCACCAGGCTTAAAAGAGGTTTTTTTAATCATTTTCCACCAAAAGCATTAAGCTTCTACTTTAAGTAAATTTCCTGAATCCCCACCCAAAGTTCATTTTCCGATACCTATTATTGAACATTTCAAGATTTCCAGCAGAGGGTTTATTTTAGGATTTCTGACTCTCCTTTAAATGAACTTTTAAATAGATATTGACCTAGTCTGACATTTCTACAAACGAAAACCTTTAACTGGTAAGGATATAAGAGTAACTTTACTCTTATATCTTTGAGAATAATTTGAAGAATGAAATTAAAATTAGTAAAATACTACGATGACTGGAGGTTCAATTTTCCAAAAGAAATGGATAAAGTTTTCGATGAATACTGGGAAGCCATTGATTTTTTAGATTATGACGAAAACGAATGCCAAAAAAGATTACAGAAGATCATTAGTAACTTTTCAGAATGCCATTTAGACGCTTATACCCATGTAAGTATCTCGTATCGAAATCAAAAAAAGGTAACTCAAAGTTTTCATTATGCACTGACTTCATATCTACTTGGGAAAAATGCATTCCCAAAAGAATTCGATGAAAAAAATGATAGAATTATTTGGTCAAATATGGATAACCGACCTTTTTTGAGGGCTTGCCAAAATTTAGGACTTGAATATCAATATCGAAAAGATTTCTCGAGAACAATCGAACTTTACAGAGAGAATTTATCTTACAACGAAAATGATAACCAAGGGATTAGATATTTGCTTTTAGAATGTTATCTGGAATTAAAAGATTACAAAGAATTTAAAAATTTGTTAGACAAATATGATGGCGATTATATTGTTGAATTCTTTTATGGCAGAGTGATCTACGACATTCTAAAAAATAATGGAAAAGAAGCAATGGATTTGCTTACCGAAGCTGCTAAATGTAACAAGCACGTTGTTATGGAATTAGCTAAAGAAAAACATATCGAACCTGATCCACATAGAATTCCAGGAGCACCTAATTTTAATGCAGGAATTCCGATTGGTTCGATTCAACAAGCATATGATTATTGGTCGACAAATAAGAAAACGCTGAATTTGAAAATAATCCGTGATTTTTTCAAATACGCGAAAAAAAATAATGCTTAAGCTATTTAAAATTAATTGCTGCTGCCTGGCTAAGAAAACCCTATGGGATTTTCTATTCGGTGTGTATTTATCAAATTAAGTGGTTGAGCAACGCAAATAATCTTATATAGTATAGTTGTACATCATTCGAAAAAAACTTTGGACCTAATTAAATTCATAGAATATTCAAAAGACATGTTGGATGATGACAGTGATTCGCACTTGGTTCATTTTAATAAATTAATGGATGTCATATTGAATTTGGTAAACTTTCGAGTTAAAAATGAGCAAACCAATATAAAACAGGAAAGATTTTATTATATAAATCTATTAACTCAAAAGTTTGTAGTTCATGGTTTTTCAATTAAAAAGCTTGTAGAAGGCATTTCAATAGAATCGCAATCTGCAAATTTGAAAGTCCCGATTTCTGATCCTTTTTCAATCCAGGTTCTTGTCCGTACAGCAATCGAAAATTATCTTGTTCAAAATTACCTCTCAAACTCTTCATTAAGCGATAATGAATTAGACGGTCGTTTTGAAATTTGGATGAGATACGGATTAAAACAACGTGGAATAAAAGCAGAAACGGAAGAACAAAAGCGAGTACTTGCGTCTGATGAGAAAAGTATCGATTATCTCGAGCAGTCCATCAAAAAGAGAGAATTTTATTTAAACCTGTCCGAAGAAAAGCGAACTAAGTTTCTTAAGACGATAAATAATGAATGGAAATTCATATTTGATTATGATAAATTCTATCCAGTTAGTTGGAAAATGTAGGCTTCCCCGAAAACAGGACAGTTGTTAATTCGAATTTACTAATTTTAAACTCACACTGTCACGATGAAAAACAGCAAGTTTAGCGAGGGCCAAATAATCAAAGCTCTTAAGGAGAATGAACAGGGAAGGTCGGTTGGGGATCTATCCAGAGAGTTGGGTTATGACAAGAGTACCTTTTATTATTGGCGCAAGAAGTATGGGGGTATGGAGCAAGAGCAGCTCAAGCGCCTAAAAGAGCTCGAGCAGGAAAATGCGAGGCTCAAGCAGATGTATGCCGATGTGAGCCTGGACAACAAAATGCTCAAGGACGTACTGTCAAAAAAGTTCTAAGGCCTTCCGACAAAAGAGTTCGGGTCAAGTATCTCATCAAGGAATTTATAGTACCGGTTGTACGGGCCTGTAATGTTGTAGGGCTTGCCAGGTCAATGTGGTACTACCGTAGTAAAAAGGACGATAGCGAAGTCATTGATAAGTTAACTGAGCTGGCAGATGCCTATCCCACCCGAGGTTTTGATGAATACTATCACAAGATTCGTCGTGAAGGTCTAAAATGGAACAGAAAGCGTGTGTTACGGGTTTATCGAGAGATGAAGCTCGGTCTTAGACGCAAACATAAAAAGCGTTTAATAAAACGCGTAAAGCAGCCTTTGGAAACGCCTGCCGTGCTCAATGAATGTTGGAGTATGGATTTTATGAGTGATGCACTTACAGATGGTAGAAAAGTACGGGTATTTAATGTAATCGACGATTGTAACCGAGAGGCCCTTGCTATTGATGCAGGACTTTCTTATCCCGCCAGGGCCGTAGTGGAGACATTGAACAACCTCAAAGAAGAGCTGGGAACGCCAAGATATATAAGGTGCGATAACGGCCCGGAATTTATCTCGAAGACATTCACAAAATGGTGTGAGAGCAACATTATTGAAATCAAATACACACAACCCGGTAAACCAATGCAAAATGGATATGTAGAACGTTTTAACCGCTTCTTCAGAGAAGATATCTTAGATGCCTATTACTTTAATGATATCTATCAGCTTCAGAAGATCAGTGATAACTGGAGGGAGGATTATAATTTCAATCATCCACATAAATCCCTGGGGAACAAATCCCCAAAAGAATATATGCCCAGGTTTGATGAAGAATTCAAATTCTTCATCAAACCTGAACTAAATAACAACTATTTATCGAATTTTATGGTGTCCTAAAACGGGTAAGGCTACAAATGAATCTAATAACGAAATTAGGAAAAAAGTTTGTAAACCTTCACGAGAATTTCACCAATGCTGATTCAAGTTGGAATAGGCAGTATGACTTTTATTTGATTTTTGGGCAGACAGATGAAAACAAATCTCCTTGGATAGAAAATAATTGGAAGTCCGATTTTCAACCATATTTTGATTTACTAATAAAACAAACTGAAAACCTTAAAGAGACAGGAATTAAGGCCGTAAAATATAAACCTGAAAAGCGGATTTCTAAAAAGGAAAACAAAGAATTTACCTTTCATTCGGACATAAAACTTGGACGACTGAAATGGGATGAACAATCACACGATAAGTGGACAATACCTAATGACCCAAAAGAGTACTTTTTAAACTTTGAACTATGGAACCCAATTTGGACAATTTGCGACAAAAGACAAACTCCGCCCGACATTTATATTACGATATCAAATGAACGGGACTTTGAAAATAGACGTGATATAAAATTCGGGTATTTTATAGTAGTTTCAATTGCAAAGAATTTAAAACTTGACTCGAAACTCATTTTGAGAGACTTGTCAGAAAAAATAAACTCAAAGGCAACAATCTTAAAAACAAGAAGGTGGAACCAGCCTGAAAAAACAGGAAATTGGACTTTTTTAAATTGGATACAAGACACTTTTAGCAACGGAATTTATAAAGAGAATAGTTTACATTCCTTTGACTTTGACAAATTAGAATTTGAACCAGTTTGGGAAGTATTATACCAACAGAAAAAAAGCCGAACGCATTGTCGAATAGGTAAAGGGGAGTTTCACCCCTAAACCTCTGTCAGAACCATACGTGAACCTCTCGATTCATACGGCCCTTGTTATGGAGTGGGTATGGCTTATTTATTTAGACCAATTTGTAACCCAATTCCCAATGGTAGAAGAGATTTGGATATGACCTTGTAACAAATCTAAGCCATTTAACGGCTTTAATCTTGCTTCCCTTGAAACCTTTGTACTTGTTCAATGCCCATCTGATCATACGGTTGTGCAGGTAATAGAACACCGGTTGCAGGCTCCTGCGGCTTATCTTCCCATATATTGGATCCAACCTCGAATTTTAGAATTTAGCAGAATTGCCAAGTCTTGTATCCCACGGTGGGTTTTGTTATGGAAGGCAATTTCCCGCAATTCTCTTCTAATGCGAACCTTCGATTTTAGGCTCGTTTTACAATTGAGCTCCCCCCGAAGAACTGGACAGTTTGAAGGTTTAGTTTCCAGCTTATAAATGAACTTTGAAGAAAATAGTGTCAAGAAAAGATTTAGTTTACTTATTTCCAGGCTTTCTTGAACTACCCCCTAGACTCAAAAGAGGTTTTTTTAATCATTTTCCACCAAAAGCATTAAGCTTCTACTTAAGTAAATTTTCTGAATCCCCTCCCAAAGTTCATTTTCCCATACCTATTATTGAACATTTCAAGATTTCCAGCAGAGCGTTTATTTTAGGATTTTAGACACTCCTTTAAATGAACTTTTGTATAACTGTTGATTTTGTATAATGTAGTTAAAATGTAAATTGTTTAAATTGGTGATCCTATAAAGGATATAAGAGTAATTTTACTCTTATCCCTACGTTGTGCAGTATTAAAACAAACTAAACTGACTACGGAGGATCAAGTAAATTTTATTGAATTTCATGGACTTTAGAAAATATTTTGAAAGCAAGATGAATTCATTTTCATATTAGCCCTGGACGTTGCTATTTATGTAATTATCCTTAATTTGGTTTGGGTTTTGGACCAACAGAAATACTCCTAAGTATGTTTGGGCTGCTTTTGATTAGAATGCCTTATATTGAAAGGGTTTTCAAAATCAATTTGCTTCCGTTTATTTTTTAAATATGATCTGGGAACAGCTAAAAAGTAGGAAATGATTCAAGAGCTCAGAAAACATTACGGTTCTCAATTTGAGCCTGCACTTATAGATGAAATCAGTCAAGTTGCTACCTTTATGGATGTTCCAGAAGGTAAGAATCTGATGAAGCCCGGACAGTATATCAAATCAATGCCCCTATTACTGTCGGGCAGTATCAAGATCATGAGACCCGATTCAAAAGGGGACGAACTCCTGCTATATCATCTTGAAAAAGGAGATACCTGTGCAATGACAATGACCTGTTGTGTGGGTAGCACCAAGAGTGAAATACACGCTATAACGGAAACACCGGTAAAACTACTGATGATACCGGTAGGTAAAATGGAAGAATGGTCCGGCAAATATAAAACGTGGCGTAATTTTGTCTTCGCCAGCTATCACGCCCGCATGATGGAACTTTTAGAGAGCGTGGATAATATTGCCTTTAGTAATATGAATGAGCGTCTGGAAAATTACCTTAATAACAAAGTTGAGATAATTAACAGCAAACACCTGTATACCACGCATAGAGAAATCGCAGCAGATCTTCACACGAGCCGTGTGGTCGTTTCCAGACTTCTTAAAAAAATGGAAAACGACTCTAAAATAAAACTGCACCGCAGTTTTATTGAATTCCTGTAACATTGGTTACCAAGATTGGCCCGTCGGGCACCCTACATTTGTTCTATAAATCTATAGTTAATGGATATTGTAGAAATTTTTGGATACATTGGAGCACTCTTTATAGGTCTTGTGCTGGGTCTGATAGGTGGTGGTGGCTCCATCCTGACTGTACCTATACTAGTGTATACGCTGTCCTTTAATCCGGTAATTGCAACGGCATATTCATTGTTTGTGGTGGGTACGACCTCACTGGTGGGCGCCCTTCAAAATATGAGGAAGGGTAAGGTGGACTTCAAAACTGCCATGATCTTTTCCATACCGGCCCTTAGCGCCGTATATCTAACGAGAGCTTATATAATCCCGGCAATTCCAGACAAACTCTTTGAGGTCAGTAATTTTGTGGTCACAAAGAACTTGTTCGTTATGATTTTTTTTGCTTTTATAATGCTCTTGGCCTCGATTACAATGATCCGAAATACCAAACAAAAACCAGGCAAACATATTGAATCGAAAAAAAACAAATATTACCTATTGATAATACAGGGGTTTTTTATTGGCCTTGTAACAGGGTTGGTAGGTGCTGGCGGAGGGTTTTTAATTATACCTGCCCTGGTTCTTTTGGCAAAACTGCCAATGAAAAAAGCGGTCGCGTCCTCTCTTTTTATAATTGCCATTAATTCATTGATAGGTTTTCTGGGAGATATGCAGATCTACGACATAGATTGGTCTTTTTTGCTAATATTCACATCCATTTCAGTAGTTGGAATATTCATAGGGACACGGTTAAATAATTTTGTGGATGGAAATAGGCTGAAAAAAGCATTTGGCTGGTTTGTGCTGATAATGGGAGTTTATATTATATATAAAGAACTTGATGATTGATGATCACGGACAATTATCAAGGAGTGGCAAAAGAATCCTTTTCAGTATATTACAACTGGAAAACGATTATTTCTTCAAAAACGGGAGCGCCTATCATTTAAGGTCCTAGCGCCTATCCAAATTTTGAGGCCATCACCGCAAAAAACGGTCAGGAATTCAAGTTTGGCGATTTGACCTTTGTAGTCCTGCACATACAAGGCTACAAAATGGAAAAGGCCACGCCTTTTTAACCTGAGAACATGGGCCAGTGGATTGAAGAAATATGGACTTCCATATTCATACTGGAATAAAATGCTTAAAGGCGACGCTGTGTAGGTACTAAAATGGATTTATGTATCAAAGGTTACAGCAAGTGGTTATAAGCTTTTTTACTTTTATATAAAATTTAAAAACTATGAACATCAAACAGTTTGAATATAAACCGCTTGCTCATTATTCTTATGCTATTGTGAGCGATGGTAAAATGGCGGTCATAGACCCCGAGAGAAACCCAGAGCAGTATTACGCTTTTGCAAAAGCTAACGCTGCTGATATTGTGTCAATTATAGAAACACATCCCCATGCAGATTTTGTGAGTTCACACTTAGAAATTCATAAAAAAACAGGTGCGACTATTTTCAATAGTAAAAAAATGGGAGCTGATTACCCGCACCGATCTTTTGATGAAGGCGATAGTATTGAGTTGGGAAACATCAAACTAAAGGCCATCAATACACCGGGTCATTCGCCAGACAGTATTACCATCGTTGCAACTGAAGGTACAGAAACTGCGATCTTTACAGGCGACACCTTATTTATAGGCGATGTAGGGCGTCCAGATTTACGTGAGAAGGCAGGAAATATGAAGGCCAAGCGCGAAGAACTCGCCGAAATGATGTTCGACACCATCACGACAAAGTTCAATGATCTGCCAGATGATGCGATCGTTTACCCAGCTCACGGCGCTGGTTCCCTATGTGGTAAAAATCTAAGCGATGCAGCCAGTAGTACGCTGGGCGACGAGCGTATGGGCAATTGGGCTTTCAAAAAGCAACCCAAACAAGAATTTTTGGATACTATACTCGAAGGGCAACCCTTTATTCCGTATTATTTTGAGTTTGACGTTGAAACCAATAAAAAAGGTGCCGACAATTTAGAACCTGCCATTGCGAAAGTTCCATTTGCTGAAAGATCTACCGCCAAAGGTCTTATCATTGATGTGCGAAATGAGAAAACCTTCAAAAAAGGGCATATAAAAGGAAGCATTAATATTCAGGCAGTTTCTGAAAATTCAAAATTTGAAACATGGCTGGGTTCCATCATCAAGCCAGAAGACACATTTACCCTGGTCATAGATAACAAAGAAAAGAATGATATTCTATTGCAACGGGTAGCAAAAATAGGATATGAAAAAATGCTCAGAAAAGTCATTACACTTTCCGGTGAAAATTTGGTAAAAAATGAAAAACTGGATCTGGATGATTTCAAAAAGAATCCTGACAACTATACAATTGTTGATATTCGTAACAAAAGTGAAGTGGAAAATGGCAAGTTTTTTGATTCCGCTATTTCACATCCTTTAAATGATTTACGGGATACTGCGACTGAAATCCCAACAGACAAACCGATAGTTGTGCATTGCGCAGGTGGTTATCGTAGCGCAGTCGGTAGCAGTATCCTTGAGAAAAGTTTAAATGGTACAATTGTTTACGATTTAAGTGATGATGTCAAAGATTTTCAAGATTGATTCTCCAAATCCTAAAAAAATATCCATTTATAGGTATCTTTATTATTGATCTATTCCCATAACAATAATCACGATGAACATTCCCGGATGGCAACGCTTTCCGGATTTGTTTGCGTGCGTTTGGGAGTGCTTTGGGTACACTTGCACTGCTACAACTCAACACCGCCCACTTTCCAACGCCAGTTTCAATAGAAAATTGATTACAACAGGAGCTTTTAAAATAGCACCCTATGATATACCGCGTTGATTTTTTCGGGCCTGGGCCACGCGGTAAATCAGCTATCTTTATTTAAGGCTTTGATCACAATGTTGTCGCTGGCCCTATTTTATTCCAAATCCAAGTACGAAAAAAATTGCCTGCCCAGAACATTTTGGAATACCTAAATAATAAAAAGAAAACACGAAGGTTTATTTAGAGCACTACATGAAAGTACAAAATAGGTTATGGAGCGAAACTTATAATACCCTAAGATATTAAATCATCAAAATTTTAACTTCGCTATCAAAAGTAAGAACCGCATTCAATTTTGGTTTGATGCGGTTCTTTATATTCAACATTATTTATTTTAAGAAGAATATTTCATTTTAAGCCATTTAAAAATTTCTTGAATCCTGGATCACTATAATCTGCCATACCCTTATGTGTCAATGCCAAGTTTCCATCGGCACCAATAATATAAGTTGTCGGCAAGGCGGACGATTGGTACATGGTAGGAAGGTTGTCTGCCGGCGCATATATAGGAAGGTTAAAATCTTTACGCTCTGTAAAAGCTTTTGCCACTTCAAAATCGTTATCAAAGGATAGCATTACAAAAACGACTTCATCACCCATTTCCTCTTGAATTTTAGCTATACTTGGCATCTCTGCCACACAAGGTGGACACCAGGTTGCCCAAAAATTCATAAAAATCACTTTCCCTTTCATTTCCTTGAGCGATACCGTTTTCCCATTAATGTCTATCAGGTTCAGGTTAAAATCTGCCTTAATGAGCTTTGATGCATCTCCCTGGTTATTTCTATCCTCCTGTACCTTGGTAATTTCCTTAAGGTCCGGATTAAACAAACCGGTTGCAAGTATTCCGCGCTGTGCAAAACCCATTACTTCGGTATGCATTCCCGTAACATAAAGTGTAATGGCCACTACCGCAAAAATCCCATATAGTATCCGGGTTTTTTTGCCGGCATCTTGTTTTTTATCTTTTTTCATGGTTTTGATTTTTAGTGAAAATGATAATCAGTTTTGGGAACGGTCGAAAAAGAATAGGTGCCAAGATATTCACAATACGCCCTTCCCTCCAAAGTAGGAGATACGGGCGATTTTTTCTTAAGGTATTGTTCAACAACCTCGTGGATGGCGTAGTCCTTTACTTCAACATCCTTCACATTCGCCATCCTACAAAGATTGTCAAGCGGGTCTCCAGGTCTCACGCAGGCAGAAATCGTGTAATATTTTTCATCTTGCATTTGCTTTCCGTCTACGGTTATGGTGTTGACGCGGTTGCCCTTATCACTTTGGCTGTTAAAATTGACCTCCATCCCTGAAAACCGTACCAACCATCCACCAAATCGTTCCGTTGGGTCCTGGGAAAAGGCATTGTGCATTTCCTTCTCCAACCAATCTTTTATCTGCCTTCCAGTGGCTTTTCCTGTCTTTACCTTTTCATTTACAGGTAGCAGGTTCCAAAGGTTTGCCCTTGTAATTGGCGCAGGTTTCCCTTTTTCTGGAACAATTGGATTGCCAAACCTAAAACCGTTTGAAATGGAAATGTCCGCACCTGTTTTCCAACGTGCGGCATCAGTAATCATATTGTCCATTGGGTTTTCAACAGTTAAATATCTATAGATAGGCGTTTTGGTATAACCGACCACGGTTTCTAAATAGTCTTTATAAGGTGCTTTTACTTCATCTACAAGTGCTTGTACCTCTTTGTCGGCAGGGAACAGTTCCGGATCCACATCTATAAGTTCGTACTCATCGCCGACCAATTTTCCATCCACAAAATGTAGCGTCAACTTCCCAACAAAAGAACCAAATGCACCTGGTTCTGTAACCCTGGCATACTTCCCCTGAATGGGTTCACGTACTCTTTCGTGTGTATCGTTGCCTAAAATATAATCCACATTTTCAGCAATTGGATTATCCGCGAGTTCAACTTGTTTAAAAATACCGATATGTGTGACCATGAAAAGTACATCTACTTTTTCTTTCACTTTAATATCGTCCACCATTTTTTTTAGCTTGTCATCTAGACCACTAAAAGTAATGCCTTCGCTAAAATTGGGGTTCTGTCTAACAGGAACGGCCGGGTCATTAATACCTATAAAACCTATACGGATTCCTTCGATTTCCTTTATGGAATAGGCAGGAAATAATTGTTCTTCTGTTTTATCGTGGTACATATTCTGGGCGATTACATCGGTATCGTACCCTTTCATAACATTCATCATTATATCCTTGCCATAGACGACTTCCCAATTGCCGGGTATTATTACATTATAGCCCATATTTTTAATGATATTAGGCATCACTTTACCTTCAGATAATGCGGTATAACCACTCCCTTGTATAAGGTCGCCACCATCAACGATAATGGTCCGGTCGGGATTTTTTTGACGTTCTCGCTCAAAAAGAGTTTTAATATTGGCTAGTCCTCCACGGTCTTTGAAGACGACTTTTTCATCCTCCCAAAACAATTCGGGATGTGTGTCAAGCTGTCCATGAATATCAGCGGTTTGTAATACAGTAATACTCAAAGTGTCTATTGTATCTGTTTTGTTATCCATTTTGTCCTGTTTTTCTGA
The DNA here is from genome assembly GCF_000733945.1 of Flavimarina sp. Hel_I_48. Taxonomy (NCBI): domain Bacteria; kingdom Pseudomonadati; phylum Bacteroidota; class Flavobacteriia; order Flavobacteriales; family Flavobacteriaceae; genus Flavimarina; species Flavimarina sp. Hel_I_48. Next base: position 323,514 of record NZ_JPOL01000002.1, read on the forward strand.
TTTGCAGGAAATCGCTGCTATAAGTATTCCTAAAAGTAGAATAGTCGTTGATATAGCTCTGTTAAATATTGTCATAATCAGAGGCTTAAACTTTTGAATCCCTTTTTCTGAAGTTGGAAATTATATAGTATTCCATTTTCAACCACCTTCATTTCTTTTGGAACTTTTGTTTTATCCACCTTGAATTTATTCAGCGAAAAACCGCACGCAACCAACTTTACACCAACCTTTTCGGCTTTTTGAATAAAGTTTTTCATTTTTTTGCCATCGGTAATATCGCCTATTTCCCTACCACAGATTATGACCTCGAAATCACCAAAGGCTTCCCCTTCTTCAGCTTTAAGAGCTTCCGCGGTTAAGAGTATTGGTTGTAGCTGTGGAATCTTTTTAGTGAGGACCACATAGTTGTTTCTATCTGTATCGATTTGCTGTGCCTGGGTTTCTACGGTACCAAAAAAGGTTAGCATTAAAAAGATGGAGCTGATCATGTATGTTTTCATTTTGATTTATTTAAAAGGTTATCGGTATCATTCAGTATAAAAAAAAGAAGTCCACCTAAAATTGCTATATTTTTAAAGAGCGGTCCAAGCGTTGTTATTTGACCAACTTGAACCGTTAGTGTTATGGGTGATAGAACCATTATCAGGATTATTGCCGCCCATTTTGTTTTATACCCAATCAGGAATACAAAACCTGCTATAAGCATTACGATACCGGACAGAATGATGAGCAATTGCGGGTCGCCAAAAAAATGAGCGATGCCCTTAAAGCTTGCCTTTTCTATTCGTTGTGCAGTTTTCTCTATATTGAGCAAGTGATTAAAACCCGCTACGAGAAATATGCCACTTACCATTATGCGCAGCAATTGTATGGAACGACGGCTAATTAAAATTTTTGTCTTCAATCAATGCGATGTTTCAGAATGTTATATATTGTGTGGTGTTTGTTCGTAATAGTTCAATCCGACTCATTTTTTAGCCCAATAAAAACCAGATCCAGAGCACCATTCTTAAGTTTTAAAAAAGGGAATTAGGCCGACCGAGGTGGTGGAGAAGTATTATCTCCGTATCGATAACTTAATTTTGAAGAAAAATGTTCGTAAAAGACCACTATGGGATTTAGAAAGTTTGTTTCCCAAGAGAATTGTTCAAATTGAAAAAGAGAGGTGCACAGCCCACTTAATGGAATTACTTGTGGAGCTGCCAAATGAATTTGCGGAAGCTTTTTGGTGGTCCTGATTTGTTTTGGGGAATATTTCTTTTTACAATCAGGATTGACAAAAGTGATATCACTTCCAGCAAGTAAGACATTCGCACCATTAGCGTCAATGGCAATGAATTTTGCCAAAAAGACGAATGTGAGCAGTAAGGCTATGTAAGTATTGATTTTCACGAGTATCGCAAATGTAAAAGAAGCTATAGGTTTTGAATGTAACTTTTGTTACCCAACTTTATCAAAAGGCTAAAATTGAGATCTTAAAATTCAATTCATATCCTCTCTTTCTCCAGAATAGCATTAAAAAAGAAAGAAAACGAACTCGGATATATCTTGTTTTGAATTCTGTTCCAAGATTGAAATCCCCATACTATCAATAGAAAACCTGCCCATGTGATTGCGGGAGCTGATATTCTCATAAGATGCAATAGCTGTTGGGGACTACTCGAATTGGTTTTTTTTTGTTCGTGCCATAATTTTTTCTCTTGTTTAAAATTATATGAAAGCAATTGGTATTACTGTAACACTTGTTACAGTTTTGTTGCCGCAAAAGCTACATCTTTGTCGCTTAAATAATTGATATGGATTTGATATATGAACCGTGGCCGTGGTATGTTGCGGGACCACTTATTGCACTTGTGATGTTCGTTTTATTGTTCGTAGGGAAGCAATTTGGAATGTCATCAAACCTACGAACAGCATGTGCAGCTATGGGCGCAGGAAAAGTAGCCGTTTTTTTTAAATTCGATTGGAAAGCTGAAAGATGGAATTTAATGGTGGTGCTGGGTTCGATCATTGGTGGATTTATCGCCTCAAATTATATGAGCGACAACACTGTTGAAATAAATCCTGAAATTGCTCAACAGCTCACCGAGGATTATCAAATTACGAGTGCGGGAGAAAGTTACCTACCACCGGAAATTTTTGGAGCAGATGCACTGGGCGACCCTTTTATCATTGCCGTGTTATTGATTGGTGGCCTATTAGTTGGTTTTGGAGCACGGTATGCTGGTGGTTGTACATCGGGTCACGCAATTTCTGGATTGAGTAATCTACAGTTACCCTCACTTATAGCCGTCATAGGTTTCTTTATAGGTGGTCTTGTTATGGTACATTTAATTTATCCCTTAATATTTTAGTAATGAAGTACATCACCTATTTAGCCATTGGTATTTTCTTTGGAATAATAATGTTCAAATCTGAAGCCGCATCGTGGTTTCGTATCTATGAAATGTTTCAGTTCGGAAGTTTCCATATGTACGGGATTATCGGCTCGGCTTTGGTAATCGGAATTATGGGCGTGCAGATTATCAAACGTAAAAACATAAAACCACTTGGCGGAGGGAAAATGAACTTGAAGCCCAAGAATAAAAGCGTTGTCCGGTACCTAATAGGTGGAATCATCTTCGGTTTGGGATGGGCACTTGCGGGTGCTTGCCCGGGACCAATGTATGTACTTGCGGGAGCTGGTTATATTTCTATTTTGGTAGTCGTTCTTGGCGCTATTGCAGGGACCTTTTTATATGGGCTGCTAAAGAACAGATTACCTCACTAAAAAAATTGCCTAACCTTAAAAACTCCACATGCTGTCTAAAAAGTTTAGTAGGTGGCATTGACAACCTCGTATAGAGCCCAATTGGTTAAAAATATAGTCTTCGTACGTACAATTGTACTTTCATGATGATTTTGTCAAAATAGAATTTCGCCTTTTTTTTTAACGGTCGCCCGAATATACCATTGAAATAGATTGGCCGGTTTTGCTCCATAAAAATTTAGCAACAAAAATCTTTGATCCGATATATCTCTCAGGTGACACATATAAGTTCATCTTGGTTTACTTAAACCCAGGTTTGTTTGAACTATCCATAAATTCAAAAGAGGTTTTTTAAATCGTTTCCTACCAAAAGCATTAAGCTTCTACTTTATTAGATTTTTCTAAAGATCCACTCAAAGTTCATTTCTCGATACCTATTATTAAACATTTCAAGATTTCGGGCAAAGGGTTTATTTAAGGATTTCAGACACTCCTTTAAATGAACTTTTTAAAATAGAGGAGATGACTGGGTATTTGGTTTTTATATCAAATTGTTTAAATTGATCCATGTATAAGGAAAATAATGGTGTCGTTACGTTTATCCATATGTGGGCAGCCATTTGAATGCAATAAAAACTAATGAGGTTCAATCTTAAAAAACATCGTACATTAAGGCTACTATCTCAAAAATTCTTAAGCGTAAACGAAAAAATGTCAATGGCACATGTAATTCCTGCTGAGCTGGTTGGTTTATCATTTAAGCATATTGAAAAAGAATTAAATATCAATAGTTACCAAAGAGAGTTAATGTTATCTGAACTTGATAAGTCAGAAGAAATAATATTCTATCACTTAGAGGAAAGGGGCTGTTATATTGACCAAAAAAACGGATTTGCAGCTTTATCAAATAGAAAGTATATAAATCAACATTGGTCTATCATTCTTGATTGGATTAAAAACTTTGTTCAAATTGTAATTCCGGTTTTAGCTTTAATTGTTGCTTATATTTCTTTTACAAGTAAAATGAACAGTATAAAAATGCAATACGATAAGGAATTACAAGATGTAAAAAACATAATATTAGAGCAAAAAGACCGCCTAGAGGAACTGGAGAAACAAAATCAGATTTTTTCTAATCCGAAAAAAATTGATTCCTTATAATTTTAATATTTTTCTTTAAATGAACTAAAATATGGAGGTATAATCGGGTGACCTTCATAACTTTTCATATTTCCTCTTTTAACTGTATTAACAAGTATTCCTGCTTTTGTGTCAATATTCAGTCTTTCACCAAAGGTTATCAATGGCAATTGTTAAATTTGATCAGAACCCGTAAACAGGACAGCATATTACAACCATCTAAAATTAAATAAATCACATTGATGGATATTGAAATGCACTACAAAGAACTTTATAACGAATCAATAAATAAGATCTCGTCTAATAACTATGAAATCGATAATCTCATTGATTCTGACAAGGACAATAGGCTCGGGATAACACTCTTGGTGAGACCTTCGATGGAAATAAAAGAGCAGATTCAAAAATTTTTAAAAAAAATAAAAATAATTGAACCCGACCAATACTATTACCCCAATTCGGATATCCATATTACCGTAATGTCGATTATTTCATGTTATGACGGATTCGACATAGCTCAAATCGATGTACCGAAATATATTGAATTGATAAAGAAATGTTTAGCTGGCGAACGGGATCTGAATATTAGGTTCAGGGGTATTACCGCCTCGCCTTCCGGAATCATGGTTCAGGGATTTATGGAGAATGAAAGCCTGAACAATATTAGAGAAAAACTAAGAAAAGAATTCAAAAAATCCGATCTTGAGCAAAGCCTCGACAAGAGATATTCTATACAAACGGCCCATGCTACAATTATGCGATTCAGATCGGAACTAAAGGAACCTGAACAATTTTCAAAAATCTTAGACGAAAATATAGATTATGATTTCGGAACCTTTAAAATAGAAAAATTTGAGCTTGTTTACAATGATTGGTACCAGAGAGATCAATTTGTAACGAAATTGTGGGAGGCTACTCCAAGGAATATTATCGCCTAACACAGGACAAAACAATCATATTAAACATTACTCCATATAAGTTTAGATCAAAAAAATTGTGATAATTAAACATTTCTTTTCCATTCCCAAAGTTCATTTCCCCATACCTATAATCATACTTTTCAGGATACCCTCCAAAGGGTCATTTTAGAATTTCAGCTCTTCCTTTACTTTATAAAAGTATAAATGTATTTGATATATTAATGTGGATTGTTTTCATGGTAGGATTCAAAATTCTATTTATACATATTACTTTTTATCTAACCAATTTTACTGATTGTAAACAGTTTCCACACAAAACGTTAATAAGAGATCAGTAATTTCACTAACTTAGGTTCTTAAAACAGGACTGAAAAACCTTCATTATGTCAAAAACCAAAACTTCCTTAAACAGACGGTCATTTTTAAAATCTACGGCTCTTGCTGGTGGTGGAATGATGCTCGGTTTTAACTGGCTGCTGTATTCAAAAACCGATAATAACAGTATTGCTGCAGAAGATATCCCTGAAGAATGGTATAATCTCAACGCATATTTAAAGATCGCGAAAGACGGGAAGGTCACGATTATGGCTCCCAACCCGGAATTTGGCCAGAATGTAAAAACTTCCCTGCCCATGATCGTTGCAGAAGAACTGGATGTGGCGTGGGACGATGTTGTGGTAGAGCAGGCACCTTATAATATGGACTTATATACGCGTCAGTTTGCCGGGGGAAGTCAGTCTGTACGCCAGGGCTGGAATGGACTGCGAACAGCTGGCGCGGCCGCACGCCAAATGCTGGTAAATGCAGCAGCACAGCAATGGAACGTTCCTGCTTCTGAAATTACCACCGAAAGCGGATTGCTCAAAAATTCCAGTGGCAAATCAATGAAATATGGTGAAATAGCTTCTTCCGCAGCAAAAATGGAAGTGCCGGAAACCACCAATTTAAAAAAAGTTGAAGATTTCACCATAATCAGCACTTCAAAAAAGAACGTTGAGCTTCCGGCAATCGTCAGTGGCAAACCACTCTTTGGCCTTGATTATAAAGTTGAGGGTATGAAATACGCCACTATCGCACATCCTCCCGCTTTTGGCATGAAACTGAAGTCCGTGGATCATGCACAGGCGCGAAAAATGCCAGGAATTCTCGATATTTTTACCATAGATGTATACAAGGATGATTATGAACTGAACATTTTTGACACTGTTACCTTCAATAAACTGGTTGTGGTTGTGGGAGAAAGTACCTGGCAGGTAATTCAGGCAAAAAAAGCCCTAAAACTGGAGTGGGAACAATTTGCCGAATACACCCAAAAAATGAGTGTTTTTGGTAATAAATCGGAAAAAACCATTCCATCTGGACTGGAAAACACCGATGCTCATTTTGAGCAGATGGAGGCCAAATCGCAACAACCGGCCAAAGAGTTACGTAAAGATGGCGACCCGGAGGGCGCATTTAAAAATGCAGCAAAAATTATAGAAAGCACCTATACCGCTCCCTTTCTGGCCCACAACGCCATGGAACCGATCAATTTTTTTGCAAATGTTACGCCTGAAAAAGCTACACTTGCCGGCCCCTTGCAAGCGCCGCAGTTTACAGAGGGTACAGTAGCGGCACGATTGGGAATGGATGCCTCACAAATAGATATTATAATGACCCGCATGGGGGGCGGTTTTGGCAGAAGGGCCTACTCGCACGAACTCGTGGAAGCTGCCGTAATTTCCCAGAAAATTAAAAGTCCGGTGAAGCTTTTCTACACCCGGGAGGAGGACATGACCTATGGTATTTACCGTCCGGCCTATCACGTAAAATTTAGAGCGGCTCTTGATGAAAACAATAACCTGACCGCTTATCATGTGAAAGGCGGTGGTATTCCCGAAGGTCCCATTCATGAAAACAGATTCCCTGCCGGCGCGGTAGATCATTATCTGGCCGAATCCTGGGAGATAAATTCCAACATTACCATTGGCGCCTTTCGAGCACCGGGATCTAATTTTATGGGCGCTTCGGAACAGGCTTTCCTGGATGAAGTCGCCATCGCTGCCGGAAAAGATCCCATCGACTTTAGAGTTGCCCTTTTTGAAAGAGCCATAAACAATCCCGTAGGCAAAGACAACGATTATGATGCCAAGCGGTACATGGAAGTTTTAAAACTGGTACGGGAAAAATCAAACTGGGATGCCTCAAAAATGGGTGTTTATAGGGGTGTAGCGGCATATTATTGCCATAACTCCTACGTGGCTCATGTGGTGGATCTAAAAATGGAAAACGACAAACCGGTTTTTGATAAAATATACAGTGCGGTAGATTGTGGAATCGTGATCAATAAGGACGCTGCAAAGAATATGGTAGAAGGCGCGGTGACCGATGGACTGGGTAATGCGATGTTCGGTAAGATGACCTTTAAAAATGGTGTGCCTCAAAAGAGCAATTTTTACAACTATAAACTGATCCGGATTGATGAAGCGCCCAAAGATATTGAAGTCCATTTTGTAGATAACGGCGCCGATCCCACCGGACTGGGCGAACCGCCCTTTCCTCCCATATTCGCGGCCTACACCAATGCGCTTTCCAGGGCAAGGAACAAACGGTTATACAACCATCCATTTACGGAAGCGGTATCATAGAGAAGGTACTTATAAATTGATGCAATTAGCATCATGATAAATTTATTCCGGGTAGTCGGGGGAACAGCATCCCATCCTAAATTTGAAAATCAGGATTTTATAATATAAAATTCTGAAACAATCTCGATAGTTATCGAAACTAAGTGACTTAGTAGTCGCCTGAACTTATCCGATTTTCCATTCAAAACATTCGCTTTTGACCATGTATCAACACCGCGTTGCTGCTCTGTTTTACCAGATACTGTAAGAAAGTATGGGTAAGTCTACTATTCTGAAGCTTCCGGGGCGTAAGCGCCATTTTTGAGCCAGGTAATCCATAATTTCTTGAATTCCTTATGGCTCATTGGAGGTTTTGATAAACCTTCTGCCGGACGCCAGCCTGCTTTAACCAGCGTATCATCGGCATGTTCAATAAGTTCTTTGATGGATTTATTTCCATTCTTTGATTTATCAGTCAATTGTTTTGCGAGTTCAGGAGCTGATTTTCCTTCAAATACCATTTTCATATCTGCGGGTGGCAGGTGCCATTCCGGGTTTCCCGGGGGCGCATGCTCACCGGGCGAATTTTCGTTTTGATGACAGTTGGTACATTTCATTGCAAACATACCTTTCCCATCTTTCCCGCGCTGGGGAGACATACCGTGAAGATGACTGTCCTCGCCCTGTAAAGGTACATCCCCTTTGGGATGGCAGTTCAAACAACGAGGGTGCATCAGCACCGTGTACACTTTTTTAAAGGCTTCTTTAGAAGCAATGCTATCCTGTTGGCCCGCAGGAAGCATGACATATGTCGCTTCCTCATTTATATAACCTGTGCGGCTCATAGCTATCGTAATTCCGGCAACCAATAGGATAAAAAGAATGCCCAAAAAATTTCGGCTTTTTAAAAAGGAAGGTTTTGATGTGGTATTGCTCATGGTTTCTGTACTATGAAATTACTGTATAGCTTAACGATCAGGTACTACTCTTGTTGATTTCTGCGGCCCGGTGAATGGCTTTTCGGATTCTGGAATAGGTCCCACAACGGCAGATGTTACCGGACATGGAAATATCAATATCCGCATCGGTGGGATTGGGATTTTCCCGAAGCAGGACCGCGGCAGACATGATCTGGCCGCTGTGGCAATATCCGCACTGGGGAACGTCAATTTCGGTCCACGCTTGCTGTACGGGATGATCGTGGTTTTCCGCCAGCCCTTCGATGGTAACCACTTCCTTACCTTCTGCCCTTTTTACCTTGGTCACACAGGAACGGGCCCCCTGCCCATCCAAATGCACGACGCAGGCGCCGCACTGGGCCACCCCGCAGCCGTATTTAGTTCCCATTAGATCAAGATGATCACGCAGAACCCATAACAATGGAGTTTCAGGATCTACATCGACTTGCACTTGCTTATTATTTACGTTGAGTGAGATCATATATTTAAAATTATTGTGTTCTAAATTTAATCAAAATTATGCGGATCTTCATTGACTACAAGGCTAAAACCACTCAGAATGAAGGTCTGAGATTCAAATTTCAATTTTTAGAGTATTTATTTTGCGCGTTCCGAAAACCATTTAACACGGTCCGGGTCTCGATGATCAAAGAACTTTGTCTTTGAGGTGTTCATGCCTTTAATCGTGAGCATTTCCTCCCGGGTCAGTTCAAAGTCAAAGACATTGATATTTTCCTTTATCCGTGATGGTGTAACGGACTTTGGGATAACCACGATATTGCGCTGTATCATCCAACGTAAGGCAACCTGAGCAACCGATTTACCGTATTTCTTTCCGATCTCTGAAAGGGTGCCGTTAGTAAAAAAGTCGCTTTGCCCTTCCGCAAAAGGCGCCCATGATTCATGCTGAACCTTGTTTTCCTTCAGGATTTTATGATCTTCCTCGCGTTGATAATAGACGTGCGTTTCAATCTGGTTAACAGCAGGAACCACATTATTGAAACTGATTAAATCAACAATCCTGTCGGGGAAAAAATTGCTCACGCCAATTGCTTTGGCCTTGCCTTCTTTATAAATATTTTCCAAAGCTCTCCACGATCCATATATATCGTTAAAGGGCTGATGCAGTAAATAAAGGTCCAAATAGTCCAATTGTAATTTTTCAATTGATATTTGAAAGGCTTTTTTTGCCTTTTCCTCACCATAATCCGATATCCAGAGCTTTGTGGTGATAAAAAGCTCTTCCCTGGGAATTCCACTTTCCTTTATGGCCTCGCCCACCGCATTCTCATTTTGATAGGCCTGCGCCGTATCAATACTTCTATATCCCGCTTCAAGGGCAGTTAAAACACTTTTTTTACATTCATTGTAATCTGGTATTTGATATACGCCATAACCCAGGATGGGCATTTCCACTCCATTATTCAGTTTAACACTTTTCATTGCTCTTTTATTTATCGTTATATTCTTTATCGGTAACTTCTTCCATCCACTGGGTGGGTCCATCACTTCTACTGGTAATGGCAATTTGTACAAATCTTTCATCAGGGGAAGCGCCATGCCAGTGCGGTGTATTTGCAGGGCACTTGGTGACTTCGCCTTTTCGTAAAATTTTCTTTTCCTTACCTTTTTCCTGATAAAAACCCGATCCTGAGAGCGCCAGGATGATCTGCCCGTTAGGATGTTGATGCCAGAATGTGCGTGCTCCGGGTTCAAAAGTGACCACGCCTGCCGAATTCTTATTGACTTCGTCTGCCGTGACGAGCATATTGAGCCATGCGTTTCCGGTGAAGGCCGGATTTTCAATTCTTTCTCCACGTGGATACAATTGCTCCTTATCATAATCATCCGTGTTCTTTTCGGCGGGTTCTCCCGAAATAAGGGCGGCGACTATTGCTCTTCCCTCAAGAGCGGTTTTTTCATCTATTTCAGTTTCAACAATATCTGAGATCTGAAAAATCTGCGGTTCCGTAACTCCCAGGCGCATGGCAATTTTGATATGACCGGTGGCCATGGGTGCCAGATCACCCAGGGTCAAAAGAGCAGCTACCGTTGCAATTTCACGTTCTTTAAAAGATAAAACCCCACGTTTAAATATATCGGCAAATAAGTGCTCTTTCAGAAAAACTTCAATAACAGGAACGGTCTTGGCATATCCTGCGGTCGGCCGGTCTTCAACTCCGGTCAATTCGGCCAGTACTTCTTTACCTATTTCGTACTTGTTGCCCGTTTTTAAAGAGATGGGTTCTTCGCCTGTTGGGTCTTCAATCCCACGATCTTCTCTATCGCTCAGCACATCCCTCAGGGTGTTAATGGCCATAAGGCTGCGTGGAAAGCCACAGTAGGCATACAGATGAACCAGCTCTTCTTTAACCTTATTAATGGTGAGCCCGTTATCCAGCCCTTCCTGCAGCGCCGCTTCTAAGGTTTCAAGATCCCCTTTCGCGGTAGCTGCGGCTATTTGGGCAATGCTATATTCAGAAGGGTTCAGTTGCTCTGTTTGCGCATCCAGTTGATAATTGAAACCTACCAATAGCAGTATTAAAGCTGTATTTTTTATCCACTTCATAATCTTCTATTTTAGGATTTTAATTGCTCTTAACCAATCTTCCACCTGTAATGAAACCTTTTGCTCACGGTCACCCTTTATCGCCAGAAGCACCCCTTGCTTTTCATAACCTCCTTCTACTGAAAATTCTTTTAGAATCTCACTGTTAAGGCATAGAGAACGAAGTTGCGCTAAAGATTGACCCAAACCATAACCGGCATTGGTATTGAAGGGGATGACCGTTTTCCCTGAAAGGTTATTTTCATTTAAAAAACTCTTCATGGGTGGCGGTAGCTGCATATCCCAGGTGGGGAAACCTATAAAAACCGTATCGTAATTTTCCAGATTTTTGATTTTGGTCTTTAATGGTGGAAGAAATCCATCTTCGTTTTCCTGATCTACCTGTGAAACAATTTTTTGATAATTTTCAGGATAAGGGTTTTCCTTTTCCAAAGCTACCAGTTTTCCACCCGTTTTCCGCTGAATCATTTCGGCGACGGTCTTTGTATTTTCAGTGCGCGATAAATACACGATCAATATTTTGTCCGGATCAGGAATAACCACAGACCCAGCATTAGCTTCCTTAGTATTTGAGGCATCGCAACTTGATAACATCAGGATAAAAGCGAGTAATTTTGTCATGTTAATTCTCTTTCAAAATCGAGGTTCTATTAAATCCCCCTTAATTGCAACTGATTTCTCAGTTCGGAAACCTTTTTAATGAGATCCAACCGCGCTTTTCTGGGATCTTTTTTACCTACTGCAGTACCATCAGGTTCAATATCAAGGATTTCGGTCTTCTTAAGGGTGAAAACAGGCCATTTTGGTAATCCTTTGCCATTAGGATCGCCGGTTTTGGCAAAGTTCACCCAATACTTATGCAGCGTTTCAGCAACTTTTTTATCCTTAGGGGTTGTCTCTGGGTTACCCCAACGGTCATCGAGATTATTGAAGACATAGGCTACTTCAGAACCATGGCCCGCACCATAGGGCATTCTTTCCTTCATGGGATCTGGTACAAATCCGAACTGATATATATAAACCGGAGCTCCTTCTTCAACAAAAGCCTTGGCAGTAAATCGGCCTGGTTCTGCCCATACCCAGTCTGTATTGAATTTTGTAATGACTTCCGCAAATTCCTTGCTTCCATCAGGGTCATACGCTTGTTGCGCTTCCTCCTTGAAGTCCCCAAACAAAGCAAATAATTCTTCTTTTGAATTACTATTATTTACAAAACCACCTCCTATTTCTGCACTATTTGAGCCGATTATCAATGGGATATCGGCCTGTTTTCCGGAATTGTAAGCGCTTTCTGCCGTTTCTATCATCAGCTTACCGTCAAGGATGGGCCCTGAATATATGCGCGGGCCACCATCGCCATCGGTTTCCTGCCCGCCATCCACAATCTCCTCAACACTTAAAGCGCGAAGTTTAGCGAGTGCCGCGGCATCAGTTCCGGCAATGCCATGCTTTTTTGCAAAATTAATCCCGATGGTTTCGGCAGAAACAGGATAGAAGGGATCCGCGTTTTCTTCCCGTATTGGCCTTCCCGTTAGCACACCGTCACGGCCTCCACCAGATTCACTGATCGCTTTTTGAAAAAGTCCTTTTGTACTTGGTATCGTCATGAGCGAATGTACCGATACACCCCCTGCGGAAAACCCAAAGATAGTTACATTTTCTGGATCACCCCCAAAGGCTGCAACGTTTTCATGTACCCACTCAAGGGCTGCAATCTGATCCATAAAGGCATAGCTACCTTTTTCTTCGTCAGGATGTTCTTCACTCAATGCAGGAAATGCAAAATGACCCAAACGCCCCAAACGATAATTAATGGTGATTAAAATGATTCCATCCTTGGCAAATTCATTTCCTAATACTCCCGGATCAGCGCCACTGCCTCCCGTAAAACCCCCGCCATGAATCCAGACCATAACCGGTAATTCCGCATTTTTTTCAGCATCTTTAGGCCTCCACAGATTAAGGTAGAGGCAATCTTCTGAAGAGCCTTCGCTTATCGTGCCGGGAGCCCCACCCCAACCAGATTGGGCACAGTTCGCACCATATTGTGTAGCATCCAGTTCTCCTTCCCACGGAGTGACGGGCTGTGGTGGTCTCCAACGAAACTCACCCATGGGGGGAGCGGCAAATGGAATTCCCTTAAAGCTATCGACCTCCTCAGAAGATAATCCACGGATTATTCCCAAAGAGGTTTCTACCTTAGGAGCTTGGGCAGAAGCCAAATTATCTCCTGCCTGTTGCGCGTGTATCGTTAAACCAATACAAAGAACCAGTGCGGAAAAAAGTATTTTTTTCATATATTAGTTATTAGAAACAATATTTATCACTAGACTTTTAAATCCTAATGCTCTCCCGGTCCCCCTGTAAGCTGATTTACGAAGGATAGGTTTGCCAGTTTCCAACTCGTATCTTCTTTTACATAAACCTCTGTAACTATAAAATCATGAGAAACCTCATTTCCCCCAACAACGGCCAGTAGCGTGATAGTACTCAAAACAATCGCTGTATTTTCTATGATATCTGCCGAAACCTTATGAATATCGGCTTTTTTGTACCAAATACCGCCAGTTTTTATGATCTGAACTTCCTGTTCTTTACCCCAGCTGCCGCCCATGTGCACAAACTGCGCTTTATCATGGAATAATTCGGCAAGTTTATCAGCCTCCTTATCGGCCATCCACTGCCACTTTTTAGCGGAAAGATCCTTTATTTCGTTTTCCGTTTCGGTATCCTGAGCATTGATCTGACCACTGATCATAACTATAAAAATTGCGCATAAACCTTTGATGATTTTTGAATATCTCATGTTTTTATATTTTAATGTACAATTTCATGGGTGTCCCTGACACTGCTGAAGGTAAGATCTAAAAGCTTCCAGGAATCACTTTGCTTTTGATAGATTTCAGTAACGGTAAATTCTGTTGTTACGTCACTTCCCCTAACAAAAGCGGTAAGGGTAATGCGGTTCCAAAGGATCGCGGTGTCGCCAAAGGTCTTTACCAGCACATCATGCACGTCGGCTTTTTTGTACCAGATACTTCCCGATTTTATAATCTCCAGTTCACGTTCTTTGCACCAGGTGCCGCTCATATGTACAAATCTGGAATCAGCATCAAATAATTCATCCAGCTTTTCCACATTCTTATCGGCCATCCATTGCCATTTTTGACCGGAAAGTTCTTTTATTTGGTCTTCTACCGCAGTTTCCTGCGCGTAGTTAAATTGGCTTAGAATGACTAGAAAAAGCCCTATAATCTGTGTTTTTATCTTCATTTTTATTTATTTAAAATTTTATGGAATTTATAGTTTGATTACTTCCCTACCATATTTTGCATACGCTCAGGATATCGGGCTCCCTGCACATCAATCTGCTTTAAAGCCTGCTCGATGTTCTTTAAATCTTCCATGCTCAGGGTGATGGCAGCGCTTCCTATATTCTCGTTTAAGCGGTGCAGTTTTGTGGTTCCGGGAATGGGAACGATAAATGGTTTTTGATGAAGCAGCCAGGCCAAAGCGATCTGCGCCGAAGTGGCTTCTTTTTCTTCGGCAATTTTTCCCAGTAGTTGAACCAGCGCCTGGTTGGCTTTTCGGTTTTCCTCGTTAAATCGCGGCACGATGTTCCTGAAATCATTTTCGGAAAACTCTGTTTTCTCATCAATTTTGCCGGTTAAAAAACCCTTGCCCAGCGGACTAAAAGGTACCAGGCCAATGCCCAGTTCTTCCAGTGTGGGAATAATTTCATTTTCGGGTTCGCGCCACCACAGGGAATATTCGCTCTGCAGGGCCGTTACCGGCTGTACCGCGTGTGCTTTCCTAAGGGACTGTACTCCGGCTTCAGAGAGTCCAAAATGTTTAACTTTGCCTTCCTGAATCAAATCTTTTACCGTTCCCGCTACATCTTCCATGGGAACATTAGGGTCAACGCGGTGTTGATAGAACAGATCGATTGCTTCGGTATTAAGTCTTTTCAATGATTCTTCCGCAACTTTGCGAATACGCCCGGGACGGCTATCTGTACCTTTCCCGGGTTCACCTTCTTTAAAGCCGAATTTAGTTGCAACTATTACATTATTTCTGAATGGCGCAAGTGCTTCGCCCAACAATTTTTCGTTTTCAAAAGGCCCGTAGGCTTCGGCAGAATCAAAAAAGGTTACTCCTTTATCATAGGCTTCCCGTATAAGTTTTATGGCTGCCTTTTTCTCCGTTGCAGGCCCGTAGCCAAAACTCAAACCCATGCAACCCAGCCCAAGTGCCGAAACTTCAAGCCTGTTGTTCCCTAATATTCTCTTTTCCATTACGTTTTGATTTTATTGGATATACAAATTTCCGGTAATACCATTAGGTATATAGGATACATTTTACGGAGATACTTACCATTTTTACTGATTTGCCCTTTTGCTGTAAATTTCTAATAATCTGAATGGTATCTTTGTTTTTAGAAAAACGAAGCACCCCATTATGGAAGAGATACTTAAGGTAGAAACCATCGCACAGTACAATAAATTGAAGGCTGTTGAAACCAGGCATCCGTTAATAAGCTATTTTGATAGTGCAACCGCCAGGCCTTTGCACAACGGCAAATTCAATTTTAATTTTTACGCCATATTTTTAAAGGGTGTGGATTGTGGTCAACTGCAATACGGCAGAAACCTTTATGATTATGAGGCCGGCACTATGGTTTTCATGGGACCCGGCCAGGTTGTGGGTATCAAGAGCCAGGGTGATTACAACCCAAAAGGTAACGCACTGATATTTCATGCCGATTTTATAAAAGGCACCGATCTAGCGAGTAAAATACACCGGTACTCCTTTTTTAGCTATGAACTGAACGAGGCCCTGCACCTTTCGGAAAAAGAACAACAACTTATCAGGGAAATTTTTGCCAAAATAGATCACGAACTCGATCACGCGATCGATAAACACAGTAAAACCATCATTGCCAATAATATAGAATTACTGCTCAATTATTGCGAACGCTTCTACGACCGGCAGTTTATTACGCGTGAAAATCTAAACAGCGGAGCACTCTCTAAATTTGAAACTTTGCTCAATGCTTATTTTCAATCTGAACAACCACAGAAAAATGGTTTGCCCAGCGTGGCCTATTTTGCGGAGAAACTAAACCTATCCCCTAATTATTTTGGGGATCTGGTAAAAAAGGAAACCGGTAAATCCGCCATGGAAAATATTCACTTAAAACTGATCGAAGTTGCGAAGGAGCGTATTTTCAATACTGATAAATCCATCAGTCAGATTTCATATGAACTGGGTTTTAAATACCCACAGCATTTTAATAGGATATTTAAGAAAACTACCGGCTTTACCCCTCTTCAGTATAGGGCTTAGTGAGTTAATTATATTGTATTTTGAATACCCCTAGTTTAATTAAACTAAGATAGTCATTGATAGGTTGTTGAACAGGCAGGGAGATATCCTAGAAGTAGGTAGGAAAACCCTGGTTTGTTTGAACTATCCACCAGGCTCAAATAGGATTTTTTTAATCGTTTTCCCAAAAAGGCAAATTGCTTTATCTTCAAGTAAATTTTCTGGAAGAACACCCAAATTTCTTTTACCATACCTCCCATTAAACATTTCCATATCCGGCAGGATATTATTTTAAAAATCCTGTATTCCTCTGAACGAATTTTGAGAGATAAAAATATAGTAGGCGTTAATATAAAATTATTAAATTGGTCAACGTAAAAAATTAACGCGCCTGTACTTACATCCTGACGTTGTAACACATAAAATTTAAATGAAAAAAACTTTATATATAGTATCACTGATTTTATTGTTGGCAGGATCTATAAATGCACAAACTCTTGTATCAGATTCCTTTGCCGGAGAATTGCCGGTCTCAATCGAGGTTGTTGAAAATGACATGTATGTATCCACCTTTAATTCGCAGAAACTATATAGATTCAGTCTTGATGACGTTAATCATATTGAGACGGTCTCAAATTTTGATGGTCCGGTTTGGAAAATCAGATATGACCCCTCAAATAATGATTTTTATTGCATTGTCCTGGAAAATCCCAATTCACTTTCCTCAGTTGATCTGGATCAAACTATTCCGATAGCCCCAGTGAACGTCGAGATTGTTACCGGGCCAGATGGTATTGCCATCGACAATGATATGGTATATGTTTCAGATTTGAATAATATCTACAAAATGGATATAGCCACTGGAAATTACTCCCTGTTATATAATGAAGAAGATGGCAAAGTTCGCAATCCGGCAATCTACAATGGCGAACTTTACTATCAGGTTCAGGACGGCAATAGCAATGAGATCTACAAAATAGATGTTTCTTCGGAAAATCCCACCAAAATACTTGTCAGCAGCACAAATACAAATGGAATTTTACAATCCTCCCTGGTCGTGGAGAACTTTTTGTATCTAGGGTTTGAAAGCCTAGATAAGATACTAAGGATAGATCTGTCGGACACCGACCTTCCTCTAACACCATCCATTGTTAATGACAATCCTGGTGCCGGGGTAATTGGATTGGCGAATAAAGACGATACGTTATATTATCTAACGGGAAAACAATCGATATATCAGTTTACCGATAAAGTTTTAAGTTCCGAGGAATCCACTTTTGGCAAAGAGGGTATATATCCGATCCCTTCAAAGAACACCATCTTTCATAAGGGCAATTCGGATTACATATCCTATGAGATTTATTCTATGCAGGGAACCCTGGTTGGATCAGGAAATTATACAAAATCCATTGACATTGGGCAATTGGCGGATGGAATGTACTTTTTGAAGTTCAAATCAGAAACTGGATTTCAAAAGTTCAGATTTATCAAGAATTGAAAAAATAACTTTTTGGATTCCCCACAGCGAACTGGATTTTGAAAATATAATTTTCCAGCCCATAAATGAACATTGAAGGAAATTATGTTGAAGACGAAATTCGGGTATTTTAACCCAGGTTTTCTTGAACTTTAGAAGGTTTAATTTTCATTATTTCTAATCTTTCAGGCTTTCCCTAAAATTGTCCAGACAGAGTCTGGACAGTCTAGATTCCTATTAGTTAAAAAAATCAGGTTTTCTTCGACTATCCCCTAGGATCAAAAGAGGTTTTTTTGATCGTTTTCGTCAAAAGCATTAATATTCTACTTTAATTACATTTTCTCAAGTGTCATCAAAATTTTAGTTTCCGATAGCTATTGTTGAACATTTTAAAAATGCCTTACCACAAGATATAAATACAATAAGCGCGCTGGCAGATTCCTGCGGAATCAGGTGCATTCTTGCAATGCTGCAGATTTAATATGATACTGCGTAATCTGACGCTTACTGCGTTCAAACATCACTTTATATTTAATGTTGAAAATGAAACCTACAAAGCATTGATAAAACAGAGATATTTCAAAGCGCTTTCTTCAATAAGTTCTCTTGGTGCGTCTGAATCAGATCCATAATTTACGAAATATGGACGATAATTAGCTTTTACATATTTAAAGGTAAGTTCAAACGGAAATAATACTTCTCTTAAAGAATGCCCGTAATTACCCTTTATTGAATAATTTTCCTTAGTTGCTCCTGCGATTATAGCTAGACCTATTTTCTTATTTTCTAGTTTATAATCACTTTTACTCCCAAAAGCCCATCCATGACTTAAAACTTCGTCAAACCATTTTTTTAGAAGTGGTGGAGAACTAAACCAATACAAGGGAAATTGAAAAATGATTTTACTATATTTTTCCAGTAATCTTTGCTCTGCCAATACATTGATTTTTTCATCTGGGTAAATTTTATATAGTTGATGAATAACAAATTGATCTGGATATTTTTCTAATTCTTCAATCCATCTTTTATTAGTTATTGAATTTTCTATATCTGGATGAGTCAGAATAACCAAGGTTTTCATAATTGTAATCTTTAAATTTCGGGTACAAAAATAAACTCCTATTTTTAGTTATTTGAGTCGACAACCAATTGTAGGGTACTAACAAAAATGTAAGTAATGTCTAAAATCAAGGAAACGTCCACCAACTTTGCCAACAAACAAGCTTTATCTAAAGAATGCCTAGAAGTTTATTCTACAAATATCATTGGTGGGCAATGGTCACTACCGATTTGCTATGCGTTGTTAAGTGGTAAATTACGATTTGGAGAGATAAAAAAGGTTTTACCGAACATAACAGAAAGAATGCTTACGTTGGAACTAAAAAAATTAGAGAAAAATGAAGTTTTGACCCGCAATATTTATGCAGAAGTTCCACCTCGTGTTGAATATGAATTAACGACCATTGGGTATGAGTTAAAACCTATAATTAAAGAACTTGAAAACTGGGGTGAAAAACATAAAAAATATTGTAAAAGTACTAATGTATAGTCGGGTATATGGCTGTGAGCGTAAACTTACGGTGCACCCCTGACACCAAAGTACGGGTCTCTTATAGCACGGTTCGTAAACCATCACACGAAAGCCGATTAGAGCCTAGCTCTAATTAACATTGAAAAAAGTCGCTTCCGCAATACTAGGTTTATTTAAATCCAGGTTTTCTTGAACTAACCTCCAGACTCATAAAAGGTTTGTCTGAACGTTTTCCGGCAAAAGCATCTCGATTTAACCTTAAGTAATTTTCCCAAGCCCTACCAAAGTTCATTTTCGCATACCTATGATTAAACATTTCCGGATAGCCTTTACAGGGTCATTTTAGGATTTCAGCTCTTTAATCAAATAGACGTCTTTAAATTTATTGAAGAAGGATTCTGCATAATGAAACTAATAATCAATTGCTCCCGCGCTTCCATCAATGAATATTCTATCCTAAAAACTCAAATGCCTTTTAATTGCTGAAATGAAACTCTTTATTTGTAGATTGAATAGAAGAGCTATATAATGGATGATAGACAAATACTATTCTAAAAATGGAAGACTATAAATACTGTTATATCATCTCATAACACACGTTAATAAATAAAAGATCTAAATGATTGATATAGAAAAAATAAAAGATAAAAACCTGCGGAAATTGATTAGTGAATCGGGCCAGGACAGACTTGAATCGATAATCGAACTAAACGGTCGAAACCGAGCAATAAAGGAACTGGACGGAATAGAATACTTGGTAAACTTACGTAAGTTACATTTAGGCAGAAACTCAATTGAGGATATAGCGCCTCTCAAAAATCTTGATCATTTAACTGGATTATTTTTAGAGAAGAATAAAATAAGGGATGCTTCACCTCTCAAAAACCTTAAAAAATTACCCGCCCTCGATTTAAGTCATAATTATTTGACCAGCATTGAGGACGTCTTTACTCCTGAGCATAAAATAACGTGGCTCAATGCCAGCCATAATTATTTGAAAACAATGGACTGTATAAGAACTTGTGCGTTTCTGACAAATCTGAATTTAAGTGGGAATAATATTGAAGAAATTGGCGGACTGAATAACCATGCTCGATTGAGAGTATTAACGCTATCAGATAACAATTTATCTGGTAATTTATTGATCAAGAGTTTTACCAGTTTAACAGCACTTGATTTGTCAAAAAATAATATTTCTTCAATAGATATAGATTGTGTACACGAGAACCTAAACACATTGAACTTATCAAGCAATCTTATTCAAGACTTTAAATTTCTTAAGGAGACACCCGCTTTGTTGTCCCTAAACCTAAATGAAAATCGTGTATATAATTTGTCGGGAATCAAAAATTTGGCTCATCTCAAAGTATTGTATCTGTGGCATGTGGGGATTGAGGATCTAAACGGAATAGAAAACCTGAACAGGTTAGAAGAGTTGGGATTGGCAGATAATAATATTAAAGATATTAGGCCTGTAGCTACATTGAACAACCTTAGACTTCTGTTTTTAGGAGGCAATAATTCATTGACAGAAAAAGAATTTAGTGCGCTGTCGGAAAAAGTATCTGAAGATTTTAGAAAACCAGATTGGAAAGTAAATTAAAGGATTTATTCAAAACTTTAGAATAGGATCTCAAAATAAGAAGTAAACTAACATTATAAATAGCATAATTTCTTTAATATAAATTCAAGGGCAACGTATAATCCAAAAAAAATTTATAGAGATTAAGAAAATTCGCTCTGGTATACTTTAACCCAGGTTTGTTTGAACTATCTATCAGGCTCAAAAGAGATTTTTTTGATCGCTCTACACCAAAAGCATTTTGCTTCAACTTTAGGTGAATTTTCCAAAACCCCCACACAAAGTTCATTTCCCATACCTATAATTGAAGATTTCGGGCAAAGGGTTTATTTTAGGGTTTAAGACATTGGTTTCTTTGAACTTTCATGAAGTTCATTTACCCATTAAATATCCCTTCATTGAAAAAATACATAACCTAAAAAAAGCGAGTATTGAAAGACTTCCATACTCGCTTGATTTTTAATGAGATCAAATTATGACCGTTCACTTATGAATGTTCCATCTTCGGCAATTATTACCTTTTTGTCTTTCTGGAACCATTTCTCAAGTTCTACTTCATAGGTTTTCTGTCCGTTTTCTTCGGTCATTTCTACTTCATCAATTTTGTATTTTGGATACTTCGTTTTGGCGGTAGTTTTTACAGCTGTGGGTAAATCCCTTTCTGTCATTTCCATTTCGGCCTTTAAAATATTCCCATCCTTTGAATACCAGATTTCATTGTCCATTTTATCCACGTCAAATTCAACCTTGTAATTTCCTCCTTCCATTTCCCACTCCACATCGGTAGCATTGGGATATGTTTCCTGAAAACTTCTGTTTAAAGTTGTTGGTACCTGGTCTGTCATCAAATCCTGTGCACTTACTGTTGCAGTAACAATCAATGCCACTGCGGATAATCTCAATTTTTTCATGATACTATATTTTTTAATTTGACGTAAAGTAAAGGGATAAATCTGTAGTCAATTGGAAAAGCCATTAATGCCCTGCATTTTTTTAAAAACATAAAATTCCCAACTTTTTATAGATTTCAATTATATTATTGTTTAAAACAAATGCTGAGATGAAAATACTTATCATAGAGGATGTCCCTGAAATGCTGATCAACATGAAGAATAGTTTGGAACGAGAACATTATATTGTGGAAGCGGCCTCAGATTTTAAAACTGCCGGTGACAAAATAAGTATTTACGAGTATGACTGCATTTTGCTGGATATTGGACTGCCAGATGGAAATGGCCTAGAACTCCTCAAAAAACTTAAAAGTGAGGGCAAGAATGAGGGCGTAATTATCGTTTCGGCCAAAGATTCATTAGATGACCGCCTGGCCGGACTGGACCTTGGTGCAGATGATTACTTGCCAAAGCCCTTCCATATGGCCGAGCTACATGCAAGGGTGAAAGCAGTTTTACGGCGCCGCAACTTTGCCGGCGGTACCGTGGTCGAAATTGGTAACTTAATGATTAACCCGGAAAACAGGACCGTTAAAATGGCAGATGAAGAAATTATACTCAATAGAAAAGAGTATGATATTTTAATGTACCTAACGACCAATAAAACGCGTCTGGTAACCAAGACAGCACTTGCAGAACATGTGTGGGGAGACCATATAGACCAAACCGATAGTTTTGATTTTATTTACTCTCAAATCAAAAATTTGCGTAAAAAACTAAAAAAATCAAACATAAACGTGGAAGCTGTATATGGCGTGGGGTATAAACTAGATGTGGTATAATGCGGTTGCTCAATTACACTTCAAAATATGTGGCAATACTGCTCTTGCCCCTTATTACAGGCTGGGCGGTACTGTTTTATTTCGCAATGCTTGATGAAATTTACGATAGTTTGGATGACGGTCTGGAAAATCAGAAATTCCTAATGTTACAGCGTATTGAGAATGACCCCACCATACTCAAACAAAATGATTCAAAATTTGAAAAACACGTTTATAATTTTACGCCCATATCCAAAGCGGGCTATCTGGATTTTAAGGAGAGTTATCGCGATACCTTAATGTATATGCTCAATGAGAGAGATTACGAGCCGGTTCGCATATTCGAAAGTGCTATTGCATATGGTGATGATCACTACAAATTGAAAATTGTTACTTCCATGGTAGAAGAGGATGATCTGGTAGAGGATATGGTTCTGTATCTGCTTTGCCTATATCTACTATTAGTATTCAGTATCTTATTTATGAATAACTTATTGCTGCGAAAAATTTGGCAACCCTTTTATGACCTGATCACACAATTGAGGGATTTCCGCATCGAGAAGCATACATCCCTACACATCCCAAATTCTAATATAGAAGAATTTAATTTGCTCAACTCTACTGTAGATAGACTCATTAGAAAATCTACTGACAAATATGTGGCCCAAAAGGAATTTATTGAAAACGCATCCCATGAATTACAGACCCCGCTGGCCGTTAGCATCAACAAATTGGAACTTTTTCTAGAGAACAATGATTTGAGGGAAAACCAACTTAAAGATCTCTCAACCATCATGGACAGTTTGGGCAAGTTAACAAGGCTGAACAAATCACTTTTATTGCTTTCAAAAATAGAAAACAGGCAATTTGAAAAAGAAGAAATCATTGATCTTACAAAACTCACCCTGGATATTGCAGCGGATTTTAAGGATCTTGCTGCTCATAAAAAGATGAAGATAAACGTGGATTCAGGGACTGCTTTAGAATACACAATTAATGTGGACCTCGCTATAATTCTGCTAACAAACCTTATTAAAAATGCGTTGGTGCATGGAAAGAGAAAAGAACAGATCCATGTTGAAATAAAATCAAATTTTTGGGAAATAAGGAATTTCGGTGCACTTAAAGAACTTGATAGATCTTCCCTTTTTACCCGATTTAAACATACGAGCAATCATAAAAACTCTACAGGGCTTGGACTGTCCATTTCTATGGCCATTGCCCAGAGATATGGAGTAGAACTCACGTATACTTTTCAAGGCATGCATACCTTCAGGTTACAATTTCCCGATAGCCCTTGAATTCACTGTTCCATTACTGTTTCCATATTCTTTACAGATTTGAAAGTGATATTTACCCTAAACAATATATTATGAAGGGTATTAAAATAATTTCCATCACGACGTTAACGGCTGTGGTGATTATAACCGCTTTTACATTTAAGGGTAAAGGCAACAAAATGCCCCAGGAAACCCAGAATGACTATACCATACATAATTCCTGGCAGCTCCCCGAAATTTTGAACGAGGTGAGCGGTATCGTCTGGCTTTCGGAGGAAACTATGGCATGTGTACAAGATGAAGATGGGGTGATATTTATATATGACCTAAAAGATAAAAAAATCACCAATAAAATAAAATTTGCAGGCCCTGGTGATTACGAAGGTATTGCAGTTCGCAATAACAATGTCTATGTTATGCGTAGCGACGGGACTATTTTTGAGGTCGAGAACTTCAGGACCAAAAAGATAAAGGTTAAAAAAATTGAAACACGCTTTACATCAAAAAACAATATTGAAACCCTGACATTGGATCCAAAGACAAATGACTTGTTGATCGCACCAAAGGATAGGGATTTCGAGGACGGTTTTAAAGGTATCTACCGCGTTTCGATAGATGGTCATGAAACCGATGCCCAGCCATTCATAAAAATTTACATGAATGATGCTGCTTTTACCAGCCATCAAAAAAAGAAAATATATAAAACATTTAGGCCTTCAGAGGTTGCAGTTCACCCTAAAACGGGAGAATATTATCTATTGGAAGGGAAAGATCCAAAACTGGTAATACTTGATGCAGATGGGGCTATCAAGACCGTCCACAAGCTCGATAAGGATACCTTCGCCCAGCCCGAAGGGATTACATTCGACCCAGATGGCACATTATATATTTCTAACGAATCTGGGGATAATGAAGCAACTATTTTACAAGTAAGTTTTAAATAATGACAGAGAGAAATGGAGAAAAGTAGATTACCGCTTTACTTTAGTATTCTATTGATACTTGGCATTGTGGGGTGTTACTTTTTTATACCGACCATAAGGGAATTTATGGACACAGCTTGGTCAGTTTTAACAAGTGATGATGAGCAGCATATCCAGGAATGGGTTTCGGGATTTGGATGGTTAGGCCCTATTCTTTTGATATTGGCAATGGTAGTACAGATGTTTTTAATAGTCATACCCACTATTGCCCTGATGGTCGTTTCTATTTTGGCGTATGGGCCCATATGGGGAAGTGTTATAGTTCTAATGGCTGTTTTTGCTGCTTCCTCTGTAGGATATTTTATTGGCCGATATTTGGGTAAAAACTTCATCACAAAATTATTGGGGGAAAAGACAGAAAATAAAATCACAAAATTTATAGAAAGCTATGGCTCCTGGGCAGTTATCATAACAAGGCTCAACCCATTGTTATCAAATGATGCCATAAGTTTTATAGCTGGGTTGTTAAAAATGGGGTATTGGAAGTTCATAGGGGCAACAATGGTAGGTATTTTACCCCTTACAGTATTCATAGCAATTTTAGGCAAATATACAGAACAGTTAAAAACGGGACTTTTATGGGGATCTATTTTGAGCTTGTCAATATTTATTTGCTATGTTTTATTGAAAAAATATATAATAATTGCTGATGACCATAGTTTAATTGAATAGTTGATTGAAATTACAATGAATGGAGTTTCAAGTTTTGGGATGAATACCATGGAAATTGAATGGTCGGTCTCGATGGATAAAATTCAGCCGCGTAAAACTGTATCAAACATTCATTGGGAACAACCTATACATTTGTAATGAACACACAAACTGAACATCATCCGGCTTCACTGTCAAACCTAAAGCTCATTTCCCATACTATATTATTGGACATTATAAGATATCCATTAAAAATTATGTTAGGGTATTTGTCTTTTATCTAAGCAGATATCAAAATTTGATCCTATCAATGAATATATAGCAGCAGCATAATTAATAAATTATGTTATCAACATATTACCTCTATTTGAGGTCAATTACATGAAAAGGCACAATAACAAATTCAACAAAAAAAGGCAAAATATAAAAATAATGACCGCTATAATTATCTGTAAATAAAATTTAAGGTCGTTCATAACTTGTTCATTAAAAGATTTCCTCGTTTCCTGGGTAACAGAAGGGCATATTTATATTATTCCTCTATGAAAATTATATGGATCTTTTTGAATGTCTTCAATAAATATGGGGGGATAGGCAATAACCATATAAGTAGGAAAATGATCACAAGGTTAGAAAAGACTATTAAATTATAAAATTTTCGATCATCAATAATACCTCGTATTCAATACCACATTCAATTGATCTTTTCTTATATCAATAGTTTACCGAGCACTTTTATCTTAAAACTCGCATAAGCGCTTAAGTGTCCCATATGTTTTGCCCTATACCTTTCATGGATTTTGACCCACTCCGAGTGATGGCCACCACGACCGTATTCCATTTCAGTTTTTATGTCCTGTTGATATTTACAGAGATCTGCCACTGTAAGGGTGTTCGCCCTTCGCCAGGCCAGTAGGTCATATCTTATTCTATCATCCCTCAAAACATGTTTTTCGATCAGTAATAGCATCCCCAATTCATGGTTCAAACCCTCAAGTCCCTCTATCCAATCATCGGCTTCGGCCATGTCCTTTTGAAAAAGCCTTATCTCAAGTTCCCTGATCCTGACATTCAGTTCTCTGATTGCTGACAATGTGCTGTGTTGATTTTATGTTATATCTAATTCAATGTGTGACCCACATTTTGACTGGCGGAAACCACAGTGAAAAAATCCTCCTTCAACCTATCGTATTTCTCCAGGTTATAGTGGTAGAGCATCCTGAAATCCCTATGCCGTTTGCCATAATATTGATCGCACTGCAGGTCCTCGCATTCCAGTATTTTGCCTGCCTCGTTTTTATATCTGTAAAGCGCGTCCAATTGTGAGCGGTTCTCCTTTTTCTTGTCCATCAGCTTTTGATAAAGCAGGTTTTTTTCACTACATATACCACTGATTATCTCAAGCATACTATCGATATCACATTCTATGGAACCCAGATGCTTCAGCCATCCCTCCAGTTCCATCATTTTATTCTTTTGCAGTTTCTCATGCTCAGAATCGTGATCATACATCCGTACCGTTGACATATCATATAATTTAATTTGATTATTTATTTAAATCAGGATCGAGGAGGCCGTTGGGGTGCCGGACTGTTTCACCTTCACAATGGAGAGTTCCTTGGTCCCATTGGGAAATTCCCATTTTAAGTGATCACCGGTGGAATATCCTATGAGCACCATTCCCATAAGGGACATAATGGAAATCTTATCGCTCTTGGTATCCCTCTCGGAGGGTATTACCAATTGAATGGTCCTGTTCCATTCCCCTGCCTTAATTGTAACCGTACTGTTGAAGCGTACCACATCGGATGGCACGTCCTGCTCATCCACGATAAGGGCCCCGGATAGTTCCTCATTTAGCCTTTTCACGGCATTTTTTTCAACCATATCTCTATGTGGTGCAGCCAGGTTCATCAGCCTTTTTAATAGAACATATTCCTTTTTTTCAAGGATCAAACTTCCGTATTTCATTTTAATAAGGGTAAAGTGAATTATTATGGGAAAATCCCCCGTTGTACATAGGCTTTTTCTATACGCTCAATGGCGATTATATATGCAGCGGTGCGCATATCTATGTTGCGCTCCTCTGCCGCCCTTAGGACATTATGAAAACTGGCACCCAGTTTTGTTTCCAGCTTTTCCATGACTTCTTCAAGTTTCCAGAGTTCACCATTTCGGTTTTGCAACCATTCAAAATAACTTGTGATCACGCCGCCCGAATTACACAGTATATCCGGGATAATGGCCACCCCTCTATTTAAAAGTATCTTTTCACCTTCCACATTGGTAGGACCATTTGCACCCTCGGCAATGAGAATGGCTTTGATGGAGGGGGCATTATCTTGAGTGATCTGGTTGCCCAGCGCAGCTGGGATTATAATGTCGCAATCAAGACCAAAGAAGTCATCTTTATCAATCTGGTTCGCTTCCGGATAGTTTTGCACGCTTCCTTCGTTGGCTTTGATGTGACCATATAGGGTTTCCACATCGATCCCGGTACTGGTATATATACTGGCAAACGCATCCTGCACCCCAACCATCACCGCTCCTGCTTTTTCCATAAAAAGTGCGGCCCAATAGCCTACATTGCCAAAACCCTGAACGATGAAACGTTTACCTGTTATATCTATATTTTTTTCTTCCATCCATAACTTTATACAAAGGAACACACCGTAACCTGTGGCACGGTCCCTCCCTTCCAGTCCGCCTGAGCCCACAGGTTTTCCAGTCACCACATGTTGATAGGTAGAACGTTCAGACGGGCTTTTCGTAGACATATAAGTATCTGCTATCCAGGCCATGGTCTGCGCATTGGTGTTTACATCTGGTGCCGGTATATCGTGCTCTGGCCCTATATTTTCGCCCAGGGCGTAGGTAAAACGTCTTGTTATACGTTCAAGTTCAGACTGCGTATAAAGTTTAGGATTGATTTTTATCCCCCCTTTGGCACCGCCATATGGTAACCCAGCCAATGACGTTTTCCAGGTCATCCACATGGCGAGTGCCCTCGCTGCATCTATATCCACCGTGTCATGATAGCGCAGCCCTCCTTTATAAGGGCCAAGAGCATTATTATGTTGCACGCGATACCCAGTAAATATTTCGACATCCCCATTATCCCGCTTAGCAGGAAAGTGAATAATAAGTTCATTGTTGGTCACCGCAAGGATCTTGCGTATATTGGGATTGAGATTTATGTGATCAGCGGCGGTATTGAACTGTTCCATCACATTTTCAACCATTCCGGTAGCATTTTTCTTTGGTTCTGGATGATTTTTCAACTTTCTGTTCATTTCTTTTAATTCCATTGCTAATAAATTTGGTTTAAATGTCGTCCGTTAGTTTAACCTCTCCTGTTTCCAACGCTTTATCAAGATCAATAGAGATTGTTTTTAGCGTATTGAAGAATTTTTTACCATCTTTTCTTTTTACGCGAACCTCCGTTTTACAATTTTCTGTTATTGTTACCTCCGTTACTTTAATTTTCTCTCCACTTAATTTGTTGAAGTTCTTTATGCCGCCACGCTTTTTTAGAAAATTAGCTCTCGGGAGATTGATATATTTGTAAGAATGAGCGGAGGGCTTTGCGATCTCTAGCTCATCTCCAGAATATATTTTTATAGCTTGGTCGCAATCTCTGTTTTCTTGCGCATTTAAGCCCGACAGTGAAAGCCCCCCAATAATCAGATATTTTATCATTGTCTTGGTTTTTAATCGTTAATAACATCTATCTCAATGTGCTGAGCCATACCCGTGCTCCGTTGTAACAGATTGTCACAATTGCTGTAATCACTGCACGACCAGACCTTATCTTTTTGATCGGTAAGCACACAATACCGAATATGAACACAATCTCTGCATATACTGAAGGAAGTTGCTTTCATTGTTTCTGTTTTTACTTTTTTCTATATAGGCAATACAGATGCCAAGTGATAGATCCCAGTTTGGCATTATAACTTAACCCCCCTAATTTCAATGGTTTGTTAAATAATCTCACCACATAAAGCTTAAAGTAAAATGGATAGATAATACCCGGCTGGGTATTATCTATCCATTTTAAATCTAATTATTTAAGATATGAGATAAAGTTAGGAATCTGTATGGAAATATACTTGAACCTTGAAGTCCATGAGCGATCGAAACCGGGTGATGCCCATACATGGACGGTTATTAACAGGTCAAAACCCTCGAATGTTGGAAAGATTTTTATATCCTAACGATTTAATAAAATCTTTGATTTGATATTTATTTTGGTAGAAGTTTTGCAATGTATTACTCGAGATGTAAAGTGTCTAATAAAAAAAATATATGGCCACAATTACTTTAGCAAAACGATTAAATGTCATTCTTGCCATTTCAATGATCTTCCTGCTAATCCTGGTGACTAACCGGATAGATATAAAATATTCCCGTGATATACAACATTATATAAAAGAAGTCTACAATGACCGTATAAAAGTACAGGGGTATATTTTTTCCATCTCCACCATACTCTCTAGTAAAAGGCTCGCTCTAATAAGTAAACAAATAAAGCAGCGGAGCGCTGAAGAAAATGAAAGAATAGATTTGCTCCTTTCACATTTCGAGGCGACCAAACTAACGGTTGAGGAGAAAAAATACTTTGAAAGTTTGCAAGTTAATTTTGATAAATTGATTGAACTGGAAGTCATGAGCAGTCCCCTAAAAGAAAATCAGGAACTTTTGAGAAATAAAATTTCAAAAACTTTGGGACTAATGGATACTGCCCTATTAAAACTTTCGGAGATACAGATCCAAGAAAGTAAGGAGTTGACCAATGATGCACATAAATCATTGAGCATGAGCGCCACTATTTCTAATTTAGAAATTGGCTTTATCATTATTATTGGTATTGCCATCCAGTTTATCCTCTTCTATAAAATAAAAAAAGCTCCGCGATCAGATTATTTTGAAAAAAACCATTTAAAAAATTGAAAATCTTCAAAATCGAAATGATAAAAAGGGAATTAGTATAAGTTTTGTATAGTATGTAGTGAATGAACAACCCACGTATATCTTCGAACTGAATTATCTCCAAATGAATTCTTGATATTGTGCATGTTTCGAAGGATTTTCCGGAAGTCCGAAGTATATCGGCAACCTTGGTTTCATAGTTTCCCTTTGGCCAGAGGATTTTTCTAATGTACGTAAGCTTTATTTCCTGTAAGGTAACGAATGCTCCTTGCGGAAAATCTATTGAATACTTGAGCTTATCAGGCAACTGTGCAACGGTGATCGTTTTATCGCACATGATAACTGACCGACTGAATTACATTTTCATGTTCCCTATATTTCCCAGTCAATTTAGGGATATTCTCTTTTGGATAGAGATATGGAAATATCTCTATTTTCACTATGGTAAGAGAATAAAAAGATCCTCACTAACTAATCCCTTCTTTATCATCCCTTACAGGTTACCATTGGCAGCTGCGACAAATCGCAGATCTAACTTTTCCGGCTTCTGGGAACCCATGCGCACCACCTCTATTTACCGAAGCAAACGTAACCACCTGGATTGCACTATTAGGGCACATTCCCTATATCATCCAAGTTCATATGCCCTTTCAAGAATCTTGAAATTATCAATAGTTTTCCCGTGCTTTTGCCTTTGAATTAAATCTGGTAGAAAGTACAGTGTTTTGAAATTGTTAATTTCTATATATGATGGAAGAAATAAAATATCCGAAGTTCTATATTGGTTAAAATATTACCAACTGGATATTTATTATCCAGTTAAAAATACCATGGAAAACATAATAAACCTATAAAAAGCTGTTTCATAACTATTTAAGAAAAAACCTATTTTTCGGTAAGATATTTGAAATCAGAATTCTGAGAAATGATAAGCCGTGACCAAATAATTTCATTATGCCCAAGAAAACTACCATTGCGAAACGTATCAATACCCTACTTGCAATTTCAATTGTCTTTTTGCTTATACTCTGGACAAACCGCATCGATCAAAAACATTTTGATATTGCCCAAAATTCTGTGAACGAAGTTTATAACGATCGTATGGTGGTACAGGATTATATATTTTCCATATCTAATGTCCTGTTCGAAAAAAAAATGGGTTTAAGCGACAGTTTGAGCAAAGGGATACAGCATGAAGAAAATAAGGTCATCCAAGATTATATTTCTGATTTTCGGTCAACCAAATTAACCATTAGTGAAGGACAGCACCTAGAGCAATTGGAGACGGATTTCGAACGGTTGGTAAGTTTGGAAAACAAACATATTGCCTCTGATGGACCCAGATCTTTGATTAAAAATAAAATTCATGAAACCTTAGAGAGTATGCATTCCCATCTGTTGAACCTTTCAGAAATTCAACTTAAGGAGAGTAAAAACTTGATAGATAGTGCACAGAAGTCCTTAGATACAAGTTCACTCCTGTCACATATAGAAATTGCTTTTTTGATAATTACCGGTATTGCCGTACAGTTCATCATCTTCTATCGAGTAAAAAAGACCTCCTAATCATCATTAAAAATTAATGGCTTCTCACAATCGAGCATTAAAATTTCAATCAATTATCTATATAATAGCATGATTAAAAAAATTACAGGTAAATCATTATTACAGAAATTTGTTCAAATAGAAAGTTGGGGTGGCATATTATTGATCCTAACAACCCTAATTGCCCTATTTTGGGCGAATTCGCCCTTTTCCGAACATTATGAGAACCTGTGGAATTATAACTTAGGGGTTAGACTGGAGGGGTTCGAGCTTAATAAGCCGCTCCTTTTATGGATCAATGATGGGTTGATGACAATTTTCTTCTTTTTGATAGGTCTTGAGATCAAGCGGGAAGTACTAATAGGAGAACTGAATACTTTAAAGAAATTATCTTTCCCGCTCTTTGGGGCTCTTGGCGGCATGTTAATACCTGTTGCATTTTTCCTTGTATTAAATCAAAATGATGATACATTTAAGGGTTGGGGCATACCAATGGCGACTGATATAGCGTTCTCCCTGGCAATCCTAAACGCTCTGGGCAGTAGGGTACCCTTAAGCCTAAAAGTATTCTTGACCGCCTTTGCAATTGTAGATGATCTGGGTGCTGTTCTCGTTATTGCCGCTTTTTATAGCGGGTCAGTTAATCTTGCAATGATCGCATGGGCCTTTGGACTACTTTTTTTCTTATACTTCCTTTCCTATAAAGGGTACTTCTCTAAATTCATAATGATATCGCTTGGCGTCGTCATATGGATTTTATTCCTAAAATCTGGTGTTCATCCTACCCTAGCAGGGGTATTACTTGCTTTTTCAGTGCCCATTGGACAAAATATTAACACCTCTGAATTTTTAGAAAACCTTACTACCATTACCTCAAATATAAAAAATGCTGTTATCTCCCAAAAACCTATCTTAAGCAGTGAGCAAATTCAACAAATAGAAGACTTACAAGATTGGACCGAACGTTATCAATCACCATTACAAAATATGGAACACAGCCTTCATGGATGGGTCGCCTATTTGATAATCCCACTATTTGCGCTGGCCAATGCGGGGATAAATATTATTAGCACTACAAATATGGATACTGGACTTATTTTAAACATTGTCATATGTCTGGTACTAGGTAAGAGTATTGGTGTGACAACAACGGTATTTCTTGCCAAAAAACTGGGCCTTACTG
This sequence comes from Flavimarina sp. Hel_I_48, assembly GCF_000733945.1. Taxonomy (NCBI): domain Bacteria; kingdom Pseudomonadati; phylum Bacteroidota; class Flavobacteriia; order Flavobacteriales; family Flavobacteriaceae; genus Flavimarina; species Flavimarina sp. Hel_I_48. The sequence goes on from NZ_JPOL01000002.1 coordinate 356,657, forward strand.
AAATACCGGAAGATATTTCAATGTCGCACATAATAGGGGCTTCTTTTCTGGCGGGTATAGGGTTTACTATGGCCATATTTGTTTCCAATTTAGCGTTCGATGGTGATGTGATCTTTAACCTATCTTCAAAAATGGGTATTCTTATAGGATCATTTGTAGCAGCAGCTATTGGTTATCTCGTATTGAGGTTCAATCGAACTAAAGATATTTAGCGTTTTGTAAACCTGATTCGCAGCTGTACTAATTATAAAATAAGATTTTACCCTGAGAAGGCTTATTAATATATTAATTGAAAGCATTTAGAAAATTACATGCCACAATATCTACAATTTGAATATTAGGTATTAAACTTTACTCACTGATCTTGTCCCGGAGGGTTTTTCTGGTAATCTGAAGGATTTCGGCAGCCTTGGTTTTATTGTTGCCCGTTGCCCGGAGTACTTTTCTAATGTACCTAACCTCCATTTCTTTTAAGGGAACGAGCGCTCCTTGCGGAAAATCAATTGAATACTTAAGGTTATCTGGCAACTGAGCAGGAGTGATCGTTTTATCACACATTATCACTGCCCGCTGAATTACATTTTCAAGCTCCCTTATATTTCCCGGCCAACTGTGACGTTCTAAAATAGTGAGAACCGCAGGCTCAAGCTGAATATAGCGGTCTCTATATTCTATCCCGTATTTGAAAAGGAATTTTTCGGCCAATTTTGGGATATCTTCTTTTCGTTCGCGAAGTGGGGGTACCTCTATTTCGACTACGGTGAGGCGATAAAAGAGATCCTCCCTAAATGTTCCCTTCTTGATCATGTCAGGCAGGTTACCATTGGTAGCTGCAATAACTCGCAGATCTAACTTTTCCGGCTTCTGGGAACCCACGCGCACCACCTCCTTTTCCTGAAGCACACGTAGCAATCTGGACTGTACTGCCAGTGGAGCATTTCCTATCTCATCTAAAAAAATGGTTCCTCCGGCAGCCGCCTGAAAAAAACCACTCCTATTGGTATCTGCTCCGGTAAAAGCGCCCTTGACATATCCAAAAAGCTCTGCTTCCAACAAATTTTCGGGAATTCCCCCACAGTTAACGGCAATGAAGGGCGCACGCGAAAATTTGCCCTGATAGTGAATGGAACGTGCCACAAGCTCTTTTCCTGTACCGCTTTCTCCCTTTATGAAAATGGTGGCCTTATTGTCCTTCACGCGTTCAATGACCTCTATTACCTCTTTTATTTTTTCAGAACCACCTATGATATCACCGTATGCATGCGATTTTTTGAACCCAGAGGATCCTTCTGTTTTTTTATCCAACTGCGAAAATGCTTGTGATATCGCAGTCTCGAGTTCACCTTTGGTAAAAGGTTTAGTAAGGTACTCCACCACACCGGATTTTATTACTTTCAGGGAATCCTGGATGGATGGATATCCAGTAATCACCAGTTTCTGCATCTGGGGATAATGCTCTGAGGCAAACTTTATGAGTTCAAAACCGTCTATATCGGGCATTTTGAGATCTGTGATAAGCAGGTCTATAGGTGTATCCTTTAAAATGCCCACTGCCTCTTTTACCGAAACAGCTTTATAGGTATGGTAGTCCCATGTTTTCAAATGGCGCTGCAAGAGCTCTAAAATGTTGGGATCGTCATCAACCAGTAGGATATTTTCGTTTTTCAGTTGCATAGGGTCAGGATTTTGGTAGGGTTACGGTAAATGTGGCGCCGTGATCTTTATTGTTGACGGCCGTGATGGTTCCCTTATGACTGGCGACGATACCGTGTACCACACTAAGGCCAAGGCCAACACCCTCGCCCACCGGTTTTGTCGTAAAAAAGGGCTGAAACACTTTTTCAAGGGCCGCTTCTGTGAGCCCACTGCCTTCATCCTCTATTTTGAGGATAACAAAATCTTCATTTTGAACCGCTTCTACGGTGACCAGGGCATTTTTTGGTGAAAAATAGATCGCATTGATCACCAGGTTAAAAATAATCTGTGTGAGCTGAATGATATCTGCGCGCAACCATAGCTGCTCTTCCTCAATTTTTACAATATATTTTACTTGATTTTTTCTAAAGGTGGCATCCAGCAGGTCCATTGCGCTTTTGATGCTTGGTACGATATTTACCCTTTTCATTTCTTGGGGCATTTCACAGGCAAAGAACATAAGTTTTTTTACAACTTCGCGGGAAAAAATAGCGCTGCTTATGATTTTTTCAACATCCGATTCGGACTCCTGATCGCCTTTTGTCTTTGGCTTTAAAAGTTCGGCGTAGCCCAGGATGTTCGCAAGCGGGGTATTGAGTTCATGGGCTATACCTGCTGTGAGCTCACCCAGGATATTTAACCTGTCGGCACGTTCCATCTGCATTTTCAGACGGGATTCACTATCTCTAATCTCTATGCGTTCCATCAGATCGCCTATTTTGAGCGCCACATTATCCATTAACTGCTGCTCTTCCTTTAAAAAGCGGAGATTTTCTTTGTTCAGGTGGGCTTTTATACTGCCCACTTTTTTGTTGAAAAGGGAAATGGTGGAATACATCACCACAAAATCCATGGTCTTGCCGGTAGTAACCTGATGTCCCGGAATGAAAATACTGATCTCTGTGTCCGGTGGAAACTGAAATGCCTTTTTAAGGCTCTTTGCTATCGCTTTGAGTTCCTCAAAAAGCTTTGTATCGGTCACGTTCATAAGAATCGAAGATACCTCATAGAGACAGGTCAACTCTTTGATGCGTTCTTTTAGGGCAGCCTCTGTAGTATTCATCATTTTTGCGCTTTATATTATGCAAAAATACAGTTATGACCCAATGCTATTGAGGTTTACCTTACATTTTATGCTTCTTTGCGTTCCCGCTGGCGTCTTCTGAACTTAAAGATACGCGTAAGTCTACTGTTTGTAGGATAACTTCTGTATTTGGTAAGATTGTTGAAAATAAGTGCGGTAATAAATAAGATGAGCACTCCCGTTAAAACGGGCGATAGTACATAAAAATAACCCAGTTCCTTGATTTTTGCCGTTCCTGTTATGGCGATCAGCGCGGTCGCGCCACCCGGCGGGTGCATGGTTTTGGTAATTTGCATCGCCACAATGGAACTCGCCACTGCCAGTGGGGCGGTGATCCATAAAATATCGGGAATTAATTTAAAAACGGTTACCCCTATTATTGCAGACACCACATGACCGCCTATAAGATTTCTGGGCTGCGCCAGCGGACTCTGGATTGCGCCATAGACCAGCACACTTGAGGCGCCAAAAGAACCGATCAAGAATATATTTTCAAGACGCGGGATCATAAAAGATTGCGACAGCGCAATAAGACCGATACCAAAAAAAGAACCAATAAAAGACCAAAACTGCTCCCTGCCATCAATTAGGGTTTCCTTGTAGATCACATACCTTGAAATACGGGCATTTCTTTTGATTTTTTGCTGTATTTTTTTGCTCTTTTTACCCATTTTTCGGTATAAATTGGTCGGTTTTTAACTTCACACTTCTTTATTCTTCTTCTTTTAAGGCCTCCAATTGCGAACCTATAAACGGAATTCTAGGTGCCAAAAAATAGCCTGTTAAACTTGCGAACAAAATGGGGATCAAGTAAGAAAATCCAGTTAATGTAGCGAGCAAAATGGTTGTGCTCATGGGCGTTCTCGTGGCGCAGGAATTAATGGCTGCCATACAGCTTATAATGGCCAGTGTCAGATTTGTGAATGGGAAAAAATAGTGAATGATCAGGCCCAGCGTGGCGCCCACAAAAAATAAAGGGATGATAAATCCACCGCGCCAACCAGAAGTCACCGTGATTGCGATGGCAATGATTTTGAAGACCAAAATGCCAAATAAAACAGTAATGGACAATTTTTGATCCAAAAGCACATTGATCTCATGATGTCCAAAATATCGCGTAAGGGGAAAATAATATGCGATAACCCCCAGCAAAACCCCACCAATTAATGTTTTGATATAAATGGGAAGCGGGCGATGGTCAAAGATTTTTTTAAGAGATTTTGTGCAGTAAATAAAAATCCAAGCGATGATAGTCCCTAGAATACCGAATACGATGGCATATCCAAAATCAAACAGGCCAGAATACTCATACGCCGAAAGATCCCATACCTCCCCAAGGCCCAGATGAATGATCAGGGCAAACACGATATAACTGAAACAGCTTGCTACCAGTGCAGGAATTATAGCCCTATAATATTCTACGGCATGCTTGTGATGCAAGATCTCCAGCGAAAACAGACTCCCACCCAGGGGAGCACCAAAAAGTGCGGTAAACCCGGAAGCCATACCGGCGATACTCAATGAGCGGAGTTCTTCCCCTTTTAACCGGAATACCTTTCCCAACCAGGTTCCGGTAGAACCAGTTACCTGTACCAGAGGCGCTTCAGGACCCAAACTTCCGCCAGATGCAACGCAGAGAAGTGAGGAAAGGATCATGGAGGGATTGTTTTTGGGATCGAGCCTGCCCTTATTGAATCTAATGTTATTCACTATTAAATGAATCTCCCCGGGATCACCGATAAAGTGAATGATCAGTCCAGCCAATAGACCACAAACGGCCATAACAATGATCACCCAAAAATCCTCAAAAAAAGCCAGCTGATTGGTCAAGAACTCCAGTATGATCCAATAAACACCGGCAATGCAGCCGCCTATCAAACCCAAAAGTGCCCAAAGGAAAAAGACCCTCCCAAATACAAAATGATCAAACCTTAAGGGCTGATCTAGAATATTGAGATAGTTCACTAATTTTTTGCGACGTTTGATTTTCATGGATCAAATACTTGATGGCTTGAGTTCTCGCAAATTTATGGTACCACAAGTTGTCTGCGACTTTAAAAAAGAAATAAACGGCATTGTTTATCGAAAAGAAAACCGTTCAAATTTGATTTTGCAAAATTTCATTTATTCCTAAAGCTCTTGTATTGTTGATTTAAATCTAGTGGTAGCATTTAAAATTGATCAATTAAAAAAATGCTGACAAAAACGGATCCAGAACAATTTTACCCTGTTCCTACGGTAATTAACTTGGAGCAAAAAAACCCAGGATTATTGAGACTTTCTGAATCTGAAGTTTATTCCCCGAGACCAATTATTCAACTTTTCAAAATACCCTCCAGAGAGATATTTAGGATCTCAGCTCTTCGTTTAATAGACTCTAAAAACAAATTAGAGAGTTCTAGCAGAATCGGAGTATTAAAATAAGAAGTTTTTATACCTCCTTTGACATGACATAAGATCAATGCCCGAACCAGCCACAATTAGGTACAAAGCTCATAGAGGCATTCCCCATAACTACGACAAAAGGACAAAATTTCCTATATTTATCAAACGCAAAAACGAACCATGGCAGGTGTATATCCGCAAAATACCGCACTCCCTTATACATTGACCCTTACAGGTAACCTTACCGCAAATATGGAAAATCCTCCCTTTCTAGAGATTGAAGAGTTTCATTTGTCCAAAAGTGAAGCGAAAAGAAATATTATAACAGCATTATTAAAACAAGGAATAAAGTCACCAAAGGGAGGTTGGGAAAGAGCGACTTACAAGATTTCAGGAAAAGATTATACATTTAATGATTTATATAAATCCGCTAGAAAATCTGGCATTATCCCATTTATACAGTTTGAGATGGATCGAACTGATGAAGTATTTGGTGGAACAAGGTTCGGTATATCCACGCCAACGATTGGTTTTAACAAAGTAACATCATCTTATGCCGGCGTGACAAAAGAATTAACACCCCCCATGACAGACCAGCCAGTAGAATTTGAAATTACCAAGGATATAATGTTTTATCGTGAAGAAGCTTGTCTCTACAGTAAGGAATATGATTTTACATTTTGTACAAGATATTATAGGGCATATTTGTCTTCATGTATCTCATTAGTCGACGCATTTATTAATCGTCACATTTTAATATATAAGTTTAGGGGTTTAAATAGCGAAGATTTTTTACAATTGCAAAAAACTAGTAGACTTGAGGACAGAATAGGAATATTTCTAAAAGTGTCGTGTGGTAAAGATCTGACAGCTATTAATAGTGGTCAAGAATGGATTCATTTTAAAAAATTAAGACAATTAAGGAATGAGATGACGCATATTAATAGTGCTTCGTTAGGATACTCGATACACGAGTTCGCTGATCATTTCAATTATGTCAGGAAAGGTGTTGGTGGATTGCTAAAACAAATCAGAATCGCTCAAGGAAAAGATTCTTTAACTTTTATAGAAAAATTACGGACTGCACCATTTGTATATTTTAATGAAATCACCCATAGGTCAGATAAAAAGCATATAATCAAAAGGCGAAAATAAAATAACCTTCCCTTTTAGAACTGAACTTTTTGGAAGTATAGTTTTTCAGGGTATAAATGAACTTCAATAAGATTTACATTAACAGTAGGTTTTTGGTATTTAAACCCAGGTTTCTTTGAACTTATAAATTAATTTCTGAAGTTATTTTGCATGGCTTAGTAGGCTTCTCCACAAATAAAAATTTTTTGCTTTAAGATGAAAAGGTTAAAAAGTTAGTAAATTCATGTTGGCAAATGGCTCACATTAATCAGAGGCCGTAGAATCGGAAAGAGAAAATTTAAAATTTCATAAATGAAGAAATATTTGATCATCGCAGCTATACTTTTAATGGAGTTGAGTTTGTTTGCTCAGGTTAAAATAGAAGAAACTCAAAATGATCTAAGTCAGGCAGAGGATGGTTATATTAGAACATTTAAGATATTTCCAACATCGAATATGTGGTATTTTATAAAAATGAATACCAGAACCGGACAAATGTGGCAAATTGAATTTGATCAGAATGAATCGAATCAATTGCAAACACCTTTAAACAGTTTATCCTTGGTTGAGAATCAGGAAGAAGTAGACAATAGGTTTACTCTCTATCCCACACAGAATACTTGGACTTTTTTACTCCTTGACCAAATAAATGGAAAAATCTGGCAAATGAATTGGGATCAGAAACCTGAAAAGACATATGTCAAACCTCTAGACAATCCTCACATCAGTAAGAAACAAGAAGCGATTGATTACAGATTTGCTCTCCATCCGACCTCAAATGATTGGAGTTTTTTACTTCTCGATAAAATAAATGGTAATTTTTGGCAAATTAATTTGTCAAAAAAAATTGAAAAATCTGAAATTATACCCATTAAGTAAATGATTAAAAATTAGCTATTCATTTAAGATCTTAACACACGAAGATTCAATCTAGAAATTACAGATAAATTTTACCGGTATATTTTAACCCTCCTATAAATGAACTTTCAAAATAAAAATTTAGAAGGATTGTAATTTTGAACCGGTAATTACTTATTTGTATTTGAACTTTAATAATTTACTATATATTAGATCGTTTAGTGAACTCTTCCATAATACTGTAAAGTTTGAAATTCATTATTTAAGCATTAATTTTTTCTGGATGCAAAATTGATATGAACACTATATTTTACTAAATTTGCAGATGTGAAAAATCTGGCGCTACTATTTTCTATCTATCTTTTGGGACTTAATGTTGTCCTATGCGAAGATAACAGGATAACATTGCCAGCAGATTCAAATATGCAGGAAATTACCCAGGATACACAACACCTGCCGGCTGATTCTGATAATTGCAGCCCCTTTTGCCAGTGTCAGTGTTGTCACGTGCACGTTGTTAATTTTTATGCTACACCTTTTAAAGCAGTGGGACCCGCTATCTCTACCCTTATTATACAAAAAGGAGGGGGTCCAGGCGTAGAAATCCCCTATATTCAATTCCAGCCACCGCGGGTTTAATTCAGTTCTAAGGATATTTATGTCCTTTTCCCATTGATCATTTATGATCAATCTCTTTTTTAAACTGAATTAAATTCTAATTTTTTTATGATTAATAAGATCATTGATTTTTCAATCAATAATAAATTTATTGTTGGTCTGCTTACGCTTGTTTTAATTGGGGTCGGTATCTGGAGTATGATGCAGGTTCCCGTAGACGCCCAGCCTGACATCACAAACAATCAGGTACAGGTAATCACCCAGGCGCCCAATCTGGGTACCGAAGATATTGAACAGTTCGTCACCTACCCCGTGGAAATCGCCATGAGCAACCTTCCAGGGGTAAAGGAAATCCGTTCTGTTTCCAGGTTTGGACTTTCAGTTTTGACCATTGTCTTCGAAGACGATATGGGAACCTATCTGCCCCGGCAGCTGGTTGCGGAGAAGCTAAATGCTGTGAAGGAAGAAATCCCGGAAGGTTTTGGCCAGCCATCTATGGGTCCCATTACCACCGGACTGGGAGAAATTTATCAGTATACCCTTGAAGTCGAAGAAAAATTCAAGGGTGACTATTCCCCCACTGAACTACGGACCATTCAAGATTGGATCGTACGAAGACAAATGGCAATGGTGCCCGGTGTTGTGGAAGTTAATGGCAGTGGAGGGCTTATAAAACAATACGAAGTTGCTGTAGATCCTGATGAGTTAAATGCTATTGGCCTCACCATATCAGATGTTTTTACTGCCCTGGAAAATAATAACCAAAACACGGGAGGGGCTTACATTAAGAAGGATCACCTGGCAAATTTTATCCGCGGGGAAGGTCTGGCACGTAGTGTAAAAGATATTCAAAGGATCGTAATCACAAACTCTGGCGGGGTCCCCATTACCGTTAAGGATGTCGGTGAAGTAAAAATGGGCAATGCTGTAAGGTATGGCGCACTTACAAAAAATGGAGAAGGTGAGGCTGTCGGCGGAATGGTAATGATGCTGAAGGGTGCCAATTCCAATGAGGTTATTGACAATGTAAAGGAGCGCATTGTTCAGATCCAAAAATCCCTTCCTGAAGGAATTTCCATCAAACCATTTTTAGACAGGAGCGAACTTATTAGCAAAACCACTTCCACGGTAACCTCAAACCTGCTGGAAGGTGGTCTTATAGTGATCTTTGTGCTGGTATTGCTGCTTGGCAACTGGCGTGGGGGCTTGATCGTGGCTTCCACCATCCCACTCTCCCTTCTTTTTGCCTTTATTTTGATGAATGTTTTTGACGTTTGGGCAAATCTTATGAGCCTGGGCGCGATAGACTTTGGGATTATTGTGGACGGCGCGGTAATAATCGTAGAAAGTACCGTTTTCACCATACAGCAGCAAATAAAAAAGAAGCGCGAGTTGAACCTTTGGGAAAAAGATGAAATCGCTTCATCTTCAGCAAAAAAGATGATGAATTCGGCATTTTTTGGGCAGTTGATCATATTGATCGTATTCCTGCCTATCCTGGCGCTAGAAGGGGTTGAAGGAAAAATGTTCAAGCCCATGGCGCTCACCTTTATTTTTGCCATGCTGGGGGCAATGATCCTTTGTCTCACTTATGTACCCATGATCTCGGCACTGTTTTTAAAAGAACCGAAGAACAGCAAAAAATCCTACGGCGATAAATTTATTTCCTGGCTTCAGAAAAACTATGAGCCGCTGTTGAATAAATCCCTGAAAGGGGGAAAATTGATCCTTGGCCTTGCCGTCGCATTTTTTGCCGTTGCCATATTCATTTTTACAAGAATGGGTGGGGAATTCATTCCACAGCTGGACGAGGGGGATATTGCTTTTCACACCATTTTACAACCCGGAAGCTCCTTGGATGAGGGGATAGCAACTTCTACTAAAATTGAAAAATTGCTGTTGGCCGAATATCCCGAAATTGAACAGGTAGTAAGCCGGTACGGGGTTTCAGATGTGCCTACAGATCCTATGCCCATGGACCTTGGTGACAGTTTTATCATTTTAAAAGATAAATCTGAATGGACTTCCGCAGGAACGAAAGATGAGCTTATTTCCAAAATAAAAGAAACCATCAGCGTTGTCCCCGGGGTAAGTTATGAATTTACCCAACCCGTAGAAATGCGGTTTAATGAACTGCTTACGGGGGTCCGCGAGGATATAGCCGTTAAACTTTATGGGGAGGACCTTGATCTGTTGGCCAGTAAAGCTCAGGAAATGGGTTCCATAATAAGTACCGTAAAAGGGGTGGCAGATATGAAGGTTGAAGCTACAGCAGGTTTGCCTCAGATAACGATCAATTATAACCGGGATAAAACAGCACAATATGGCCTTCAGATCAAAAATCTCAATTCCCTGGTGCAGTCGGCCTTTGCCGGAGGCCAGGCCGGGGTGATCTTTCAAGGGGAGAGGCGTTTTGACCTGGTAGTACGCCTTCGGGAAGAAGACCGTACCAATATTGAAAATATCAGGAACCTTTATGTAAACCTTCCCTCGGGATCTCAAATCCCCCTAAAGGAAGTGGCCGACATTAGCTACCAGCCCGGTCCAATGCAGATAAGCCGGGACAATACCAATAGGCGGACTTCTGTAGGGGTGAACATCCGGAACCGAGATGTAAAATCTGTAGTTGCGGATATCCAGGCTAAACTGGATGCCGAATTTGATCTGCCACCAGGATATTATATTCGTTATGGTGGTGCTTTTGAGAATTTTGAAAGGGCCAGTAAGCGCCTACAGATTGTAGTACCCATTGCGCTCCTGCTCATTTTTGTCCTTATCTATTTCGCCCTGAAGTCCTTTCAACAAGCTACGATGATCTATATCGCTATTCCCCTAGCAGCCATTGGGGGGATATTTTCCTTATGGCTCAGGGATATGCCCTTTAGTATTTCGGCTGGGGTGGGCTTTATCGTCCTGTTTGGAGTGGCAGTTTTGAACGGACTGGTACTCATAAGCGGCTTTAATGAACTTAAGGAAGATGGTGTGGTAGATGTGAACGAACGGATCATTAAAGGTTCCAAACGCAGGATCAGGCCAATATTACTTACAGCCCTTACCGATGTATTGGGATTTTTACCAATGGCAATTTCCAGTTCTGCAGGAGCTGAAGTTCAAAGGCCGCTCGCTACTGTAGTTATTGGAGGGCTAATTACTTCTACATTATTGACCCTGTTTATTTTACCCATCCTTTACAGATGGATGGAAAACAGAAAAATAAATACTACGGTAAATAGGAAGCTGGTTGCGGGGATAGCTGTTGCAGCAATTCTTCTTTCCGGATCAAATAATTTACAAGCCCAGGAGACCCCCGAAATGCTTCCTAAAATCACACGGGAGCAGGCTGTTGATAAGGCCCTAAAAAATTATCCGCTTTTGAAAAATAAAAACCGGGAGATCGAGCGGCAAGGGGTATTAAAAACTTCAGCTTGGGACCTTGGGCGAACCCAGATATCTACCGGGGGCGAAGAACTTGATGATGAAAGGGGGATTTATACGGTCCTGGCAATACAGCAACAAAACATAAATATTTTTGGGATCCTTCCAAAAAGTAAATTGGCCAAGCAGCGTGTTGCCCTGGCCGAAGATTCCTATGATCTGTCTCAACTACAAGTGGGCCGCGAGGTAAAAACGGCCTGGACCGAAACTTTTGCTGCAAAAAGGCAATACCTTCTGTTTGAGCGGTTGGATTCGCTTTATATAAGTTTGAAAAAAGCGGTCGAATTGCGATATGAAGTGGAAGCCATCTCCAAGCTAGAAGCACTTACTTTAAGAAACAGGATCAGTGAGGTCAAGATCAAAAAGCAACAGGCGCAAAGCGACTACCTTACCACCTTGCAAAAATTAAATCTGTGGCTGGGTGAAGAAGCGGAATTTACCGTTACCGATGATTTTGAAACAAAATTGGTTCCCGAAGAAGAATTGCTGCTCAAAGCACAGCATCCTTTACTACAGATCCCCAAACAGGAGGTCGCGGTGGCCATTGCACGACAGAGGGTTAAAAGATCAGATCTCCTTCCAGATCTTAACTTTCAATACGGCTTTCAAAGAATAAATGGCACCAGTGGATTTTACAGCTATCAGGCAGCGATCAGAATCCCTATACTGTCGGGGCCTGATTATGCTGAAGTAAAGGCTGCCAAAATAGAGAAAGAAATAGCAGAGGAAGCAGCGGGATTTGCAGAGGAACGGGTACAGACAGGATTTTTCATCACTGTTCAAAATTATAAAAATTGGAAATCCTCGTGGGAATTTTATAGGGATCAAGTGCTGCCATTTCTTGAAGAACAAAGGCAGGGCTCATTTCTCGCTTTCAATGAGGGCGCCATAGAATATGTAGCTTTCATTCAAAACCTCGATAATGCAGTACAATCAGAATTAAGGGCACTGGAAGCTTACAAGAATTACCAGATCGCGCTTGCAGAACTACAATTTTACTTGAACGACTAAAAAAGAAAATATGAAATTTATAAATATAGCATTGTTTTGCACTTTATCTTTCCTGGTTTCCTGTGATGAAAACAAAAAAACTGCGGAGATCAAAAAAGAAACAACAGAAACGAATACCGCTGAAACTGCAAAAGAGGCGATGCTTTCCCAACAGCAGTACAGTAGCTTAAATATGAAGATCGACACCCTTAGCACCCGGCTTATGACAGGATTTGTAGAGGCTAATGGTCGACTGGAAGTCCCACCTCAAAACGAAGCCACGATCACTCCCGTGATTGGCGGGAATGTGGTAAACATTAAGGTTATTGAAGGGGATAATGTCAAAAAGGGCAGTGTTTTAGCATCTATTGAACATCCGGACATCATAAAAATACAAACTGATTATATGAATGCGTCCAATCAACTGAATTTTCAGGAGAAGGAATTTCAAAGACAGCAGAAATTGTATAATGCCGGGGTCGGGTCAGGTGAAAGCTTCCAAAGAAGCGAAGCGGAGTACACAGGTATGAAAGGGCAGGTTTCAGGATTGGAAGCACAGCTGAGACAACTGAATGTAAATCCAGAGGCTGTAAAAAAAGGGAATATTCAACGGCAAATCCCCATCTTGAGCCCAATAGAAGGGGCCGTGCAGGCAGTTGGTGTGAAAATTGGACAGTTCGTACAGGCCCAGACCAATATGTTTGAGATCATCAATACCGATCATGTACACGCAGAACTTATAGTATTTGAAAAAGATGTCGCCAAACTGAAAGTAGGCCAAAAGATTTATATGACCGCGGAATCTTTACCTGGTACAGAATTAACTGCTGAAGTCCTCTCCATCGGCAAGAATTTTGAGCAGGATGTAAAAGCGCTACACGTGCACGCTGAAATTGAAAATCAACCTGAAAACCTGGTCCCCGGTATGTATGTACGTGCAAGGATTGCAGTAGATGATAATCGCAGTATGGCCCTACCTGCATCTGCTATTGTTAAGGATGGAGAAAGGTTTATAACTTTTACTGCTGAAAAAGAAGGGGATGCCTGGAGTTTTAAGCCGGTAGAAGTTATACCAGGTACCGAAGAAAATGAGTGGGTTGCCGTAAATTTCTTGAACGAACTGCCAACAGGAACAAGATTTGCCTTCAACAATGCGTATTACTTGATGGCCGAGATGAAAAAAGGTGAAGGTGGCGGCCACCATCATTAATAGACCTGATTTGCGCGGAAACCAATGCACTTCCGTTGCACTGCCCTTTATTCTAGTTTTACCCTTGTTTATTAAAACCTGTTACGATGATCAAAGAAGATAAAGAGAGAGAAGAACGTGATCCAATGGAAATAAATTCTCCAAGAACGGCGGAAAAACCCAGGTCAAATAGTTCCACAAATGGAGATAGTTGTTGTGGCACGGGATCAAAAAAGGATGATGGGAAAAAAGAGTCATATATCCCAACCATAATCAGCCTTTTACTTCTTGTCAGTGGTATTTTACTTGACTATTTAGATGTTGAGTGGTTCGGCGGATATATTCGCATGGGTATTTTCGGTATCGCTTATCTTTTAGTGGGGGCTAAAGTGTTAAAGCATGCCATTACCAATATGGCCAAAGGAAATGTCTTCAATGAATTTTTTTTGATGACCATTGCAACGCTGGGGGCTTTTTATATTGGAGAATTCGCTGAAGGAGTCGCCGTGATGCTGTTTTATGTTATTGGAGAGCATTTTCAGGAAGCTGCAGTTGCACGCTCCCGAAAATCTATAAAGGAGCTTATAGATAACCGGCCAGAAAAAGTGGGTCTAATAATGGGTGGGGAGGTGGTAAGCACAAATCCACGACAGGTCGGACTGGGAGAAATCATTCAGATAAAAGTTGGGGAGAAAGTGGCATTAGACGGAGAAATACAGAGTGAAGGTTCTTCTTTTAATACAGCGGCCCTGACCGGGGAATCTAAACCGGATACTAAGAAAAAGGGGGAAACCGTTCTTGCGGGAATGATCAATCTGGAGAGGGTTGTGGATTTAAAAGTTACTTCTACTTATGACGAGAGTGCGCTTTCAAAGATCCTGAACCTGGTAGAAGAAGCTAGCGGACGAAAAGCAAAAACCCAGAAGTTTATAACCAAATTTGCAAAGATCTATACCCCCATTGTAGTTTTTATGGCAGTGGGCCTTACCCTCCTGCCCTACTTTTTTGTGGAAACTTACGTTTTTGATGACTGGTTATACCGTGCACTTGTATTTTTGGTGATCTCCTGTCCCTGTGCCCTGGTAATTTCAATTCCCCTTGGATATTTTGGGGGCATTGGTGCTGCCTCTAAAAACGGGATGCTCTTTAAAGGTGCAAATTTCCTCGACCTTATTACAAAGGTCGATACCGTTGTAATGGACAAGACGGGCACCCTCACCGAAGGTGTTTTTAAGGTTCAGGAAATTAGGGCAGACACTATTCCCGAGGAACAGCTTATCGCTCTTACCGCTGCACTTGAAGCTAAATCCACACATCCCATAGCTAGGGCGATTGTAGAATATGCAGGTAATTCTTATAAAGAAATAGATATTTCTAATGTGGAAGAGATTGCGGGCCATGGGTTGAAGGGGAAATGGAACAGCAAAGAAGTTCTAGTGGGAAATGCGAAATTACTCCAGAAGTATGGTGTTGATTTTGATAAGCAGATCAACACAATTGTGGAAAGCATTGTATTGGTTGCCATTGACGGTAAATTTGGCGGATATTTTATCATTGCCGATAAAATTAAAGATGATGCACCTTTAGCCATTAAAAAACTCCATGATTATGGGGTCCAAACAATCGTGATGCTATCAGGGGATAAAGACACTATTGTCCAAAGAGTGGCCAAAGAATTAAAAATAGACCGCGCATACGGTGGGTTATTGCCCCAGGATAAGGTAACCCATGTTGAAGAACTAAAGGCCGAGGGAAAAAAGGTAGCCTTTGTGGGGGATGGGATCAATGATGCCCCGGTAATAACTTTAGCGGACGTTGGATTTGCAATGGGGGCCCTGGGATCTGATGCCGCTATTGAAACGGCCGATATTGTGATACAGACCGACCAACCTTCAAAAATAGCCACGGCTATTAAGATCGGAAAAAAAACCAGACAAATCGTATGGCAGAACATAGCTTTGGCCTTTGGTGCAAAAGTTATTGTTCTTACCCTTGGGGCCTTTGGACTGGCTTCTTTGTGGGAGGCCGTATTTGCGGATGTGGGAGTGGCATTTCTGGCTATCCTTAATGCTGTAAGAATTCAAAATATGAAATTTTAATAAACAACATTCTCTAGACCATTGTTTCTAAAACGTAATGCCAATGACGGAATAGCTGACAAACAACTTTCAGCTTTATAAGGGCGTGATTTAATTCTTCCGATTGTACATAATATAACTTTTGAAGATTATCGTGAAATTAGTCTATTACTTGGCTCTCGCAGTGGAAAGACTACAACAGAAGATTCTATATGCCAAATCATAGATAAGTTAGGAAAAATTTTAGTTACAGATGAGTTTGAGTTGATAAAACACTTGGTGGTGTATTTGCTAAAGGCTACTCATAAAATAACAAAAATCTACTATACTTTAACCCACGAATATCTAAACTTTTCCAAGCATATTTGCAAAACCTATTTTATTGAACCTAACATTAAACATTTAAAAAAAAATCAAATTTAAATTTAAGATTTTTCTCTTTTACTAATTAAACGAAAATATAGCGGGCTCAAACACTTGTATCAAAATTGTACAATGATATGTGATTAAAATGTTATAAATTGAAAAATCAAACCTAGTATGACCAAAGTCCATCAAAATGAGCTAAATTAAATAAAAGTTCACAAAACGACACCATAGATTAGCAAACTGTTTGAAGCCCCTGTATTTACTGGTTCCTTACCTATTGGGTTCGAGCCCCAGCCAAGTCACTTCAATTATCAAGAAAACCTGTTAGATATATCTAGCAGGTTTTTTTAATATTAGGCATTTACTTTTATATGATTTGATTGAAAAAGTGAATAATTTGACTATTGGACTTTTAATAAAAGATCGGATAGTTTTTTAAGTCCTGAGCTACATTTTGCATTCGCAAAATTCTTGCTTCATTTAATAAGATGTTTCATTCCCTAAAAAAATGCAATAGTCTACTATTAAACCATATTGCTATATATTCGAAAATAGCGGTTTTAACGTCTTCTATAGGTTTAAAAATTAATATATGAATAAGTTCTACATTTAACTTTTTAAAGAAAGACTCTTCAACAGAAGTATCCCGTCGATTTCCCTTCTTACTTTTAGATTATATTACCAGAACATTTGAATTTAATCCCTGCTCTACTTGTTTTAGAAGCATATTTTTCCATCTATAAAAAAAGAAAATTTAAATACTTGATTATCCTGCTATCCATTACTGCTATTTTCCGAACTGGCATGCATACCTGGCGTTGGTAAGAAAAGCCCCTTAAGAAAAAATCAATGTATCCCCACAGACCATATTTTATAGCCTTTATCACACATCTATATTCCCTTTGTCCAAAATCTCACAAAACCATTTCGCCAGTAAAATTCTTTGATTATCACTTTGAGAACCGCATACATCGGTACGGCTACCATCATCCCCATAATACCAAAAAGGAGCCCTGAAGCAATAATAATCACGAAGATCTCCATGGGATGTGATTTCACGCTATTGGAATAAATGAAGGGCTGCGAAATGAAATTATCCACCAGTTGACCTATGGTCACGCCAATTAATACATAGCCCACAAGTGGCAATGCCCCATTTGAAAAATCAATATCAGAATGACTTGTGAGTGTGAGCAGCGCCATAAATACCGCACCTATAACTGGCCCGGCATAAGGTATAATATTGAATAGGGCACAAAAAAAAGAAACGATTAGCGCATTTTCTGTGCCTACCAGATAAAGGGTAATGGCATAAATAATGAATAAAATAAAGATCTGTAATACCAGTCCCAAAAAATAACGGGAGAGAAGGTCCTTAATCTTGTCCAGCGAACTAATGGTTTGTTTTCTATGTTCCTTCGGAATCATTGCCAACAGAAAACGTTGAATGGAACTGTGATCCTTGAGCATAAAAAAAGACATGAATAGTACCGAAAGAAGACCTATTGAAAGTTGGGTCAAGATGTTTATCAGCCTATCCATCAAGGTGGGGCCCTCCTCATCATCCATTTCCTCCATTACAGATTTCTCTATTTCCGTTTCTTTCACGGCATCGGCTACGTCTTGTTTGGAAGCACCAGAATATTCAGAAATCTTTTCATAAACCTTGTCTAGTTCCACCTGTATATTTTCTGGATCGTAAACGGCTATCTGTTTCGTCTGTTCTGCAAGCATGGGAACAAACATTAGACCCAGACCGCTCATAATTGCTAGAGCTATGACAAGCGCTATGACCGCACCCAGTGTTTTTGAAATATTGAGCCGTTCCCTGAAAAAATAGACTAAGGGTCGGCACAAAAGGGTCAATACCGCAGCAATTACCAGATAAATAATTAGTGTTCTCAGTTGATACAGAACAAACAGTAAAAGACCTAACCCCAGAAAAAAGGAGATTGCCTTAATAATTCCCTTTGCAAGAATATATGATCTCATGTAATTATCTTATTGATCCTAAAGCTCCTAACCGAAAAGTTTAACCATTAGATGAACGTTTAAATTGCTTTTAGGCCTATTTCTATAAGAGCACTTAAAAATCAAGGACTATTTAGTGTTCTAAAAAATCAAAAATATACATTTAAAGCGCGCTATGGTATTTTCATAAACTTTTGTTTACGATGATACCATAAAAGCAGTAACTTCAAAATAGTTAAGGTACTACCTAATAGGTAAAGCGACCCGATTTTCAATTTTTTAAGAATTAAAAATGGAATATTTAAGGAAACTAAATTTCAGAAAACAAGAAAATAATTAATATTGAAAGTTTGCTGTTCTGTATGGTTAATTGAAATCTTAATCCCAGAACATTGGGGAAAATAAGGAGAAAGATTGCAAAAATAAATGCGTAAATACTTTTAAAACTGCCAAGAGACATCTTAGAAAAATGGTTTGCTGGCATTCAAAAGCATTAAGTAATTTATGGAAACCGTTTTACTACACCTATGCCCTCCATAATCACTTTCGCTCGGTTAATGTGGCTAAAATTTAATTACTAGTGAATAAAGACCTTTAATCAAAAAAATCAAAGGGTTTTAGCAGACGAAGGATCTTTTCACAAGAATAAAAATTTTTATTGTTTCTTAAATACTTACGTATGTAGTTCAAATGATCATTAGTGGTCACCACATGAAAATTAGAATTATAATTTAAAAAGACCGGTTTTGCGGTAGAATGGTTATACACCTCAATAATGTCACCATGACGTGGGTCTTTTAATATTTTGTTATAAAGGGATGTTATATGTTCCTGCCCTCCTTCAAGTATTTGAAAAAAATTGCCAAAAGAATGGAGTAAAATTCCACTGACTATGCATTCATTATTGATCGCTGAAGCATGATCAAGTATGGAACCTATTTCCTTTTTAGATAAGTCCTCGCGGGATTTACTTACATAACATATAGTATGGGGCATTTTCATTCCTTGAAGTTTTTGGGTAATTATTAAAAGATAGAAAACAAGAATATCCTAATTGTTAAGATATATATGTTAATGGAATGATAAATTATGTATTTTAACAATTATTATTGCATTTGAGCGATTTTATGCTTCAGTCATGTTTAAACCATGTTAATTTAACTTTGATTCATTTAACTTTGATTCATTTCAAAATCTTCTATCCAGCTTTCTTTTCTGAAATTCTAATTTACGTTACTGCTATAGATTAAATTTTCGATTATAAACAGCGCTAAAATTCAAATACTTGTGTTTTCTAATTCGGAAATTTTAGATTTTTGGAGTTCTTTATAATTAACGTCGTTATAAGGAAAATATCTATCTTCACGACCGCTAATAATGCCAGAAATTCTATTTCTTTCCCATTATTAGTCAACATTATTGATACACAAGGATGGGAACTTATACGTAATTTGAAATGTAAATTTTTACGTAGGACAAAGCCTATTCAATAATGCATATATGAAAGGTAAATTCAGGAGATTGATTAAGTTTACAAATGATTATCAAAAAAAAGAGGATATCATTCTACGGGACCATCTTGCCATGGAAAGGACCAAACTTGCAAATGAGAGAACGTTATTATCCTATTTAAGAACGTCCCTTTATCTCATTCTAGGCGGCATAGCATTTCTGGGAATGCAGAATCTTGAAGAAATTAAACTCCTGGGTTATTTTTCCTTAGGACTTTCTATGGTGGTTCTTATAGTTGGCATCGCCCGTTTTTACCAACTTAAGAGACATCTGCGAAGAATGTATGAACCGTTACAGGATCCGGAAAAAAAGGAAATTAAAGAAAAGGATTAGCCTGCTATTGAAATGATTTTCAGCAGCTTTAGTTCTTTTCCATTACCAGTACGATTTTCCCTATGTGATCGCTGCTTTCCATGAGTCGGTGTGCGTCTGCAGCTTCTGCTAATGGAAAGGTTTTATGAATGACCGGCTCAATGGACTTATCTTCAAGTAACGGCCAGATTTTTTGTACAACCTCTCTGGCGATTTTTGCCTTTACCTCAATACTTTGTGGCTTGAGCAAACTTCCGGTAAGGATCAGATTTTTGGACATGATCGTCCATAAATTGATTTCAGGTTTTAGTCCTTTCATGCCATTTATATAGCATAAACGGCCGTTTTTAGCCAGAATATCAAGGTTTTTCCGGGTATAATCCCCTCCTACCATATCCAGGATTACATCAATATTTTCGTTTTTGAAAATTTCGGAAAAATCCTCTTTCTTGTAATTAATGGCATTATCAACGCCTAAATCTGTCAAAAACCGAACTTTTTCATCGGTTCCGGCAGTAGAATAGGTAGGCATTCCCATCGCTTTTGCCATTTGTAGGCCCATAATCCCAATACCGCTTGTACCGCCATGAATAAGCAACTTCTCTCCTTTTTCAATCTTTGCTTGCTGAAAAACATTGAACCAAACTGTAAAAACCACCTCTGGAAGCGATGCGGCTTCAGTAAAGCTCAATCCGCCGGGAACGGGCATAGTTAGTTTCTCGTTTACGACAACCTCTTCCGCATAACCACCTTGCGTAAGCAATGCACAGACCTCGTCCCCTACTTTATATGAAGTGATTTTGTCCCCTACCTCTTTTACAATGCCCGCAACTTCAAGACCGGGAACTATAGTTTCTCCTTTTGATCCTCCATACGTATCTGGTTTTTCACGTACCATGACATCACTCCGGTTTATCCCAGCAGCTTTAACTTCAATTAATAATTCGTGGTATCCTGGTTTTGGGGAATCTATATTGGCTAGCTTTAAAACTTCTGCACCACCGCCTGTAGAAACTTGTATTGCTTTCATTTTTTCTTATTTTCAGAAATTTAATATTCTATAGGCATGTAAAACCACCAATTATAAATACATTAACGTCCTTTAAAAAACTATTATGAATCAAATTTCCATTAAGTACACGCTACTTCTATTTATTCTCTGCTCAAGCTGTAACCTTATTTTTGCCCAACAGGGAAACAGGCAATTTTACCAACTTAAAACCTATACGTTTAGTGCGGATTCTCAAGTAGAACAGGCTGATAAATATTTCAAAAATGCCTATTTACCAGCCCTAAAACGTCAAAATATTGAAAATATCGGTGTTTTTAAGCCAAAAACATACGCTCCCGAAGATACATTACAGCGTATTATTGTGCTGATCCCATTCGCTTCTCTGGAAGAATTTGAAAGTCTTGATACAAAACTTCTAAGCGATAAAACCTATCAGAAGGAAGGCGCTGCGTTTATTGGCGCTCCACACGATAAAAAACCGTATGAACGTATTAGTTCAATAGTGCTCAAAGCTTTTGAGGATATGCCTCTTTTAAAACCTTCACCACTTACCACTCCAAGGGAGGAGCGCGTATATGAGCTTCGCAGTTACCAGTCCCCTACCGTTGCTTTGCACCAGAATAAAGTTGACATGTTCAACGCTGGTGGTGAGGTGGCCCTTTTTGACAAACTAGGTTTTAATGCTGTTTTTTATTCCTCGGTGGTTTCTGGGCCAGATATGCCCAACCTGATGTACATGACGACCTTTAAAGACCAGGCCAGCCGCGATGCACACTGGGAAGCTTTTGGAACAGCGCCGGTATGGAAAAAACTTTCGGCTTTGCCAAAATATCAGGATAACGTTTCCCATATTGATATTACCTATCTCTATCCTACGGAGTATTCTGATTATTAATTACCCATAGTTTGACTGCCGCTTTTGTGAAAGAATTATAAAAGTTGATTACTTCCCTTTTTGTTGTGTGCTTTAACTTTAAGCTGCAAAAAACGAACTTACCTTATCATGAAGTACACTATTTTAGGAAATACAGGTCTCATTGTTTCAGAACTTTGTTTTGGTACGATGACCTTTGGCGCAAAAGGAAGATTTAAAGAAATTGGGGGCGTAGATCAGAACGCAGCAAATGATCTTTTAAAACAAGCAGTAGATGCAGGGGTAAACTTTGTAGATACCGCAAATGTATATTCTGAAGGTCTATCAGAAGAAATTACCGGAAAAGCAATTAAAAATATCGGAATTTCCCGAAAATCACTCATTATTGCCACTAAAGTGCGCGGCACTATGGGCGAAGGCCCCAATCAAAAAGGGCTAACTAGAAAACATATTATAGATCAGGTAGACGCTAGCCTTAAACGTCTAAATACTGACTATATAGACCTCTATCAAATACATTCCAACGATCCCATAACCCCTATAGGGGAAACTCTGCGTGCCCTTGATGATTTGGTACGTAGCGGAAAAGTTCGCTATATAGGCGCTAGTAACGTCGCTGCGTGGCAATTGATGAAAGCACTGGATTATTCCCATTACCATAATCTGGAACGATTTGCTTCACTACAGGCCTATTATACCATCGCCGGCCGTGATCTGGAGCGTGAGATCATACCATTATTAAAGGATCAAAATGTGGGTCTTATGGTGTGGAGTCCACTAGCGGGCGGACTTTTGAGTGGTAAATATGACCGGGATGATAAAAAAACATCGGGCGGAAGGCGTGATAATTTTAATTTTCCTCCCGTAAACCGGGACCGGGCGTTTGATATTGTAGATGCCCTTAGACCTATGGCCGAAAGTAAAGGTGTGAGTGTAGCGCAACTTTCCCTTTCCTGGTTATTACATCAAAAGGCAGTGAGCAGCGTGATAATAGGTGCAAAAAATAAAGAACAGCTTAGCGAAAATCTTAAAGCTACTGAAGTGAGTTTTAATACGGAAGAAATGAACAAACTCGATGACCTGAGTCAGCTTCCTAAAGAATATCCCGGCTGGATGCTTGAATTTACCAAAGAAGATAGAAAAGTAGATTCCAGATTTTGATCAATTAATGCTTTAGTTGTTACCGGCAGTCATTTTCCTGACCGTTAATTTAGTACCCAAACCTTATGATTTTTATTTTATTCGTAGTGTTGTTTTCTATTTTTGTCATCGTTTTTCTTATGCAGCCGCAGTTCGGCAAACACCCATCTGGTAAACATTTGCTAACTATTAAACAGTCCATTCATTATAAAAATGGATCTTTTGAAAACTCAAGTGTTACCCCTGCCCTTACTGAGGGTGTAGGTTATGGTACAGTACTAAGCGAATTACTCTTTAAAAAAAATCCTCGAAAAAAACCTGAAAATCGTCTACCAACCATAAAAACAGACTTGCACCAATTGGATAGGGATGAAGATGTTCTGATCTGGTTTGGCCATTCTTCTTATTTTATGCAGATCAATGGTAAAAAAATACTTGTAGATCCGGTTTTTAGCGGTTCTGCATCACCTATTCCCTATTCCATTCAGGCCTTCGCCGGTAGTGATATATATACCGAAAATGACATTCCCGAGATTGATTACCTTTTTATTAGCCACGACCATTGGGATCATTTTGATTATAAGACACTCACTGCCTTACGCCCTAAAATCAAGAAAGTAATTTGTGGTTTGGGCGTGGGCGCTCATCTCATATCCTGGGATTTTGACAAAGAGAGCATCAAAGAATGTGATTGGGATCAATCGCTGGTCTTAGATGATGATTTTAAAATTCATACTGTTCCCGCACGTCATTTTTCCGGTAGGAGGTTTAAGAGAAATGGAACTGTATGGACTTCTTTCGTACTTAAAACCCCAGCGTATACTCTATTCCTGGGCGGTGATAGTGGTTATGATATGCACTTCAAGACCGCGGGAGAAAAGTATGGCCCTTTTGATCTTGCCATTCTTGAAAATGGTCAATACGACGAAAAATGGAAATATATCCATATGCAACCAGAAGAGGTCCTACAAGCTGCAAGCGATTTACGTACTACGAAATTATTACCGGTACATTCGGGAAAATTTGCGCTCGCCAATCACGCGTGGGATGAACCTTTAAAAAGAATCACAGCACTTGCACATGTAGATTCACCAAAAATACTAACCCCAAAAATAGGTGAGAAAGTTGATTTAAAGTTGGCAGACCAGCATTTTGAGCATTGGTGGACGAGTGTTGATTAGAGATTGAACCTGAATTTTTCATTTATAGAAACCATACTAAAATCCATCAAGATGAAAATAGCAATTATAGATGACCAGAGCAAAACGGACATCATAAATCCCGATCAAAAAGTATTCGGAAAAAGCACAAACGCCGCCGGTCTTCAAAAATTGACAGGAAGATACTATGGCACTTTCTAAAAAGGGTAAATGGTTGCTTAATGGAGGGCTGGGCGCTGTTCTTTTTGGCTCAGGTCTCAGCCTGGCGATTGAATCTGGCTTTTGGAAACATAGTTCTGAACCCTGGTATTTTTGGGTTTTGGGTGGAACTGCGGGAATAGGTCTTACACTTAGTGGTGTGATTTTGTTGATTCGCACCGGGATTTTAAAAAGAGAATTGGAAACCAGTTCGAAGAAATGAATTTGAAAAGCCTCACAGATTTGAAATCTGAGAGGCTTTTACTTTTACTCTGATTTGATGCCAAAATCCTACTCGCTTTCCTGTCGAAACCACGTCAAAACAAAAGTCATGATCCGACCAACCAGAAAGACAAAACCTCCAAAAATCACTGAAAGTAAGGTGATTTTAAGTCCACTTGCAAAGACTTGCGGTTCTACGTCGTTTAAGGATTCAAAAGAATCAAAAACCTGAATAAGCCCCAGCCATTGGTTGAACAATCCTATAGTTAAAGCGATCAGGGCAAGCTGATTGATTAATTTGATCAGCTTATCAAAAATGGTTTTTGGTGCTTTCAGTTTTAAAAAAGCACGCACAATTAAAAATAGCATGATCAGAAAACTGATCACGATCAGGCTCATGGCAAATGTGCCACCCTCTTGAATGCGTTCTCCCAGAACCCCGAAAAAACCTTTGCTTTGTAAAGCGATACGTGTTGATAAAAGCATAATTTATTTTATTTAAGATTACAGGATCAAAACTATTATCAAACTAGCGCCTTTCCGTTATTTTGCGATCACCTGCAGTTTTTGAACCCTATTTAACCATTTTGGACTGAATAGCGAAGAATCCGGTGAATTCACGCTCAAAACCGGTGATCTACCGCAAAAATTTTTAAATATTCTACAGAAGTGCCATATTTAAGGAGTGTATGAAAAAAAGTGGATTTCTAAAATATGCTATTAAAAAAATTGTACTGCATGGCCTGTTCTGGAGTGCAGTATTGCTGTATTTTACCTTTTTTTTCGGACTGGAAGATGCCACTTTCAAAACCGTATGTACATTCTCATCTTTTTTATTGCCCGTGACCATGGCAACGACCTATGTTTTTGTATATCATTTGATACCGCACTATTTGTTGCCTGGCAAATATTACGAATTTGTACTGTATGCCATTGCCACCTTTATTATTTCCTCCAGTTCTATTATGTATTCGGCTTTTTATGGCCTGAATTTGAGCGCTTCAATGGCTCTTGGCAAAGAATTTCCAATCACTAAAAGTCTGCTTTTTATAAATATTGTGGTTTATCTGGTCGTGATTTTAGCAAGCGCCTTTAGTTTGCTCAAAACAAATTATAAAACCCAAACCACGAATGAGATTCTAAAAAATAAAATCCTTAGTGGTGAACTTCAGCTCAAAAAGCAGGAATTGACCTATTTAAAAATGCAGGTGCACCCGCATTTTCTTTTCAATACGCTCAATACACTTTATGGATTTGCGCTTAAAAAAAGTGATGAAACCCCAGAGCTGATCTTGAAACTTTCCAGCCTGCTGGATTATATTCTATATCAAACCCCAAAAGCAAAGGTTCCACTAAATCAAGAAATAGAGCACATTCAGGATTATATCGCGCTTGAACAAATGCGTTTTAAGAATAACCTGCAAATTGATTTTAAATGCGATCCCATTGCCGAAGAGCTTGAAATTGCACCTATGATCCTGCTTCCATTTATTGAAAATAGTTTTAAGCACGGCAAACGGAGCGATGGTTCCATAAATGTTGCAATTCACCTTAAAATCAGTCAAAAAAAGTTCTTTTTTTGGATAAAAAACTCAAAAATAACCCCATTAAATGATCAAAAAGAACCATTTTCTGAACCACGAAAAAGTGGAATTGGTCTTGAAAATATAAAAAAGAGGTTGGCTATTGTGTACAAGAATGCGCACCAACTTGATATCAGGAACGAACCAGATTTTTATGAAGTGTCCTTAACCCTAAATCTTGCAAATGTCTAAGATAAACTGCCTGGCCATTGATGATGAGCCCATCGCGCTTGAGATTATTTCCGGTCATCTTTCTAAAATTGACAGGCTGCATCTTGTGGCGACCTGTACAAACGCCACGGAAGCTTTTAATCATCTCAGTACTCAGCAAATTGATCTTATATTCCTTGACATCAACATGCCGGGAGTGACGGGTATAGCATTTGCCAAAGCCATAAACCCACAGACAAAAATTGTATTTACAACGGCCTACCGCGAGTATGCCATTGATGGATTTGATTTACAGGCCGTGGATTATTTACTCAAGCCCATCTCGTTTCCGCGCTTGTTGAAAGCGGTAGAAATCTATTTAAAACTGCATCAAAATACCATTCCCACTTCTGAAAAAGCACTACACGAAGCTGAATTTATTTTTGTGAAAATGGATAGGCAAATGGTCAAAATCAGTTTTGATTCTATTTTATATGTGGAAAGCCTAAGCGATTATATTCAAATATATACGCTGGAAAAAACCTATGTGGTAAGGGAAAAAATTAGCAGTATCGAAAAAAAATTGCCCAAAGGAAAGTTTTTAAGGATTCACCGCTCCTTTATTATCGCCCTTGCAAAGATTGAATCCTACACGCACGAACAACTCGTGATCAACGCCAATTCGATCCCCATAAGCCGAAGCTACCGGGATATGGTGCTTCAAAAATTAGGTGAATTTCACTAAAAATAGCATGTTTTACGCACTTTTTAGCTCATTTTAGATCAAAAATGGATCAATTACCCGAACGAGTAGGAATAAACTGTTTCTTGGGAGCGGCACTTTATTTCAGATAAGTATATCACAGGATTCTTCTAAAAATAGAATGTATTTTTAAGTGTTCTTTAGTAGTATACAATCCATTTTAATTTAATTTCAGTAGTTCTAAAAACAAACTGGATGAGTATTGAAATTATCGAGGTTTTTGCCATACTGGCTATTACTATAATTCTCTTTGTGACCGAATTTTTCCCGGTAGATAAGATCGCATTTTTCCTGATTGTTTCCCTTACGCTCTTTAAGCTCGTAGAACCCGAAGAAGCCATTACTGGGTTCGCAAATCCCGCCACCATAACCGTGCTCTGTTTGATGATTCTTGCCATAGGCCTTGAAGAAAATGGCGTAATTGCCTGGCTTTCCAGAGGGTTGCGTAAAATGAGCGTATTGCCCCTTTTGATAATTACCCCGGCGTTTATGGTGATTACGGCCAGTATTTCCGCATTTATCAGCACCACTGCTGTTGTTATAATCTTTATAAAAATCGTATTCCAACTCGCGGAGCGCTATGATATACAAACTTCGCGTCTGCTTATGCCCATCTCCTTTGCCGGGATTCTGGGCGGGAGCTGTACCCTTATGGGAACTTCGACCAACCTTATCGTTAACGCGGTAGCCCAGGATCTGGGTGTTGAAAAGCTCGGTTTCTTTGAGTTCGCACCTTTTGGGCTGGCTTTTCTCTTGATTGGCATTGTTTATATTACCATTGCCGCCCGGTTTCTTCCCAAAGAAAATCCAGATCAATTGGAAAAAGCCTACAAACTTGATGAATTAGTGACCACTGTAGAAATAGGGGAAGAATCGGCGCTCGTGGGACAGCGCATAGAAAAGACATTTCTTTATGACAATCCAGATGTTTCCCTGATAAAACTAATGCGCGATGACGACGTTATCAATGCACCAGGGCGTTATATTACCCTAAAACCGGGTGATAAACTTGTGGTAATGTGTGATTTTGAAAACCTACTGCGCCTTTCTAAAGAAGAAGATTTTATAATTAATGAAACCCGAAACAGCGACGATAAGAAGAAGGCTATAAAAGACAAACAAGAAGTTGTTGCTGATGTAAATAAGAAAAGTGAAAAATCCAAAAAAGAAGAAAAAAAGGTAATCGATCAAAAAACGATCTACGCAGAACTTCTTATGCTTCCCGGCTCTTCCCTACTGGGCAAAACCTTGAAAGACCTGCGTGAATATTCCCTAAAAGGTGCGATCCCGCTGGGCATTAAAAAACGCAGAAACATTCGCAATACCAAAGAGCGACTGATAAGAAAAGATATAGATCAGATCCGGTTGAAACCTGGTGATCGTGTCCTTGTGGAAACCTCTATGCGACGGGTTGCCTCGCTAGAGGCTATTGAGAATGTGGCGATCCTGCAGGAGCATGACTTTACGCCTACCGCTTCCCAGGTAAAAAAGTACGGATCGCTGGGTATTTTGATACTGGTCATTGCACTGGCGTCTACCGGTGTGCTTTCCATATTATCAGCATCACTTTCTGGTGTTGCGCTTATGCTTGCGACCAATTGCCTGGCACTGGATAAGGTGTATAAAAAAGTGGACTGGCAAATCATTTTTCTTCTTGCGGGTATGATTCCGCTAGGTCTTGCCATGAACAACAGCGGCGCAGATGTATGGATCTCTGAAAATCTGCTTGCCCTTATGGAAGGGAAAGATGCCATTTTTACCCTGGGCGTTGTGTTCCTGGTCACCATGGTTATGAGCGGCACGGTTTCTAATAATGCTACCGCGATCATTATGGCTCCTATTGCCATTTCCATTGCCAGCGGACTTGATGCTTCGCCAAAACCTTTTATCCTTGCCGTAATGTTTGCGGCAAATTTCAGCTTTTTTACACCCGTAGGCTATCAAACGAATGCATTGATCTATGGAATGGGCGTCTACAAATTCAAACATTTTTTGATTATTGGCGGTATACTTTCACTGCTCCTGCTGGTTGCTGGCACACTTATGCTTTCCACAATGCTTACTTAAACCAAAAAGCTCATAGATAGAATGACTAGATCTTGTTCAAATTGGTTTGACCTCAATGAGCCTCACACCTATTCATTTTAATAGCGGCTGGGAACTTATTTTTTGAGGTATTTTTCTTCGGAAACAAGTACATAAACCAGTAAACATTTGGCGGCGTTATTATTCTATCCAGGTTCAGCGCTGTTGATTCTGCTACATAAAAAAACCTTCTCCTATTTTAGGAGAAGGTTTTATGGATTCAATACTGTCTGATTTTTTCAATCAATCAGGACAATGTTTTAAACTTTTTTTTAGATATGCAATGCTCTATCTGCGGTAGCCGCCAGCGCCGCTTCCTTCACGGCCTCGGCGTACGTAGGATGGGAATGTGACATGCGTGCAATATCTTCTGCACTTGCACGGAACTCCATTGCGGTAACCGCTTCCGCGATAAGATCTGCAACACGGGCACCTACCATGTGCACGCCCAGTACTTCGTCGGTTTTTTTATCTGCCAGGATTTTTACAAATCCGTCAGTATCACCACTTGCTCGGGAACGCCCCAGGGCACGCATGGGAAACTGTCCGCTTTTAAATTCTATCCCTTCTTCCTTCAATGCTTCTTCTGTTTTCCCTACTGAAGCGACTTCCGGCCAGGTATAGACAACTCCCGGGATCAAATTATAATCAATATGTGGTTTTTGACCTGCGATGATTTCGGCTACAAAAACACCTTCTTCTTCTGCCTTATGGGCCAGCATGGCACCTTTTACCACATCACCAATTGCATAAATATTTTTGACTTCGGTTTGCAACTGCCTGTTTACCTCAACACGGCCACGATCATCGGTCTTAATGCCTACCGCTTCTAAATTGACGCCCTCGGTAAATGCTTTTCTTCCTACGGAAACCAGCACATAATCACCCTTAAATTCAACTTCCTTATCCTTTTTATCAGTCGCCCTGACCGTTACTTCATCCCCATTGCGCTCAACCACTGTAACTTTATGGGATACATTGAATTTAACACCCTGCTTTTTCATCACCTTCATGAGTTCTTTGCTCTGGGCAGCATCCATGGTTGGGATAATACGGTCTAGATATTCAATTACGGTAACCTCAGAACCCAAACGTTTGTAAACCTGGCCAAGTTCCAGCCCTATGACACCGCCGCCTATAACGATCATATGTTTTGGGATCTCTTTAAGCTTTAAGCTTTCTGTAGAAGTTATGATGCGTTCTTTATCGATCGCTATAAATGGAAGGCTTGCCGGTTTGCTTCCGGTAGCGATGATAATATTTTTTGCCTCTATTACCTGACCTTCCCCTTCCGCGGAAGCAATATGAACGTGCGTCTTATCCTTAAAACTGCCCACACCCTGATACGTATCAATCTCATTTTTGTTCATCAGGAACTCAATTCCTTTTGTGGTCTGCTCCACGACGCTGGCTTTACGCTCCATCATCTTTTGCAGATTGACCTTCACCTCACCAGGAATCTCGATACCGTGCTCTTCAAAATGTTTTACCGCGTCCTCAAAGTGATGCGAAGAATCCAGCAACGCCTTAGAAGGGATACAACCCACATTGAGGCAGGTGCCGCCCATTGTTGAATATTTTTCTATTATAGCGGTTTTTAAACCTAACTGGGCGCAGCGTATGGCGGCCACATAACCGCCAGGACCTGAACCAATGACAGCAACGTCGTATGAACTCATAGTTTTTAGCTTTCTTGTTTTTAAAGCTCTAAAGGTACGATACTCCTATAGGGTGTGCAATTTTGCCTATTGCAAATAATTTAGTGTGGTTAACTTACTTTGTCAAACGAAATGCGTCGAAGTATTTTTTTCAAACCAAATAATAGCACCCTAGCATAGGGCTTGATCTAGAAATTCATGCTCTCCACTGTAAGGGAAATTGAATTCCCAATGAAAGTCGTACCATGACCATTAGTAGCATAACCTAAATATAATCGCTCACCGGCAACCATGTTGAGTAGTAATACTTTTGAAGCATTTATATAAGTATTACTATCTGAATTCCCAACATAACTACGGCTTTTATTCACAATATTTGGGCCTGCTGATGCGGTTCCCTTCGCCACGAATAATAAAAAATTTCTGTCTGATTCATCTGAACTCCAAATAGATAAAGCATAAGAAATCTTATACACCCCAGTCTTTTTTACCTCAATATAGCTATCACCAGCAGTAACATTTTTAAGAGTAGCTGGATCGTTTGTCAATCCTGTTATTAAATAATTTCCACCCAGGATGGGACTGAAATTATTTGTCCCATAAATTTCACCGTATGATTTACCTGAATCGATAGCCGCCCATGTTGCATTACCAGCTGCATCAGAGGTAAGTACCTTGCTATCTCCCTGGTTACCATCTACAATACGCAAACTACCGTCAACATGCAATTTTGCGGTAGGTGCATTAGTTCCTATACCCACATTTACGTTATTCCCCAGAATTAGCGTATTTGCCTGTGAAGCAGTAGTACCATTTCCTATAGCAGCTGAATTTTGTCCTGTTGCCTGAGCACCGTTACCTATAGCCAGAGAATTGATTGCAGAAGCGTTCGTGGATTTTCCTATTGCAATACTACCAGCTTCCCTTGATCTGCTTGAGGCTCCAAGTGCTACTGCATCTGAACCTGTACTTTCGGAATTATTCCCTATAGCTATGGCATTAATTTTGTTAGTGTACGTATCATGACCCAAAGCCATTGAGTTTTCTCCCTGAGCATCTGAAACTGCCCCTAAAGCCACGGCATTTCTTTCTAAGGTCAAACTTTTATAACCCAGTGCAGTAGAAGCATCGCCCTTAGCATTTGCCTGAGAGCCTATAGCCGTACCAAAATCCCTATTGGTGTAAGAATCATCACCTATGGCCGTAGTAAAATTTGCAACAGCTTCTGCTGAATAACCTATAGCTATACCTTTTAAACCATTACTTATAGACCTGTTACCAACCACTACTGAGGCGATAGCTTCAGCTTTTGATTCACTTCCTATGGCAATAGCATCATTGTTACTTGCTACTGTGCGATAACCCAGTGCTGTAGAACGCAATCCTACCGCATGCGCATTACTACCATATGCAGAAGCCTCATCTGACCCAGCAATACTATTGAAACCTGTTGCAGTAGTCCTTGCTTTATTAGCATCTGCATTTCTACCCAGAGCGGTGGCATCTTCTGCGGTTGCGGATGATTCAAAACCTGCCGCAAGCGTACGTGGAGCGCTTGCTAACGCATTTCTTCCGTAAGCTGCACTCTCTTCAGATTGTGCTTTGCTTTCAAAACCGGCCGCAACAGAACGATGTCCGGTAGCAGCAGCCTGTCGTCCCAAAGCTGTCGCTTCATCTCCACCCGCAGTTGATTCAAAACCTAGTGCCATAGATCGTGCACCATTACTGGAAGAACCTACACCTAAGTTAAAAGTATTGTTGGTTTTAAAACCACCTACCGATATATTGTTTACCCGAAAGTTTAGGGCCTTGTCATTTGTAGTTCCAAGGAAAATCTGATCATCAATTACATTTCCACTAGTTGACCAGTTTCCTGTAGTCGCATTACTTTGCGTAGATGCTTTCATGGTATCCCATGCAGAACCATCCCAATAATAAAAACCTGTACCACCAGGTAGCGCTGCATTGGTATTGTAAATTAATAAGCCGGTAGCATTTGTGTATTTACCATCAATCGTAGAATTACTTATACTGCTCAAAGACACCCGTGGAATAAGAAGGCCTTTGTTTGTTGCAGAGATATCTAATATACTTGAAGGGTCTGGTGCTGAAGTTCCAATGCCCACTTGAGAATAAAGCGTGGGACAAGAAAACATAAGAGTAGTAAGCAAAAGTAATCGTAGTATCATAATAATTATTAATTTAGGGTGGTGCAAATGAATGAAAAATAAATTCATGTAACCCCTACATTTACAGGGTTTAACAGCGCCTCTAATGATATCCAGCCCTTCATCGATACATAATTGTATTTGAGCGGCATTTATGGTATGATACCCTAAGGCTAGACTAATACGTGAATGCAGATTTGATTTACTTTAAGTTTTAAATATTATTTTGAGTAATTACTATGTTAGATACCACCCTCTGGTACAGTATTCTATTCTCCATAAAAGCTTCAATGCATAATCCCATTTTACCAGATTCTCAACTTTTAATATTGAAATTACAGAAATAGAACCCTTCAGATGTACTAATGGGCAAATGCCTTTCAAGAAGATTGTGTATTATTGTAAGGATTAAAAAATACCAATGGACAACCAAGAACCAGACCCTAAAAATCCAAATATTATTGAACACAGAGCATTACCTATAGGCAAAGCAATGATCCCCATTGTGGCACTGGTGTGTATGCTTGCGTATAACGTCTTCGTTTTTGGTGATGAGGCTTTAAGTGGTTCAAATCAGTTTATTCTACTTCTTGGAGGAGCTGTAGCTGCGATCGTGGGATATTTTAATAATACGCCATACGATCTGATGATAGAGGAAGTTTCTGAAAACATTAAATCTACCGCCGGGGCGATTCTTATACTACTTATGGTAGGTTCACTTGCGGGCACCTGGCTAATTAGCGGGATTATACCTACAATGATCTATTATGGACTCCAAATCCTCAACCCTACCATCTTTCTTTCCGCTTGCGTAGTCATCTGTGCAATCATATCTGTTGCCACTGGCAGCAGTTGGACCACCTCGGCAACCGTAGGCATTGCACTTATCGGTATCGCAAATGCATTGGGCATACCCGTGGGCATGACTGCTGGCGCCATACTTTCTGGGGCTTATTTTGGAGATAAGCTTTCCCCCTTGAGCGATACCACGAACCTGGCACCTGCCATGGCGGGAACAGATCTTTTTACGCACATACAATACATGCTTTTTACAACGGTGCCTACAATTGTGATCACGATAATTGTTTTTGTTATCATAGGGTTCAATCTGGATACGACCGGAACTGCGGACACTGGCAAAATTTTGGGATCTATTGAAGAAGCATTTACAATTACGCCCTGGTTGTTCCTGGTTCCCATAATTGTAATAGCAATGATCATAAAAAAGACCTCACCTCTTATTGCATTGCTCGTAGGTACGCTGTTGGGAGGTATTGCAGCGCTACTTTTTCAGCCGGAAATTGTCGCAACTTTAGGAGGCAGCGACACTCTTACCTTTGAGAGCGGTTATAAAGGAGTAATGAATGCCATTACTGTAAGCACTTCAATAGAAACTGACAATGCGAGCTTAAACGATCTTTTCGCCTCTGGCGGAATGGCGGGTATGTTGGGTACCATTTGGTTAATCCTGTGTGCCATGGTCTTTGGCGGTATAATGGATGCCATAGGTGCTCTGGCAGCAATCAGTAAATTTATGCTGAATCTTTTTGAAAGTACTTTTGGTCTGTTCGCAAGTACCGTATTTACCTGTATAGGCCTCAATGTTACCGCAAGTGATCAATACCTCGCCATTGTAGTACCGGGTAAAATGTACGCGCAGGCATACAGGGACAAAGGGCTCGCCCCAGAAAATCTGAGCCGTACTCTTGAAGATTCTGGTACGGTTACTTCCGTTCTTGTGCCCTGGAACACTTGTGGTGCTTACCAGAGCGGAGTACTGGGCGTACATGTCGCAGATTACTTTTTCTATGCGATATTCAATTGGTTAAGCCCTTTTATGACCTTGATTTTTGCTGCTTTCAGTATTAAAATCCGCCAATTGAGCACAAAAACGGACTCCTAGAGACTTAAATTAGTACTTTTTCGAGCTATTTATTTTTTGAGCATTATCAGAATAGCAAAGTCTGCTATAAGAACTTGCACATATGGCAATCATGAATCTCTTTTTTTATCAAAATGAGCAATTGCAGCATCCCATTTTTAATCGATAATCATAACCAATACCTCTATAATTTTAGTTCATGCCTGTTTATCATTAAAAGTCCTTCTTATAAGTATTTTTGTAGTGAACAAATCAAAAAAAACACATATATGACTTTAGTAGGTAAACAATTTCCAGATATTCAAGTAGACGCCATGAACGAGATGGGCGATACTTTTAAATTGAACATTCTGGAAGAAGCAAAAAGCAATAATAAAAAAGTACTTCTCTTCTGGTATCCAAAAGATTTTACTTTTGTATGCCCTACTGAGCTGCATGCGTTTCAAAGTGCTTTAGAGGAATTTGAAAAGAGAAATACCATTGTAATAGGTGCATCTTGCGATACCCCAGAAGTTCATTTCGCATGGTTGAATACACCAAAAGATAATGGTGGTATAGAAGGAGTAACCTACCCAATTTTGGCTGATACCAATAGAAACCTTGCAAATCGCTTGGGAATTCTTGACATAACCAATGAGCGTTATGATGAAGAAAGTGGTGCATTGACCGTAGATGGTGACAATGTAACATACAGGGCAACTTATCTTATTGATGAAGAAGGAAATACCTTCCACGAAGGTATCAACCATATGCCTTTAGGTCGTAATGTAAAAGAATTTTTACGTTTGATAGATGCTTATACCCACGTACAGGAAAAAGGTGAGGTTTGCCCGGCAAACTGGGAAGAAGGTAAAGAAGGAATGAATGCAAACCGTGATGGTGTGGCTTCATACCTCTCTTCTAACTAAGACTTTTATAAGCTATACCTAATAATCGGTCAGGATCTAGCATTCTGACCGATTATAGTTTAACCGAATAAAATTTAAAATATGATTAAGGAATTAGATCAGGACAACCTTGCGGATATCGTAGAAAACAATGAGACCGTTGTTGTTCAATATATGGCAAGCTGGTGCGGAAACTGTAGGTTAATTAAGCCTAAATTCAAGAAATTGTCCGCAGAACATGAAAATGCCACTTTTCTATTAGTGGATGCAGAGAAATATCCTGAATCCCGCAAACTGGCTACCGTTGATAACCTACCTACGTTTGCAACTTTCAAAAACGGAAGTTTTGTAAATCAGGTACAGACAAATAAGTTTGATAATTTAAAAATACTCGTAGATGAAGTTACCAGTAATTAAACATTTACAAAAAAACAACAGCAAGGAGAGCCTTGAACATACCATTGAAGTTTTAGAATCTTTTACAGAGCACCGTTCTGTAAGCGATGAGGAAATGGATGTCATTGGTGAACTCGTAACTAATATTTGTGGAGCGCTGGAGATGCATGAAATGATCGCTGGCGGCATGAAAGAAATTGATGCTGCAAATGGATTTGCCAAAAAAGTTTTGGGTTCCATAGACAGGTAGATATATCTTTTTGATACGAATCTTTAAAACCTCTTTTGTTCTTGACAAAAGAGGTTTTTTTATGGTATTTTCCGTATTGTTAATGTCATACGCATTTGAGCTGCATTTTAATTTATGAGTGCTTTAATTGTGCACAACTCATCTTAACCTTACTTTTGCTCAAAACAAATTATTATGGCAAAGATAGCCCTAGGCGGAAATACGATACATACTTCTGGAACATTACCCGAAATAGGTAAAATTGCACCCCAATTCAAGTTGGCCAAAAGTGATCTTACAGATGCCACATTAGAAGATTATAATGGTCGAAAAGTGGTAATGAACATATTTCCCAGTGTTGACACCGGTGTGTGTGCAGCATCCATAAGGGAATTCAATAAAAAAGCGAGCGATCTGGATGAAACTGCCGTACTCTG
Source organism: Flavimarina sp. Hel_I_48 (assembly GCF_000733945.1). NCBI lineage: Bacteria > Pseudomonadati > Bacteroidota > Flavobacteriia > Flavobacteriales > Flavobacteriaceae > Flavimarina > Flavimarina sp. Hel_I_48. The sequence continues at coordinate 393,131 of NZ_JPOL01000002.1, forward strand.
CATTTCTAAAGATCTTCCTTTTGCCCAGGCAAGGTTTTGCGGTGCAGAAGGTCTTGAAAACGTAGAAAGCCTATCCGATTTTCGCACCGGCTCCTTTGGATCAGACTACGGTCTGGAAATCACCGAAGGTGCTTTTGAAGGTTTGCTCTCCCGTGTTGTCATCGTATTAGATGAAGAGGGAAAGGTAATCTACACGGAACAGGTACCAGAAATAGGAAAAGAACCAGATTATGATTCTGCCTTAAGCGCCCTTCACCATTGATGAACAAAGAAGAGGGTTTCATACGTAACAGGCTGCGTTCTTTTAAGTTCGCTTTTGCCGGCGCCTGGGCTTTAATTCGTAAAGAGCCCAGCGTACAGGTACAGGCAGGGACCGGAATATTGGTAACGCTTGCCGGCATTTATTTTGAAATTGACCGTATAGAGTGGATATTTCAGATACTGGCCATGGGACTCGTACTTAGCGCAGAGGGCTTAAATACGGCTATTGAAAAGATTTCCGATTTCATTCATCCTGAATTTCATGTCAAAATAGGTGAGATCAAAGATGTTTCTGCCGGTGCGGTGACCTTTGCCGCTCTTGCTGCCCTGGGTGTTGGGATTTTCATTTACGCGCCCCGTGTGGCCGCGCTATTTAATTAGAAATAGAATCCTGATCTTCTGTATTCTTTTGAACGCCTTGATTTATAGGCGGCAAAACGTTTAATTACGTTCTAATTAAGGTGAAATGCTGTTAAGGCATAACTTTTCTCCCTGCATCCCGTTTGATATTTGTACTTTTGATCACTTATTGCAACCTACTTAATGGCCAAAAAGAAGACCAAACCCAAAGCCACCAGGAAGAAACCGGCCTTTAAAAAGCCTGCCGGACTTTCTAAAAAACAAAAAATAGTCCTGGGAAGTTTTTTCTTCCTTTTGGGACTCGCCCTTTTCTTTTCTTTTATTTCCTACTTTTCTACCTGGCAGGCTGATCAAAGTATCATCGATAATTTTACGCAACGCGACGCACAGGCTGAGAATTGGCTCAACAAATTTGGCGCGGCCATTGGTCATTTTTTTATCTATGAAGGTTTTGGCCTACCCGCGTTTGCACTGGCCATACTCACCGCTACTACTGGTATTTTCTATATTTTCGATAAACCAAAAAAAACCCTGGGAAACTACTGGTTCTGGGGACTGCTTGTTATGATTTGGCTTGCCATCGTACTGGGTTTTTTCAGTGCAGAAATCCCTATTCTCGCCGGTCGCGTGGGTGTTGAAATGAATGATTTTCTTCAGGATTACGTAGGTTTTATAGGTACGCTCCTTTTATTATCGTTTTTTGCCATTGCTTACGCCGTGCTGCGCTGGGGATTAACGCCTGAGGTTATGGGCTCTTTTGTGAAAAAACAGAAAAAGGGACTGAGCTCAGAATTTACGGTAGCAGATGATATGGATGACGAGCGCATTCCCATGGAAGATACCGCATTTGAAAAAGACAATATTGAGATCGTTCAACCGGTGGAAGAAGAAACAGTTGCGTCTAAAAATCCACTAAAAAAGCCAGAAAATCAGCCTAAAACCTCAATAAATGATCAATATAAGGATGAAAATCCCGATAATATGGCCATTGAAATCGAAGAAACGGTTGAAGAGGAAGAAGTTGAAGAAAACCTTAGTTCTAAGTTGGTACAGGATTTTGGTGAATTTGATCCTACCTTAGAACTCAGCAATTACAAGTTCCCTTCCATAGAACTTTTAAAGGATTATACGCAGGGCCAGAGCATAACTATTGACCAGCAGGAACTGGAGGAAAATAAGAACAAAATTGTTGATACCCTCAAAAACTACAAGATTGAGATCGCGCATATAAAAGCGACCGTAGGCCCTACGGTTACCCTTTATGAAATAGTTCCCGAAGCGGGCATTCGTATTTCAAAAATCAAAAACCTGGAGGATGATATCGCGCTATCACTTGCTGCTCTGGGAATACGTATCATTGCACCTATTCCGGGAAAAGGAACTATAGGTATCGAGGTGCCCAATAAAAATTCGCGTATCGTCTCCATGCGTTCTGTTATTGGTTCACCCAAATTTCAGAATGCCGAAATGGAGCTTCCACTTTCACTGGGCAAAACCATTTCAAATGAAACCTTTGTGGTTGACCTTGCAAAAATGCCCCACTTACTTATGGCCGGTGCGACGGGACAGGGTAAATCAGTGGGATTGAATGCTATTTTGACCTCTTTACTCTATAAAAAACACCCTGCCGAAGTTAAATTCGTCCTGGTAGATCCAAAAAAGGTCGAATTGACCTTATTTAATAAGATAGAACGCCATTATTTGGCCAAATTACCCGATTCCGAAGAAGCGATCATCACTGACAATACCAAGGTTGTAAACACGCTGAATTCGCTTTGTATTGAGATGGACCGGCGCTACGACCTGCTAAAAGATGCGATGGTGCGCAACATTAAGGAATACAATGTCAAATTTAAAAAACGAAAACTCAACCCAAACGATGGCCACAAATACCTGCCCTATATCATACTGGTGGTAGATGAATTTGCAGATCTCATCATGACCGCTGGCAAAGAGGTAGAAACACCTATTGCCCGTCTTGCCCAGCTGGCGCGTGCGATAGGGATCCATTTGATTATTGCCACACAGCGACCTTCGGTGAATGTGATAACGGGTATTATCAAGGCCAACTTCCCCGCGCGTATTGCGTTCAGGGTTACCTCAAAAATAGATTCCCGTACCATTCTTGACAGTCAGGGTGCAGATCAGCTTATAGGACGTGGTGACATGCTTTTCACACAGGGCAATGAACTTGTACGGGTACAGTGTGCCTTTGTTGACACTCCGGAAGTAGAAAAAATCACCGATTATATCGGTTCCCAAAAAGCTTACCCTAATGCGCACGAACTTCCAGAATATTCTGGTGAGGAAGGTGGCACAAGTCTTGATATAGATGTGAGCGACCGCGATGCGCTCTTTAAAGATGCTGCAGAGGTGATTGTCACCGCCCAGCAAGGCAGTGCTTCCCTCCTACAGCGCAAGCTGAAATTAGGCTACAACCGTGCTGGCCGCATTGTAGATCAACTTGAGGCAGCAGGAATCGTAGGCCCTTTTGAAGGCAGTAAAGCACGTCAGGTATTGATAACAGATCTTGCTGCACTGGATGAACATTTAAAAAACGAATAATGACCACATTGACAACTATCAGACCCCTTTATTTATTCCTGGCCCTTCTATTTACCAGTCTGACGACACAGGCACAGGAAGGCAAAGCAAAAGATCTTCTGGACGAAGTATCTTCTAAGGTGAAAACCTACGAGCATATCTATATAGATTTCAAATATGCACTGACTAATGAAGCCCAGGGCATCAATCAGGAAACACGGGGCGATGTAACCCTGATGGGTGAAAAATACAGGCTCAACCTTATGGGAACCACACAGATTTATGATGATCAGAAACTTTACACCATCGTCCCAGAAGATGAAGAAATAACCATCAGTACCCAGAACCCTGAAGAAGATGATGCTATTACCCCTTCTAAAATGCTTACTTTTTTTAACGATGGGTATACGTACAAGTGGGATATAGATCAGGATGTTAATGGCCGTAAGATTCAGTATATAAAATTGTTGCCCAAGGATTCAGAAAGCGAGATCAAAGAAGCGCTACTGGGCGTTGATGCGCAGACTAAACATATTTATCGTTTGATCATGTCTCAAAAGAACGGCACAAAAATCACCATTACCGTAAACAGTTTTAAAACCGATCAACCGGTGGCTGCAAACTTGTTTGCCTTTGATGAAAGCAAATATCCTGGTTACTACATCAACCGTCTAGACTAAGCCCTTGAAGATACTGGATCGTTACATACTGGTTAGCTTTATAAAAAATTTCCTGAGCACTTTTATCATACTCATGTTCATTTTTGTATTGCAGACGGTCTGGCTCTATATTAAAGATCTTGCCGGTAAGGATCTTGATTTTATGATCATCCTCAAGTTCCTTATCTATTTTTCCCCTCGCCTGGTAACGCTTGTTTTGCCCTTGACCGTATTGCTTTCAAGCATCATGACATTTGGCAATTTTGCCGAAAATTATGAGTTCGCCGCCATGAAATCCTCGGGTATATCACTACAGAGAGCCATGCGCGGTCTTACCGTGTTCATAATTATACTTGCTGGAGTTTCCTTTTTATTTGCTAATTATGTCATCCCAGCAGCGGAATTTGAATCGCTCAACCTGCGTCGCAACATTGCAAAAATGAAACCGGCAATGGCGCTGAGCAAAGGCCAGTACAATTCCATAGGGGATTTATATACCATTAAAATAGCTGATAAATCGGGTGATAACGATCAATTTTTAGATGATGTCATTATCTATGAAAAAGATTCAGACCCCAACCGTGTGGGTAATTTTACGGTCATAAAAGCCAAAAAAGGCGAACTTATAAGTGCCGGGGCTGATAATGTACTTTCCCTAAAGCTTATGGACGGTAATTACTACAATGAGATCGAACAAAAAAATTACCGCGAGCGTAACCGTATGCCTTTTGTCAAAAGCTATTTTGAAACCTATACCATAAACATTGACCTTGCCGAACTCAGCAATGTAGATATGGATGAGAAAAGTATTGACAATGCATACACGATGCTCAGTTTCAATGAACTCAATGACACCTTAGTCGACCTCTCTTCCCAATACAGCAAATACCTGGAACAGACAGGCCGCACACAGGTACGCCGTAATGAATTACGCGAACTTGACACCTCGTTCTATTCCAGAATGAAGATAGACACCCTAAAAGTGGCAGATACAGATGTTCTAAAGAACTTTACTCCAGAGAATAGCCGTCAAATTTTGGATTTTGCAAAAACCAGCGCTACCTCCGCGATAAGTTATATAAAAAGCCGAAAGGCAGACAATGGCCAGCGGGTAAAGAGCTTAAGTAAATACGAGATTGCCCTGCATGAAAAATTCACCCTTGCCATAGGCTGTATCGTACTTTTTTTTGTGGGCGCCCCACTGGGAGCGATCATTCGCAAAGGCGGGCTTGGACTTCCCATTGTAATAGGCGTAGTACTCTTTCTTACCTATCATTTTATAGGTATTTTCGCAAAAAACAGTGCAGAAGATGGCAGTATCCCAGCCTGGCTGGCAAGCTGGTTAAGTACGCTGATCCTATTTCCGCTGGGTACCTATTTGACCTATCGTGCAACTACAGATCAAGGTCTTTTTGATATAGATAGTATCCTGGATCCCATAAAAAAACTATTCCGCAAAATTGCCGGCGTAAAAACTAAGAAATAGCTATTGCGTATCTTTGCAAAGAAAATTCCAGTTATGAATACTGACAGCATTTCCTTACCCATTAAACTCAATACCATATCTGAGGCCATTGAAGATATCAAAGCCGGAAAGGTCATTATTGTGGTAGATGATGAAGATCGTGAAAATGAAGGTGATTTTCTGGCTGCCGCCGAAATGGCAACCCCGGAAGTCATTAATTTTATGGCCACAAATGGCCGCGGACTCATCTGTACCCCCATAACCGAAGAACGCTGTAAAGAACTGAAGTTGGACATGATGGTGGGCACCAATACAGACCCTATGGAAACCGCCTTTACCGTTTCCGTAGATCTTAAGGGAAAAGGAGTGACCACGGGCATTAGTGCAGCAGACCGCGCAAAAACCATACAGTCCCTTGTTGATACCAGTACCAAACCCTGGGACCTCAGCAGGCCTGGCCATATTTTTCCGCTAAAGGCAAAACAAGGTGGTGTTTTGAGAAGGACCGGCCATACTGAAGCCGCCATTGACTTCGCCCGTCTTGCAGGGCTCAAACCTGCAGGTGTAATCGTAGAGATCATGAACGAAGATGGTTCTATGGCACGCTTGCCCCATCTGGTGGAAGTAGCTCAGAAATTTGATCTAAAGATTGTTTCTATAGAAGATCTTGTGGCCTACAGAATGCAGCATGATTCCCTGATCCTGAAAAAGGAGGATTTTGATATCGAAACCCGTTTTGGCACGTATCGCCTGCGCGCATATTCCCAGACTACTAACAATCAGGTACATCTTGCTTTGACAAAAGGGGAATGGAAACCGGAAGAACCGGTGCTTGTACGTATGAATTCTACCTTCGTCAACGATGATATTCTGGGTACGTTGACCAATAATTCTGACGAAGTCCTGGATGACATGTTTAAATCCATAAATGAAAATGGCAAGGGCGCTATTGTGTTCATCAATCAGGAAAACGCTTCTTCCTTCCTACTCAGCCGACTTACAGAATTGAGAAATTTACAGTCAAAGGGCGAGTCAAAAGCACCAAAGGCGAAAATGGACACTAAGGATTTTGGAATTGGTGCCCAGATTTTACACGATTTAGGGATCTGCAAAATACGTTTGCTATCCAATTCTGATATATCTACAAAACGGGTGGGAATTGAAGGTTACGGACTGGAAATTACCGAACGGGTAAATTATTAGAATGATTGGGTACTAAAGATTACTGTTTAGTCAAAAAATGACCTTTTTTAGCGGAAAATCGGTCCTTTTAAAGACGTTTTACGTGGTTTTTTCACCTTTTGATCGGACTCCTGTTCTCCGATTCATGGTTTTTCCGACTAACTTTCAACCGCATTGAAATCCCATATCTTTCAGATATTAGCGATATATAACCGTATCCTCTACGGAGCGGCGTACTTTTTCAAATTTGGAGAACATATCATCTTCGGCGCGATAGCCGATAGGCATTATCAGTATGGAAGAAATATTTAGGACATCCAGCTCTAACATCTTATCAAAACCATCAGGCTCAAAACCTTCCATGGGGCACGCATCAATACCCTCCAGCGCGCAAACAGTCATCAAATTTCCCATCGCAAGATAAGCCTGATTGATAGCCCAGTTTCGGGTTTCCTCTTTTGTTTGTGAATCGAATTTATCTGCCAGCATTTCCCTAAATGGAGCCAAGGTTTTTTCGGGGGTATCGCGTGTAGATTTGACGTTGTCAAAATATTCATGAACGTACGGTGATTTGACGTTCTTTTCTATACAAAAGACCAGTACGCACGAGGCATCTACAACCTGGCGCTGCCCCATGGCCTGAGCTACCAGCTCTTCCTGTAGCTTTTTGTCCTGCACCACTAGCAGTCTTACCGGTTGCAGGCCGTATGAGGTGGCCGTTAAATTGAAGGCCTGGGTAATGATGTCCAACTTATCCTGCGGGATCTGCCTGGCATCATCAAATTTTTTTGTGGCGTAGCGCCATTGTAAGCTGTCTATTATGTTCATCGCGATACTTTGCACAAAGATAGTGATCTATAAAGGATTAGAAACAGTTTTTACTTCACCCTGAGCGTTTCTTGTAAAAATTATAAAATAAATTATCCAAGTGCCTTATTCATTTCAAAAAATCGTTTTATATTTGCACCCGCATTCAGCGAATAGCTGATGAGGCACTCAGGAGAAATGGCAGAGTGGTCGAATGCGGCAGTCTTGAAAACTGTTGAGGGTCACACCTCCGGGGGTTCGAATCCCTCTTTCTCCGCGAAAAGTCCTACAAAAGGCATTTTAAAACCTGTAAATCGCTGATTTACAGGTTTTTTTGTTTTATTCCAATATCATTTGATATCAAATAAATGCAATCTAAAAGGGGCTGATTCGGTGTCACTTTTATAGGTCTACCAACTGACACCGAATTGATGTAAATACTTTGATTTTCAGTGGTTTAAAATGATTTTGATATTAATTTTTTTGAGTACATTGTGGAGAATTTAAAACTAAAAAGGTGTCACATTCTCTCTCCCTCCTATTCTACATTAAAAAAAGCAAAGCCGATGAGTACGGCAAAGCAAACATATATCTACGCATAACCCTAGCCGGCAAAAGGGCTGAGTGCAGTATTCGGCGAAAAGTTGATTATAATAAATGGAATCCCAAAACACAACTTGCACTGGGTAATTCTATTCAAGCCCAAGAGATCAACAGAGAAATAGGGATTATAAAAGATAAAATCTATTCTCTTCAGCAGCTGTTTCAAAGACAGGAAAAACCCTATACCGCACTTGACCTTCGCGACGCCTATTTAGGTAAAGACAAAACGCAGAAAATGCTACTGGATATCTTCCAGGAGCACAATGACAAAGTAGAAAGTCTTATCGGTAAAGATTTTGCTGCCGGAACTGCCGAACGCTATCGTACCTGTAAAAAACACGTGGCAGCCTTTATAAAACAGAAATACAAGAAGAATGATATTCCTGTACAGGAAGTAGATCATAAGTTCATCACAGGGCTGGAATACTACCTAAAAACAACGCGCAAGTGTGCGCACAACTCCGCTATTAAATACATCACCAATTTTAAAAAAATCATCCGCATAGCGTATGCTAATGATTGGATTGATAAAGATCCATTCTTAAACTGGAAAGCAAAACTCAAAATCGTGGATCGAGAATTCTTAAGTGAAGAAGAAATCCAAAAAATAATGAATCTGGATTTGAAAATGGAACGCCTGGATCAGGTACGCGATATTTTTATTTTTTGTTGTTTCACCGGCTTGGCCTATGCCGATGTGAAGAAATTACATCGCGGAGATATTAGCGTGGGAGCGGATGGCGAGGAATGGGTCAAAACCAAACGAACTAAAACGGACACCCGAAGCAATATCCCGATCTTACCCATTGCCAAAACGATTATAGAAAAGTATGAAGATCACGAGCTGCTGAAAGAAAAAGACCTGGTACTACCCGTGCTCAGCAACCAGAAAATGAATGCGTACATCAAAGAGCTGGCTACCCTGGCAGGAATCACTAAAAACCTAACCTTCCATTTAGCCAGGCATACCTTTGCGACCACGGTTACGCTTACCAATGGTGTACCTATCGAATCGGTAAGTAAAATGCTCGGGCATACAAATCTTAAAACCACTCAGCACTACGCCAAGATTTTAGATATGAAGGTGAGTAAGGATATGGCGGTATTAAGGGCAAAGTTTAAGTAGGAATATTTTATTTTGAACAATACTATATTGACAATTGAGCCATATAATCAATGTCTTTTTACTAAAACAAATTCTATTCGGACATTTGCCTATTGAAGTATTACCTTATTTTGAAAATCTAATTGGTCTAAGCTATTCCAGCATTTTCATTAATTCTATCTACGATTGAGATTATCTTCCTTATACTATTTTCTTTACCGTCAAACAGATCTAGGATTCCTCTCTCATAATCCTTTCCAAATGTGGACGAAGAAAGAAGTTTTTTTTCTATTGTTCCGTTTTCATTTAAATATTCAATGATTTTATTAATGAAGGTAATTTGATCTGCATTTAGGTTTTCATTTTGGATCAATTCACTAAAAAGCTGATTTGCTACTTTTATATCGAGACCTATAATTTTCCTTATAAACTTACCCAAAGGATCACCCTCTAAGTGACTTTTAAAATCAGTACCTAGTTCACCACTAGAAAGAAATTGTTCTAAAGACTGAAGTTCTTTTTCAGTAATCGGTAAATTTTTATACAGCTTATCTATAACCAGATGGTCTTTATTTTTTCGAATAAAAGTTTCCACTCTATCCTTATAATTCTGCATTCTAGTGTAGGTTGGCATAATATCCCTTTCCTTGATTTCACTATCGTAAATAGTATCTTCAAAATTTGAATATACCGGATCCAAGGATTGTTTATCCAGAAATTGAATCAAAGATCTAAGGTCTTCCCTCACTTTTTCCAGTTGCACCAAAGTAACCTGTTTCCAAAAATCCATATCCTGTACCTGCCTAACGGCAGTAATTTTTGCGGCTACAGCAGGTATGTTTTTTTTCTTCTCCAAACGACTCCCTACATTATATATGCTTTCTATATATCGTTGCTGTGAACAATCACCAGCAACCAAAGCAATATGCAATCTGATTACAATTAAATCGAACCGCTTGGCTAGTTCATCTTCATCATCTTTATAAGAAGTAAGTTTTGATAGATGCGTTTTTATATCGTTTTCATCTCCTTTATTTAAATTATCCCAAGACTCGCGATCTTTATATCTTTTTACATATTTCCAGACAGACCTTACTACATATCTCTCCTCATTTAACCTACTTATTATTTGAAATAGGTCATTTGTAAAATTTCGTTCTAAATTCTCCTCTTCAGTACTAGCATCAATTTTATTTCTTAGGGATACAACCAGGTCAAGTTTAGCTTCAAAAATTTGCTGCGATAAACTCTTAACTGAATTTGATGTAACCCCATCAGGGAACTCGTCAAAAAATTCAAAATTTGAGCAGAAGTCAAAAATGACAAAGTGTTCTTTGTGCTCTCCTGGCGCAAATAAATTAGGACGTAACCTTGTACCCCGTCCAATCATTTGCCAGTATTTTGTATACGATCTTACTCGTTTGAAGAAAACAAGGTTCACCACTCTTGGTGCATCAACACCGGTATCCATCATGTCCACAGATACTGCAACTTGAGGCTCCATCTCTATTTTATCTTCACAAAACATTTCTAAAATATCCTGAGCTTTATCTGCATAATTATCTATGATTCTTAAAAAGCTACCGCCATATTCCGGATAGTTTTTGTTAAATCGTTTTTCAATGAATACTGCGTGCTTATGATTTTTTGCAAAAATAATTGTTTTACCAAGCTTATCACCCCCTTCTACTTTAACACCGTTTTCCATCATATATGCTAATACCTTATCAACAGTATTTTTATTAAAAAGCCAAGTATTCAATTGACCTTTGTCAATCTCCTCCATATGAACCTGACCCGTAATAGGATCACCAAAAAGCTCTTCATACTGCCTTTTATCTTTTTCAGACAATTCTTTATATTTCACTCCTTCCAAAGGAAATTTTATGGGTACCTCAATCGCCCTTGGTGGCACCAAAAATTTATCTGTAACAGCCTGATCTAGCTCATAAGAGAAAGTAGGATTGTCATCCTCAATTTCAAATAGAGAATACGTATTCTTGTCAATGTCCTTTTTAGGAGTTGCCGTTAGACCTATTAGAAGACCATCAAAATAATTGAATATAGAACCGTATTTCTGATATACAGATCTATGCGCTTCGTCAATTATAATTAAATCAAAATGCCCTACTCCGTAGTACCTACCGTCGTCAGATTTAAGGCTATCAATCTTATTCATTATGGTAGGATAGGTAGAAAATACCAGTCTAGTACCTGAATCCTCTTTATCCTTTGTAAGATCAATTGCAGAGAGATGTGGGAGGTGTTCTTTAAAAGCATTTTTTGCCTGAGTTACCAGGGCATTTCTATCTGCTAAGAAAAGAATCCTTTTTGCCCAATCACTTTTTGTAAGCATATCAACAATTGCGGCCGAAGTTCTAGTTTTACCACTTCCTGTAGCCATTACCAAAAGTGACTTTCTACTTTTACCCACCAATTTACCATTGCGCTTACCAACAAAATTCTCTGCTACGCGTTGTATAGCTTCAAGTTGGTATGGCCTTCCGGCTATATTTGTGTTAACCTTAAAATCTCTAATGTCTTTCCTAGTCGTTCTACGGTCTATAAGTAATTGAAGTTCATCTTGAGTATAGAATCCCTGCACCTCACGATCTGGATAAAAAGTATCATCCCATAGATGTGTCTCAAATCCATTAGAGTAAAAGATAATGGGGCGTTGACCAAACGTTTCTTCTAAACAATTAGCATATAAATAGGCTTGATGCTTTCCCTTTGCTGCATCGTGCAGCGTATTCTTTGCCTCAACAATCGCTAATGGTAAACCATTCTTACTCCATAATACATAATCAACATAACCTAAGCCACTGGGATTTGTTGATAAAGGCATTCCCTTTACCTCAAATTCAAGGTCTTTACCCTTTTTAAGATCGTCCCAACCCGCTTCCTTAAGGAGTAAATCTATTAATTGACGACGGGTTTCAATTTCGGAGGTTAATAAAGGAATTGCCTCCTCTATATTTTCAGTTTTCTTGCGCTTTTCCTTTCGCTCCTTTAACTCTTTCTTTGACTTTTCTAATTGTAATTGCAGGAGGTCATTTAGCTTAGCCCTTTCCTGTAGTTTTAGCGCTTCTTTTTTAAACTTTTCAAGTTCAGCCTCTAATTCCTCAGTCTTTCTTTTTAAATCCTTTAGAACTTCTGTATTGGCCTCTTCATACTTAAGTAGCTCCTCGTTAAAAGCGGGAATTTCTGAATTCTCCTCACTATAGTAAATACTTATAAATGAAAGAAACCTAAATAGGTTTTTAATAGCCTGTAGCGACTGGTATTGGTTTACTTTCTTACCGTGTGCTGCGTTATTTCCTGTTAATCTAATAACATCAAGTTCGCGATGCATAGAGGGCTTTAAAATATCTTTGAATGCCTGATGATGGAGTAAAGATCCTAATTTGGTATCATAAGGTAACTCAAGATCAACGTCATTTTCATACAACCAGTGAAGGGCTTTTTCTAAAGTCGCTCTGGAAAGTATTGTCGAATATCGAGGCTCGCGAAAGGTATGTTTTTCCGCATTTGCGGCCTCCTTGTATATCTCTGGAAATTCTTTTTGTAGAAAAGTAAAATTGCTCATTAGGCTCTTAATTTGCTAACTGTCTTTTGAATACCTTATCGTGGTAATAAAATATACTTTGCTGCCTTCCATAATCAAACTCATTTAAATCAGTTATTTTATAAGAATTATCACAATCCTGTGAAGTACATGAAAAATACTGACTATTTATATTTTCTCTAAATGGCTCAGCAATTAACTGATTGGTTCTAGTAATATCATCATAATCTGGCATGTTGAATCCTGATTTGTATAGGTTTTCTAAATGTATTCTATATTTATCATAGGTATAATTTCCTTTATCCCATATAAACCACCATTTCCCATCCTTGCGCTGTCCATACTTGGTGATGTTTGAATTCTTATTTTTTTGATCAATAAACCATTTTAGTTGTTTCTTATAAACTGGACCATATTGGCTGGACTCCTCCATTTCGCCTCCGCATTTATTACAGCAAAGTATACCTAAATCTTTGTGCCCCTCTATATGGCATTTGTAATCTTGACCTGTTTGATTATAAATAAACTCTCTAGCTCGCAATTTTTCTGAACTACAGCAGGCTAAACAATGATTACAAATATACCATCCGCAATTTTCAGAGTATCCTTTTGGTTTACATGAGACACAATCTCTACTATCAATAATATCCATACATCTACCATTAATACAGTGCGACAAATAAATTTGATTATGACTTTCCTCGCAATTTTGATTGCTACAATGAAAACGCGTTACCCTATAAAAAGCATAATTGGAATTGTCTGGGCTATCTATAGGTCTCAATATTGTTTTGCACGATCTACAAGTTAAATGTGATAAAAACCTATTTACTCTATTGATTACTCCTAATAGTTTCTCATACTGCTCTAGGCTATAGGAAATCTCCAAAATCTGCATTATATCTTGTAAGCTATAATTCCTGTAGCTTATATTTAAATTGACATTTCTAGCAGCTTCATAACATTTGGAATTTTCACACCACCAAAATTCTTTTTCTGATTTATTACAGGTTACAGGCTTACCTGAGGATTTATCAATAGCTTTACGGCCATCGCAAAAAGTAGCGAATCGAGGTTTCCAGCTATGTTTAAGTTCTGTATTGTACTCTTCTGTATCAGAATTATAACTTAATACAGTTCGACCTTGACATTTTTCAAAAAAACCATCGATAACAAGTAGGTCATCCGGTTTTTTGATTTGGTTTGCAATTAAATCAAAAATAGTTTTTGTCTCTGTGATTTTATTGTTTTTAAGATCACTTAGTAATTGGAGTATTACTGATAAACTAAAATCTAGACCAACATCACCAATCTCCTTAATGTATTCACTTGTTTGATAATCTATAGTTGTTATACGATTTAAATCGTCTAGTCCTAAATCTAATTTTCCTTCACCGATTAACTTTATTAATTTTTTAAAAAATACTTTTTGACTAGCGGAATCTAATAAAGCAGTATAAATAACCGCATCATCATACTCGATAGTTTCAGTATAGTCAGCTATAAATAATCTTAATTTATACCATTCTGAAGAATTGTTGTGGGCAATTGTAATCAACAATTCCTTTTTCTGCTTATCTATATCTAAATTATCTAGAATGTTTAAAAATTCATGAAAACGCTGTTCTCTATCAACGATCTCTTCTTTGAGATAAATTAAGGATATTAAATCACGTAGATTCTGAAATGAAAGCTTCTCTAAAATTTCTTCTCTTTCTGATCTTGTATATATTGCCCTTGGAGCTACATAACTATTATTATTTGACTCCTCCGCTTTGATTTTTTGCAAAAGACTTCTAATAAAATTTAGAGGAGGGTCGCTAATATGTTCTGACTTCCATAATTGGTATAATCTTTTATCTCCGAGAAGTTCGTAATTTAACTCCTGATCATATTCTTTAGCGAGATCTAAAAATTCAATTAGAACACCTAATTCTAAATCATCAGAATTTAGGATTTTTTGGTATATTTCTTCAAATATAATATCAATCTTGGCAGGCTTCAACTTTGATAAATATTCAAAGCTTTTTGAGGGGTTTTTTAAAAAACTCTTTACTAGAAGGTCGGCAAGTTTTGCAAATGGAACATTGATATTGTAATCTTTCCACCATATGTACAAATCATCCTTAGGGGAGGTTTCAATTATTCTTGTATTTATTTTTTTAAATGAATTAAGACCACATAATTTTCTAAATTCAATAATAAATCGATATTTATAGAAACTGTATTGTTCATTAAATATATACTCTGTGGTTATCTGCCCAACTCTACTCTTAAATTTTTCATCTGGAATAAAAGCTTCAAATAGTTTGAAAAGCTTGCTAATGTCGGCGCAAAAAGCCGTTGTAATATTTAAATCAGTATCTATTCTAAGAAGAATTGAATCTAAAAAAAATAAATAGTGCTCATTTGAAAATTTCGCTCGTAAAACATCTAGATTACCATAAAAGGAATCATGGATCGTACTTCCTATATGATTGTGTAAAGTAGATTGATGATATACTACAATAGTGTAGAGCATATATTTAATGTCCTTTTCCTGCTCTAAAAGATATACTTTATTTGCTGCTTTTTTATTTTGTATTTTAAAATCTTTTTTTAAAAGCTCTGTAATAACAATTCTATTGGGTCTAAGTTCTTCTGCAGAAAAGCCTACAACGTCATTTATGTTGAAATAAACATCTCCCAGTCCATATACTTCAAGAAAACCATATTTGCCCCCAGTAGCTTTGTTGCCAAACCATTTAACTACAGCGGGTACCCTGTAACATTCATCAATCTCATAAGCGCCAATATTCTTCGCCCTGATTTGCATGGCTTTTTCGAAAACTCGTTCTCTTGTAATTTTATGATTAACAAGTTCTTTTATTCTATCATACAAAACTGATCCGACATCAGGTTTAGAAACTGACAAATCGACTTCCAGAAGTCTGCCGTATTCTTGCAGTTCCTCAAATGATATTCTAAGTTGTTTTAATGCCTCACTTACACGCATAAGGTTTTCTCTAGATTTTGATTTACTAAATAGCCTAATTACAAACTATTTATATAACTACTTTACAGTTTTACTCATACCAGTTCTCCTTTAAAAGCTTTTTGTAAGAGGCTATTAAATAAATTTTCACTTTCTTTTAAAGAATTATCTACTATTTTTTTTTCCTTATCAATTTCAT
Source organism: Flavimarina sp. Hel_I_48 (assembly GCF_000733945.1). Classification (NCBI taxonomy): domain Bacteria; kingdom Pseudomonadati; phylum Bacteroidota; class Flavobacteriia; order Flavobacteriales; family Flavobacteriaceae; genus Flavimarina; species Flavimarina sp. Hel_I_48. The sequence continues at coordinate 408,858 of NZ_JPOL01000002.1, forward strand.
TTAAAATATTCCCGTATTTATTTTGAATTTCAATTGGAGGTATTGGAATGACAAATGACTTCACATCTTTCTGATTAATACTAGATTGATTTACGGCATCTTTAGAAGAACTAAGAATTTGATTCTTCATAAATTTCGAACTTAATATCATTAACATATACTGATTATTAACTTTATTCTGATTGAAAGCTACCCTCATCATATTAGATTCGTAAACAATTTCTTCCGAAATATCTTGAACTAAACCACATTTCCCCAAATGACTCGGACTATTAACCCTATTTATTACAAAATCCCCTGGCTTAATAAGATATCTTTTTAATTCAGTTTTAGAAACTCTAACCCTTTTTAATGCTGTTGTGTCTATGTAATCATTATTAAAGGCATCAATTCTAATGATTAAATTACCAGATCCATAATCTTTAGATGGCTTATACAATCCGTTTGTAGGACCATCGACTATAACCTTTTCCAAACTAACATATTTCCAACATTTCTTATTAGATCCCGGATCCCCAAACATATCCAAAAACAAACTCTGCCCCAGATCCTCGTACTTTTTAAGGAGTTGCTTATCAAGCTGGCGTAGTTTGTCTGCTTCATCTAAAATAGCCGCAATTTTTTGTTGGGTTTTTAGGGGAGGGAGTGTTAACGATATATCTGAAATATGATTAAGCTTTATCCCTTTTACTGTGGCCCCACTAGAAACCGATTCAAAATAATCCTTCTTAGACTTTAGAAAATAGAAAAGATATTTTTTATCCAATCCAGATTTACAATAAATAGCTTTTAAATCCTGATTTATAGCAACATCTATTTTTGCAAAAGTAACTTTACCAATAGCCATTCGAGTTGCGATCAACAATGTGTCCTTTACTATAAGTTTTGAACTACTATTTTTTAAGCCTTCTTCTGTGATATAATCTTTAGAACTGTTCAAAAATTCCTCTTTTAAGTCTTTTACACTAACCCAAGGGATATTTCCATTCCAGTAAGACTCATTATTCTTGCTAGGAGTTCCTCCTCCAACTATTTCAATATAATTTGATAAAGTCACCATTAACTTAATAGCTTCTCAAGATTCAACAATGCTTTTTGCCGTTGTGCATCCAATTCTTTAATAGACGCGATAAGTTCCAGAGGCTTTTTATAATCCACCTCTTCATATACAATTTCCTTATACTTATTAATGCTTAGATCATATCCATTCACTTTAATTTCACTTTTAGGCACCAGGAAAGATTGAGATGTACGATCTGAGAAATCACCAGTTCCATTTGCTAGTTTTTTCCAATCCAGTAAAACTTCAGGTATATCACATTTGTCTTTAACTTCTTCCAAAGCTTCTTCTGGATCACTAAAACTCTTTTCTAAGAGTTCTTCATCTATTAAGGCATTACGCTTATCATCAAGGCTATATCCATCTGCCTTCATATCGTAAAACCACACCTTATCTGTACCGCCGCTATTGGTCTTGGTAAAAATTAAAATAGCTGTACTTACACCTGCATAAGGTTTAAATACTCCACTAGGTAAAGAAATCACACCTTGCAACTGATGTTTTTCTACCAGCTCTTCTCGAATTGCTTTGTGTGCACCACTACTCCCAAATAAGACACCATCAGGTACAATAACAGCTGCACGGCCTCCGGTCTTCAGCATTCTAAGCATTAAAGAAAGAAATAAGATTTCGGTCTTCTTTGTTTTGGTTGTTTTAAGCAAACTCGACTCTACCGTATCATAGTCTAAGCTGCCCTTAAATGGAGGGTTTGCCAAAATAAGCGTATACGCATCATCTATGTCTCCGTTGCTTTTACTCAGCGCATCTTTACCCACTAGTGAGGGATTCTCTACACCATGTAATTGCAGGTTCATTGCCGCTATACGCAGCATTGAGGCATCAAATTCAGTCCCATTAAACATCTTGGTGTCATAATGATTACGAAATGCTTCCTCGGTAAACCATTCGTGATGCTTCTCATATAAATATTCCCCGGCAGAGACCAGGAATCCAGCAGTACCGCAAGCCGGGTCACTTATTATATCATCCTTTTTAGGATCCATCAACTGCACCATCATTCTGATAATATGCTTTGGAGTTCTAAACTGTCCTGCCTTACCGGCTATCGAGAGTTTAGATAACATATACTCATAGATATCCCCTTTTGTATCCCTGCTGTCTAGAGGCAATTTATCTATCTTCTGCACTACTTTATCTAATACCTGAGCTGTTGGAATCATAAAGGTGGCTCCTTTCATATAGTCAGAAAAAATACCACCTTCTTTACCCACATTTTTCATAAAGTCGAAAACGGTAATACCGCCAAGTTCTTCCTGAAGTCTGGTAAATAATTCAAACATAACCTCTGGATCTTTATCTTTAAATTGGCTCCAGCGCAGTCCTTTTTGCTTTTTGGTATAGATGGGAGTTTCTATGGCTATACCCATAAGGTTCTCCTCTTCTTCCATTTTAAGCTGTTTATCGTCTAACCTTTTTAGAAAAATCAAATAGGTAAATTGCTCAATTACGGTTAGTGGGTTTGATACGCCACCCGTCCAGAAATCATTCCAGATCTTGTCTACTTGATTTTTTAAGTCTCCTGTAATCATATATTGGTATAGTAGTTTTTAATTCTGATGTAAATGTAGAAAGGTCTTATGCAGTTGTTATGCACAGTTACTTTAAATGTGGAAAATTTTGATCCCTAAATTCTACCATCCATTGACAAATCTCTATTAATAAATAAAAATTAGATAAAAATGGATATTTAGCGATCTCATCTTCAGAAAGATGTGAATACTGCGATGATGACTCTTTTACTTTTCTAAAAGCTGCTTGGATGTATTTTGGAATAAAATGATTTAAATATATTTTTTTGTGTTTAATAGGCTTTAGTTCAAAAAATAGAGTGCAATGATCCATTATTGGAGTACCATCATTTTTTATCAACAGGGGATCATTCGGAATTACAGGTAATGTAGTATTTAAAGCTATATATATTGCTTCAAGAAGATCTCGCTGAGTATTTAAATTCTTTTTTCGATAGTCCTTTTTTTGATAAGATTCTATGAGGTCTAATAGCAAGTATTTGTGACTTAAAGACAATATATTTTCGTCAAAAACTAAAAAGCTCTTTGGAAACTCTTTTCTGGCTTGAATTTCTTTACGCTTCTCTTGTGCTACAATTATATCTTTGAAAAGACGTTCATTGTCTTGGCCTTTTATGTAAAATTCACCGAAAGACTGCTCAAAAATTTCATTACCCATATAATCAGGTTGTCCAGTAAATATGAAATGAGGTAAATAATATTCATTATTGCATTCAATCAAAAAATCCCTAGAGGCACGTAAACCATTTAAATTAGTAACTGTATCTGATTTCCTTTCTTTTACCTTAGCATCTAAAATTACAGCATGGTAATAATTAGGTTTCACTTTTAACTCTTCTATACCTTCTTCGTGCGATTCAAATGGAGTTATATCAATTCCATCATGTTCAGCATCACCAATTAGATCATCCTGCTTTTTGTATTCATCATCTATCCAAAGTATTTTATATCTCATATTTACTTTTCTAAAAGTTCACCAGTATTAGTTATGTCATATAGGGGAAAACGCAATATATAGCTTACCGGGAAAGAATTACTATTATCAATTTCTAAATCGAAAACGGCATCAAAATGAGCTAAAATCTCTTTTATATCAGCTCCTCCAAATCCAGTTCCTTCACTGTCTGTTGTTTTTTCACCACGAGTTACTAATTCTTTTTTCCCAAAACCTTCTGGAAAAGACCACCCATTATTCGAGATAATTATCAAGCACTCTCTCTTTTCTTGATCCAAAGTTAATGTTGTTTTAATAACATTGCCCTTTCTACCTTTGAAGCCATGCTCTTTTGCGTTTGAAATGATATTAGAGAAAACTCTATAAAACGCTTCCTGAGAAATTTTTATGTAGGGATTGAAATACCCTAAATCTGATACAAATACTTCTTGATCAACATATAGATCTTCAAGTTTAAATTCATCAGGTTCTTTAAACATGTTTTGTGCTTCTTCTATCAAATTTTTGGGTTGTATAAAATCACCCTCAGCATCTGCTAATCTGTCCTCTTTGAGAAGTTTAGACATTGAGTTTATTTTACCTTCAAGACTATTGAGATGTTCTCCAAATGTTTGGCTCATATTGTTGCTATAGACAGATTCTAAGGTAATAGGATCACCATTATTACGCTCTATAAACTTTCTAGTTCCTGAAACATTAGATTTCAACGCATTCAAATACTGTCGCATAGTATGTCTTATTGATGCAAATTCTCTAAAGGCATCATCTTTCAAACCCAAGAGTTCCTTTTGCAGTTTCAATTCCTTTTCCCTTGAATTGATAAAAGCTTCTTTAACTGCTTTAATCTTGAGTTTTTGTTTTTCAGGACTCGGTATGATAAGCTTGATTCGCTCAAAATCTCGCTTTGAAATAGATTGTTGAGCAACTCCACTTCTGTATGCATTAAGTTGGTCTAAGACCATACTTGAATAAAATTCATTAATCAAAAAATCTAAGTCAATATCTTTCTGATTAACCTTATAAGTGAAAATATTATTTGAAACTGCGATAGCCTCCCCATTATATTCAAAGAAAGTAGGTTTTAGATCATTACCTATTTTAGCAAAGAGCAAACAAGAAGTATCAATAATTTTTGCTCCTTTTAAAGTTTGTACTCTTTCTTCAACATCTTCAATTTTCAATTTATAATCAAGATTATTTTTTTGAAGATGTTTAATCGATATATATATCATTTCGCGTAAAGGCATTTTACTATGCCCTTTTTTATACTTCAGCACTTTGCTTAATAGAAAAGTTTCATCTGAAATTTCAGTATCTAAAGTATCTGTTTTAACAAAATATCTCGATGATTGAAGATTGTAGTTTTCAACTTCAATTTTATGCTGATCTATAGTTATACAGCGTTTGTTTGAATAGGGAGTGGTATATACTTCGGATTCCTCTTGAATTAGATTCTCTGTAATACCTGTGGAACCGTTTGAATCTGATATAGAATCTAAAGTTTCATACAATTGATTAAAATCGTATTCAGTTTTTCTTCCATCTCCTTTAATAAGATCCGCTGCTTCAATTAAATGAACTAAATTATTATTTTTTTTATTCTTGTCTATGACTAAGATTGAAGTTTTCACTCCGCTTGCTCTACCAAGAATACCTGCTGGCAATGATATTATCGTGTCGATAAGGTTTTGCTTGATTAATTTTTTTCTGATATACTCATCTTTCCCTCCTGCAAATAAGAAACGTTCAGGTACTAGAATTACGAGCTTGCCTTCCTCATTCAATGAATTTATTCCCTTATCAATAACAAATTGATCATAACTAAATCCCTTAAATTCACCTAAGTAATATCCAGACGGAATTTTCCCAAAAGGAGGTGCTGCTATAATAATATCGTAACCCTTTTCATAATTAACTATCCATTCTTTAATAGAATCTCCTTGAACTAATTTACCTGGAAAATTATCTTGAGCGATAAAACGTAATATACCCATTGCCCATAAATCGTAATTAATTTCCTGACCAAAGTATTCACAATTGGGATTTATCGCTAGACCAAACGATGCCATACCCGCAAATGGATTATAAACTCGTTTTTTTTCTTGAACTTTTGCTAAATTGATCATTAGCTTAATTAACTGCTTTGGAAGCATATTTTCACCAGCACTCATTCTATAAGTTCCGTCATGATACCTCTCTAATAAACCTTCAAACAAATCAGAAAAATGCTTGGTATGTATTTCTTCATCTAAGTGGTTTATATAATTTATTAGATCTGCGAAAAACTTCCTACCACCTCTTTCTAATATTGGCTCATAAACGACTTCAAAGACCTTTAGCAAATTTCCATGATAGAGTGGGTCTGTTTTATGTCTAAGAGAGTTTCTTATATCGTCCACATAATCCCATTCAAGATTTGCTCTATTTGGAAGCAAATTTTCCTTTTTTAGGATCAATGCAAAAAAAAGCAGAGGGTATACCTCGGTTTGTGAACCTGCAGTATCTGCACTTAGACTACTTACTACTCGCCATATATCGGCAATATGCTTTTTAACCTGATTTTTGGTCTCCATAAAATTTCTTTAAACCTAGTCTGCTAAATTTTCCTCTTCAAGCTCTGCTATAATTGGTACTGAACTACCTGCAATACCTCTTAAACTCCCATACATTCCGGTAGTATTTAGCATCACTTTGTCAATTTGCTTTTGTCTTCGCTTCCATCTACTATGGGCTGCTCGCTGCTCTTTGTTCAAATCATCCTGCATCTCAATAAAAGCATCCTTTATAGCTTCTATTTGCATTCTGAATTCTGGACCGGTAAGGTAATCGTATAATAAGGACATTTTATCCCCCTTGTTTGACTGTGTAACTATCGTATTATTTACAGCTATTACAGATTGTCTTAGAACTGCACTCAAACTTTTAAACTCCTGAAAAGTACATACCCATAAATTTTTATCAATCATACCCATACGCTCCATTTCATTGGGTAAAACTTCAGAAACTATAACTCCCAGGGGCGCTCCCTTTTTTGCCATATCTTCTTTAAACTTTGCAATCCAGTTATTAGAGAACGCTTTGGCTCTTTTACTTTCATAATAAATACTGCCACAGTTTTGATGATCATAAGTATTTACTATCTGTAAACAGTCAGCTCCATTTGCTCCTTTCTTTATTTCTTCAACAGTATCTAGAGGAAAATTATCTGCAAGCCACTCTTCTATGGCTAATTCCTGCACTTCTCCCTGAAGCTGCATAGAGCCTTGCTCCTGTTTACGTCGCATATCTTCTGTCAACTTTTTTTGATCTTCTAACTGCTTTATAAGCTCTTTCATCCTAAGCTCATTCTTTTCACTCTCTCGCTTTGATATACGCTCTCTCTCCTTTATGAGTGACTCATTTAGCTTCTTCTGTCCTTCAGCTTCAAGAGCTTCTTTCATCTCATCTTTCTCTCTTAAAAGTCTCGAAATCTCAGCTTCTTTTTGATGAAAATCTTTCAATTTTTCACTCTTTTCATTAAGCTCACGCTGAAGGTTTTCTAAGCTATCCCGCTGTTCGTCTTCAAACTGTGCTTTTAGTTTTTTCGCGATTATCTGTTCTGCCTCCTTTTTCTCTTTATCTAACCTTTCTTTAAACAGCTCATTCTCTTTTTCTTTTTTAGACTCAAATTCTAATTGAGCTTTAGCTAAAATTTCTTTCTGCTCATTTAATTTTTCGTTGGCCACTTGTTGCTTCAATTGAAATTCAGTTCGCATAGCATTTTCTATTTGATGCTTAAGAATATCATTTACATTGATTGCGCTTCCGCATTCTGGACATTGAATTGTTGTTTGATCACTCATAACTATATCATTTTTTGATTACGAGACAAATGTATAGTGAACTAGTGCAGTCTATCTGCACACTTAATAATTAGCTAAATTTTCATTTAACCTATTCTTTATTTTTTCTTTTAATCCTATTGGTTCTATTACTTTGAGGGACTCACCAAAAGACAGTATTAATCGCTCCAATTCATAATTAGGAATTACCTCTATAGAGAATGTATAGCCTGATCCGTCATCCACTATCCTTTTTTGAGATGCGTGTAGAGGTTTAGTTTTAATATAAGGTGCTTGCTGAAGACTTGCCCAAAATTTAATCTTCTGTATATCCCCAGGTTCTTTAGTCACACCTATGAAGTCATCAAAATACTCTTGAAAATCTACAGTACTCTCAATATATGATTCCGTCTTCTCAGTTATACCTAAGATTCTATCTAAAGCTAGATTAGTTAAGTTTTCAAAATCTCCTGACTTACCAAATAAGAACCACCGATTATTATATTCCTTTAAATGCCAAGGATGAAAAACAACCTCTACAGGTTCCGGATTTCTAAATGACTGATATTTTATTAGTAGAACTTTCTGATAGAGAATAGCATTGAACAGAGGGTCTATAAATTCAATTCCTTTTAGAAATTCATTGTTATCGAAACTAATGATATTTTCACTACTGGTAGTTAGACCAAAACTCTGATCTAGTTTAGGTAATATCTCATTTATCCAATTGAATTGTGGTAGACCTTTAAAACGTTTTAGTATCAATAGTGCAGACTTTAATTGCTCTGCCTCCAACTCATTAATAGGCTGGTTATTAATTGAGAAATCTCTATCCTCATATCGGAAATATGTTTTTCGCCCTTCTTTATATCTATCTAATTGAATAGACCATCCTTGAGAAGATTCCATAAATCGTATATCCTCATAAAGTTGTCGCTTTTTAATTCCTTCAGTATCTGGGTTTAGTTCTCGAAGCGCATTATTACAACTCTCTAATAAATCATTTATACAAAAGTTCTTTCCTGGATTTCTAAAACATTGATCCAGGCATTGATACCTTATCAATGCATTTCTAGTTATTGGCATAATGCAAGATTTAGAATTTAAAAATAGAAAAACTTCTAAGTTTGGAACAAATGATATCTTTTAACTTGTATTAAATAAGGAAAAATAATACAATCACTTAATTAAATGAATTAAAATCAGTACAATGGCGCAGAGTGACGAGAAAACCTTAATCACTTTAAGTGAGAATATTTATAATATTTTCTGAAGAAATAAAAGTAAATCATTCTAACTCATGGAATAATCGTTTTTTAAAAGATTGGTTTCAGAGTCAAAACCACCAAGACAAGTATATAACTCGTTCTCCAGATTGGTATTGGATTGGATGAAATGTAAGCTTTTAAAATTACAGGAAATTGAGGTTTCATGTTTTAATAACCTTGCAAGTAGTGATTGCAAAATAAAGCAATTAGCGCATAAAAACACCAATAGATTTGGAGAGGAATACGTATGTAAACTCGGTGAACATGATTCAAGAATAATTTACAATGGTTATCATGGAAACGTAGTTATAAGAATACGGAACATTTTATACTCAACATCGAGAAGACTGGAGCCTTAGGATTAAAATACCACCCATAGTCTAACAAAAAATGGATAATTAAATATTTTGGTGAATCTCATATTCAACGTTTACCTGTATGAATATAAAAGGTTGTAAGAAAATTAATAAGTCAAAAATCAGGTTGAATAGCTATTGAAAATGGTTGGAGAGCTAACAATGGCTGACCAATTTTATGCAAAGCTTAAATTAAAATAACATAGACTACAAACAACCGAATATAAATAAACACCTATCACTTATATCGTATCCGCGATTAAGAAAAATTAGTGTTTTCAATATTTGCCGGCAACTTTAACCCTGAATGAATTAATCCATTATCATTGAATAGAATCTTATTGCCAGTCTTAAAAAATCAACCTACTAATGTTTTTTACTTTAATCCGGCAGAGGGTTGGTAAAATCCCAAAGATTTTTTTCTTTAAATATTTTGATGTATTCTTCCATTTTGTCAAACGAAATTTTTTTAGGTAAAAAGTAATTGTCCGTGTTCTCAATTGATCATCCCTAAAAATTTCTACAAGCAGCCTATCATTTTGCCAAACCTCCATCCCTAATCCATCCCTGTCATCACTCGCAATAAGTATTTCTTCAAAATTTTTATTTTCTATATCGTCCATTCTTATAATGGTAATCATGTATTACTTTGAATTTAATTGCTTTCCTCGCTAAAAAAATCCAATACTGTTTTATTAAATAATTCTGGAATCTCATTCGGTGCTTCGTGTCCTGCACCTTTAAAAATTACCATCTCGCTGTTTGGTGTTTTTTCTGCAATTAAACGGGTATGTTTCTCTTTAACGACATCATGCTCACCTGCCATGACCAAGGTAGGAGTCTGTATTTTCTGTAAAGAATCCGGATTGATGTTGGGTTCGGTCAGCAAAAGCATTTTTAAGCGGTAATTCATATCAGTTGCTGCTACCCCCTTAGCTTCCATTTCTTTAACCTGTTTGCGAATTATTTTATTGGTTTCCGCAGTAACCGAGGTGGCATCATTGTACAAAACGGCTCCCATAATGGCCATTTTATTGACCTTATCAGGATGTTCCATAGCTAAAATTACGGCGATGTTGCCCCCATCGCTCCATCCCAAAATGTTTACTTTTTCAAGTCCCAATTCGTCAAGAAACGTCTTTACATCGTCTGCCATCAGTTCATAGGTAATCTTCGTATCATTGCCAGTAGATTTCCCCTGGCCCCGGCTGTCAAGACCTATGATTTGGTATTTTTCAGATAATGCATCAAACTGATCACTAAAACGCCCCATAGCCGAATTGTTCCCGTGAAGCATCAACAGAGGTTCGCCTTCACCATATAGTTCGTAATAGAGTTTTACCCCATTTACACCCATATAGTTGCCGACTTCTTTGTTGTTTCCCAAGCTAGCTACTTCCACTACTCCGGAATTGTCAATAAATAAGGATTGTGTGCCTGCAAAAGCTTTATCATTAGCGTTGGATATTTTGGTGTTTTTATCCATGTTAGTTGTATGCCAGTATTTTAAAGAGCCATCTTCAAATCCGGCATTTTCCAGAGGGATTTCCACCTTTTTCTTTCCATCTTTTATAAAGAGCTTAAAAGCATCTACGTAATAATTACCATTACCCATCACGGCAATCCCCACTCCCAGGTATTTTGCATTTTTATTGATTTTCCCGGTGAGCTCATACGGGCTCCAATCATTTTGTAAGTAAGGTTCTGATACGTCATCATTGTACAATGGATCGTCTATCATTTTCGATTTGTCGCTAACAGCAAATGCCGTTAACAAAGCATAGGATTCTGGTGTAAATGCATTTTTATAAAATATTTTTCCTTCAAGAATGAATTTTTTACCCTGGTATTTTTCAACATTCACGGTTTGATACATACCTGATTGCGCGAAGGTATTTAAGGAAATCAGAAAAAATAGGAGGTTGAAAAATTTGGTAGAGCTATAGGTCATTCTTAAAATTTAAGCAGTTTATTAGTAAGTAATGATTTGTAATGGTGAACATTAGAAGCTTTGAAAATAAAACTATTTTTTTAACTCGCAGATTATATTGTGTTATATTACATATTTGGATAAATAAAATACGTGATTTCCCCGTTGCAGTCTTTACAGAATTCGATTAAAACTTCGTTTTTTATGACTACATTTAGCTTGAAAACGAGCTGTTTTAAAGGTCGAAATAGATATTGCTTATTGACCCCTTCTAAAATCATCATCCTTTCTGAACCTTTCCATTCGCTTCACATAGCCAGAAATTGGACTCCTCTCTTCCTGTTTTATACATTTGAATTCATTTTCCTGAAAATTCCGGGCCAGCTTGCGCCAGTTTGAAATTTCTACGCCATTTGGCGCTTTGCTATGTTGAGATTTGAGGTAGGCATAAAATTTTGAGGCTTCTATTTCCGGCCAGTTATTTTTTTGAAAAAATTCAATAACATCTTTTTCAAAAAGTCGCGCGCCCCGTTTGCTCTGTTTATTTAGGTTTTTATTTTTTTGTTTTAAAGAAGGAACCAATTTTTGGACAGGTTCCAGGGGGTAGCTGTCCATTTTTTGGACTGATGTTGTCCCAGTGGTTGTATCACAGGTTGTATCAATTTTGAGATTGTACACCATCATTCTTATACAGGATCCCACACTTGGTTTAAAGGAAGGAAAGTATTCCAAAAAACCCCAATCCACCAAATCCTTCAGATGAGCGTGGTAGGTCGTCTTCGATTTGATCTTCGCCCATTTTCTTATTTCCCTGCCGTTTACCCGAATGGTCTTTCTAAAAAACTCCCGGTTCCATTTTTGGAACAAGGCAAGGTACAAAGTGATGTGCCCTTGCTTGATTTTAGGATCCTCATTAAAGCGTTTAAAAACTTCGTTGAGCTGTGCGATGTAATTTACCTTTTCCACCAGGTTTCGGATTTTTGATCAATGGACTTACGCTCCTGGAATCTCGGCTTATCCTGCGATGAAGCTCTAGTTTCCTTTTCCATCACTTTCTTCTCTAAAATCAAATTTTTCCTGGGCGGTTCTGCGTGTTCCAATAAGGCAAGCAACATGGCTGCTGTTGGTTTGGTTTGCGTTTTCTCGATATCTTTGATGATCGCGATCATCCCATTCATCCGTTTTTTAATGAGTTCGCTAATTCGGCTTTCCAGGGTTTCCATTCTCGGTCCGAAAGACTCAGCCGGAGAAATGCCATGTGCTTCAAAAAACTCGATAATGAGCAGTAAACTCACCGACTGTGACTTTGAAATCAGCCTTGAAAATTCCCTGAACTTTTTGGCCACGGGAGCTTTGATCTTTAGCGTCTCAAAACCCACTTTTTCATATTCTTTATCCATTTTTTAGTAATTAATTGTCCTGGTATTAAGGCTTCCTGAGGTTTTTTAGTAAAAACTGATGGTTTATGGTGATTTTATCAAATTCTAAAAATCAATTAAATGTCTGATTTTTAATTACTTAACAAGGAATCGAACATCCGTAACGCGGCGCTAGCCCGTTACCCTCTTGCTATTCGATTCCCTCATTTTATTCGGGCCTTTTCATACCTTTTTCCGAAGCTAAACCGATCTTGTTTTAAAGAATAAAAACTGGAATTTTTAACAGTAATAACACGGTCAGTTTATCGATACTGCAAAGAAATTTTTCAAACCTCGCGAGTTCCGCCACCTTTAAAATTTTTAGAATAACTGCAAGGAAGAGGCCAAATTATATTGAATTCAGATGGTGTCCATTAGTTGCCAGACTGGCACTTTTAACACTTACTTTATATATCCTGAGCGTTTTCCTTTTCGTTTGAATTGAAACCGAACCGTTTAAATCAGGATGGAGAATTTTAATATCCATATAAGAGAAAATGAATATTATTTTATCCTGTTTGACTTACTTCCCATAGAGCCTTCGTTGTTACCTTTTCGGGAACCCGCTCAAAGATTTGACGGAGTAAGGACTTATAAAAGGGAGTGAGCGACCGGTTATGCAGTCCGGTCTCTGACATAATTTTAGACCTTTGTGACCTGAAAGGTTGGAGTGAATTTTATCCTTGGCGAACGCTGTCCCCTTTTCTGCGACGGGGTTCAAGATTGCTGTAGTGAACCGCATTTCTCGGAATAAAGCTTTTCGAGAAATGGAAAGGAATGTGGTGAAACCGGATGGTAGTTACTTAAAATATGATATGATCAGAGTCGTTATCCTGTTTACTCTTCTTCATCATTAAATAAATTAAACCTTAAATATTCAGGTTTTTTAAAATATGGATATTTAACACTTAAAAATTTAGTGTGATCTTCCTGTTTTTCAATAATCTCGAAAGTGGGGTCTTGATGATTACCTGTAACTACACCTTTAACTTGTTGAATTGTATAAATTCTGAACTCAGAATTAAACATATATAATGTAGGAGTGTTTATGAAAAAGACTCCTTCAACTTTATAATCCTTAGGATTTAGCATTATACCATACTTTAATTCAAAATGTTCTGAAAGAATATCCAAATTATTCTTAAACCATTCTACCTTTCTCCTTATAGTTTCATCATAAGGTTTCTTTCCAGCAGTAAAAGCGTTAAAATCGTTTCTCTGGCTAGGTATATCGTATCTACCTAACAAATGCTTACAATCAGCTATAAAAACTGTTTTAGTAACCTCAGAAATAATTATAAAATCTACTTCTCCAAGTCCTGTGATATCAAACGATGTTCTACCAGTTTTATGAATAAGAACTTTTATATTGCGTTCAAATTTGACATCGTTTTCCCCGAGTTTTTTTTCTACAGCATCATCAAGCCATCTATCATGGTCATCTTCTTTTCTATTTACGTATTGTCGGAAACAGGTATTGGTCTTCCATTCTACAGGAGCCTTTCCCCAAGGGATTGCATTTGATGATAGTTGAAAAAAAGTCTCCATCCAGGAATGCTTACTAAATAAAGCATAATCTGTACCATCTATATTCCAAATAAGTATAGGTCTATATAGATACCTATCTAATCCATATTGCTTGACAGCGCAATCAAGCAAATTCATTTTATTTACCCTATGTAAGGTTAACCCGTTGAAGAATAGCTCTGCCATATCTAATTCCGTTCCAAACATTTCTTTCATATTATAAGGAAGCGTTTTAACCTCAACTCCAACCACATCTCCCCCTTTAGGCTCATTAACTTTATGAATTGATGCTATTAAATGACTTACTTCATCATAATTTATCCCAAAGCAATGTTTAATCGCTGTTTTCAGATCATCAAATCCTGACAATCCACTATCATCTAAAACTGAGTTACCTAAATTTTCTCTGGCAAAAGAATCAAAATATTTAAAAATTTGATTATAGTGATGACGTCTTGTAAATGAGAAAAGTGCATTCTTATCATAGACAACATCCGCAACATCTTCAATCATACTTTGCTCTGCATATAACGATGCGACCGTAAATATCATCTCTCCTAAATAAATCAAATCACTAAGTTTATCCTGAAATCTAACTTTAAAAGCTTCGTTTGCTTCTTCACGGTTGTGCATTTTAACATCACAACCAACCTCCATAATAAACTTTAGTATTCTGCGATATGTAGCGAGATAACTAATACTGATTTCAGATGATAAATCCGTATGAGGGTAATAATAAGCCGCCTCGGTTGCTTGGTCGTGAAATTTAAAGATGTGTTGATAAAAACGAACAGACTCCTCTTCTTTACATATGGATTCAAACATAGAGGTGAAGTAGTTTATACTATATTGTAAAACCTCTGTTACTTCTTCACTTGTGTATTTTCTATTTCCGAAATTTTCAATAAGTTGAAAAGATAGTTCTTTTCTAAATTTAACTTCAGAAGATTTTTCTGCTTTGTAAATTAAATATTTACCTTTTACTTTATGTACACTCATTCCTTTTTTTATCAAGTAAATCAATAGCTTCTTCTAGACTTGAACAACCTGTTTTACTCAATATAGCGAGCCTATATGCTTCTGTATATTCCGTAACAATATTATTATTTATATTTTGCACTAAATATCTAATACCGTCACATTTCTCTTTGCCTGCTTTTAAAAGGATTGACTTTATAGCAAAATCTGCTAAATCATTTGTGTCAAAATTTATTCTAATATTTGAAGCTATTCTAGTATATAATACTTTTTCAACTTCCATAAAGTTCTCTTCCAGTAATATTTGAGTTGTATTCTCTTTAGGGTTATTAGTATGAACATATGATTTAGAACTATCGGAAGTGCCTATCTCTCGTCGATATAACATAGAAGACACTTCTAATAATGAAACATCATCGCTAAGAATCAATATTATTGCATTCACATTACTACCAGCTTTGGAGTAAGGAATTAGTGTTGGCCCGTATCCTCGTTTTTTACTTCTTCTGGCGTACTCAACTTTAAAGGGAGTAATACATTTTACTCTTTCTACTATTAAAGACTTTAATTCTATACCTGGATCATCAATCAAGGATCCATAAGCTAGTATTCCAATTTTGTGTTTTCCCATTATGAATATTTAATTATTCACAAGATAATTGAATTATAGACCGAACAAAAAAATCACGTCCCAAACTACAAATCCACACCTCAAATCACACAAAGACAAAATATGATATTATCATTTTCAGAAATGGTATTCCCCAAATATGACCATTTTTAGGGATCTTGATCCCCAAATATTCCAAATTCAATTTTGGAGTGCATTTAAACCTTATTATTACAATCAATTTTGATTGATACAATTTGATATAAAATATGGCTAAATCTTCTAAATATTATAAATTTTTGTTAAAAAGGGGCTAATTCGGTGGAGGTAGAAAAAGTGAACGCTTTTAACCCCCAAAAACAGGCAAAAAATGAGCTTTTCGATAGTTCCTCTTTCTCCGCAATCAAGCGCAGGCTTGAAATAAGAAAAACCGCCAAGTATACTTGAGCGGTTTTTTTAATTTAAAGACTTAGGCATTTGCAGAATGCCAGAAGTCGTACTCTTTTATAGGCGGATAAAATACCAAAGCCCAAAAATTATAATAGCAAGATCGAGTTTTATTTTTAAGTGAGGAGAGTAGGGATCACAGAATTTAATCCTTTCTTCTCCGCTATATAAAATGGCAATCAGTTAGTTGTGAAGTTTAAATCCAAAATTATACCCAATTCTGCGAAGGATTTGGTATTTTTCATTTTGAATAAACTTCAATGTAATCCTACAGTTACTTCAATCTGTTTATAAATGGCTCCAGCGCGTTTTTAAACTTGGGAAGCGCTTCTATACTAAAAAGGAAGTCATTTCGGGCCAATCATCTTCATTAAAAAGATTAACTTCCTGTTCATTAAAAAGATTAACTTCCTGTAATTCTATTTTAATTCGAGACATTTTATTTTCGGGTAATTCATCCCAATACGTTATCGCTGTCAGTTCGAGTGCTTCTTTGAGGTGGTAACCGAAAAGAAGTGTATCGAGAACCGTATAGGTAAAAAAGGCTTCTCGGTTAAAAAAGCTTCTCGATACTAATTGAATTCCGCTCCCGCTTCATTTAATTCACTCGAAGTGACACTTTTAGACACTAATTGCACCTGGCTCAGGCCAACTGCATTTCACTCGAAGTGACACTTCTCGATAAAAAAACACTACACTGTCGCTGTCAGTTCGAGTGCTTCTTTTAGGTGGTAACCGAAAAGAAGTGTATCGAGAACTAGTTAAATTTTTTCTTCGCGAGATTGGGAAGTTTATCATAGTGTCCTGCGATCAATGCTGCTTTTTTAGCTCTTGACCATTTCTTTATTTTCTTCTCAAAATCTATAGCCATCTCAGGCTCGGTAAATTCACAATAATAACTTAGTACAACAGGTCTTCTAAAATAGGTATACGCATTTTTATTTTTTCCTGATTGATGCTGCGTCAATCTTTTGTGAACATCAGAAGTTATACCTGTATAGTAACTGTCATCTGAGCATTCTAAAATATAAACCGAATATATTTCCATATATACTCTTTTATTGGATACAAGTAGTTGTCTGTTCAAGTGGTTTTTGAAAGCCTGAGCTTTTGAAAAATGTATCGAGAACCGCATGTATAAACAAGACTTCTCGATTGAAATGGCTTCTCGATACTAATTGTTTACGGCTACCGCCACTAACAATTCACTCGAAGTGACAAGATTCCCGAAAATTAAATTAAACAAGCGCTGTCTGTTCGAGTGGTTTTTGAAAGCCTGAGCTTTTAAAAAATGTATCGAGAACCGCATGGAGAAACAAGGCTTCTCGATTGAAATGGCTTCTCGATACTAATTAAATTCTGCTCTCGCTTCATTTAATTCACTCAAAGTGACATTCTTATCGATACTAATTGTTTACGGCTACCGCCTCAAACAATTCACTCGAAGTGACATTCTTATCGATACTAATTGTTTACGGCTACCGCTACTAACAATTCACTCGAAGTGACATTCTTATCGATACTAATTGTTTACGGCTACCGCCACTAACAATTCACTCGAAGTGACATTCTTATCGATACTAATTGTTTACGGCTACCGCCACTAACAATTCACTCGAAGTGACAAGTTAACTATTCTCAACTATCGCAATCTCCTCCTCCGTCAAGCCATAAAGCTCATAAACCATCTGGTCGATTTCGCGCTCCGTTTTATCAATTTGGATTTGCAGATTCTGGGCTTTTTTCTTGTTTTCTTCAAAAAGCGACATCCACTCAAATTCTTCCTTTTTGGTCAATAAATCGACCAAAACAGGGCTAAAATCGGTTGTTTTAGCCGCTTTTTCGCGAATTTTGTTATTGGCTTTGATGCTTTTGTTAAGCTCTTTGATAAACTCCCCAAAATCCAACTCGTACCAATCTTCTAGCTTACGGGAGAGTTTTTCTAGTTTGTATTGGGATGCAAAGAAGGTTTGATACTTAATGATTAATTTATTTAGCTCATCATAAAAGTTGGAGATTGATGCCGACAAATCAATAAAATATTTACTGCTTTTGATCGACACTGGTATGGGTAATCTACTTAGATGTAGTGGCTTAACTTCATATTCATTAAAATATATATTAAAATAAAAATCCATCAGTGATGAATTTAATAAAAGATATAAATTGTTAAGATTATAGTTCTCATCTGTTAATACGATATTAGATAACCTATTTAAATTATAAAAACCATTTTTGTCGAGATAGCAGACAAGTTTTCTCTTCATACCTCTTCTGGTTCTTTGAATAAGTATTTTCTCTTTTTCAAAAATGTATTCTGGGGGCAACGCGCGCCCTAGCTTACCTTTACTTTTTACAAAGTCAACGTCAAACATTATATATTCACCAGGCCAATGAACACCATATCTGCTTATATCTTTACCGTTTAACATTTTATGATATCGTTTATCAATCTTATTTTCAGATGTTAGTTCACTTTTTATATATCCCGTATTTATACCGACTGTACAGTAACAAATTTTACCAAGTTGAATTGAATTTATTTTCATCTTGTCAATTATGCTTGCATAATTATTTGAAATATTAATGTTGAATGATTTGTCAGGACCCGCATATTTATCTAAGTTTATAGAGTATTCAAATTCTAGATCGTCAAATGGAATTTTTCTATTTCTTTGAATTTTAACTAAAACATCATTTTGCTTAGTAGGTGATAACTTTCTAACAGCGTAAATTACACTTTCAACAACAACATTTTCAAAAACATCAAGTCCTAAATCAAAAAATTCGAGGATTTGAAAACTGTTTAACATTGTAGTCCTCAATTTTTTATATGTTTTTGCGCTTAGGAATGTATTAGGTACTATAAAGCTAGACATTCCACCATTTTTAGTGAGTATTATTGTCTTTTCAATAAAAAATTTATAAAGGTCATAATTACCTTCGGCGCTTTTGTAGATTCTTTTAAAATATTCCTTTTCATAGTCAGATATGGCATTCCTGTATGTGTACGGCGGATTCCCAATCACCACATCAAAACCACCCTTCCCTTCTCGATACGATGCGCTTTCTGGCGCATCACTCGAAGTGACATCTGTTTCTCGATACGATGCGCTTCCTGGCGCATCACTCGAAGTGACAGTATTGAAAATATGTGGGAATTCCTGTTCCCATTTAAAGGCTTTATCTCCGGCAACGGCTTTGCTGTCTATTAAACTGTTTCCGCATTTGATGTTGCTGCTTAGGTCATTGAGTTTTCGGCGGGGTTGCGCGGTACGCAGCCAGAGCGAAAGTTTAGCAATTTCTACAGATTCTTCATTAAGGTCAACGCCATAAATATTGTTTTCTAAAATGGTATTTTCGATATCTGCAAACACCAGACCGCCGCCCAGCACTTTGGCCTTCAGTTCATCAATATAGCGGTGCTCTTTGATCAAAAAGTCAAGCGCCTGATTTAAAAAGGCACCAGAGCCACAAGCAGGATCACAGATGGTGATTTGCAAAAGCCAGTCGCGGTAGGTATCTAAAATGTCTACCAGATTTTTAAGCGTGTCTTTGTTACGGCCTTTTCGGCTTTTAAAATACTCCGCTTCCTCAAAACCCAATTCGGTCTTTTTCTCTTCGCAGAGTTTGCCTACCGTGTTTTCTACAATGTATTTGGTAATATACTTGGGCGTGTAAAAAACGCCATCTTTCTTGCGTTTACTGGTTTGTTTATCAAAGGTATCACCTTCTATTTCGGCATTTACACTCTCAATTTCATTGAGCGAATTTTCAAAAATATGCCCCAGAATATTGACATCCACCTGACTTTCAAAATCGTAATT
The DNA here is from genome assembly GCF_000733945.1 of Flavimarina sp. Hel_I_48. Classification (NCBI taxonomy): domain Bacteria; kingdom Pseudomonadati; phylum Bacteroidota; class Flavobacteriia; order Flavobacteriales; family Flavobacteriaceae; genus Flavimarina; species Flavimarina sp. Hel_I_48. The sequence goes on from NZ_JPOL01000002.1 coordinate 428,605, forward strand.
GGCGAGTTTTCGCGTATGCGTCAGCAGCAGGTCGTCGTCTATGATGAGTTGGTCAAGAATGGCATCCGGTTTAAAAAGTCCACCGTTATACGCATAAATTTCCGCGTGTTTTTCGGTGCCTTTTCTTCCCTGGTCTAGATAATTGAAATAGAGCTTAAACCGGTCATAAAGAGGCACGTGCGCATCCATCGCTTTAAGCTGCTCAAAATCATTGAGAATTTTTAATGTGGAATTGGGCGGTAATAGTCCGCGGTCTTCTGAAAAGAAAATAAACAGATACCGGTCTATAAGTTTTTGCGACTTCTTGAACAGGGTAAGTTTTACATTCTTGTCGAGGCGGTTGCGCTCTGTGCGTTCTTCTTCAGAGAGTTCTACGGTATCAACGGCTTCCAGCTGCGCCTGGCGGTTGGTCTTAATTCGTTTTACATTGCGCTTTACCAGATCGCGAAAGAGCTCCCGTTTAAATACCGAATAGTCTTTGTAAAAATTTTTGGTAATCGCTTCTTCTTCGGCAATGGAAGCCTCTTTAATTTTTAGCGGAAGATCGCGCAGCAGGTTCTCGCGTTGCAGACACAGGTACAGCAGTGCAAAGCGATTTGGTGTCAGCTCAAAAAGGTTAAACTCTTCAAACTCGGTCGCATCGTTGATATAAAAGCGCAGTTTCTCAAAATTTGAGGTCACCACATACACACACCCCTTTTGATTGGCTTTATAGTCAAAAGCCTGTCGGCGTATGCTCTCCAGGTCTTTGGTATTGGTTCCCTTTAGTTCTATAACTCCGGTAGCGCTGCCGTCTTTTAAGATAGCGCCGTCTGCCTTACGGTTGTTCCTTTCGTTCTTGAATTCGGTCGTAAAGTTATAATAGGGATTGGGATTTAAAGTATATCCCAGAATATTTACAAAAAGCTCATGCAGAAAAGTCGCCTGAAACTGCTCTTCTTTGGACTTGCGGATATTCTCCTGTATCACCCGTACACCAATCCCAAAAAATTAATCCTTATCTAAAGTTCCTAAACATTTCAATTTCCTGTCACCATAATCAGTAATGCTAGTAATACCATTCTTAAAAGATAAAATTCTTCAAACCCCATCATATCAGTCATTTCCAAAAGAACATTATAAAAAATTCACTATTTTACCAATAATTCAGTTCAATGCCGAGATTTCTTCGGTTTAATGATCGATTTACCCCAAATCTTATTTATTATGAAAGCAAAAATAACTACCGTAGCCCTGCTATCTCTGATCTTCACTGTCCAGGCGCAAGATATTGGGGATTTTATTTCAGTAGAACCTGCAGGACAGAGTTCAGATTTCACCATTCCCCCTACCCACATTTTTCAGAAAATAATCGAAGAAGGCGAAGCCTTGACGCAGGGTGGCGTGCTGGGCGCAAATAATGATTTTGCCGGTTATGTACCTATCGCACAAAGTAGCGAAAAGGGATATTTAAGTATCAATTCAGAACATAATCCCGGCGGTGCAAGTGTACTTGATATTAATTTTAATCCAGATACCAAATTGTGGGAAACTACCAACTCAAAAAAGGTAGATTTTAGTGTGGTTGCCGGTACAGCGCGTAACTGCTCTGGCACGGTAACGCCCTGGAATACTATAATTACCTGTGAAGAAGCTATTGCTACCACAGATGCAAATAATGACAACCGCAATGATCTGGGCTGGTGCGTAGAACTAGACCCGGCCACAAAAACGGTGATTGATAAAAGGTGGGCGCTGGGCAACTTTAAACATGAAAATATAGTGGTGCACGGCAACGAACGGACTGTTTACGAAGGGGCAGATTCAAATCCCGGTTATTTGTACAAATTTGTGGCAGATGTGGACCAGGATCTGAGTTCGGGAAGTCTATACGTGTATCGCGGTTCTAAGAATGGTTCTGGCCAGTGGATTAAGATAAAAAACAGCACCCCGGCAGAACAAAACAGTACACTGGCCCAAAGCGATGCTATAAATGCGACCGTTTTTAACGGGATTGAAGATGTGGAAATAGGACCAGACGGTAAGGTTTATTTTGCCGTTAAGGGAGAAGGCCGTGTCTATCGTTTTCAGGATTCTGATGCGCTTACCAGCACTACGGTAAGTCAAATGGAGACTTTTGTGGGCGGTACTTCCTATACCATACAGACCTCAAGGGGCGCTACAGCGGTAAGTTGGGGCGGCGGGAACGATAATCTCGCCTTTGACGGCGCCGGTAATTTATGGGTCATGCAGGATGGCGGCAATAATTATATCTGGATGGTGGAAAAAGGCCATACGCAGAGCAATCCCAAAGTAAAAATTTTTGGCACTACCCCCACGGGTTCTGAACCTACAGGAATTACGTTTTCCCCAGATTACAGGTTTTTGTTCCTGTCCATTCAACATCCCAGCAGCGCAAATAATAGTTCCACGCAAACCGATGCTGCCGGAAACATACTGGCTTTTGATAATGATATTACTCTGGTGATCGCGAGAAATGAAGACCTGGGAGGTCCCCTCTCCACCGAAAGTTTTAACCGAACCAAATTAAATATCTATCCCAATCCTTCTACCGGAAATTATACGCTTGAACTGGAAAATAGAAATGCGGAAGTGGAAATACAGGTTTTTACCGCAGATGGAAGACGTGTCGTTACTCAGAAGACTAATAATATAAAACGTTATACGTTAAACCTTTTCAGTCAACCTGCGGGGATTTATCTTGTCGAAATCAAAAGGGGAAATGAACTTATAGGAAGAAGGAAGCTCATTAAAAAATAGGTCAAATGCCAACCCAATTTAAATAAATAGCATGTCAAAACTGGCAAAATATTCCTTTGAAATATACTTTAAAACTGAATAAAAAACACTAAAAATAGCCGAAAATAGAGTATTTAAAACTATTTAACTAAAAGGAAGAACCGACTTATTTCGGCAAAAAACAGCTGATATTAGTACTAAAACAATCAGTTTTTGCTATATTTTTAATGGCTATCGCTCGAAATAATATAGGAATAGATAGGTATTATAAATTAATCCAATTCTTCTTTTACCTGCACGGTTGCCATACCAAACCTATCCTAGCCTTTTCACCAAAAAATACCATTTCCGCTCAAAAAAGGATCAAAATAGCCTGAAAACAGCCTAAAAAATTCCATTTATGGGCAATTTATAAAGGAAGTTTAACCATAGAAAAAGAGCTGTCTAATTTAGACAGCTCTTTTTGCAAGTAATCCTTGATTGATCAGATTTATAAAAGGCTAATTTTAATATCCGGGATTTTGTAAAATTTCCGGATTTTGATCAATTATGGATTGTGGAATAGGGTTCATATACATTTTAGATGTAAACACATGCGGGTGATTGAGTGGGATTACTTCATACTGCCAATCTCCGCTATTGTTTGATGGGGAAGTATTGGTGATTTTCATACCGTGTTTATCAACACTCATAACATCTTCAGCAATTTTCCATCGTATGATATCAAAAAACCTGTTGTTTTCATATCCCAGTTCTACCCTACGTTCTCTGTGAATCGCCTCGCGCATGGCGTTCTTATCAAGTCCGGCTTCAAGATCTGGCAGTTCAGATCTATTTCTGAGGGCATTTATAGCGCTATACACTGAGGCATCTGGCCCTGAAACTTCATTTTGCGCTTCGGCATAATTCAGAAGGACCATCGCGTAGCGGTAAAAGATATAATTCTGACCACTGGCACCGCCACCTCGCGGAGCATCTGGATTTAATTTCTTTTTGGAATAATAGCCTGTATTCCCCACATCATCACTACCAAAGTCGATTTCGTTAAGTGAAGGGTTGACTTCATCTATTCTTGTATAAATAGTATCAGTAGTTTCCATCCAGTCCAGTTTGTAAGGAGCGCCATCGTAAACGATAAAATCGTAAAATCTTTTTTCACGACCGGTATAAGGATCCTGGGGATTATAGCCTGATGTAGGATCTGAAATGACCTTACCGTTAGCCATGGCAAAATCATCTACCATTTCCTGTGTGGGATTGTAATTGCCCCAGGTGTAATACACCCCATTTACCCATACCGGGCCACCATATTGCTCATAGTTGGAACCCATGGTGTTTGCCACTACCTGCCTGTCCCAGATCACTTCAGAATTGTATTCATTAGAAGCGCGCCATAGATCAGACAGCTCTGGAAAAAGTGCATAGGTACCGCCATACTCATCTATGAATTTTTTATTTGTAGCGGCAGCCGTTGCCCATCTGGAGGGATCTTCACTTTCAAAACTTATGAGATGGTTAGGATCTGCCAAAGCAGGAGCACTATTAAAAAGGGGACTTGCAGCATAAAGTTCAAGCCAGCCCTTTAGCATTAATGCAGCACCTAAAGTTGCCCGGCCGGCATCGCTTTCGCCAAAGCTGTATTTCACTTCCAGGGCCTGATTTTGCACTATAGCCCCTAACTCATCAGTCAGGAAATTTAAGGTTTCGGCAAAAGTATTGCGCGCGTTGTAAATGTCTTCCCGCTCCATCGTATTGCGGTCTAGCGGCTCTGTTATAATAGGAATTCCACCCACGTGCAACCAGAGTTCGCTATAGAAATAAGCCCTTAAAAAACGTGCTTCGTCAATACGTTGTTTTATATAAGATTCAGAAAAATTTTCAGCATTTTCATTTATTTTTTGAATAAATAAATTGCACCTTCTCACCTTAGCATACGTACTCTCCCAGTTGGCATGATCTGTAGGTCCAGAGGTACCTCCCCATACCTGAAAGTCACTAGAAGAAGGATTGACTATACCGCTTTTCCAGTTGTAGGACGTGTAGTAAAACCCGGCGTCATTATCATCAGTAAAGTTATCCAGGTTTTCTGGTTCATTACCTTTATTGGGAATATTGCTATAAATGTCGTTTAAGAATAAATCTGCTGTACTTTCAGATTCCCATTGTGTTTCATCGTTCAAGTTGGTCTTATCGGTATTGTCTAAAAATTCCTCGTCACAGGAAGTGAAAGTAGACACCAGTAATCCAAAAATAAGAAGATGGCTTATTTTTAAAATGCTGCTTTTATAGTTCATTTTGATATATTTTAAAATTATTAGAAGTTTACATCCAGACCAAAGGTTACGATCTTTGAATTGGGATAGGCCGTTTCCCTGTCAATATCATTGTTGTTCTGATCTGCATATCCTGCCTCAGGATCAATAAAGTCCAGCTTGCTCAGCGTTAGCAGGTTCTGGCCGGTAACGTACAGGCGTAAATTTTGGATTTTTAAACCATCGGTAAGGCTCGTTGGCAGGGTATACCCTATCTGGGCGGTTTTAAGCCTAACAAATTTGCTGTCTACCATCCAGAAATCTGACGTCTGCGTATTATTGGCAAACGGACTTTGTGTTGCCCGCGGATATTTTGCCCCCTGGTTATCGGGAGTCCATCGGTTGTTATAATATTCATTTGTGGTGTTACTGCTGTTATTTGCGAAGGGCAAGGTCTGGAACGATTGATTTAAATCAAAACTGACCTTTGCAGAGCCCTGAAAGAATAAACTCACATCAAAACCCTTCCATTTCGCATTTGCGGTAAGTCCATAAGTGATCATGGGATATGCGGGATTACCTATTACCGTTTCATCATTCGCATCTATTCTTCCATCGGGTACTCCCTCTGGGCCACTCAAATCTGCATATCTGATATCCCCGGGATGAAGTTCACCAAACTGTTCAATATCATAGCCGTCTGCACTGTTTATGATACCGTCATTGTTGATATCATCTGCGGTGGAAAATAATCCCAGCGATTTATAACCAAAAGGGGTGTTATAGGCCCGGCCTGTCCTGCTACGGTTTGGATTGTTGCGGGTTGCGGCAGTTTCAAATACTTCAACCATTTCATTTGTGGCATAACTGAAGTTTCCGCTCAGTCCCAGATAAAGTCCGTTATTAAAGGTGTAATTGCTACCTGCTACAAATTCAAAACCATGACTTTTCATAACACCGGCATTCTCTTCAGAAAGGTCCAGACCATATTCGGCAGGAACACTTACCGCAGGGGGAAGGAGCATTCCCGTACGTTCTTCGGAAAAATAATCTGCTTCAAGGGTAAGCAGGCTGTTCCACAAGTTGGCATCAAAACCCACGTCGAATTTAGTAGCTATTTCCCAGGTAATATTTGGGTTTGCTTCCAGGGGCACGTAAGATCCCTGCACCATTCTACCGGTACCAAAGGCGTAGGCATTTCCGTAGAGATTATACCCATTTAAATATTGAAAAGCAGTACCCGCAAGATTACCCGACTTCCCCCAGGATGCCCGCACCTTCAGATTATCTACATATTCCAGGTTCTCCATAAATTTTTCTTCAGACAACCTCCATCCGGCAGAAAAAGCCGGAAAATAACCATAGCGCTCTGAGGGTGCGAAATAATAATGACCATCATACCGGCCCGTCGCTTCAAAGAGATACCTGTTATTGTAGGCATAGGTAAAGCGGTATACATAACCAACCTGGCTACCCGTAGATGAGGAGCCCCCGTTGTCATAATCATTACGGTCTGAACTACCCATACCCAATTCGTCAATGTTTACGGCAAAATTATTTCGACGTGCGCTGAATGTTTCAAATTTGTTATTCCGTGCTTCTGCTACAAACAAACCTGATACATCATGCTTGCCAAACGTATTTGCGTAATTGATGATACCTTGATAGGTGAAGGTCTGGTTTTTATTGTACTCCTGACTAAGCCAGGTAAAACTGGCCGCACCTCCTTCATTAGCCGATATTTCCCTGGTATAGGTTACAGGGTCTGCATTGAGATCCTGCGCATAGAAATAAAAAGGCCGGTGCCAGTTTTTAATGGTACGCTGGTTAGGGTCGTAACTAAAAGTTCCCTTTACGTTCAGGCCCTTTATAAAGGGCAGATCCTGCTCAATGGAAGCCGTTGTTAAAAGCGTGTTGTTATTGTTTTTCACATAACCGCCGGAATTTAAAATAGCCACGGGAGAGCGACCGGCAAATTCACCCCATAAACCATTGCTGTATTTGATATTGCGAATAGGTATGAATTTAAAACCACTTCTAAACAATCCACTGGCTGTTTCCTGGGGATCTACAGATTCTGTCTTTTCAATAGAACCGAGTATGGAAAGCAAAACCTTTGTAGTAGAAGTTACCTGAGTCTGTAAGTTCATATTATAATTATAGCGGTCGTAACTCATAGGGTCAAAATATCCACCCTGATTGAAGTAACCCAAGCCTGCATAGTATTTGATATCTTCTGTACCCCCACTCAGCTGCATGTTATAATTCTGGATTGGCGCACTGGAATTTACATATTCTGCCGGGTTGCTTTGTGGATACCTGTCTGGATCTTCCGCATGCAAATTATCGTAATTGGCGATTACTCCAGGATCAAAGGGTAGTTGACTACCTTCGGGTACTACTCCCAGATTATCATTTAAAAAAGCTTCATTTCTCAGGCTCATATATTTCTGAGCGTTGAGCAGTTCCGGGTAATAATCATAAGTGGGGGTCTGCGTGCCATAATAGGTGCTCAAACTCAGCGCGGGAGCACCCGTTTTTCCCTTTTTTGTAGTGATAAGGATTACACCATTTGCGCCGCCCAGGCCATAGGGAGCTACGGCAGCGGCGTCTTTTAATACAGACATAGACTCAATGGTATTAGGGTCAATCTGGTTAATATTAGAACGGATAATCCCATCTACAACCACTAAAGGGGCACTGTTCCCCGTTGTACTTATGCCCCGTATCTGTATGGCCGGACTATCCAAACCCGGCTGCCCGCCATTGGGTCGCATACTTACACCCGCCATGCGTCCCGCAATCGATTGAGATATATTTGATACGGGGGTTTGTGCGACATCTTCTCCATCTAAAGTACTCACAGAACCGGTAAGTGTGGATTTTTTCTGAGTACCATAACCTACCACGACCACCTCGTCTAAGGACTGTGAATCTTCTGTCAGATTTACATCAAGTACGCTGTCATTGCCCACCGTTTTTTCTGTAGTGGCCATCCCGACAAAAGAATAAACCAACACCGCACCCGGAGAGCTGACCGCTATGCTGTAATTACCGTCAAAATCGCTTAAAGTACCATTATTTGTTTCTTTTTCTAAAATGTTCACACCCGGTAAAGGCATACCATTAACGTCTGTAATAGTTCCTGTAATCGTGGTCTGATAGCTGTCATAAGGTGCCGTGTTCCTTGCATACCCATAATAACTGAGTAGAACAAAAAGAAATGCAAGCGATTTTTTTAAATAACGTATAAATGGGGCTCTCTGCAGGCTGCTGTCTGAAACAGCATGAGATAAAATTTTCATTCTTTTCATTGGTTTTGTTTTTAGAGGTTGTGTTATATGCGAATTTTTGTAAGGTTTTATTGTTTTATTTAATCGTCTCCTGCCGTAAATAATTTTTGGTGCCGGGGTTTGTAAAGCTGTTTTTCCAATCCCTGCCAAATGTCGGAATATGTAAAAATCCCATTCGAAATCGTTGTAGTTACCCTATCGGGTATTTTTATAAAATAGGATTAAAATGAACTTCACTTAAAATTTAAATTCATAGTGAGCACGAGTTCCTTTCGATAATGCTAAGATTTAAACCCGATCCTTTTGATCTACCAGGACTTCACGGTTTTTTTTTGCATTCTTTTGCCAGAAGAAAAGAATGGTAAACAGAACAATCAAAATAGCGGGAAAAATCACAATATTCTGCAATGTTTCTTGTCCCGCGGCAAGTTCCAGGGCATTTCCGGTAAGACCTTCACTAATGTTCTCCTCTCTCGCACTATCTATCCAACTTCCAATAAAAGGTTGAAATATAGAAGTGGAAAACATACCAACACCCCCTAATACAGACATTCCCAAAGCACTGCTCAAGGGGACTTTTTGGGCTACAGATCCTACCATAACCGGCCAGAAATAACAAACTCCCAGAGCGAAGATAATTGCTGCCAGATATGCCAAAGGGCCTGTAACTACACTAAACATGTAAATACCTATAGTAGCCAGGATCGCTGATAGTAGCAGGACACCGGTCTGGCCCAGAAAACCAACCACAGGACCTGCAAAAAACCTCCCTGTTGCCATCAATCCTGACGTCAAAGCGAGAATAAGCATAGGTTCTGCACCGCTGTAACTTAATATGATACTTACCCACTGGTTAGGACCAAATTCAGAAATAGCCGTAAGTGCCATACAAACAAATAAGAAAATGTAAATAGGACTTATCATCGCTTTAAAATTCTCCTTTAAAGAGGTGGCTTTATCTACCTGCGGCACGGGGAATTTTTTTCCAAAGAATAGAATGGCGTAAATAATAGTAGGAACCATTATCAACCACATTTGTGTCTGCCATGACCAGTTCCAGTCGGTCATAAATTTTGATAGAATAGCGCCTACAAAAATCCCTCCCGGAAACCACATATGAAAACGATTGAGCATTTTGTTCATTTTGACCCCAGAAAACATATCTGCGATCATGGGATTACAGGCTGCTTCTGTACAACCGTTACCAAAACCTATAAACAAAGTAGAAATTAGAAGGCTGACATAACCTCCAGAATATATGGTCATGATGATACCTACGGTATGTGCAATAAAGGCAATAGACATGATGTTCCTGGGACCAAAAGAATGATATATAAGTCCGCCTATAATCATACTAATAGGGAAACCCAAAAACCACATAGAATTTATAAATCCCAGCTGTTCTGCAGAAAGATTGAAGTCATTGGCCAATTGTGGAAGTATACCTGCTCGTATGGAAAAAGAAAAAGCGGTTGTAATCAGGGCAAAGCAACTACCCGCGAAAAGGGCATTACGATTGATGGTTGTTTTCATAAAGTTTAGTTAGTGTATGTTAAATGTATGCAAAAAATAACCAATTGCTCAACAATTTACCAATTTAAATGTGAAATTAACATTTATCGAATTCCGTTTTTATGATCTTCTCAATTGAATATTGGGGATTTTGCTTAGCGATTAAAATCATTGAGACTTTTGGTCCAGCCTCCTTAATTCTGGAAATGATCCAATTGAACTTAGAATTGGAAGATCGGAAGTTGAAATAAAAGTTTTTACCTCAGCGGCCAGACACTTCGTCATTAAATACTATTCTTTTCAAAGCATACAAACATGCTAAAAACAGCTAATAGCTACCTAAAATAGGATAGTTAAAGCCGTTTTCAGAAAGGGAGAAACCTGTATATTCTAGCAAAAACCTTTAAAATTAAACCCGGATTGATCGGTTTTCGCTGTATTTTAGTAGCTATCGAGATAGAAAATTAAGAGGTCAGGCTTTTTTACGATTAATCAACCACTTCATTTGATTGAGCGGTTGCCATTCCCACCATACTGTCTGCCGTTCCATAATAAAGATACCACTGCTCATGAAAATACACCAAGCCTTCCACAAAGGTGGTCCCGTCTTTATACTGTCCCGACTTTTCAAAAGGTAATTCTGGTTGTAAATATGGCTCTTCACTACGATCCAGCAATTTCCAGGGCTTTTCAGCAGAAAACAAGGCTTGTCCACTGGTATATACCCTGTTTCCTAAATTCTTTACCCCAATGTTTGAAGAATTTCCTGCATTATATAATACAACGATACCATCTTTGGTAAGTACTGGGGGAGCGCCTGCTTCTACTAGCCAGGAATCAAAATAGCCGGGCCGCGGATTTAGAACCGGCGCAAGATTACCCGAATAATCTTCCATGGGCTGCCAGTTGATGAGATCTGTCGAGGTTGCCAGCCAGATATGGGGTACCCCATAATACATATAATATTTACCATTTATCTTTGCAGCAACTAGTTTGCCATCTTTTATGCGGGTTACTATCGCTCCAGATTTTGTTTCTGAAGTGTTGTATTTTCCCTCTTTATACGCTTCGAAAATGGGTCCATGTTTGGTCCATTCTTTTAAGTCTTTTGAAGTTGCAAGCGCCAGTCGGGGCACTTCTCCATTCCACTGGGTGTAGGTTAAAATATAGGTGCCATCTTCACTTTCCACTATTCGCGGATCTTCGGTACCCCCTATCCATTCATACTGCTTTTGATCATCATTATCGGGATAGAAAATAGGTTCCTGCCGGGTTTGGTAATGTATTCCATCACCTGAAGTGGCCACGCCTATGCGGGAAGTGTGACCACCTATGGTATCGTTATGACGATCCTCCTCTGCCCGGTACAGTACATAAATACTGTCGTTTTTTACAATCGCAGCTGGGTTAAAAGTAGCTTTAGATTGCCAGAAAACCGTTTTACCACTCATAGGATCATCAAATGATGAAAGAGTATCCCGCTGGATGATGGGTTGTGCCTTTTTAGGACGTTGAAAAGGGCCCAAAATCCATGGTTTATTTTTCTGCTCACTATGGTTGTTATCTACAGTCTTTTTCTGCATCTGGGTATGGCAGGACAAAGCAAGAAACGCTATAAATATTGCTAAATAATGTATTTTCAATTTGCTCATAATTGATGTAATATACTTTGACATTAATATCCTGGACTTTGCTGAATCTTACCTCCCGAACGATCTATCTCTCCCTGGGGAATGGGGTAAAGTATATTATAATCCTGAAAGTTCTTACCCAAAGCGGAAAGTACAGCATATGCAATCTGCCAGCGTTAGAGGTCGATAAGACGCTGATAGTCAAAGCCCAACTCTACACGTCGTTCATGCTGTAACATGCTTAGGGCCTGATCTTTACAAAGGCCCATGCCAGCATAATGCTGTAAGGCTGTTTGGAGTTATAATAAATACCTATACCTACCACACTTGAAATAGTCAAAGAAGGCATAAATACAGCTCAAAAACACTGTTTTATCCCTTCTTTTCTTACTTATTGTAATTAAAAGTATCAATCCTGATCTAAAGCTCCATCAAGTACGGCTTGTATTCCGCGAAGCGCAACCAGCACCCATTCCGGTCTGTGATTCAGTTCGTGGTTTAATTCACCTACGGCTTTCTCCAGCAGGAAGGTTTCCAGAAGCACCCGGTAATCGCGATCACTATCTGGAATTAAACTTGATTTTCCTAAAGCTGTAGTATAACCCGTCAAATAGAATTTTGATATATAGTAATACCAGGCATCTGCCCAGTCTTCTATGTGCGTGTCCCGGTGTTCTTCGGCATAATTTTGCTGTATAATTGGGCTATAGGCCGCGTAATGGAAAGAGCGTATCATGGTGGCGACATCGCGCAGTGGCGAACGCAAAATACGGCGTTCACTAAAAGGGCGTGAAGGCTCCCCTTCAAAGTTTATAACGACGAAATCTTTACCCGTCCATAATAATTGACCCAAATGAAAATCGCCATGCGTACGTATTTTAACGGCATCGATTTTATGCTTAAATACTCGTTTAAAACAGGTAAGGACTTCGCTTTTACGTTCTAAAACAGCTCTTGCTTCCGCCTGGATTTGCTGCGGGAGTGTAGGGATTGATTTTTTAAGGTTTTCAAAAGACTCCCGGGTGAGGCCCAATAATGTGGAATAAAGGGAGCGCTGATAATGCAACGAGAACGCCTCATGCTCAAAACCTTTCATCTCCTTATGACTTGCAAGCGCAAGGTGCATTTCTGCACTTCGCTGCCCTAGTAAGCCTATACGTTCTGAAAAGACCCCGCCCATAAGATCCTGTTCCTGATCATTTAAATCTTCAAAAAGTAAAGGGGAGGTATGCTTTTTAAGATCATACTCCGGCTCGAGTTCCTGAGCCTGGGTCTGTACCCGCTCCATATATCGGTGTGCATCATCTTTGGTATTTGTCCACCCCGTACCCAGATTGGTCACCAGGTCCTGCATCATGCCCAGGACGGCACTATTTTTATTCTGGGTATGATAAACAAGGCTGCCCATATAATCAGGCGTATTGCCAAATTTTACGGTTTCAGTAAGATATTGCGCTATTTCTGTATCTGGGTTGATGGTAGTATCCAGACGTCTGTAAAGTTTCAAGAAATACCGGTGGTCGTAAATTATAGAGGTATTGCTCTGTTTGGATTCTATAATTCGGGAATTCACCTCTTCGATTTCGGCATCCGGGGTAATGTCCCCTTTTTTAAATTCAAGCTTTTCTTTACCAAATTTAAGCGTTTTCCCTTTTTGTAAATTGTAGAATAGTTGTTCCCGAAAAGGAGCTGTATACACGGCATCTACAAGAAGTCCCTGTTCTTCTCCCAGTTTAACTTCGGCTAAAATACCTTTGTCTGGGACATCTTCCATGAGGCGTTCCTGTGTTTGGGAAACATAGGTCAATGGCAACTGGTAAATTTCGGGCAAACCGTCATTAAAATGAACCTCAACGATAAGGTTTTTGACCAGCATTTCCCCTTCCGAAAGATCAAGCATGTTGGTTATTTCCATCGACTGAACTATTCTATTGGGATCACTAAACCAATATTTGCCCTTGAAGTAAACGGGAAGGATTTTCTTCTCCAGCGTTTTACTGTTTTTTGTATTGAACAAATTTTCCCAGGACGCCGTGGTCATTTGAGGTAGCGGACCTTCCTGCGTTTCGTTTGCCGTTTTTGTTAAGGAGAACCAATAATAACCGTGTGGTGCCAGGGTGAAAAGATAAGGGCGTTCCGTAATACGGGGAAATTTGTTATGGCTGAAAACTTCCACCGGAATATAATCTTTGTAATCATCCAGTTCCAACTCTACCGCTTGTGAAAAACGAGATAGATTAGTCAATATTAATAAGGTCTCATCCTCAAAAGTTCGTGTAAACGCCAGTATACGCGCATTAGAAGGAGATAAAAACTGAATATCACCACGTCCAAATGCCTTAAAATTCTTGCGCATCGCCATAACGCGTTTCATCCACCACAACAATGATGATGGATTCATCTGCTGTGCTTCCACATTTACAGATTCAGAACGGTACTGCGGATCGATAATGGTAGGCAAATAAAGTTTTTGCGGATTTGCCATAGAGAAGCCTGCGTTTCTGTCTGCCGTCCATTGCATGGGCGTACGAACGCCATCCCGGTCTCCCAGATAAAAATTATCGCCCATTCCTATTTCATCTCCATAATACAACACCGGTGTTCCAGGCAGCGAAAATAATAGGATATTCATCAATTCGATCTTGTTCCTGTTATTGTCCAGGAGTGGCGCCAGCCTTCTTCTTATGCCAACATTTATTTTAGCATTGGGATCTTTTGAATAGACTTTATACATATAGTCCCGCTCCTCATCAGTCACCATTTCTAAGGTGAGTTCGTCGTGATTTCTCAGGAAAATTGCCCATTGGCAGGATTCAGGAATCGCAGGGGTCTGATCTATAATATCTGTAATAGGATACCGATCTTCCATTTTTACCGCCATAAACATACGCGGCATGATGGGAAAATGGTAATTCATGTGGCACTCATCCCCATCACCAAAATAGGCCGCAGAATCCTCTGGCCACATATTCGCTTCGGCAAGCAATAATTTATTGTCGTGGTTGGCGTCTATATGCGCCCGTAATTTCTTAAGGAACACGTGGGTTTCCGGCAGGTTTTCACAGTTGGTCCCATCACGCTCAAAAAGGTAGGGCACCGCATCCAGCCTAAAGCCATCTACGCCCAGGTTGCACCAGAAATCCATAATATCAAAAACTTCCTGTTGCACCTCGGGATTATCAAAATTTAAATCCGGTTGGTGTGAAAAGAAACGATGCCAGTAGTACGCTCCCGCTTCGGCATCCCAGGTCCAGTTGGATGGTTCGGTATCTGTAAAGATAATCCTCGCATCATTGTATTTTTCTATGGAATCTGACCACACATAATAATCCCGGTACCTTGATCCTGGCGCTGCTTTACGGGCACGCTGAAACCAAGCATGCTGATCAGAAGTGTGGTTGATGACCAACTCTGTAATTACTTTTAGACCCCGGTCATGGGCCTCTTCAATGAAACGTTTAAAATCTTGAATCTCGCCGTAGGACGGATTTATATTGTAGTAATCTGCAATATCATAGCCATCATCACGCAGGGGAGATGGGTAAAAGGGCAGCACCCAGATAGCGGTAACCCCCAGGTCTTCCAGATAATCAAGTTTTTGCAGCAAACCTTCAAAATCGCCTATTCCATCTCCATTGCTGTCAAAGAATGCTTTAATGTGCAATTCATAAATTATCGCGTCTTTATACCAGTTTTGGTAATTATCAGTTGGAGAAGTTATTGCCATGTGTACTGTTTGAAATTTTAGGTTAAAGCGAGTGAAAGATAGCTCAAATGATGAATAATGTAATACTTTCTAAGCATAATCTTGGTCAAAATTGGTAAAAATTGTGCTGATTTAAGATATGAATAGACATAAGATAATTTGATCGTCAAGCAGTTCGATTAAACCAGTTATTAGATAATCTGATCACATTTTGACTCTATTAAAATTTTCCGAAAAGATATCTGCGGTACTTAAAGTGGTAACGATCGAAAAGAAGCCTGAAAAAGACCAAAATCCAATCAAATATTCAATTTTGAGATAATTTTTTAGATAATTGCAATTCAATAGTTGTATCACAGTTGTTTGCGAAATAGAAATATGGATAATTTTCCGTCAAAAACCGCTTAAAACGGCCAATATTCGGCTATTTTAGGTGGTTTTTTTAAATATTTACTCCTTATTTGATTCGGAAAGTGGATATGTTATCTGAAATTTTCCAATAATGCGAATTTATGGAGTTTCTTAATCTGGGTTTTGAGAGAGAAAGATACATTCAGCGTCCTGGCGCGCTTTATTTGGGTATGCTTACAGGTTTTTCGGCAATGATTACTTTTTCATTCAAATTATATCCGTGTTTGTTATTTTCGCATGTGGTGTATTCCTGTAATCTTGCCTTAAAGCCTGCCTGCTCCAACCTGTGTAGCAGTCCGTGTGCGGAATATATTCTTACATGATCCTTTTGACCAAAATGCGCTAACCGCTCAGAATCTGTTTTTACCTGATCATTCTCATAGGTTTCACCTGCTTTAAAAGGGGTCTGGATCACGCATTTTCCCTGTGGCTTTAGTATTCTGTAAAGTTCTTTCATAGCTTTCATATCCGCCTCAATATGTTCTAGCACGTGATAACAGATTACTATATCATACGTTGCATCAGGTTCATCTATTTCTTCGATATTTAGTTTTTTTGTGGCTTCAAATTCCCCTGCATAATCTGAAGTTATATAATTAATATCTTCAAAGGATTCCATTTTTTTCTTGAGGCTCCGGGAAGGGGAAAAATGCAGGATTGTTTTCCCCTTGATCTCATTTTGCAATACTTCCCAAAGCCTTCTTGTTCTGGCCAGGCTTCCGCAACGGGGACATAAATTATCATGGTTGTTCAATTTTATAAAACGTGACATTTTAAAATCACAAATATTACATTGATAGGTAGTCCCTACATAAAGTAGTGCAATTAAATGGCGCAACACGTTCTCGTTACTTTTGATAAATTTCTTCGGAAGTATTTTTTTTACTTTTTCGTACATTTAAAGTCGATCTATATATCGGCAAAGATATTTATAAGGGCTAAGTAAAGGATCTTTAAAAGTGATATATACATTAAAAATCCCAGAGTGTGGGCAAAGTATACTCTTCATGCCACTCTGCCCATCTCCCGCGATCCAGATCCCTATTCGCCTCATAAATGACCATGGTGGGACTTAAGGTAAAATCAAGGGATAATAGTTCGTCCATTACCTCGTTCCATTTCTCAGAACCGGGTTTAGCGGTCTGGGCCCATAAAGTGCCGGCTTCCCCAAATCTGTCCTGTTCCTCCCGCGCTCCTTTGTCATTCAAATTACTACCAAAGAAGGTGTAGGCTTTGATACTGGGAGCGGTAATTTCATTCTTGTTGCTTACCCACGAACCTGACCTCTACGATGCGATTATTTTTGTGATAGTTAGGTTTATATCACTTAAATGGAATGGTTTAGAACTATCCTAATTTAAGCATTTTATAAACGTATAAAATTTCTTATTTATCTGAGGAAATAAATAGAACCGGGAAGTACGAATTTTGAAATCGCTATAAATAGAAAATAAGGCTTTGAGAAAAATCCGTAGTATTCCAGGCTTTTGAGATATCCGTAATTTCGCTCTACCGAAGCTTAGCCTTTTAAAAGAAATAGTATTATTGAAAACCGCAAAGCAACATTTCCAGGCCAAAAAAAAGGGGATTTAAAATTAAATCCCCCTGACCTACGCTATAATAATATAATCAAAACATTAATTCCTGGGCTCTTCGGCGCGCTCATCTATCAGGCCTTCTTTTTTTAGATCGTTCCAAAATTCAGAAGGAATCTTAACATCAAAACTTTTTACATTCTGCTGAATTTGCTCTGGCTTGCTCGCGCCTACCAGTACCGTATTTACAACGTCTGGAGCATATGAAAACTGCATGGAAGCATTTACAAGATCTACATCGTGTTTTTGAGCAATGTCCTTTATTTTATTCACGCGTTCTACTTTGTCCTTCGGCATTTCACCTCCATAATTATAGCGTTTTTGTCCGCTTAACAAACCGGCATTAAATGGGGCTGCCACGATTAGACCCACATCATGCTTTTCAACCGCAGGAAACAACCTATCAATGGAATCTTTGTGGTCTATAAGGGAATATTGAATCGCAGACAAAAACAAATCTGGCTTGTGTTCTGTTTCTTCTAAAGTTTTAACCAGTGGGTCAATGGTATTGGTTCCTAATCCCCAACCTTTGATAAGGCCTTCTTCCTTCATTTTGGCAAGTTCTGGCATTGCACCATTTTTGGCCACTTCAAACTGGTCAAGCCAATCCACCCCATCTGGATATTCATCATTGTGATCTGGTGACAGATCATGAATAAATACATAATCAATACGCGCTACACCCAGTCGCTGTAAACTATCTTCAATAGATCGTCGCGCAGCTTCCGCGGAATAATCATATTTATAATCAAAAGGTGCGGGCTCGTTCCACATGGTTTGTGGTATCTCCTCTGTGGGAGACAAAATCCTACCTACCTTCGTGGTAAGCGTATATTCAGAACGCTTTTTATTGTGCAAGAAATGACCAAATCTACGTTCGCTCAAACCCAGACCATACCAGGGTGAAGTATCATAATAACGTACCCCGGCTTCCCAGGCGGCCTTTAATACCTGCTGCGCTTCTTTATCGCTCATTACTTTAAAACCATTCCCTAAAGGAACTCCTCCTATACCTATTTTCTCGTTCAATACCTGATTCATAATTTCAATTTTGAAACAAATTTATTCAGATAAGTACAGGCGGAAAATCATTTTAACGAAGTCTAACAAAAAGACTTAAATGAATAAAAAAATTACAAAATAGAAGATATAAATAATTTCCATCAACTTGAATGTTTTTTGTCGCCTGTTTGAAAAATATGCTACCACTTATGCTTTGAAAAAGCAATTTATATCTTCTGAATTGCTTCAAAATTTTAAAATATTTAGGACACCATTGATTTTTGAAATCCTAGAAATATAATTAAAGCAACTGGTAAATAGAAATGCGGCTTTACAAGCACAGTTACAAAACATAATGTTCGCTTACATTATCCTGTTGGCAACCAGCGGATACTGTAAAATAGATTTTTTGCCTTTTAAATAAGTTCGCTTAAAAAGGGCATTCTGATATTATCAAAAGATTAACCCTGTTTCTCTTTTTTTGAAAAATTCTTTAATACAAGGTTAAGCATGGTTGAATCGCTCTAAAAATCTTTCCCTTCAATTAATACTTCATTAATATTTAGATAAAACGATTTATCAAATCGAACTATACTTTAGCATTCGCAAAAACAAGCCAATTATCACTCATAACAGGGAAAAACACCCAAAATATTGAGGTTTTAGACCTAAAACTGAGCTTTTTGACAACTATTTAATTTCAACCTTATACCATTATGCGATTGAAAACTTTTACACTATTCCCCAGGCTAGTCTGTTGCGGCCTGTTCACCCTTAATTGTACTTTTTTAACGGCGAATCATATCCCCGAACCAAAAGGGGATTTTATTATTCTTGATTCTAATCAAGGTATACAACAGGTAGTTACCGGTACGGTTACAGATGATGATGGTCTACCCCTGCCAGGAGCTACTATAAAAGTAAGCGGTACCAGCCGCGGAGCGACCACAGATTTTGATGGAAATTTCAGTATAGAAGCTACTATAGGTGATATTCTTGAAATATCTTATGTGGGTTTCAAAACCACAGCGCTTACCCTTACGAATCAACAAACGCTAACTATCCAACTGCAAACAGATGCTTCTGAACTTAATGAAGTTGTGGTCGTAGGTTATGGTACACAGAAAAGAGCAGACGTAACTGGCGCTATTTCTTCGGTAAATACTGAAGAGTTCAACAAAGGGGTGGTTACCAATCCGGTTGAACTGCTACAGGGAAAAATGGCCGGTGTCAACATTGCAGCAAACAGTGGTGAGCCCGGTGCTTCACAAAATGTTGTGATCAGGGGGGTAGGTAGTTTGCGTTCTGGCACACAGCCACTTTATGTGGTAGACGGTTTTTTGCTCGACAACTCTTCTATGGGTGTGGCCACAAATCCCCTTAACTTTTTAAATCCTAACGATATTCAGAGTATTGATGTTTTAAAAGATGCCAGTGCCACTGCGGTGTATGGTTCCCGGGCGTCAAATGGGGTTGTTGTTATTACTACTAAAAAGGGCAAAAAAGGAAGAACCGAAATGAATTTTTCGGCTTCAACTGCTTTGTCTAACCTCTCGAAAAAAATTGATGTGTTCAATGCGGATGAATTCCGAAGGCAGGTAGTGGCCATCGGTGGAACTTTAGAGGATTTTGATGGAAACACAGACTGGCAGGACGAACTTACCCAGACCGGTGTTTCCAAAAATTTCAATTTCTCGATGCGGGGAGCTAATGAAGATAAACTTTCTTATTACGCCTCCCTGGGAGCTCAGGATCAGGAGGGAATTTTAAAAAACAGTGAACTAAAGCGCTACTCGGGCAAGTTGAATATGACTCAAAAAGCCTTTGAGGGAAAATTGACCGTAGACTATAACCTAACTGCCTCACGCACCGAGAATTTACGACCTAGCATAAATTCCACCATAAGTGATATGCTTAATTTAAATCCCACAATTCCCGCGTATACAGACGGCGAACCCACACTATTGAATACAAATGCGCTCAATCCTTTGAAGCGATATGATTTGTTTAGCGATAAGGCCATCAACAACCGTATTCTGGCAAACATTTCTCCATCTGTTGAAATAGCTGACGGACTTGTCTATAAATTAAATCTGGGTGTGGATTACTCTGCAACAAACAGATATCAGCAGTATAAACCGTACACTCTGGTGGTTAATGAATCTAACATTTCCGAGGGAACGCTAGACGCAAGTATCAATACTAACAGTAACGAACTCATAGAAAATACGCTTACCTATAATTGGAACAGAGAGGTGCATGCGCTAAGTTTATTGGCCGGACATTCCTTCCAGAAATTTTTTGATGAGACAAGAATTTCCACATACAGAGGTTTTGCAAGTAATAATGTAGATCCTATTTATCAGGATCATACCAGTACAGATGTATATCCTACTGCGGTTAATTCTTCTGCAGTTAAAAATGAATTACAATCCTTTTTTGGAAGAGCCAACTACATTTTTGACGATAGATACCTGGTCACAGCTACATTACGGGCAGACGGCTCTTCAAAATTCGGGGAAAATAACAAATATGGTTATTTCCCATCTTTTGCACTGGGGTGGAACATTAGTAACGAACGTTTTATGGAAAACTCAACTTTTGACAATTTAAAGCTGCGTGCAAGTTGGGGACAAACCGGTAATCAAGAGATCCCATCAAAGATTACACAAGCTAGTTTTTCCGAAGATAGGTTAATAACCGGCGGTGGCAGTCTCAATACCTATCCCATAGGCGCAAACGGAAACTCTATTGACGGTTATCCATACGGTATTGTCTTTACCCGTCTAGCAAATCCTGATTTACAATGGGAAGTGTCTACACAAGTTGATTTAGGTATTGATTTTACTTTACTTGATTACAGACTGAGCGGTACTTTGGATTATTTTAATAAGAAGTCTTCTAATATCCTTCTAGAGGTTGTTCCTGCAGATCCCGTTGAGCCTACCTCAACATATTGGAACAATATTCCTGATATGGAAATCGTCAACCAGGGTTTAGAACTGGCACTGGATTATAAAAGCGACACCAATCGGGATTTTTCATACACTATAGGCGGTAACATTACTTATATTCAGAATAAGGTTCAAAAATCGCCTTATGCGGTACTAACAACGGGAGAAGCTCAAGGTGCTGGTCAGACGGGAGCCACCATTAACGGCTATATCAATGACGAAGCCATAGGCTCTTTTTATATGTTCCAGTTTGATGGTATAGGTGCAGACGGCCTCAATTCATTTAGGGATGTAAATGGCGATGGTGCTATTTTAGATGATGACCGAAGTGTGGTGGGAAGTGCGATCCCAAAATATATTTATGGCTTCTATTTAAATTTCAAATACGATGCCTTCAATCTGGATTTCAATTTTAACGGTGTAAAAGGAAATAAGGTCTACAACCATACGGCCATGTCCCTTTTCAGTAAGACACAGTTGGCACGATCGAATAATGCGACCGACTTTGCGATACAATACCCCAATGAATCCTTGACCAATGCAAACACCGTTTCCACACGGTTCTTAGAGAGCGGTTCTTTTTTAAGGTTAAACAACGCTACGCTATCCTACAACTTAAATTCAGATAAAATAGGTTGGGAAAACACTTTTCAGAATATTCGGTTTTCATTAACAGGTCAAAATCTATTTGTGATCACAGATTATTCCGGCTTTGATCCCGAAGTGAATACAGGATCTACCGCAGGGGGTATTCAAACCTTTGGCGTTGATTATTACACCTATCCCAAAGCAAGAACCATCCTATTAGGTCTTGATCTTACATTCTAAAACAGTCGATATATCATGAAATCAATACTAAAAGAGAGTAAAATGAAAAATAAAATTTTAAGCAGAGGCCTACCCCTATTCCTGTTGTTTCTGGCACTTTTTGGCTGTACTTCATTAGAAGAAGAAGTTCTTGATGAATCCCTTACCGGAACCGGACAAGCGGAAGTGGTTAGTGGATCTTTGGCACCAGTCTATGGTTTGCTTCGTAATGTATGGTTGCATACGGTTAATTTCGGTCTTCAGGAAGTTTCCTCTGATGAGGCCATTCTTCCCTATCGTGGCGGGACAGACTGGTATGATGGCGGTAAGTTTATTGCCGTACACCAGCATCTTATGACACCTAGCAATAGCCTTATAGGAGATTCCTGGACAAATATAACCTTAACGCTTTCCAGGGCGGTCCTTGCAACAGAACGTTTAAGACCTGAGGTTGAAAATGGTGACGTGGCAGCGCAAGCGGCGCTTTATGAGATGATTGCGATGAAAGCTTATCTTAACATGTTAGCATTAGACAATTGGGGTCTTGTTTTCAAAAAAGAGACTTCAGATGAAATATCCGAAATTTTAAGGGGTCAGGACGCCATTTCCTATGTGGAAAGCGAACTATTATCTGTTGTAGATGTAATAAATAGCGATAATGGCCCTGGAAGATTTACAAAAGATGCGGTAAGCGCGCTGCTGGCACGCCTCTATTTAAATGCCGCAGTATATCGCGATCCCTATGGTACGCCGGAATTTAGTCAAAATGACATGGATAAGGTAATTCAATATACCAGCACTATTATTGATGGTTCTCATTCCCTTTCAGAAGAATATTTTGATTTATTCAACGATGATAACAACAGTAATCCTGAACTTATTTTTGCACTTGACCAGAGAGGTGCGCTCGAGACGGAGCATAGTAGATGGGCCTATTGGTCAATTTCCGGTGATCTAATTCCAAGGCCTGAAGTTCCCAGTTCGCGAGGTACAGATGCAGTATCTGCTACTCCAGATTTTTACCAAACCTGGGTAGATGCCTACGGCCCTGTTGATCCTGCGGTTGCTGATGGGCGTTTCTTTCAGGAGAATATTAATATTCCTGAGGAACTCAAAAATTTAGATGGAATAAACCCTAAGAATGATTCGCTCCATTTCTATTGTGTGGATGCTGATAGTTTTGAAATAAACAGAGGGATACTTCGTGATACGATCTGGGGACCCAGAAAAGACGACAACGGTAATATCCTAATGTGCGATGAGGGAAAGGTTCGAATATATCCTGTCATCAATAAAAGAAGTAGTAATTCCCCCACTCCTGTATATGTGGATCATACCCTTCAGGTAGATTTTACAGATGCGGGCAGCTTGCACAATACGGGTTATAGGTTTTCTAAATATCAATTTAGCCATACTGCAACCAACTGTTGCTCGTATAGCAGCGTTGATTTGGTCTTGATCCGTTTAGGGGAAATCTATTTAATGCGTGCTGAGGCCAAATTGAGAAATGGCGATCAGGCTGGAGCCCTTGCAGATGTAAATACCTTAAGATCTTCAAGAACGGCCCGCCCAGAGCAAACCCCAGATGCTTTTAGTTCCATTGACCTTGATATTTTGTTCCGTGAAACGGGATTTGAATTGTATTGGGAAGGATTTAGAAGAAATTATCAGATCCGCTTTGGCAAATATGAGGATAACTGGACAGGGAAAACCGATGCCGATGTGAGCAAGCGACTGTTCCCCATTCCTCAAAAAGCAATGGATGGAGCGTCTAGCGAACAGGGTTATTTAGTTCAAAACAGAGGATATTAATCATGAAAATCATATCCACTGTTGCTCTTTTCCTGACAACCTTTCTGTTGTTTCTTAATCTCCTGCACAATAAAAATGATCAGGAAATGAAATTGAACGAAATCCAGGTCATTGGCAGTCACAACAGTTATAAAATAGCGATAGAAGAACCTCTTTTCAATTATTTATTGGAAAAAAATGAAGCTCTCGAAGCTTTGCAATACGATCATATTCCATTGTCGGCCCAATTAAATTTGGGCTTACGTGGTTTAGAGCTTGATGTATATCATGACCCGGAGGGCGGCCATTACACAAACCCAAAAGGCTTAAGTATAGTAAAGGCAGCGGGTAAAGAACCTATCCCCTATGATGTAGAAAAAAAACTCGAGGCACCAGGGCTCAAAATGTTCCATGTGCAGGATGTTGATTTTAGGAGCCATCAGTTGGTTTTCAAAGATGCATTAAAAGAATTGAAAAAATGGTCACAGGAACATGAAGGGCACACTCCGGTCATCATCACGATAAATGCCAAGGATGCTGAGGTACCACTTACCCGAAAGCCCCTGCCTTTTACTGCGGAAGCTTTGCTCACTATTGACGAAGAAATTCGCGAGGTATTTGAGCAAAAAAGTTTAATAACGCCAGACCTGATCACAGGGGATTTTGAAAACCTGGAGCAAGCGGTACTTACTAAAGGCTGGCCATCCTTAAAGGAGCTCAAAAACCGGTTTCTATTTGTTTTGGACGAGGGGGATGAAAAAACAGATGCCTATCTATCCAATTTTTCTAATCTACACGGGGCGGTACTTTTTGTAGATAAAGAGGAAGGAAATCCCAATGCTGGTTTCAAAATCCTTAATGATCCAATCAAGGATTTCAACAAAATAGAAAAATTGGTGAAACTGGGTTATATGGTTCGTACGCGTGCCGATGCTGATACTAAGGAAGCACGGAACAATGACTATACCAGGTTTGAAAAGGCCAAAGCTTCTGGCGCGCAGGTAATCACCACAGATTACTATCTCCCGAGCCAATATTTTGATTCTGACTTCAAGATTATTTTTGATAATGGCGGTTATGAGAAAAGCATTCAGGATTAGCAAAACCAATCAAAATTCATGGGTGATCTTCCCGCATTACAACTACCGCAAATTGAAAAATATTTCGGTGTAAGGGTTTATAAAACTCATGTGCTTTAATGTATTCCAGATCGTGGAACATTGTAATATAATGAAAATAGCAAAATACAAATGAAATTATTGTCTTTACGTTTACTCCTACTTCTTGGTTTTTTTTCAATTTCTGTGGTTGCCCAGAAAAATTACAAAATTCATTCCCACAATGATTATGGGCAGGATTTTCCTTTTTGGAAAGCTTATGTGAGCGGCGCATCTTCCATAGAGATTGACGTCTTTTTACAGCATAGAAAACTGTACGTTACCCATGCCGAGGAAGAGATCTCGCCTGAAAAAACCATTGAGAATCTGTATCTCGATCCGCTGTCTAAACTGGCTAAAAGTGGTAAATTAAGGAAGGTTCAGATACTGGTGGATATCAAATCTGATGCGCGTAAAACGCTTGAAAAACTGGTTAAAATAGTCAAAAACCGACCAGAATTGGCAGAAAATAACAACCTTCGCTTTGTTATTTCCGGGAATCGCCCACAACCTTCCGAATATAAAAATTATCCAGATTTTATCCATTTTGACCATCAGTACCTTGAAAATTTAACGACCATTGCTTTAGAGAAAATAGCATTGGTAAGTGTTAATTTCAAGGATTTTTCGGTCTGGAACGGACTGGGACGCATGACCGAAACCGATCTGGCACGGGTCAAAAATGCTATCGCGCAGGCGCACTCCGTTCATAAACCCTTCCGGTTTTGGGGTGCGCCAGATACTGAAACAGCATGGAGCCGTTTTGCCGAACTTGGCATCGATTTTATAAATACAGATCACCCGGTCAGGGCTTCACAATACCTTGAAACCCTGGATAGCAGAAAATTTCAGCTTCAGCAAAAAATCCCTATTTACCATCCACACTTTGCATACGCTGAAGATGACAAACCGAAAAATGTGGTACTCCTCATAGGCGACGGCAACGGCCTGAGTCAGATTTCTTCGGCAATGATCGCAAATGGCGGCGCATTGACGTTAACGCAGCTCAAAACCCTGGGATTGATAAAAACCTTTTCTTTTGACGATCTGGTCACTGATTCTGCGGCCGGGGGAACGGCAATGGCCACGGGTGCAAAAACCAATAACCGTGCGATTGGCACTGATCCTTCCGGAAAACCGCTCAAAAATATCACCGAAACCCTTTCTGCCCACGGGTTTTTAAACGGAGTGATGACCACAGACAAAATCACCGGCGCCACACCTTCCACTTTTTATGCGCATGTGCCAGAACGCGACGACAGCGCGACGATTTTAAAGGATTTAGCGAAGAGCAAAATTGATTTTTTTGTTTCGGCAGGCGCTAATGATTTTGATGCTATTCATCAGGATTTTGAGCGCAAAAAACTTGCTGATATTACGGATTTCAGCAAGAGAACGGCAGTTTTTCTTTCCGAAAATGATCTGGATACGGCTTCAAAACGCGGTACTATCTTTCCGGAACATGTCAAAAAAGTGCTCCAAACACTGGAAAATCAGGAGAAACCTTACTTTTTGATGATAGAAGCGGCAAAAATAGACAGCAACGGCCATAACAATAATGTAAGCGGCATTGTTGAAGAAATGCTCGATTTTGATCAGGCGATCGCCGAAGTTTTAAAGGTGGCCGATAAAAACGAAAATACGCTGGTCGTGATTACCGCAGATCATGAAACTTCCGGCTTTGGTATTTTGCAGGGCAGCCTTAAAAATGGCGAACTAAAAGGCGATTTTCTCACCAATGATCACACTGCTACCATGGTTCCGCTTTTTGCCTATGGTCCACAGTCCGGACTTTTTCAAGGGGTTTTTGAAAATACCGAAATCCATAACAAAATTATTCAGGCCTTACAAATAGAAGTAGCTAAAAAGTAAAAGAATTCAATTTTCTAATGGCACTACAGCGCCGGTATCAAGATCAATTTTAAAATGATCTGCCGGCTGGCCGTTCATAAACTTTTTAAAAATGCTCATAAACAACCAAAGTTTATGGGCATTTGAGCTTTCCGGGGCATTTTTTAAACGCTGATTTTTTAAAACTTTCTCTTGAAGCTGCCGGTACTGCTCAAGCCGCTGCGCGCCAATGTAAGGTTTAGCCAACACGTCCGCGCTACGCAAACGGTAAAAATCAAATACCATATCAAAGCCCGTCCAGGAATCAAAATCGCTTGAAAAAGGAGTGTTTTTACTCGATTTTAGTGGTTTTTCCGAGGTTTTTATCGCTATGGAATTTTTAGCTTTTAAGTTTAGATCTTCAGTATTTGTACCGGCGATTGCAAGTAGTTCTTCTCCTGTTTTTTCGATCAGAAAGTGCTGAAATTCCGCTGGCCAGTCTTCCGGAAGAAACCGCAATTGGACCAGGTTTTTCAAATGAGCGGTAGTAAATTCAAGATAATTTTTACTTTCTAGAATCGTATTGTCCCACACCGGAAGTTCGTTCTGAGTCAGAAATTCATGTTCCATCTTATATAAAGGAAAAAATTCATCAAAGCGCGGAACATCAGTAACAGGAATAGTTTGCACCTCCAGTTCTTTTGATCCCTTGAACGTAAGTATTTTATAAGCGGGAATATACGCGCCTAGGGACGGCGTCTGGATATTTACTATAAAATCCCCGTTTTCATAGGTTCTCAAACCGGTATCATTAATATGCATATGCCCGGCTACATGCAGTTTTACATCGGCATTTGCCAGGGTTTTCGCAATTTTCTCCTCCGGGACGCGCTCCAGTTGCCACTTATTTTCCCCTAACAATCCTTCAATTTCTGCCGAGGCATTGTCGTTAAAATCCACTGCGGGATAATGACTGAAAGCGATGAGTTTTTTACCATTTTTTCGGGCTCGTTCCGCTACGCTTTCAATCCATTTAAAAAGATGTTTTTTCTGATCTATAGTTTGATTATAGCCCACGCTCGCGCTACTAAAAGACTGCTCTTCATCTTTTTCCTGTAGAATGTAGGAATTCCCATCTATCGCCAGCAACCACAAACCCGCTACCGGTTCCACAAGGTAAGAAGCATCCGGAATTTGTAGATTTTCGGCTATTTTATAGCTTCTTTTGTCAATTTTTGCTGCTTTTTTCGCCTTTTTAAAGCTGTAATTTGCTTCCGTATACTTCGAAAATGGCGTTTCCCAGTACAAATACCGCTTCTGCGGAAAAAAACCAAAATCCTTCAAATTCCCAAAGATTTCCTTGTACCCGGATTTTGCCAAACCTGTTTCGATCACTACCGGATTTTCCCTAATAAAATCTTCTTTATGAAGTCCTTTTTTGCTGAAAATTGGTTGGTTTTTACCGTTTTTTCCGAGAAAATCGGTTTTACCGGCTTCGGTTAAAAAAGGTCCTACAGGATCGTGATTGCCGGTGGTTATAAAAAAGGAAATGTCGTACTTTTCGGTATATTCTTTTAAGATTTTTGCCAGTCCTTTGACATGTATAAGTTGGCCATCATCTGTATAATCACCGGGCAGCGCAACCAGTTTTATTCCCCTCGCTGCAATGGCATCAAGCGTGGCGCGCAGTGCAAAATAATTCTCGTTGAAAAGGCGCGTAGAATGTAATTGCGCGGCCATAGTCCTGATCTTCGCCATTTTTGAACCGCCTTCTATGGGCAAGCCCTCAAAATCTTCATACGCTGCGTAATTATCCTGAAAATGGATATCTGAGACAAAGGCGACTTTTAGATTTACACTTTTCTGTGCGTAAATAACCGGTAACCAAAACATGGATACTAATAAAAATAATCGCGTCATAATCTCCAATTTTAGGGTGCAGTATAGCAAAATTTAAAAAAACCAACTGTGTGTTGAGGTTAAATTATACGCCCTATGGAAACCTAAATGTTAGGTTGGCCTACAGCATTATTTGAATGAATGTACCATCTTATACTAAAATATATTCAACGCTCTTAAAACGAAATTTGCGTTAGGGATTGCAGTGAATTGTTTGGCACCTTCCGGGAGGAAGCCTTTTTGAGAGGCACGAGCAAAAAGATTGCAACGTAAAGCCCGACCCGTAGGGAAACGCCAATAAACCTGAAATTACCAGAAGTAAATTATAATCAGGACCGGTCTACACCTTGCATAAGCCAGAGATCAAGGTCCATATCCTTTTCTGCATGCAATACCGAAATGTCGCCGGTCGTTTCAAAAACAACCGCTTTTACTTCAGAGAGCTGCTTTACATTTGCCGCTCTAAGGCAGCTGCGCAAATCCCCTTCGGTCACCCGTGCTTTGCGCAGGTTTTCGGTAAGGATTACCTGGCCGTCCATAAGGAGCAAGGGCGTATTGTCCATCAAAGATTGAATCTTGTCATTTCTTCTGATAAATGCGGCAGCGATCTGTAAAACGTACACGCTTGTAAGTCCCACGGCGCCTTCCACCAGACTTACACTAGAAGAAAGTGCGGTCGTGGCTATTATAGAACCCACTGCGACGGTCATGGCAAAATCAAAACTTGACATTTTTGAAAAACTTCTTTTTCCGCAAATACGTGTCAAAATGATGACCGATAGGTAAATTCCCAGCGTGCTTAAAAGTATTGTGCAAACCCCTAAGAGGGAAATATCATAAAGTTTTTCCATGGTAAAAATCATTTTTTTGGTTGGTCGTTTCTTAAATTTAAAATACGGAACTACCTAAATATAATATCAGCAATAGGTTAATCGTAATGGAATCGGTTTTATTTCTAACGAAATTAATTGACGTGCATAAAACCGAAATATCAACCAATAATTCGGCTCTAAACACTAGTTTTTGGCACATTTTCGGCTTAAATTGGTTATATTTTGACAGGAAATGAAAAAACCCACAAACACTGTTTGGCACTGGTTTTGCTCCTTTTCTATAAAAAATGTGCCATGCGAAAACTATTCTATCTTATCCTATCCCTCATTTTTGTTTACAGCTGTGCCACGACACAGAAAAATAATGGATTTACTGATAACCGCATGCCTGGCGACACTATTGCTGCCTCAGAAAATGATACCGTACGCATTGCGAATGATAGCCTTGAATATGAAATTATAATCATTGATCCCGGTTTTAATACGTTCCTGAATTCCATCGCCCGACCAGAAGGTTATTATTCCCAGAATTACCTGGAGAACAAAAACAAATTTCTTGTAATTGATTATAACCAGCGCGTGATGCAGCCTTTTCGCTACAATCCCAATTTATACGAACAGCAGATCAATTATGACGCCAGCATAGATTATGGTTATGAAGTGAATTATAAACTCTACTGCTACTTTGTCTTTTTTAGCCGAAAATACAACCAGCGGTTTTCGGTTCCCACAAGAATTTAGCGATCTCTTTTCTATACGCATAACGAAAAGATGTGGTAGTTTTGCGGCGTGGAAGAATTTAAAAGAAAATGGGAAATAACCAAAAACTGGCAACTGTTTTACCCGGTTTTTGGAGTGCTGTTGTCGCTGGGATTTGGCCTTCTTATCGCCTGGCGCATAGGCGAATCTTATTATAGTTCGCACGAATTGTATTTCCTTTTTACCGCTATCCTCACATTGCTTTTCACGTATCTTATCATCAAAATCTGCCTGTTTTGTTTTGTAAAACTGAAAAATAAATGGAAGGTAAATGCCCGGTGGGAATTTATCGCTATTTTCATCGTATTTGCCATCACCGGCTCTACCGCCGGCCGTTTATCAAGCCCCGTGATGGATGCCCTGGGATTGGGCAGCGATGCTATTTCGGGATGGATTTACTGGCCGTTGCGCATTATACTTATCTTCCCGCTGTACCAAATACTTTTGATTCTCGTGGGATGGATTTTTGGTCAATATGACTTTTTCTACGCTTTTGAAAAGAAGATGCTGTCCCGGTTTGGCCTCGGGTTTTTATTCAAAAAGTAGTCGTTTTAAGCCATTTTTAGTCCATTTTTCCAGAAATTTTAAGATAAGCTTTTCCTATATGGGCAACTACATCACCCACGCTCAAAGCTTCAAATCCCATTTTTTTAGCAGCCAGATCGCCTGCAAGTCCGTGAAGGTAAACGCCCACTATAGCGGCATTTAACGAAGAATATCCTTGTGCGATGAGTGCGGTTATGATTCCCGTAAGCACATCACCGGTGCCGCCGGTTGCCATACCAGGATTTCCCGTGGTATTGATATACAATTGCTTGTTGTGAACGGTTATCGTATTTGCGCCCTTGATAACGAGCACCAGATTATATGTTGAAGCGAATTCTTTTGCCTTTTCCAGTTTGTCAAAATCGTCTTCCCACTCCCCTATTAACCGCTGAAGCTCTTTGGGATGTGGCGTCAGCACCGTTTCCGGCGGCAATGCGTTGAGGAACTCTTTATTTTTAGAAATACAGTTTAGCGCATCTGCGTCTATGACCAGCGGTTTTTGATTGACTTTCAGAAAATTCCCCAAAGCCTTGATGGTAATGGGTGCGGTTTCCATTCCCATACCTATCCCGATGACATCTGGTTCCAGATCAAAGGCTATTTCTTCTATCATTTTCCCGGTATGCCTATCTGTAAGCACCATAACTTCTGGAATCGTGCTCTGTAAAATAGGCATGGCAAACTGCGGAATATAGGTAGAAACGAGTCCGCTGCCTGCTTTGAGGCACGCTTTCGCCGAAAGGACAACAGCACCCATTTTTCCGTAGCTACCGCCTATTATTAGACTATGTCCAAAAGTTCCTTTGTGGGTGTATTTATCGCGCTTTTTATAGCGTTTTTTGATTTCGGCAAAGTCTATCAGACGTATATCGGTCTGCGCTTCGGAAAGGTATGCATCATCAAGTCCTATATCAAGCACTTTCCATTCTTTAATATTTTTACCGGTTTGTGGTAGAAACATGACCAACTTGGGCACCTGAAAAGTCAATAACATATCCACCTGTACGACCGGTTCATCCTCTTTTGGCACTTCGTCAAGATAAAGTCCGGAAGCGATATCTATTCCAACCACAAAAGCGCTGCTATTATTGATATGCCTGAATAACTCCTGCACCCACTCTGGCGCCGGCCGATTGTAACCAATACCAAAAATGGCATCTATAACGGTCTCTTCTGGCTTAATTTCTGGCAGTTCACTAGATTCCTGAATTTCCTGAACTTTGGCGTTTTCTTCCTTTTCAAGTTTCTTTTTAGAAGCTTCAAAATCGGCAGATCGTTTATCAGCGTAGGCAACTATATAGGTTTGCACCTTAAAACCTTCGGCAAGCAACCTTCTTGCAATCACGAGACCGTCGCCTCCATTATTCCCTATTCCACAAAAAACATGGATTTTTTCCGTTTTCGATAGGTTGTTGTTGAGCCAGTCAAACGCTTTGCCAGAAGCCCGCTCCATAAGTGTCAAAGACGTGATATCTTGATTCTGTATCGTCGCTTGATCTGCCTTATAGATTTGATCGCGATTTAAAATTTTCATGCTATACTATTTGAGTTGAAGGATTCCACAAGAATCTTGCGTTTTACATCAAATAATTCAAAGAACAGTCTTTAAATTAAGTGTGGTTACCAAATTCTGAAAAATCCACTTTAAACCTTGAGTATCCCAGTAAAAATAATACTTTTGAGTCTTAACCTCATGAGCATGAAAGCGATTAAGGCCTATTTTATCATTCTTTTAAAGATAACAGGTTAGAAAGCAATTTCCCGGTACATTTTTATCGATAAACACTTTTGCGGGATGCGCCGCGTGTTTTTCGATATTGGCATGAATTGGGAGAAATCGACATTGAAAATCGGTTAATGCGGGGAAGCACATAAATTAATTAATCAAGATCCAAACACTTCTATTATGCGTGTTTTAAAATTCGGTGGCACTTCCGTGGGAAGCGTTGACAACATAAAACAAGTAATCAAAATTGCTGAACAGGCTGCGGCCAAAGAAAATATAGTCATTGTCGTTTCCGCTTTTGGCGGAATTACGGATATGCTTTTAAAATCTGGTATTGCGGCAAGTACAAAAAATGATTACAAGGAAGTGTTAGGGGAAATTACCGGAAAGCACATTTCTTTTACAAATGCCCTTCTGGAAAATGATACGGAGGCCGTTCAAGAAGTGGAAACGATCCTTGACGAATTGAAAAGCCTGCTGGAAGGGATTCATCTTATTAATGAACTTTCCCCAAAAACCGTTGATAAACTACTTGCTTTTGGTGAATTATTATCTTCTAATATCATCGCCCGCGCGATGTATGCAGCAAATCTGGACGCCACCAGAAAAGACAGCCGTGACCTGATTACCACAAATGATAAGCATACCCGGGCTTCTGTAAATTATAAAGTGACCAACGCCCAACTAGAGCATTATTTTGCAAAAGCGAAGCACAATATCACGGTAATGCCCGGTTTTGTTGCAAGCACCGCCACGGGAGAAACCAGTACACTGGGCCGCGGGGGTTCAGACTTTACCGCTGCGATTATCGCGGCAGCGCTTGAGGTGGATGAAGTTGAGATCTATACTGATGTGAGCGGTATGTATACCGCCAACCCAAAGATCGTCAAGCAGGCACGTCCCATCGCAGATATTTCCTATCATGAGGCCATGGAGCTTTCGCATTTTGGCGCAAAAGTGCTCTACCCACCCACCATTGTACCGGTAATGAGCAAAAATATTCCCATTCGCATCAAAAATACGATGAGACCCGAAGACCCCGGTACACTTATCCATACGAGTGAAGCCCAGGGCGGCAATCCTATAAAAGGGCTCAGCAATATCAATAATACCGCACTTCTCACCTTAGAAGGTGGCGGTATGGTAGGAATGCCCGGTATAAGCAAGCGCTTGTTTGAAACGCTTTCCAAAGAAGCGATCAATGTAATTTTGATCACGCAGGCATCCAGCGAACACAGTATTTGCCTGGGTGTAATGGAAGAAGATGCCGGGCGTGCAAAACTTGCCATTGATGAAGAATTTCAAAATGAGATCACACTCAACAAAATCGATCCACTCACCATTGAAATTGGGCTTTCCATCATTGCCCTCGTAGGGGATAGAATGAAGAGCCACCAGGGCACCAGCGGAAAAATGTTCAGTACCCTTGGGCAGAATAACGTAAATATTCGCGCCATTGCACAGGGAGCAAGCGAAAAAAATATTTCTGCTGTGATTGCCCAGCGTGATGTAAAAAAAGCCCTTAACAGTTTGCATGAGCGCTTTTTTGAAGAACAGCGCAAGCAGCTCAATTTATTCATTACCGGTGTGGGCAATGTGGGTGCACGACTGCTTGATCAGATTGCACAACAGCAGCAATACCTTAAAAGCGAACTCAAAATAAACCTGCGGGTGCTCGGTTTGAGCAACTCACGTAAAATGGTGATCAAAAAGAACGGAATTGACCTCAGTTCATGGAAAGAAGCCCTTGAAAATGGGGAGGATGCCACTATTGACACCTACTACGAGAAAATCGTCGCGCTCAACCAGCGCAATAGTATATTTGTGGATATAACCGCAAATGCTGATGTTGCTGCTGTTTATGGTAAATATTTGAAGCAAAGTATTGCGGTTGTAGCCTGTAATAAAATTGCCTGCTCAGCAGATTATGAGCAGTATGAAAAGTTAAAAGAACTCAGTAAAAACTACAATGCGCCCCTGCTTTTTGAAACGAACGTGGGTGCGGGCCTTCCCATTATAGACACCCTAAACAATCTTATCGCATCGGGAGACCGGGTTCGCAAGATACAGGCGGTACTTTCGGGAAGTTTGAATTTTGTGTTCAATAATTTTGCTCCCGGCGGAAACTTTCACGATGTGGTTCAAGAGGCAAAAGCCGAAGGATTTACAGAACCTGATCCACGTATTGACCTCAGCGGTGTGGATGTTGCCAGGAAAATTCTGATTTTAGCACGGGAAAGCGGATTAAAAATGAACCTTGAGGATATTGAAAACAAGTCCTTTTTAACCGAAAACAACCTGAAAAGTGACAGCGTTGACCACTTTTTTGAAACCTTAAAAGAAGATGCCGCACACTTTGAGCAATTGGTTTCCGCTGCTGCAGCAAAAGGCAACCGTCTTAAATATGTAGCAGAACTTGATAACGGCAAAGCCAGTGTGGGCCTGCAGGATGTACCGCAGGGTCATCCTTTTTATAACCTGGAAGGTAAAGACAATATCGTCCTGTTTTTTACAGACCGCTATCCAGAGCAGCCTTTACTTATTAAAGGTGCCGGTGCAGGTGGCGATGTTACCGCTTCGGGATTATTTTCAGATATTATAAGGACAAGCACTTTCTAAATTTACCCAATGAAAGAATTGAAACAAGTGCGGGTCTTTTCACCGGCAACCGTCGCTAATGTAAATTGCGGTTTTGATGTGCTGGGCTTTGCCCTGCATGGGTTGGGCGACGAAATGGTCTTACGCAAAGTAGCGCAAAAAGGAATAAAAATCACTTCGGTCACCGGCGCCGAACTTCCCATGGAAACATCGCAGAATGTAAGCGGTGTTGCCGGTGAAGCCATGCTTAATGCCTTAAATCTGGATTATGGTTTTGAGATCGAAATTCATAAGAAGATCAGATTGGGCAGCGGCGTAGGAAGCAGTGCGGCCAGCGCGGCCGGTGTGGTTTTTGGTATCAACCAGTTTTTAAAAAAACCCTTTTCCAACCTGGAATTGACACGCTTTGGGATGAAAGGCGAGGCGGTGGCCAGTGGAAATGAACATGCAGATAATGTGGCGCCGTGCATCTATGGCGGTTTTACGCTTATAACCGGTTATGATCCCTTAAAAATCGTTGCGCTTCCCGTACCGCGCGATCTTTTTGTGACCATAATCCACCCGCATATCAGTATCAAGACCAGAGAAGCGCGCGAGCTTCTTCCGCAGCAGGTTTCCATGCAGGCGGCGATTCAGCAGAGCGGTAATCTTGCCGGACTTGTCGCCGGACTTTACGAGAACGACTACGAACTGATAGGAACGAGTACGCAGGATGCGCTCGTAGAAGGTCACCGCAAAGCGCTGATCCCGCACTTTGATGAGTTAAAAGCAACTGCGCTAAAAGCTGGCGGACTGGCGTTTGGGATCAGTGGATCTGGGCCTTCTATGTTTACTTTAACCGAAGGAATCGAGACCGCCAGAAATGTGGAAAAGAAATTAGTAAAGGTTCTCGCAAAACATAAGTTGCAAACCGATAGTTACGTATCATCCATATCCACTTCTGGAAATCAAGTGTTAGAACGCAATTAGAATATTAACGATTTACGTTTGATCAAACAGTTGCAGAAGTTTGAAAAATAGCCGAAAATCGAGTAATTGATGTGGTTTTTTAGCCAAAAAAGGACAAATAATACCGAAAAATAAAAGAAAATGCAATTTTATAGCCTCAACCATAAAGCGCCAAAAGTAGGTCTTGAAGAAGCCATCACCCGGGGGATTGCCCCAGACAAAGGCCTTTATTTTCCGGAAGAAATAAAGGCCTTGCCAAAGTCATTTTTTGATAAAATCGAAGAACTAGACAATAACGAGATTGCCTTTGAGGCGATCAAACAATTTGTGGAAGGCGCCATTCCAGAGGATAAACTGAAAGAAATAATCGCGGATGTACTCTCTTTTGAATTTCCGCTGGAAGAAATTGAGGAAAATGTGGCCGCCCTTGAACTTTTTCACGGTCCCACGATGGCTTTTAAAGACGTTGGCGCACGTTTTATGGCGCGTTGCCTGGGTTATTTTGCCGCAAAAAAAGAGACACGGGAACCGGTCACCGTTCTTGTGGCGACCAGTGGTGATACCGGTGGCGCCGTGGCACGCGGATTTTTAAATGTGGAAGGTGTTGATGTTGTTATCCTCTACCCCACGGGAAAAGTGAGCGATGTACAGGAAAAACAGCTTACCACCTTAGGCGCAAACATTACCGCCCTTGAAGTTGATGGTGTTTTTGATGATTGCCAGCGTATGGTCAAAAAAGCGTTCCTGGATGATGAGATCACTGCAAACCGAAAATTGACCTCAGCGAATTCCATTAATATTGCACGGTGGTTGCCCCAACTTTTTTATTTCCTTTTTGCCTATAAACAAGCCAAAAAACAAGGAAAAGAGCTCGTTTTTTCGGTACCTAGCGGCAATTTTGGCAATATATGCGCAGGGATTGTTGCACATAAGTTGGGCATGCCGGTAAAACAGTTTGTCGCTTCGGTAAACAGCAATAAAGTCGTACCCGAATATCTCAAAACTGGAGTTTATGACCCAAAACCTTCCGTGGCAACCATAAGCAATGCCATGGATGTGGGAGATCCCAGTAATTTTATACGTATACAGCAGCTTTTTGATAATGACCTGAAGGCACTTTCTGCAAAGCTTACCTCCTACTCTTTTAACGATGCGGAAACTAAGGAAGCAATGAAAGATATTTTTGAAAAAACAGGATATATAGCAGATCCTCACGGTGCGGTAGGCTATCTTGGGCTCAAAAAGTATACTGCCGAAAACAACAATGAATCAGACGTTTACGGAGTCTTTTTAGAAACGGCGCATCCGGTGAAATTTCTTCCCGTAGTTGAAGAAGTGATTCCGCAAAAAATTGAGATTCCCGAGCAGATCAAGGAGGTAATCGACAAGGAGAAGGTTTCCATAAAAATCAAGGATTATGAGGAATTTAAAGCGTTCTTAACTCAAAAATAGAGGTAGTATACCTCCGACATATTAGTTTATTCTAGTTAAGCACTTGAAGATTCTCAGCAAGCAGTTCCTATCTATGTTGGTAAAATATTGAAAATACGGAGTTTGATTTTAGCCCAAGAAGCCAATATTCCTACGCAAAAATATAGATCCAGATAGACCTGGAAATTCTGAAGTTAAAAGTACTGGTTAAGATTGCCACCAGTACAATGATTGCAAATACGTAAAGTGGGGAAAGGCTGGCGAAATACCAGAAAATAACAAGACTGGTCACCATTTCTGCCACAGCCAATGCATAGCTCACAAACATAGCACCGAAAAAGAAACCTGTTTCCTTTTCAAACTTGTAATTGCAATTTTTACAGCGTACGTTCATTTTAGGCATTTTAAAAAGAAAGATATTCCCTTTACTCTTAAAGATCTCGCCTTCATTACAATTGGGACATTTACATTTTACGATATCTACTACAGTTTCCATTACTTATTTTTTAGAAGACTACAAAGTTAAATGCCTATGCAGTGGCTACTGTTATATTTTTATCGCCAATATTTGTACTTTTGGGACATAAATTATGGAAGTTCCGGTTTTAAATATCACACAGTTTCAGAAATCAAAACCTTTACGCGATTTCTATATCAATGTGTTTTCTGAACACATCCTTCTCAACAAAGACCTGATTGCTAAGCCACACAAGCATGATTTTTACCTGTGCGTTTTATTTACAAAAGGCTCGGGGACCCATGAGATCGATTTTAATGCGTACCCTATTCTCCCAGGAAGTGTCTTCTTTTTAAGACCTGGTCAAACGCACTACTGGAAATTTGATTCTGCCCCTGAAGGTTACATTTTCTTTCATTCACAGGAATTTTACGAAATGAAATTTTTAGATCACAAACTCAGTACCTTCCCTTTTTACTATACCTTCCAGAATCCACCATTTTTAAAGTTGAATAACGAAGACATCGCAAATATCAAAAAAAAACTTGCGGAGGTCTTTTCCGAATATAAACAGCATACCTCCTTTAGGGATCTTAAAATTGTGAGCCTGATCACTGAAATATACATTGATTTCACCCGTGAATATGCAGCTTCCGTAGCGATACAGAATAGATTTTCATCGCGTTACCTCAATATTCTGGAAAATTTTGAACATCTCATCGATCAAAACTTCCGCAGGGAAAAATTCCCCAAGTTTTATGCAGAACAGCTTCATATAACTACAAAACACCTTAATAGGGTATTAAGGGAAACCATTGACAAGACCACTTCGGAAATGATTTCTGAAAGGATCATCCTCGAGGCAAAGCGCCTCATCGTAAATTCTGATGACAGTTTCTCTGTGATTTCAGATACTCTGGAGTTTACAGATTATTCGTACTTCTCCAAAATCTTCAAATCAAAAACAGGGATGACCCCCTTGCAATTCAGAAAACAATATATCAATCATTAGTGCCGCTTTTTCTGTACTATTCTATCTATTTTTGAGAATGTGCCAATACATTTAAACATTATAAATCTGATTGTACCAGTATAGGGTGAATACCAATATTAAACATCTAATGCGTCTATAAATGTATTGTTTTGCTTAAAAATCGGTTAAAAAGGTCAATAAACAGGTGCTTTGGGAGCTTATTTGTTCTGATGCTGTATCCTTCTCCTTTGTGCATATTTGCTTATCTTCGCGTTCCTTTAATATGACAACTTATGAAGCAGATCGCACTTAATGATACCCATGTGGCCCTTGGCGCAAAAATGGTTCCCTTTGCAGGATATAACATGCCTGTTCAATATGAGGGCGTTACCGTAGAACATGACACGGTGCGCAAAGCACTGGGTGTTTTTGACGTTTCCCATATGGGCGAATTTTTGGCCATTGGTGAAGGTGCGCAGGACCTCTTACAACTGGTCTGCAGCAATGATATATCAAAAATTAAGGTAGGTCAGGCACAATATAACTGCTTGCCCAATGCAGATGGTGGGATCGTAGATGATCTTATCGTATACCGCATTCGCGAAAACGAATATCTACTCGTGGTCAATGCTTCAAATATTGAAAAGGACTGGGAATGGATCAAAAAGCACAATAGCTTCAACGTAGATCTCAAGAACATTTCTGATGACTATTCGTTACTTGCCATACAAGGCCCCAAAGCTGTTGAGGCGATGCAGTCGCTTACCAGCACAGATCTTTCCGCTATAAAATTCTATCATTTTGAAGTTGCCCCTTTTGCAGGGATAGAACATGTCATTATTAGCGCAACGGGGTATACCGGTAGCGGTGGATTCGAAATTTATTGCAAGAATTCAGAAGCACAGCAACTTTGGGACAAAGTGATGGAAGCCGGCGCCAGCGCTGGCATAAAACCCATAGGTCTTGCCGCTCGCGATACGCTGCGTTTGGAAATGGGATATTGTCTTTACGGAAACGATATTGATGAAACCACTTCGCCCATTGAGGCCAATCTGGGCTGGATCACAAAATTTACCAAGGATTTTGTAAATAGTGACCAACTTAAAGAACAAAAGGAAAAAGGTACAGACCGTAAACTGGTGGGTTTTGAACTTGATGACCGCGGTATACCGCGACAAGGTTATGACATTGTAGATTCCGAAGGAAATTCCATAGGGATCGTTACTTCTGGGACACAGGCGCCTACCGTGGGTAAAGGTATTGGTATGGGTTATGTGCCCAGTGCATTAGCTGCCCCGGGAAGTAAAATATTCATTCAGGTACGCAAGAATGCACTGCCTGCCACCGTTGTTAAACTACCTTTCTATAAAGGATAAATAAACACGTACTATTAACAATTCGCATAAAATATTGATTCTGGGTGCCAGTGGTTTTCTGGGTGGAGCATTGAACAAAGAATTGCGCCGTTACTATGATACCTACGGCACCTACCACACGGGTAGAATTCACTCTGACAACCAGCATTTTATTCACTTTGATGTGGTGCAGGACAGCATTTACGAAGTGCTCAACCAGGTGCGCCCCACTTTAGTGATCTCAACGTTGCGGGGGGACTTTGAAGGCCAGCTGGAAGCGCACGAGGATCTGGTAGATTATGCCCGGCGCACGGGAATTAAGTTGATCTATGTTTCTTCATCCAATGTGTTTGATGCTTTTACGAACTACCCTTCGTACGAGTTCGATAAGACTTTTTCTGAAAGTAAATTCGGGAAATTTCAGATCGCGTGTGAAAATCTATTCCTGAAGAACCTTCCCGAAGAACAATACAGCATTGTGCGGCTCCCTATGGTTTTTGGGCTAAATACGCCCCGCATTCGGGAGATTCGCAACCGCATTCTGGAAGGTCAGGAAGTGGAGGTTTTCCCGCATTTGATCATCAATACCACAACCGATAAAAAATTTTCCCAGCAGGTGCATTTTATCATCAACCGGAATCTTTTTGGTATTTTTCATCTGGGAAGTAAAGATTTGATCCACCACCAGGAATTTGTAAATGAAATTATAGAACGGCTGGATTTAAAGGTAAAACCGCATTTTAAACTGGTTTACACGTCTAATTTTGACCGGTATCTGGCAGTTTTACCGCGGGACAATCCGCTTCCGAAGCATTTAAGCATCACTAACGAAGAAGTTGTACAGGTTTCTCAGGTATATTAATATTCTTGTAAACTGTATTTTGTAGACTGTAAGTCAATCGAATTTTTAAATTAAAGAGTTCCTCCCATTCCAAAGGGGAGGTGCCGCAGGCGGAGGGGTTCCTGTCTTTAAATTGGAATTAAAAAAAGCTCTACATTTAAGGACTGTTGAAATCAGATACATTGAAATTTAAAAAACCGCTCCTCTATCTATTCCTTTTTATCCTTCAGCTATTGGGCTTGCGTTTGCTTCGCGGGAATCCAGCATTTGTTGAGCGTTATTATTCCACCGGGATCTATCCCTATATTTCAAAAGCTTCCCGATTTATTTTGGGATGGATTCCATTTTCCGTTGGTGATCTGCTTTATGCGGTGCTGATTTTTTGGTTGCTCTATTCCCTTTACAAATTAATTAGAAAACGCTTTAAAAATGGGTTGAAATTCCTGACGGAAGCACTACTTGCGCTCAATATCATTTACTTTGGTTTTCACCTGCTCTGGGGTTTTAATTACTACCGGCTACCGTTGCACCGGGCGTTGCAGATGGGAAATGATTATACCACCGAAGAACTTGGTGTACTAACCCAAAACCTGATCGCACGTTCCAACGAACTCCATAAACAATTACAGCCAGACGATTCTGCCGCAGTGATTTTCCCATTTACGATTGAGGAAATTTTTGATAAAACGCCTCAGGGCTATACCCAAATTGAAAAAAGCTTCCCTAAGTTGGATTATCCGCCTAAAAGCATAAAAAATTCGCTTTTCAGGTATCCGCTTTCGGTTATGGGTTTTGGCGGGTATCTCAATCCCATTACAAACGAAGCACAGGTAAACGGACTTATTCCCGGCCACCGCTGGCCGCTTGTGAGCTGCCATGAACAAGGGCACCAACTCGGTTTTGCTAAGGAAAACGAAGCCAATTTTATAGGGGTACTTGCCAGCACAAACAATACAGATCCTTACTTTAAATATTCAGGCTATATTTTTGCGCTAAGGTATTGCCTCAATGAATATTACCTACGCGACCCAGAAGCTTCCGAAGCGCTTAAACCTACCATAAGACCTGGAATTCTTGCCAACTATAAGGAATCTTATGATTTCTGGGCAGGGTTTGAAAATCCCTTAGAACCCTTGATAGCGATTGTTTATGGGAAGTATCTTGTAGCAAATAATCAACCAGGGGGCATGCAAAGTTATAATTATGTAGTGGCCCTACTTGTTAATTATTATAAAGATAAAAAAAGGCTTCCTTAGTGTTAAAAATGGCATTTTGAGTGATTAATTTTAATGCAACTTCTACCTTTAAAAGCTATAATTAATTCAACTTTTATGTTAAAAAAACTATTCCTTTCGGGGAGTTTTCTCTTTTGTGGCTTTATGCTGCAAGCCCAGGATTACTTTCCTAAAAATGACGGCGTAAGTACAGACAACAACAATTACACTGTATTTAGGAACGCCACCCTGCACCTCAACCCTTCGGAAACCGTTGAAAACGGTATGCTCATTGTTCAAAAAGGCAAGATTACCGCCGCTGGAAAATCAGTTTCCATACCAGAACATGCCGTAGTTATTGATGCTACGGGCAAGCATATTTACCCTTCTTTTATAGAAACTTATTCCGGTTTTGGTATCGAAAAGCCAAAAAGCGAAAGCAATGGCCGCAGTCCACAATACGAAGCAACCCGCGAAGGGTATTACTGGAATGATCACATTAGATCTGAAACCAATGCCATTGACGATTTTAAATACGATAACAAAGCCGCAGAGGCGATGCTTAAAGCGGGTTTTGGCACCGTGCAAACCCATAAAGAAGACGGTATCGCACGAGGTACCGGCTTGTTGGTGGCACTCAATGAGCAGGGAACTGCGGCAGATCGTTTGCTCAATGTAGGTTCTGCCCAGTTTTTTTCCTTTGAAAAAAGCAATTTATCAGACCAGTCTTACCCCGGTTCTATCATGGGTGCAACGGCGCTGATAAGACAGGTTTTTGAAGATGCAAATTGGTATAAAGAGGGCAACGTCCCTACCCGTGACCTATCCCTTGAAGCCTTGAACGCCAATATGGGTATACCGCAAATTTTTAAGGGAGACGGTTTGTATGATGACCTGCGCATCGCCAGTCTTGCGAAAGAAATTGAAGTGCCCTTCATTATCGTGGGTGGCGGGGACGAATATTTACGTATCGACGAGCTTAAAGAAACCGGAGCGCAATATATCCTGCCTATCAACTTTCCCGAAGCCTATGACGTTGAAGACCCATATCAGGCCAGTTATGTTTCCCTAAGTCAAATGCTGGAATGGAACCAGGCCCCTACCAATCCCGCAAAATTACAGGAAGCAGGACTTACATTTGCATTGACCACTAATGGGTTAAAATCTCCTGACAAGTTCATGGAAATGCTTCAGAAAGCTATGAAATATGGCCTTACCGAACAACAAGCATTGGCTTCACTGACTACTGTTCCTGCAAAATTGTTAGGTCAGGACGATAAAATTGGTAGTTTAAAAAAAGGTGTCTGGGCCAACTTTTTAGTCACTTCAGGACCTATTTTTGATAAGGAAACCGTACTTTATGAAAATTGGGTACAGGGAAATAAAAATATCATCAAAGATGCCAGTACGAAAGATATAGATGGCAGCTATGCACTAACCATAGGTGATCAAAAATACACCCTTGAGCTTTCAAAA
The DNA here is from genome assembly GCF_000733945.1 of Flavimarina sp. Hel_I_48. NCBI lineage: Bacteria > Pseudomonadati > Bacteroidota > Flavobacteriia > Flavobacteriales > Flavobacteriaceae > Flavimarina > Flavimarina sp. Hel_I_48. The sequence goes on from NZ_JPOL01000002.1 coordinate 472,341, forward strand.
TCCACCGAAAAACCAAGCGTAACCGTTAAACAGGGAGACACTAAATTAGGCTCTAAAATTACCTATTCAGACGGCTGGCTCAATGTGACTTTTACCACTCCAGATACAGCAGAGAAAAAATACATAAGGCTAATTGCCCAGACAGATCAGGAGCCGTTAAGCGGAAAAGCAATTTTAGCAGACGGAACAGAAACCCGGTTTACTGCCACACCTACCGGTACCACTGTTGCTTCATCATCTGACACGGAGGAAGATAAAGAGGAAGAAAAGGAAGAAATGGATACGCCGAAAGTAATGCCCCTCACCTATCCTGATGTTGCGTACGGTTTTGAGACTCAACCCAAAGCGGAAACCCTTCTTTTTCAAAACGCCACTGTGTGGACAGGAGAAGATGAGGAAGCCCTGGAAAATACAGATGTACTTATCAAAAATGGAAAAATAAGTGCTATTGGCAAAGGCCTTTCTGCCGGTAATGCACGGGTCATTGATGCCACTGGCAAATACCTTACCGCCGGTATCGTAGATGAGCATTCCCATATCGCCGCTTTTGACATTAACGAATCTGGGCAAAATTCTTCAGCAGAAGTGCGCATGAAAGATGCAGTCAATCCAGATGACATTGATATTTACCGTGACCTTGCCGGTGGGGTAACCACCATTCAGCTATTGCACGGTTCGGCGAATCCCATAGGCGGGCAATCTGCCGTTATGAAGCTTAAATGGGGCGCTTCCATAGATGAAATGGTGCTAGATGATATTAAATTTATAAAGTTTGCCCTGGGTGAAAACGTAAAACAATCCAACTGGGGAAGTTTCAGCCGTTTTCCACAGACGCGTATGGGCGTGCAGCAGTTGTATATGGATTACTTTCAGCGTGCCAGGGAATATGAAGCCAAAAAGAAAAGTGGCAAACCGTACCGGAAGGATTACGAGATGGAAACCCTGGTGGATATTCTTAACGGAGAGCGTTTCATCAGCTCGCACAGTTACATTCAAAGCGAGATCAACATGCTGATGAAAGTAGCCGAAGATTTTGGTTTTCGAATCAACACCTTTACCCATATTCTTGAAGGCTACAAAGTGGCTGATAAAATGAAGGAACATGGCGTTGCCGGTTCTACATTTAGTGACTGGTGGGCCTATAAATATGAGGTGAACGATGCGATCCCTTACAATGCCGCAATTATGTGGAGCCAGGGCGTACTTACGGGAATCAACAGCGACGATGCAGAAATGTCCCGCAGATTGAACCAGGAAGCGGCAAAAACCATGAAATATGGTGGTGTTCCTGAAATGGAAGCCTGGAAGTTCGTCACCCTTAACCCTGCAAAAATGCTTCATATTGACGATCGCGTGGGCAGTATTAAAAAAGGTAAGGATGCAGATGTCGTCCTTTGGTCCACAAACCCGATGTCTGTAAGTGCCGTAGCGGAAAAAACACTCATAGAAGGCGTTGTTTACTTTGATATAGAACGCGACAAAAAGCTCAAAGAAGAAGTCATGCAAAAGAAGAACGAACTCACCAGCATGATGATCGCGGCAAAGAACAAAGGTCTTAAAACACAACCCGCGAAAAAAGAAGAAAAGCAGCGCATGGACTGTGAAACCCTAGAAACTATCAATTGATATGAAAAATATTAGAATTATACTAATTGCTTTCCTTATTGCCATCAACGCTTCGGCACAGCAAACACCCGCACCGCAGCATAAAGGCGAGATTACCCTTAAAGGAGGTACCGCGCATATAGGCAATGGAAAAGTGATCGAGAACAGCATCATTTTTATTGAGGATGGAAAGATAACCGGAGTTTATGATGCAAAGAGCACTACGATGGAGCCTAAAGGCGAGGTCATAGATGTTACCGGAAAGCATATATATCCCGGCTTTATTGCAGCAGATACCACTTTAGGACTGGTAGAGATCAGCGCCGTTCGCGCTACCGAAGATCAGGACGAAATAGGAGAATTCAATCCTCATATTGAAGCTATTATCGCCTATAATGCGGAGTCCAAAGTGGTGGAAAGCATGCGGCCCAATGGTGTGCTTATTGCTCAGACCGTTCCGCAGGGCGGGACCATAAGTGGTACATCATCTGTAGTGCAACTTGACGCGTGGAATTGGGAAGATGCCGTAGTGGAACGCGGCGACGGAGTTCACCTCAACTGGCCCAGTAGTTTTAAGCGTGGCCGCTGGTGGTTGGGCGAAGAACCTGGTTATAGCCCCAATAAAAGCTATACGGAAGATATAACGGAAATCAAAGATTTTATTAAACAATCCAGTGCCTACAGCGGTGGTGAGAATGACGTCACCAACCTGACATATGGTGCCATGAAATCCATTTTAGATGGAGACAACAACCTGTATATCCATGTAGACGGGGAGAAGGAAATACTGGATGTCCTCCGTTTCAAAACGGAAATGAATCTGGATCATGTAGTCCTGGTAGGTGCTTACCGCGGTTATAAAATTGCAGATGAAATAGCTAAGGCTAACGTTCCTGTAATTCTTGCCCGCGTGCACAGCTTGCCCGGTGCGGAAGATGATGATTATGACGTTTCTTTTAAAATGGCAAAAACACTTAGCGATGCCGGTGTACTGGTAGCCCTGGGAAATAGCGGTGAATACTGGCAATCCAGAAATATACCTTTCTACGCAGGTCAGATAACCGCGTACGGTATGTCTTTTGAGGATGCCCTTAGCCTGATTACCTTGAATACAGCAAAGATTATGGGGATTGATGCTACCTTAGGTTCCCTGGAAGAAGGCAAAGATGCAACCCTGTTTGTTAGCACGGGAAATGCGCTGGAAATGAAAGGCAATAATGTGGAAAAAGCCATGATCAAAGGCAGAAACATAAGCTTGGAATCACACCAGACAGAACTTTGGAAACGTTATATGGAAAAATATAGCAGGTAACACTTCTGGAAAATCTCTTAAAAAGTCGGTGTAGGAACTATTTATAGGCCTTACACCGACTTTTTTGATTTTGCAGACCTTTTAAACAAATAGAATATATGGTTTTCAACCAGAAAACGCTGAAATGAAAACATATAGATTTAATAATAAAATCAGATATAAGTGTTCCCTTTTGAGGGTTAGGGGGAATAATATAATTCCGTAATTTTGTTGCCATGCACATTCAAGATACCATTACTGCACTGGCCACCGCCTCTGGCGCAGGAGCGATTGCCATCATACGTGTTTCCGGAGAACGCGCTCTGGAAATTGTGGATTCTATTTTCAGCACTAAAAGTGGTAAATCTTTAATTAAACAAGATTCGCACACGCTACATTTGGGCAACATTCATGATGAGAACCGAATTATTGATGAAGCGCTGGTTTCGCTTTTTAAAGGAACCCGATCCTACACTGGCGAACCTACCGTAGAAATTTCCTGTCATGGGAGTCCATACATTCAACAGGAGATTTTGCAATTGTTACTTCGGAAGGGCTGCCGGGCAGCAAAAGCCGGTGAATTTACACTACGTGCATTTATCAACGGAAAAATGGATCTGAGTCAGGCAGAAGCGGTCGCGGATCTTATTGCCAGTGACAATGCCGGTGCCCATCAAATTGCGATGCAACAAATGCGTGGTGGTTTTAGTGCAGAAATAGCCAGTTTAAGGCAGGAATTGCTTGATTTTGCTTCCCTCATCGAACTTGAGCTCGACTTTGCCGAAGAAGATGTAGAATTTGCGAATAGGGAGGAATTCCAGCTTTTGATCTCTAAAATCAGCCGTGTCTTAAAACGCCTTATCGATTCGTTTGCTACCGGTAACGTAATCAAAAACGGCATTCCTGTATCCATTGTGGGCGAACCCAATGTGGGCAAATCCACATTACTCAACGCATTGCTCAACGAAGAGCGTGCCATTGTAAGCGATATTGCGGGGACGACACGCGATTCCATTGAAGATGAGCTATCCATAGGAGGAATTGGTTTTCGCTTTATAGATACCGCTGGTATACGGGAAACCACAGACGTTATTGAAGGACTGGGAATAAAGAAAACCTTTGAAAAAATAAGTCAGGCGCAAGTGGTACTTTACCTGATCAATTCCCCCTCAGCCTTCGGTAGCTCTCCTAAAGGGAAAGCATTTGCTGAACTACGCCTGGAAGTTGAAAAGATTAAAAACCGTTTTCCCGATAAACCTTTAGTACTTGTTGCCAATAAAATCGATAACCTGAGCGAAACCGAACGGCATACGATCAACAACCAACTTTCTGAATTGATACCTGAAAAATCAAAGTCGAGGGTGTCACTTATTTCTGCTAAGACCGGAACAGGTGTTGATGCGCTCAAAGAACAATTGCTTCAATTTGTAAATACGGGCGCATTACGCAATAATGAAACACTCGTAACTAATTCCCGACACTACGATGCACTTCTGAAAGCCTTGGAAGAAATCGAAAAAGTGCAGGAAGGTATTAATATGGGACTTTCCGGCGACTTAATGGCCATTGATATCAGGGAGGCTTTATATCATTTTGGGGAAATTACCGGGCAGGTGACTAATGATGAATTGCTGGGTAATATTTTTGCTAATTTTTGTATCGGGAAGTAATAAAACATTCAGCACCTACAAATAGTAAATACCTTAAAATTTCCTGTACTTCGAGAGCAACACATAAAAGCAGCCATAAGCAATAAATCCCAAAGCGGTAAGTGCCATAAAAATTCGGCCTAAAAGTGATTGATCCATAACCTGGAAAGCATCTTTTATTCCCTTTATCTCATGATTTCCGGTATAGATCCCTGCCCGCAGAAAGAAGAACGCAATAATAACCACAATAAATGCGCGAGAATAAAAACCAAATTTCCCCAGGAATCGAATAAATTTTGAGCCCTTTTGATGTTCAAAGTGAAATTGATCTAACAGCGGACCTTTAAAAACGCCTATGACCAAAATGATGCCCTGTATCGCAAGAATAACCCCAACGGCTATGAATAGGTAGGAAATGGTTTTAAAATCAAAAAAAACCAGATAACTTGAGCTTTTACCGCCGCTACTTACAAAAGTAAATAAATGGTAAAAAGATAATAGTGCAACAAAAACGTAGACTAATCCGGTAGTAAATAGCCCAAATCGCTGTGCTTTAGCCTTTTTGTCATCCCCTATATCTTCAGGATCTTTAAACGCCTGATAAAACATCCAGTACGAGTAACAAAGCAACCCCAATCCTACTAAAGCCAGGAGTACGTTTCCAAAGATTTGCTTTTCTAAAAACTTTAAGGCTTGATTTGTACCAGAACTTTCTCCTCCCAGGTTTAAAGCTGACAAGAGGGAAAGTATACCGATAATTATATAAATCAAGCCCTTGGCTATGAAACCAATAATTGCAATAAACTGAAATTTTTTCTTCAAAATAAGATGTTGTGTTGGGCAGGTCAAAGATACATGGATTGCATCGGTTATTTGTAAATACTGCTCTAGTTCTTTTCTCAGGAGCTTTTGATAAAAATAGCAGTGCAGATTCTTTTTGAGAGATTAATGAAATACGGTGCAGGTTAGAATAAGATTTTTAAAGAAATACATTAATCTTTACGACCAACTGATTTAAACTTACTTGAATTATAAATAAAAAACCATGTCAATTGCATGACATGGTTCTCATAAAATTCTATCAAAATAACTAAATCTTTTAAGCTACTCCACTAATTAAGGAGTAAGTACTACCTTGACACAATTGTCCTCTTTATTTCTAAATTTTTTGTAAGCCTCTGGTGCATCATCTAACTTCATTCTATGAGTTATGATAAAGGACGGATCTATTTTTCCTTCTTCCACCTTCTTTAGAAGGGGTTCTAAATAATGTTGCATATGCGTCTGTCCCATTTTTAGATTTAGGGATTTGTTCATGGCAATACCTAGTGGCAAGCCATCAACTTTTCCTACATAAACACCAGGAATTGAAACATTTCCAGCTTTTTTACAGCTTTTGAATATTTGAGCTAAAGCATCTGGTTGCGCTTTTGATAGGTTTTTGTTGAAACCTTCCGTTCCATGTGCCTCTGCGCCCACGCAATCAATACAGCAATCCGGACCTTTACCATTCGTCATTTCCATAAGAAGCTGATAGACCTGGTCTGCATCTACAGTTCTAATAAGTTCCACATTACTGCTCCTTTCGGCCATATCCAGTCGCTCTTTTACAACGTCTATTGCAATAACACGTTCTGCACCTAGCATCCATGCACTCTGTATGGCAAACTGACCTACAGGACCACATCCCCATATTGCTACGGTATCGCCCCTTTTTATATTGGCATTTTCCGCACCCATATATCCTGTTGGAAAAATATCGGAAAGAAATAAAACCTTATCATCGCTCAAAGATTCAGGAACTTTAATAGGGCCCACATCCGCGTAAGGGACTCTTACATATTCCGCCTGCCCACCTGCAAAACCACCTAGCATATGCGAAAATCCAAACAGTCCCGATATGGAGTGACCCAAATTTTCTTTACATAACTCATCATTGGGATTTGAATTGTCACACAAAGAGAACAGATCATCATTACAATAATCGCAATTTCCACATGCAATTGTAAAAGGGATCACCACCCGATCCCCTTTTTTAAACTTCTTTACCTCAGAACCTAATTCAACAACCTCACCCATAAATTCATGACCTAAAACATCCCCTTCATGCATAGTGGGCATAAGACCTCCATAAATGTGAAGATCAGAGCCACAAATTGCGGTAGAGGTCACTTTAATAATAATATCCGTTGGTTCTTGGATTTTAGGATCAGGGACAGTATTAACCTGTACCTTCTCCTTACCTTCATAACATAGTGCTTTCATAGTTGGATTTTTTATTTAGTTTCAGTCAAGTTAGTATTATAATATATCATTAATAACAATTAAATATTTTTTAACTTGTTTTTATAGTTAATTCTTACCCTGTTTCATAAATCCCTATAAACAGTATAAATCCTTTTAAAACCTCTTGTTTTATTAAGAAATCGGGGCATCTTGGTATATTTTTTGACTAATGTTGGACCTATGAATATACAACCTAACAAAAACGCTATAAAAGAGGGATTTGTCACTATAAAAGGAGCTCGACAGAATAATTTAAAAAATGTATCCCTTAAAATCCCCCGGGATGCATTGGTGGTATTTACGGGTATATCGGGATCAGGAAAATCATCACTTGCCTTTGGCACTTTGTATGCCGAAGCACAACGTAGGTATCTCGAATCGGTCTCTCCTTACGCCAGGCGATTATTCAACCAAATGCCCATTCCGGAGGTTGATGAGATTGAAGGATTGCCTCCTGCGGTTGCACTGCAACAACAACGCAGTTCGGGGAGTACGCGATCTTCAGTAGGTTCGGTCACCACTATTTCCAATTTGCTGCGCATGCTTTACTCCCGTGCGGGCGATTATCCAGAAGGGCAATCCATTTTATATGCAGATTCCTTTTCCACTAACACCCCTGAAGGTGCATGCCCCACTTGTCATGGGCTGGGCAGGGTTTATGAAGTAACAGAAAAAAGTATGGTTCCAGATGATACTTTGAGCATCAGGGAACGGGCTATAGATGCATGGCCAAAGGCCTGGCAGGGGAAGAATCTACGCGATATACTGGTAACTTTAGGGTATGATGTGGATATCCCTTGGAAAGAGCTTCCACAGAAAGACCGCGACTGGATTTTATTTACAGATGAACAACCACAGGTGCCTGTTTACAGGGATTTAAACCGCAAAGAAGTTGAAATTGCCTTAGAGGAAAAAAGGCAGCCCAGTTACAAAGGCACGTTTATGGGCGCTAAAAAATACGTCCTTCACACCTTTGCCAATTCACCCAGCGCACTAATGAAAAAGCGCGTATCTGAATATATGTTGAGTGAAAAATGCCCTGACTGTCATGGTAAGCGCCTGCGCAAAGAATCTTTATCAGTAACCTTTGCCGGTTTTGATATCGCAGATATGTCTAAGCAACCCCTTCAAAAATTGCTGGCTATTTTCAGTCCGTATAGCGATGGCTCAGCTCCCGCTTTAGTCAAATTAAAGAAAAACCATCAGGAAAAAGTAATGGTCGCGCAACGCATTGCCGAAGACCTTGTGGGAAGGTTAAACGTTTTGCTGGAACTGGGACTGGGTTATCTTTCTCTGGAGCGAAGTACACCTACCCTTTCTCCTGGTGAACATCAGCGTTTGCGGCTGGCTACCCAGGTACGCAGCAATTTATTTGGCGTTGTTTATGTTCTGGATGAACCTTCTGCCGGCCTTCATCCTGCGGATACGGAAGCTTTACTAAAAACCCTGGATCGGTTAAAAGCAAGTGGCAATTCCATCTTCGTGGTAGAGCATGAGCTTGACGTCATTCGTAATGCAGATTGGCTGGTAGATGTGGGACCAAACGCCGGTGAAGGTGGTGGCGAAATAATATACAGTGGCCCACCAGAAGGATTAAAGGGGGTCTCCAGGTCTAAGACAAAAGAACATCTGTTTAATACCCTTCCCACAAAAAATCCAATACCCCGCAAGCCTTCCGGCTGGTTGAAATTAAAGGATATTACCAGAAACAACCTCGACAAACTTGCGGTTTCATTCCCACTGAATACACTAACGAGCGTTACGGGTATTTCAGGTTCGGGAAAAAGTAGTTTGGTAAGTCAGGCGCTAGTTGATCTAATGGCTGCCCGGCTAGGAAAAAATACAGTTAACGAAGAAGATTCCGAAGATGATCTACAACACGAAATGGTTGAGACCTTAGGAGGAGAAATCGCTGATGGTGGTGATAATATCAAACGCATGGTTGTGGTAAACCAAAAACCCATTGGGAGGACACCCCGTTCCAATCTGGCAACCTACACCGGCTTGTTTGATGTGGTTCGTAAATTGTTTGCCTCAACCAAACTGGCAAAATCCCGTAAATACAAAGCAGGACGTTTCTCTTTTAACGTGGGCAAAGGGCGTTGCTCCAATTGTGAAGGGGAAGGTTTTGTGATGGTAGAGCTCTTATTCCTACCCAGTGTTTACGCACCCTGCCCTGTTTGTAACGGCACGCGCTACAATGATAAAACGCTGGAAGTAACTTATCGTGATAAAAATATCGCAGATGTACTCAACTTAACCGTACGCGAAGCTGTTGAATTTTTTCAGGAAGAAGAGCAGGTTTCTCGCCCACTCCAGGTTTTAAAAGAAGTAGGCCTGGGCTATTTGCGCCTTGGCCAACCAGCAACGGAACTTTCTGGAGGGGAAGCCCAGCGCATAAAACTAGCAAAAGAACTACAACGCGTAAATAGGGGGAATACGCTTTACATCTTAGATGAACCAACTACGGGCCTACATCCCTCTGACGTAGAAAAATTACAGTTTCAGCTAACTAAATTAGTAGATTCTGGCAATACGGTCATTGTTGTGGAGCACGATATGCAAATAATAGCGGCAAGCGACTGGGTGATAGATATAGGTCCAGGAGCTGGAGACGAAGGTGGCAATGTCGTAGCTTCGGGAACGCCTGAAACGGTTGCTAAAAACAAAGAAAGTAAGACTGCAGTATACTTGAAAAAGAAATTAAATGGTACTGCACAGCCTGTTTTTCAATAAGCTGTACGCGCCCTGAGTATTTAAAGCGAATACAAAGGATAATTTAGATTTCAAAATATATAATTACTTCTAAATCAGAAAAAGCCCTGTAAATCTAGGATTTACAGGGCTTTTTCTGACTTTATTAAAATGTCAATCTATGCATTTAATGCATCGTACAATTCTTTGGCGGCTTTAGCAGGATCATCTGCTCCATAAATAGCACCACCAGCTACAGCAACTACCACTCCAGAATCCTTGACAGCTTTAATACTATCTTTATTAACTCCACCAGCAATAGAAACAGGAACTCCTGCTCTAGTAGCCTCGTCAATCAAAACCTGGATAGAGTAACCATCCTGCCCCTGCTCATCAAGACCAGCATGCAATTCAACAAACGCTACACCCAGTTCTGAAACTTCGCGTGCGCGTTTTACGCGGTCCTTTACACCTATGGTATCAACAACCACAGCCCTACCATGTTTTTTCGCTGATTCCACAGCGCCTATAATAGTAGAATCGTCTATAGATCCTAAAATGGTAACATAGTCCGCACCAGCCTCAAAAGCTAAATCTGCTTCCAGTCCTCCTGCATCTGCAGTTTTAAAATCAGCAAACACTTCTTTATCTGGAAATGCATCTTTCATAGCTCTTATAACAGCTACCCCCTCACTCTTAATAAGTGGTGTGCCCAATTCTATAATATCTATGTAAGGAGCTACTTTTTTTGCCAGAGCCAGGGCATCTTCTGTTTTTAATAAATCAATTGCTACTTGTAACTTAGCCATAACGTTTTCTATTTTAATTGTTTATGTTGCATTCTCGGTTATTCCATATTTGCGTGACGCTCATAAAGCGTTTCTGCAGTACTGCCGTCAATCTTCCACAAGGTTTGTATCAAAGCGTCGAAGTATAGAAGCAATGCCTGTTCAAAAAGACTGCCTGCATATTGCTCCGAAACCGTGTTTTGATGTTGTTGTTTTTTTGCGGCAGGTAAAACGACAATATAATCTGCTTTCTTTGCCAGGGGGGATTCTTCATCTGTCGTGAAAGCTATTACAGTCGCTTTCTCTTTTTTTGCGGTTTCAGCTGCACGCAGTACACTGGTTGTGGTACCAGAACCAGAACCAGCGATCAATAAATCCCCTTTTCCTATGGCTGGCGTGGTGGTTTCTCCTACAACGTATGCCTCAAAGCCCAAATGCATCAATCGCATGGCCGCAGCTTTCATCATAAGTCCGCTACGTCCCATTCCCATAAAGAAAATAGCATTGGCCTTTTTAATTGGGGATACAATCGAAGCAAAAGTTTTGAAATCAACATGTTTTACCAATTCTAAATGCTCTTTTAATATGGCATCCATGGCATGTTCATTCCATAGCTTCAATTCTTCTTTTGTTGGTTCTTTCATTGGTATTGTTTAATTGGTTAGGCAAAATTACACTGCTCATCCTCGCTGCGATGTTACAATCTGACAGATGTATGGTACTATTTGCCCATTGCGTATAAATATTTGTTAATAAGGCCTAATTTTGTGGTACTATATGGAACCTATTGGGTTCGATGATGTGAATAATATAAATTTTCAAACCCCTTTGATAACATGCTAAGCGATAAGACGATATATATTCGTGATCTTACAAATTGTCCACCTTCCTATCTTAATGATCCCGGAAGGCGCGATTTTTTTGAAATCGTCTGGTTGAGGAATGAAAAAGCGCTCCACGAACCTCAGCATGATTTTCAAACCTTGCGGGGGGACTGGATCTATCTTATTCCACCCTATCGGGTGCACCAACTCAACAAAGCGGGCAAGAAAGGTGTTCTTATTTCCTTTAAACAAGAGCTGTTAGAAGATGATTTGAAGGAATTTTTACTGGACGTATTCCGCATTTTTAATGTTCAGGGCGAATTTTCCTGTCTTCAGGTAAATCAGGAAAGCGAGAAGACCTTGCGCTCCATTTACGATCTCATGCAGGAAGAATATGATCAGCAACAGGCCAACCTAACGATGATTAGGGCACTTCTCAAGGTTTTTCTACTCAAACTTATTCAGCTCAAAGAACATCATTTTACCTTGCAGGATATCAATGAAAAAAGGATCTATGAGTTCATGATGCTTTTAGAAGGGAATTTTTCAGATAAAAGAAAAGCCCAATTTTATGCTGAAAAAATGGGTTTGAGCACAAAAAGACTGAACCAGATATTAAAAGAAAAACTAGATAAAACCGCAGTACAGCTTATACACGATAGGATTATTCTGGAAGCAAAGCGGCAGATCATTCACAGCAAACATACGTTGAAGGAGATCGCTTATGACCTACAATTTAAAGATCCCTCTTATTTTAGCCGGTTTTTTAAATTGCACACCCAGCAGACACCAAATGAATTTCAGGATAAAGTGAATCAACATATTATAGCCTACAAAAACACCCTTTACGCTCAGGAATAGCACCTTATATTAAGGTACATTATAATAGCTAAAACATTAATCTCTAAAAATGATCGAAAAATGGCTATAATCTGCTATTTTTAGCGCTAATTCAAGGATTTTGATGATTATGCGAGGTTATTTTAAAAAAATGTAGGTAGGGACTTTTTCGTTAATATCTAGAATATTAACAGCTCGCTGCTATACATGAAGTGCGCTCTAAAACAGATCTTTAATTTCACTATATATTCCAAAGCTGAATTGTCATAAAGGCTAAATCCTTTAAGTCATGCCTTTTTAATGAAAAAAACTATAATAAACACGGAGACCGGCAGTATTGTCAAAGCCTCTGTGATGGATTCAATAACAATTGATTGCGTTATTTTTGGTTTCCGTAATTCTAAACTAGAGGTTCTACTTGCTAAACATGCTGTAGGTATACGTAAAGGGGAATGGGGGCTGCCCGGTGGCTGGATCAAAAAAGATGAAAGCATTGACAATGCCGCAAACAGGTTGCTGCATGAACTTACCGGGATAGAGAACATTTTCCTTGAACAGTTAAGGGCTTTTGGTGATCCTGATCGTTTTCCGGCCGGTAGGATCATAACTATAGGTTATTACGCACTTATAGATACCTCAAAATACGATATCAGACCGGGTTATACTGCCTCAGAAGTCAAATGGTTTATGATAGACCAGATCCCTGAACTTATATATGACCATTCTGAAATACTTCATGTAAGCCTTAAACAATTACGTCGCAGGGTGCGCCAGGCTCCCATAGGTTTTAATCTCCTGCCAGAAAGTTTTACCTTGTTACAACTGATGCAGCTTTATGAAGAAATTCTGGGAGTCTCCATGGATAAACCCAATTTCCGAAGAAAAATCCTGAGTATGAAATTATTGGTTGATCTGAAAGAAAAAGAAAAAAATGTATCGCACCGAGCGGCAAAATTATATCGTTTTGATGATGAAATCTATCGCAAACTGACCGAAAAAGGCTTCAATTTCGAATTTTGACAGTTACCCTATATTCAAAAAAAATACCAGATCTTTAAAAATCAAAAAGCTCCTTTTTAATTAAAAGGAGCTTTTTGATTAATAGTATGAATCAAAATTTTAGTATCCAGGATTCTGATCTGCAGAAGTCATGTTTTCATTAGAGCTAATCTCTGCATTTGGAATGGGCAACAGTTCGCTTTTGCCAGTTTGAAAACCAAATTGTCCCAATACCTCAGCTGCCATTCCCCAACGTACAAGATCTGCAAAACGAACCTGTTCTCCTGCTAATTCTACCTTACGCTCATGTACGATTGCATCAAATACCTGCTGCTTAGAAAGTGTATCCTCTAAATCAGACAGCCCAGCGCGTTCCCTCACCTGGTTGATATAGCCTGTTGCGGTTACCTGATCTCCCAGTTCATTGGCGCTTTCGGCCATCATTAAAAGAACATCTGCATAGCGAATTACTTTCATATTGATCCCAGATGCCTGGTCCTCGTTGGTATCTTTGTAGTAATTCTGATATTTTCTCCAGGCTGCCCTGCGATTATTAGGAATAGAGTTGATTGCAACCCCGGCTCCTGTGGTATCCCCCACTACATAGAAAGTTTCATCAAAGCGTATGTCATCATCTTCATACTCATCAATAAGATTATCTGCCGGATAGACGTTGAACCAGTCAAACATACCATATTCCTGCCCACGGAAAGTAACCTCATTAGGTCCTGCCCCACTTACGTTAGAATTCCATTTAGCGCCATCGCCAAGATCATCATTATATTCAACTTCAAAGATAGATTCTGGACCGTGTTCGGTTTCTTCCTGAAAATTATCCTCATAATCAGTTTCCAGGCTATAACCGGTAACTTGATTCAATGCCTGCAATGCACTTTCATAATTTTCACGATACAGGTAGACTTTTCCCAACAACGCGTATGCAGCACCTTTTGTGGCCCTTCCTTGTTCCTCGGCACCCTTGTCAAGTAAGGTAGTAGAAGCTTCCTGAAGATCTTTGATGATTTGATCATATACCTGCTCTTTAGGAGATCTGGGTACACCTTCTCCAGCTTCTGATATTGTCGTAATTAAAGGAACATCCCCAAAACGTGTTACCAGATAGAAATAATACAGCCCTCTTAAAAATTTTGCTTCCCCTAAAAATTTATCTTTTCTTGATTGCGTTAGAAAAGACTCAGGAATAGCATTTATGGCCTCCTCGTTGTTGAGTACAAAATTGGCCTTATTGATTCCTCTAAAGCAGCTATCCCAATATTCTGTTATACCACCGTGACTGGAATCAAAAGAGAAATTAAGATATTCTACCTTATCTGCTTCTAATTGTGAATTACCCGCATTTTCATGTGCCATATTATCCATCATAAAATACATATGCCTGGTATACATGCCAATTGTTTGCAGGTTCGCATAAATTGCATTAACAGAGGCTTGCACCTGGGATTCATTTTTAAAAAATGTTTCCGGTGAAAGTTGATTTGGGTTTGTAAGCTCCAGATCGCTTTCGTTACAGGAATTGATAAGGAATATACCCCCTAAAAAAACCATGATTATTTTTATTTTTTTCATAACATTATTTTTTTAAAATGATAGTTGTAATCCGAAGAGAAAGGACTTCGGCTGTGGGTAATTTCCGCGATCTATACCCAGTTCATAAGCACTTGAATTGATCACTGTAGAGTTACCCACTTCAGGATCTAGACCAGAATATCCTGTAAGGGTAATTAGGTTTTGACCACTTACGTATACCCTGCACTTACTTATGTAGTCTTTAAAAAACCGTAGAGGTATTGAATATCCAAGAGTCACATTTCTCAAACGGGTATAGGAGCCATCTTCAATAAAACGATCTGATGCAGATACATTTTGACCCGCACCCAGAGCGCGAGGAATTTCAGTGGATGTGTTTGGTCCCGTCCAGCGATCAAGGACCGCAGTACCAGAATTAAATAATCGTGTCATCCCCTGAAGATCATAAATATTGGTATTATATACATCATTACCGGCAACACCACTTACAAAAACGTTAATGTCAAAATTTTTATAGTTGGCATTGGCATTAAAACCATAGGTAACATCAGGGTATGGATTTCCAATTTTAGTTCGGTCATCGGCATTTATGGCACCGTCACCATTAGTATCAATAAACCGGATGTCTCCAGGTTTTACAATAGTCTGATCTGGATTTGCAGTAAATACCGCATCTACCTCGCCCTGGTTTTGATAAATACCATCAGTACGCAGGCCATAGAAATAAAATAAGGGCTCACCCACGGTAATCCTGGAAAGATTTTCACCTTCAAAGCCACCTCCATTAATTTCAGCTACGGTACCCAATGACTTTACTTCATTGGTACTGCTACCTAAATTCAAACTGGCTGACCAGGTAAAATCCCCTTCATAATCATTGTAGCCTAGGTTCATTTCAAAACCTTTGGTCTCAACAGAACCTACATTTTCAGTAATATTAGGATCATTGAACCCTAAGGATACAGATAAAGGCCTATTGATAAGTAAATCGTCACTCTCATTTTTATAATATTCAAGGGAGAGCGTTAATTTTTCATTGAAAAGTCCCATATCCAATCCCAGGTTCAACATAGTCGTTTCCTCCCATTTAAGGTTTGGGTTAGGCAATCCATTAGCCGTTGTACCATCTGCAGCGCCCCCAGCGATAGGATAAATAAAATCTGTAATCAAAGTAGCACTGTAGCGATAATCCCCTATTTTATCATTACCTACTACCCCATAACTTCCTCTCAATTTTAAGTTGCTGAATTTAGTATCCTGCATAAATGATTCCCGTGCTATGTTCCAACCCAGTGAAACCGATGGAAACCAACCCCATCTGTTATTAGGACCAAATCGTGAAGACGCATCTCTCCTTATAGAGGCAGAAAACAGATATTTTAAGTCATAATCATAATTTAAACGACCTAAATAACCAATACGGTTATACTCTGAAGAGGCAGAGCTTAAACCGGCCCCTGTGAGTGAAAGTTGATTAACTTCATCACTAATCGGGTTTTGACTGGTCGCGTTGATACTCTCATTTTTTATCTCTTGTTGTTCTGAGAGCAGCAAGAATTCAAAATTGTGAATATCTGCAACGGTCTTTTTATAGTTAAAGCTATTGGTAAAAGTTAAAGATTGAAAAATACCGGTATTCTTAGTAATTTGTGCAAAATCAAAAAAGTGAGTTGCACCTAAGCTATCATCATTGTATGAGGGAATAAAATTACTGTTTTTGAAATTACTGTAATCCAGTCCTACTTGAGATCTAAACGTAAGTCCCTCAACTATTTTATATTCTCCAAATACACTTCCAGTAATGGAAACCGATTTATTGATGGCTTCCCCCAGAGTTTGTGCCCGTACGGGATTTACCGCATCCTGCCCGTCTATAGAGCTGTTGGGGCCTTGAAAACCACCATTATTATTAACATTATAAACAGGAAGATAAGGAGCAGCTTTAATTGCATGCTCAATTAGCGAGCGACCTCCATCTGCACGTTCGGGATTCTGAACGTTAAACGAAATACCCATGGTCTCCCCAAAACTGAATTTACCTGTGGTAAAATTACTGTTGGCTCTAAAGGAAAACCGCTCAAACTCGGTTTCTATAATTGCACCTTCCTGATTCAAGTAACCAGCAGAGAACCTGAAATTACTGTTCTCACTACCTCCTGAAAGTCCGAGATTATAATTTCTTATCACCCCGGTACGAAATATTTCATCCTGATAATTCACATTATTATCAAGGATATCGGCATATTGAGGATCAGTAAAACGGGCGGGTATAGGATCTGTTATTGCCCTTGCATAACCTATATATTGATCAGTATTAAGCACATCATAACGCTGATCTATAAATTGAGTCCCGGTGTAAGCATCAAAAGTCAGTTTTGTAACTCCCGACTTAGAACCTTGTTTCGTGGTTACTAATACCACACCGTTAGAACCCTGTGAACCATAAACCGCTGTAGTAGAAGCATCTTTTAACACCTGGATGGATTCTATATCGTTTGCATTTAGATTTCCGATACCTGCGGAAATTACACCATCAATCACATAAAGCGGTGAATTGTTATTGGGCGTTCCCAATCCTCTAATGCGCACTTCAGGAGAAACACCGGGGGAACCACTGTTTATAACACTTACCCCTGCTGCTCTCCCCTGCAAAGCCTGATCTGCCGTTGCAACAGGTAAACTTGATATCTCTTCTGAATCAACAGATGATATTGCTCCCGTCACGGCTGCTCTGGATTGTGTACCGTAACCAATAACAACAACATCCTCTAGGGATGTAGAATTCTCTTCTAGTGTTACATCAAGACTTGTTCTGTTATCTAAAGGGATTTCCTGAGGATTGAACCCTACATAGCTAAATACGAGCGTTGCACCGGAATCTACATTCGCAAGTGAGTAATTCCCGTCAAAATCTGTTGTGGTACCATTTGTTGTACCTTTTACGATAACATTGGCGCCAGGTAACGGCCCTGTGTTATCTGAAACGATTCCTGTTATTGTTTGCTGTGCAGTAATCAGACCAAAGGTTAGAAAACCGAAAACAAACAAAATAAGATCGGAGTATTTCTTCTTCATAAATTGATTATTTAATTAGTTCTTATAGTCATCTAAACTATAATAAATAATGCAACTACGCAAACGTTTTCATAATTTAATCAATGTTTTATTATAAAGAACGTAACTACCGTATAAATCACTAAAAGTTAATTGATTATATTCGTGACGTATAAAAATGAGTAAGTTAACCTAAAAATCCAATCTGATCCAGTGAATTTGAATTCCCTGGATCAGATTGGATCTCATGATATAAAATTTACTTGAAAAATGGACTGGACTTTTAAGGTCAAATTCCATTGAAACTCTTAAAAAAAAGATAGAAGTTGATAAGGTTTATTTAAAAGTGGCCAATTTTTCTTCAAGGCACTCTTTCCATTTATCATAAGCCTTTTGATAATCTTCTTTTTTTTCTGATAAAGGTTTATAAACATGCTCTACCTTATCTGTAGCGGTAGCCTCATCAAAACTTGCAAAAGCGCCAGCAGCATAAGCTGCTGCGCGTGCAGCTCCTACAGATCCCGTAGTTTCGGTGATACTTATATTTTTACCTACAAGTGTCGCGATCGTATTGGAAAATACCGCAGAACGAAAAAGATTATCATTACCGGCCTTTATGGTAGTAAGTTCAATGCCATCGCCCTGTAAAATTTGCAAACCATAAACAAAAGAAAAAGCAATCCCTTCAAGAGCGGCCCTAAACAGATGCTTCTGCTGGTGTATATTGAAATTAATTCCATTCATGCTACTGCCCAGATTCCTATTCCTGAGCATACGCTCCGCCCCGTTTCCAAAGGGTAGGATCATAAGTCCATCAGATCCTATCGTCACTTCTTCGGCTAAAGCGTTCATTGCACCATAATCCATCGCATCGGTAAGTTGGTTTCGCATCCAGCTGTATTGAATTCCCGTACCATTTATACAGAGCATTTTACCAATGCGTGGAGCATTTTCATCATGGTTAACATGCGCAAAACTATTGATACGCGTGGATTCTTTTGTCCTGATTTGATCAGAAATGGCATAGACCACACCGCTTGTGCCACCGGTAGCGGCAATTTCACCTGGTTTAAAAACATTGAGCGCTAGCGCGTTATTAGGTTGATCACCAGCGCGATACATTACAGAAATACCCTTGGTTAACCCGGTTTGTTCAGCGGCCTGTTGCGTGACGCTGCCCTGATCAGAAAAAGTAGGTACAAGTTCAGGAATTAAATCTGTATGAATCCCTGCTTCGGCAAAAAGCCAATCTGCAGGTGCATGTTTGGTAAAATCCCATGCAATCCCTTCAGAAAGTCCAGAGGGTGTCGTAGTGATCGCACCGGTAAGTTTCATGGCAATATAATCCCCGGGCAACATAAATTTATCTACGCGCTTATAAAGTTCGGGTTCATTCTCCTTAACCCATTTTAACTTTGATAATGTAAAATTTCCAGGGGAATTCAAGAGTTGGCGTTCACATTTTTCGGTTCCTGCCTTTTCAAATAAATGTTCTCCTGTATCTACCGCCCTGCTGTCGCACCATATTATAGAGGGTCGCAATATTTTTTGTTCCTTATCTACAAGTACCAGACCGTGCATTTGATAGGAAATTCCTATACCCTTTATTTCCCTGGTATCAACTTCTGTATTCTTGAGTAGTTGCTGGGTTGCTATACAGAGGTTCTCCCACCACGATTCCGGGTCCTGTTCCCCCCACCCCGATTTAGGAGAGCGTATTTGCATTTCAACTTTGGGATATTGTGCAGTATCCACAACATTTCCATTTTCATCATTGATCAAAGCTGCTTTTATAGAGGAGCTTCCTATATCATATCCTATCCAGAACATAGTGTAATAATTTAAATCCTATTGAACAAACGAAATCGATTGCATGTAATTTGTGCAAATTTCCAAATTCCCCCATGCAATTGACCACAATATAAAAATTAAATCTCTAATTTGGCCAAAACCCACAAATAATGATCCTTTAGCTGATATGATCCATATTAATTTACTTTTGAGGGTATTATATACATGGTAACTTTACACTTTTACTTACATGAACAAAAAAAAGGAAATTACTATATACGATATTGCAAAAAAACTGAATTTTTCCCCATCTACGATATCAAGAGCCTTAAACGATCACCACAGTATCAGTGATAAAACTATAAAACTCATTAAGGCCACCTCCCAGACGATGGGCTATAGACCCAATACTATTGCGGCAAGCCTACGCAACAATAAAAGTAAAACACTTGGGATTATGATCCCGCGCATTAACAGGCCATTTACCGCATCCCTGATTAGCGGTGTTGAAGCTACCGCAAGGCAGGCCGGTTTTAACGTGATTATTACACAGAGCAATGATAGTTACGAAAATGAGGTGAATAACGCCAAGGCTCTCTATGATAGTCGTATAATGGGTCTCGTGGTTTCGCTCGCAATGGAGACAAAAGACCTATCACATTTTCAGCAATTTATAGATCAGGGCACACCTATAGCTTTTGTAGATCGCATTCCTAAAGGACTTGACGCTTACTATGTAATCATAGATAATTATATGGCGGGTTACAATGCAACAACACATCTTATAGAACAAGGCTGCACCCGTATTGCACATTTTGCAGGTGCGCAGCACCGCAATATATACAATGAGCGCAGAAAAGGTTATGAGGATGCTTTGCGCGCACATGATATTACCGTAGATCCTGAACTCATCCTTGAATTTAGTACCCTAAGCTCTTCCGAAGGAAAAAAAGCTACCAAAAAACTGATGAAGCTCGTCAACCCGCCTGATGGAATTTTCTCTGCTAACGATACTGCGGCTGTAAGTGCCATTCTTTATGCAAAAAGACATGGTGTGCGAGTACCAGAAGATCTGGCAGTAGTAGGTTTTAACGATGATCCCATCGCTTCAATTGTTGACCCGGCACTTTCTACGATCACCCATCCGGCACAGAAAATGGGGAAAATTGCTACCCAACTTGTTCTTGACCACAGCGACAAAAAACAGGACATCGACCTTACCGATATCAAAATGCTTAGAACAGAACTTAAAATAAGGGCATCTTCCCTCAGAAAAAAAATATCTGCGACTTCCGTCATCCTTGAAGGATAAGGTTTTAAAAAGCAATGATCCTAATCAGAAAACCTCCGTTTTTTATAATAATACGGTGTAAAATGTGTGTTTTTAACCTGTTTTTTCATGACTTAGGGCAAAATTAATACTGAATTTTAATATTTTAGACCTTTTCGCAATCGATTGCTAAAATAATCCTTTATATTAGTTTTGTCAAATTCGACCTTGTAGTCATCTGCACATTAACCCTTAACTTAAATCATTTGAAACCGCATCCTACATTCCTTTTTATACTCGTTTTTTTTGCGGGTCTGCTTCACATAACAGCTTCTGATGGCTATGACCTTTGGCTTCGCTATGTTCCCATAGAAAACCAGACCGTGTTGACCGACTATCAGGATATTTTCAGATCTGTTTATTTTGAAGGTGACAGTGATAAACACCTTGTTTCAAAAGATGAACTTAAACGTGGTACTCAGGGTATGCTTGGGCAAGAAATAGAACTGCTACCTTCCTATTCTGATAAGAATACCCTGGTCATCGCTCCTGCAACAAACTTAAATGAAGTTCTTTCTGCTGGGCTGAAAAAAGATCTAAAAACTATTGGAAAAGAGGGTTTTATAATAAAAACAGTACAAAATAAAGGTAAAAATATCCTCGTTGTTACGGCTAATACTTCAACGGGAATCTTATATGGAACGTTCAGATTTCTGATGTTGATGCAACAAAATCAGGATTTTTCAGCTATAAATCAGGTGGAGAAGCCAAAAGTTGACCTGCGCATCCTCAATCACTGGGACAATCTGGACCGCACCGTAGAACGTGGTTATGCTGGTTTTTCTATATGGAACTGGCAAAAGCTTCCGGGTTTTATTGATCAGCGTTATATTGATTATGCCCGTGTCAATGCATCTATTGGGATTAATGGTACCGTACTTACTAATGTAAACGCAAACGCGCTTGTCTTGACACCTCAATATATAGAAAAAGTCGCTGCGCTGGCTGATGTGTTTCGACCTTATGGCATAAAAGTGTACCTAACAGCACGTTTTTCTGCCCCCATTGAAATTGGCGGACTAGAAACTGCTGATCCGCTTGATCCAAAAGCAAAACAGTGGTGGAAAGACAAAGCTGATGAAATCTACAAGAAAATACCTGATTTTGGCGGTTTTTTGGTAAAAGCCAATTCAGAAGGACAACCAGGTCCGCAAAATTACGGCCGTAACCACGTGGATGGTGCAAACATGCTTGCCGAAGCAGTAGCACCTCATAACGGAATTGTGATGTGGCGCGCGTTTGTCTATTCCGAAGATGACGCGACAGATCGTGCAAAACAAGCTTTTAGTGAATTTGTACCTATGGATGGCAAATTTCTGGACAATGTGATCATACAGGTCAAGAACGGCCCAATCGATTTTCAACCACGGGAACCTTTTCACCCCATGTTTGGCGCCATGCCAAAAACACCGCTAATGATCGAATTTCAGAATACACAGGAATATCTGGGCTTTAGCACACATCTGGCCTATTTACCAAAATTATATGAAGAAGTGTTACAGGCTGATACATACCAAAAAGGAAAAGGATCCACCGTTGCCAAGGTTATTGATGGTTCGCTTCATGATAAAAAACTCACGGGAATGGCCGGAGTGGCCAATATAGGAACCGATATCAATTGGACCGGGCATCCATTCGCGCAGGCAAACTGGTACGGTTTTGGTCGGCTTGCCTGGGATCCTGAACTTGATTCCCGTGTTATCGCAAAAGAATGGCTTCGGGCTACTTTTTCCAATAATGAAGAATTTGTAGATACGATGGCAAAGGTCATGATAGATTCGCGCGAAGCGGTGGTTAATTATATGACACCGCTGGGGCTGCACCATATGATGGCCACGGGTCACCATTATGGCCCGGGCCCTTGGGTGGACAACCTTTCCAGACCAGACTGGAATCCGGTTTATTATCATAAAGCAGATAGTCTGGGCATTGGTTTCGATCGTACTAAAAGCGGCAGCGATGCCGTTGATCAATATGCGCCAGAACTGGCCAAAAAATTCAACGACCCCAGAACTACTCCGGAGGAATTATTGCTGTGGTTTCATCACTTGCCCTGGGAGTATACATTAGAGAGTGGTAAATCCTTATGGGACGGTATTGCGCTAAAATACCAGAAGGGTGTTGATGAAGTGAAGACGATGGCAAACACCTGGAAAAAAATGCAACCCTATGTCAACAAAGAACAATTTGAAGAGGTACGCATGTTGCTGGAGATTCAGCTGAAAGAGGCCAAATGGTGGCGCGATGCGTGCCTGCTCTATTTTCAGCAATTCTCACAAAAACCACTACCGGAAGGAGTAGAAAAACCAGCGGAAAGCCTGGAATATTACGAAGCTTTGCGTTTTCCTTTTGCACCGGGAATACGGCCACAATGGGATTAAGAACACTTTCCTGGGCATTGTGGACTTTTTGACTAACTACCTGGTATCGCACAATAATTAATTTAAAATTCAATCTGTATGCGCATTTTTAATTCAAGAGTTGTATTGCTTCTATTCGCTGTTTCCATAGGGCTTTGTAGTTGCAAAAACGAGACAAAAACCACTAATACTGATGTTGCAAAAACTGATCAGGAAGGATTAAAAGACTATTACAAAGAGTATTTTCCCATGGGAGTGGCCGTATCCCCACGCGCGCTAAAAGATTCTTCGCAGGCAGCACTCATTACAACACAATTTAAGAGCATGACTCCTGAAAATGTAATGAAAATGGGACCGCTCCACCCGGAGCAAAACCGCTACAACTGGGGACCTGCCGATGAGATCATCGCTTTCGCGGAAGCTAATGATATGATCGTTCGCGGCCATAACCTGATCTGGCACCAGCAATATCCCGACTGGTTTTTTAAGGATGCAGACGGGAATCAAATTACAAAAGACACACTCTATACCCGCATGAAAAAACATATTACAGATGTGGTTTCCCGCTATAAAGGCAAAATCTACGCCTGGGATGTGGTGAATGAAGCAGTTTCTGATGATAGTACCAAAGTATATCGAGAAGAATCGCCTTTTTATAAGATCGCGGGGGAAGACTATCTGGCCAAAGCTTTTGAATATGCCCATGAAGCGGACCCGGATGTAAAATTATATTACAACGATTATAACGCAGTGCGGCCCGAAAAAAGGGAGCGTATTTACACCTTGGTCAAAAAACTTGTAGATGCGGGTGTTCCCATAGACGGTGTGGGCATACAGGGGCACTGGTCCATTTTTGAACCTACCGAGGACGAACTCAAAAAAGCGATTGCTCAATACAGTTCCCTGGATCTTGATGTGCAGGTCACTGAACTCGATATTTCGCTTTACAAATGGGAAAAAGAAAGTCGTAAGAAACGGGCAGATGAGCAGGATGATTTTATTCCTGAACTAGAGCAAAAACAGATAGATCAATACGATATGGTTTTCAACGTTTTCAGGGAAAATAAAGGCACGCTTACGGGGGTCACTTTCTGGAATATCTCTGACCAGTACACCTGGCTGGACACCTATCCCGTACCTGGACGTAAAAATTACCCTCTGCTTTTTGACGAGAATTTAAAACCTAAAAAAGCCTTCTATAAAGTAACCGACATCAACGAATAAACCTATGCGATTCAGATCCTTATTTTTTCTATTTCTTTTTATTTTCAGTGCCACTTTAATTGCTCAGAAATCTGGTGATTATGTATCAAAAACACCGGTTTCAGGTGGTTTTTCGCTTATTTCTAAAGGTAAAACGCCTGATTTACTGGTAAGCGAAACAGATTTTCCGGGCATTTTTCGCGTAGCGGAAGATCTGCAAAATGATATGGAAAAAGTAAGCGGTACAAAACCAGAACTTCTAAAAGAGAAAAAAGCGGCAGAAAACCTTATTATCATTGGCACTTTGGGCAAAAGTGAACTTATTGATGATTTGGTTCAAAAAGGTAAAATCAACACCGATTCCCTTACCGGAAAATGGGAGAAATTTACCGCTCAAATCGTGAAGAATCCAATGGAAGGCGTAAAGCAGGCATTGGTCATTGCTGGGAGCGACAAACGCGGTACTATTTACGGGATGTACGACCTCTCCCGGCAACTGGGTGTTTCACCATGGTATTTCTGGGCAGATGTTCCGGTGGAAAAAGAAAGTGAACTGTACATAAAACCGGGGATTTATACCTGCGGCGAACCCAAGGTAAAATACCGCGGTATTTTTCTCAATGATGAGATGCCCGCGCTGGGCGGTTGGGCAGATGAGAATTATGGCGGTTTTACGTCAGGATTTTATGAACACGTTTTTGAACTCATCCTTCGGCTTAACGGGAATTATTTATGGCCTGCCATGTGGGGGCGTATGTTTTATGTA
This sequence comes from Flavimarina sp. Hel_I_48, assembly GCF_000733945.1. Lineage (NCBI taxonomy): Bacteria > Pseudomonadati > Bacteroidota > Flavobacteriia > Flavobacteriales > Flavobacteriaceae > Flavimarina > Flavimarina sp. Hel_I_48. The sequence continues at coordinate 497,369 of NZ_JPOL01000002.1, forward strand.
GACGACCCAAAAAATGCCGCCCTGGCCGATGAATATGGCATCGTAATGGGCACCTCACACCATGAGCCGTTGGCTCGCGCACACGCAGAATGGGATCGTTTTGGCGAAGGTGCATGGGATTTTTCTAAAAATGCAGATACGCTTACCAAATTCTGGACCGAGGGGATGCAGCGCCGTGGGAATACAGAAACACTTGTCACTGTAGGGATGCGCGGAGATGGTGACGAACCCATGACACAGGGCACGGCCATAGATCTTCTCGAAACTATTGTTTCCGCGCAACGGGAGATCATCAGTGAGGTGACAAGAAAACCTGCCGAAGAAACGCCGCAACTGTGGGCACTCTACAAAGAAGTACAGGATTATTATGATCAGGGCATGCGCGTGCCCGATGATGTAACGCTCTTATTTTCTGATGATAATTGGGGAAATATCAGAAAGTTACCTGAATTGAATGCTGAACCCCGCAAGGGCGGTTATGGTATTTATTATCATTTTGATTACGTGGGCGGCCCGCGCAATTATAAATGGATCAATACCACGCAAATTGAACGAACCTGGGAGCAAATGCACCTCGCTTATGAATATGGTGTGGATGAAGTGTGGATCGTAAATGTGGGCGATTTAAAACCGATGGAATTCCCGATTTCCTTTTTTCTGGATTATGCCTGGGATCCCGAAGCTATTGATGTGTCAAACCTTCAGCAGTATTATACCGACTGGGCAGCGAAAACGTTCAATGATCAAAAAACGGAAGAAATCGCCGATATTTTGAGGAAATGTACTAAATATAATTCCCGCCGCAAACCGGAAATGATTGACACCACCACCTACAGCCTTTTTCATTACAATGAAGCCGAACGCGTGGTACAATCTTACGATAGCCTTGCGGCGAAAGCCAAAAAAGTAGGAGAAGATTTGCCCTCGGAATATCAGGATGCGTATTATGAGTTGGTTTTATTCCCGGTGCTGGCCAGTGCAAACCTCAATGAACTGTATGTTGCTGCCGCTAAAAACCATTTATATGCCAGCCAGGGACGCGCTGCCACAAACATGTATGCCGAAAAAGTAAAGGAACTCTTTAAAAAAGATGCCGAACTAACCAATTATTACAATACGCAGTTAGCAGATGGCAAATGGGATCACATGATGTCGCAAACCCATATAGGCTATACGTACTGGCAGCAACCGGAAGAAAATACGATTCCCCCAACGAAAACAACCGAACTTCCGGAAGAAGCCTCTTTGGGAGTAGCGCTATCAGGTACTGAACAATGGTGGCCGCACGCAAAGGGAGAGGCACAACTACCCATATTTTATAATTTCAAAGATCAGAAACAAACGATAACCGTATTCAACCGCGGACAAAAAAACCTTGATTTTACCCTAAAATCTGTTCAAAAATGGGTGATTTTACCTGAAAAACAGCAAAAAACGGCACTTCAAAAAGAGATTCCGGTTGGCATTGATTGGGAACAGGCTCCCCCGGGAAAAAGTGAGGGAACTATTATAATTTCTTCTGGTAAGGAAAAGGTTTCCATAAAAGTAAGTATTGAGAATAAACCGGTTGACACTCTTGAGGGCTTTCAGGAAGAGAATGGCTACATTGCTATCGCTGCACCTCGTTTTTCGGCAAAAACGACTGAAAACGGCATAAATTGGATGATTATTGACAATCTGGGCAAAACAGGTTCTGCCATCACGTCCATGCCGGTTTCTGTAAGTACAAAGCAGATAACCGCTACTTCTCCCCGTTTAGAATATACGATTAACCTTGAATCTGCCAACACGGTAGAAGTGCACGCTTATTTCTCTCCCACATTGAATTATACCAGCGGTGACGGACTTTACTATGGTATTGCCATAGATGATGAGCAGCCACAACTTATTAATATACATACGGATAAGAGCGCCCCGGGCTGGAATAAATCGGTCGCTGATAACATTAAAGTTCTCACTACAAAACATAGTATTTCAAAACCTGGAAAACATACCCTAAAATACTTTATGGTTGATGGTGGCGTGGTGCTGCAAAAAATAGTAATTGATACCGGTGGTTTACGAAAAACTTATTTAGGACCTCCTGAAAGTAAAGTTGTGAAATAGGAGCAATTATAATAGATGAGAAAAGGTAAATTTAATTTTTAAAAAAATTATTTTTTGTCAACCTAAATTTGTTTCAGGTTCTCCTGAAATTCCCGAAGTGTGTTATATGATTCTGAAATAAAGCCAGAATGACGGACGGGCAGATTCAGAACGATGGATTTCTAGTTGCTAGAATATCCCCGCTATTTTTTCAGTCAAAATTATGTTGATGTACAGCATTTTAGCTTCCATTTTTTTGATTTAAAAAGAGAAAACTATAGCTGTTTTCTATCTTGCGCAAAGCACCTACAATTAAAAATCCATCATAAGAAGATTATTTTATGATAACAATCTTGTTATGATGGATTGATTTGCTTTATAAGCTTCTAATCTTCAAGCTCTCCAGTGAAATCCTCACTTACATCGCGACCAGCAAGACCATCAGCAACCCCTTTATAGGCATGCTTTCTTTCATAATCAGCATCCCAAACATTTGGGGATTCTTCTGGTAACCAAAATTCATGTTCATCAGCATTGTCAGAAACATTCCATAAGGTGATGCCATATTGTTGCTCTGCTGGTATATTTTCACGGTACATATCCAAAACATATTGATACATAGCAGCTTGATCGGCTAATTGCTCCATTGTGGGTGATGCAGTACCTAACCGCACATCGAGCTCAGAAATCTTTATCATTTTACCGCTAGCGGCAAGTTTATTAAACATCTCCACAATATTGTCCCTATTTGTATCTAGGGAAATATGCATCTGGGTACCAATACCATCAACCATCGCTCCTTGACTTTCTATATATTTGGTATATTCGATCAGTCCATCACATTTCGCTAAGCTGGCTTCAAGATTGTAATCGTTGATAAAAAGAACATCAGTGGGATTACCGTATTGACGTGCTAATTTAAACGCTTTTACCGCATAATCTTCACCTAAATATTTAACCCAATAAAAGTCATCTGCGGCTTGATCTGCTACATTACCATCCCGAAGAGTTCCGCCTTCTTTCATAGGCTCATTCACCACATCCCAAGCGGTAACTTCGCTTTTGTAATGTGTGAGCATTTGAGATATCCAATCTTCCATAGCACCACCGATAAGCTCCTCTTTTTCTTCGTCAGTCTTTTCTATAATAATAGGATCTGTACCGGTACTCACTTCTCCATTGGTCAATACTACATTATCTATATAAAAAGTAGTCGCAGATTCTCCAAAATCGAAAATAAATTTACCACGATCTGCAACAGAAGGGGTAATGGTTCTTACAATCTGCATCCATGAGGTTCCTACTTCAATGGCTCCAGAATAATCAGCAGAGTAATCGGGACTCTGAAATTCTACCTGTATGCTAGATGCAGTCTCGGCTTTGATATAGAATGAAAATGTCAATTCGGTACCTTGTTCAAGTGGTGCGTCAAACTCATATACTTGTTGGGCTTCATAAGATTGAGCAACTGTAGGATTAGTCAATACCATCGCATAACCTGTATCGCCGTATCCAGCCCCTTCTGCAGAAACCTCTCTGGTAGAACTGTTACCATATCCTGTCCAAGGGTCTAATGTACCCGATTCAAAATCCCCATTTGTGATGAGATTTACTGTTTCAGCTTCAGCATCCAGATCAACAACGCTGATATTATTTACATCAATCAAATAAGTTACCCCCGGTAAATAACCCAGGTCAAAATTGAATTTAAAAGTTGTTGCATCTGGCTTTATATCATCTACTGTAAATTTTACCTGTTGCCATTGTGAATTTGTTTCAAAAGCCTCAGTAAATTCTCCTCCGGTATTGTACCAATCTTTATATGGATATTGATTCGTCACATTTGCATCAAAAGAAATTCGGCCTTTACCGGTTAGATCTGATTTGATGTAAAAGGAGATTTCATACTCATGGCTACTTTCCACAGAAATATCAGGTGTAGCAAGTTGGAGGTTATAAGGTTCAGAAGAAGATGCACTCGCAATAAGCTGAATAGCTTTGGAATCGCCAGTTAAGCCTTCATTTTCGACAATTGTTATACCATCACCAGGATTATTGAGTCCCCATCCATTAAAGCTATTATCTTTTAAGCCTGATAAATCAAGGGAATTGGGACCGCTTGAACCGGGAATTACCGTAGGAGCGATCAAGCCGTTTAGGTAATTTGCGTTTTGGTTGGCATGCCATACCAAAGTATGCCCATATACATCAATTCCACCTTCATTTGCCAGTGCCATGAAATTGTCAACAGGTTCAAAATTAATTTCACCCTGAGCATTTACCATTGCACCATGTTTCATGGCATAACCTACGGTTACATCGTCAAAGTTTTCATTGACAAGATTCCTGTAAACATCGTTGCTTGTATACCTATCCATGATAATCCCTGCGCCCAGTACATAATCTGTATATGAATTCAAAACATCATATCTGGTGATCTTCTCTGCTAATTCTAAGGGCAGTTCAGCAGTAGTGACCTTGTTTTCTTCGGCCCGGTCCTGCCACTCCATAATATCGTCTTCACAGGACGATATAAGTAGGGATATTAATGCCAAAATGGGTAATAACTTTATGTATTTCATAGCTTCTTTTTTTAATTATTTTCAACAAATACTATTGAAAATTGAACATAGCATCTTTTATTTTTTATTCAGGAAAATCGGTAACGGTAGGTGTTTCTAACGAAACTATTCTCCAATTATCGGTAAAGACTTTTACGGAAGTGGCTGACGAAAGAAATTCTACATCGCTACTCCCTCTTGTGACATCACTTAACTGAATATCAGAGTTTTCAAAGAAGATGCCGAAATTTTTATAAGTGGCCGATTCTCTAAACGCCAATACATCTTCAAAGGTGTAATCCTCATCATCTTCAAAAAGATAAAAGTCTGTAAAGGGAACGGTAACCGTAGTCCAGCCTTCGGTTTGAAAGGGTTCAATTTCTCCGTCAACGATCCAGGGTACATAATTATAAACACCACCGCTCCATTCGCCGCCATTGAAATTATTTATTAAAAGAATCTTTAAATAACCTGAACCTTCCCATACTTCAGGAACATACACATCAAATTGAAAAGCTACTTCATCAAGTGGCGTTGTCGCTGGAATAAACGGAGTAAACTGAGAACGCCAGTTTTCATTACCGGAGGTAAACACTTCTGAAAGACGATTTTTAGCCGCCTCAAAAGATTCTATACTATCGGGACGGTGTGGCACATAATTACCCTGTGACACATTAATTTCGCCAATAGGGGCAGATTCTAGATTTGCCTGACGGATTGTATTACCAAATTCACCGAGCTCTCCCATACCATCAAAATTGAGGATAATCCCTTCCTTAAAATTAAAATAGGCTGGAGAATAAGCGGGACCATTTGCAGTCTGAATAAAAAGTGAGCCGCCGCTCTCTGAAACACCTTCAGGCATGGTGACGGTAAAAAACTCTGCATCCTCTTCATCGTATGTTATACCCTCTGTCACCACCACATCACCGGGAAAGGTAACGCTACTTACTTCAATTAAACCTGTACCGTATACCGTGATCTGTTCTCCAGGATTGGGCAATGTATTTGATACACTCGTAATTGAAGGCGGGGAAGATCTGATTTCAAATGGAATTACTATTTCATTATTATCATTTGTTAAACGAATGGTATTTCGCAAATCATCTTCTGCTTCTGTAATAGGTGTATCTCCAGAAACGCGTAGTAACATAGATGTTTCTGATACATATACAGGATTAAAAGAAGTCTGAAATCCATTAATATAAGCCCTTTTCAATCCGGTAAACCCAGAACCTTCAATACGTAAAAGTTGACCTAAACGGGCAAATTCCACTTGTCTATCAGGCACAGAAGAGTTAACATCTTCAAGATAGACGCCATCAATGGTAATCACTCCCCCAGCATCATCATCGTTGGAACAGGCTGTAAATATCATCGTTATAAACAGCAGTCCAAACAAGGACATGAAAATCCAATGGGCTTTAGTTTTACTATTATTATTCATATCAATTTATTTTTTAATTGTGCTTTATTGATTTTTCAATTTTAAAACAAGTCTGTTATCCGCTCTTCAGTAAACTCATAAGGAACGGGATCTTCCCTCAACAACGGGTTCTGTACCACTTCAGATTCAGGATAAGGGAGGATAAAAATACTTTCATCAACAACGCCTACCGCACGAGCAGCAGGATCCTGTGTGTCATCTACAGCGACCGTATTAGTTTCTTCATCATAGGTAAATGGGGTAATAGTACCTCTTTCCTGAGCGTCTATATAATTAACAACTTCTTGTTGTTGATAATATGATCTGCGTACCAGATCATACCAAAATTGTCCCTCCATACAAAGCTCAATCCTTCTTTCATGAAATATGTCATCAAAAGTTAGGCTTGTTTTCTCTGCTAATCCCGCTCTAGAGCGTAAGGTATTCACATACATCAATGCAGTCGCATCGGTAGTATTTGCGTTGTTTCCCAAAACAGCTTCAGCATAATTTAAATAAACCTCACCTAAACGTAACATATAGGTATTTAAACCTGAATTTTGCCTTGTGATATCAGGATTATCACTATTTGACCCTACAACACCTTTCTTCACATTTACATAGGTGTTTTCATGATCTACGGTATAACCACCATTTGCCTGACTTATTTCAGGGTAAAAATCACCATCTGCCATCCAAGTATCCTTACGGCGGGTATCATTACTTTCATATTCTTGCAAAATATCATAAGAAGCTCTTGTATAAAACCCATAAGCTGCGTCATCACCTGTAATTTCTGAATTCAGCGCGAAAAAAGCCTGATGGGGATTATTTACACCATATTCCCCATTGGGAACCCATTGTAGTGCAAACATAGATTCCGTATTGTTGTTGTTTTCAACTTTAAACAAGTCAGCATAATCATCTAATAGTGTATAAGGCCCTTCCTCAATCACTCTGGCAGCAGCCATTCTTGCCAAATCCAGAAGCTCTTGATTTCGGGTACCACTATTGGGGTTGTCGCTTAGGCCCGCATAAGAAAGGTAAAAACGTGATAACATGCCATAAGCGCTATATTTTGTAACACGCCCAGCCTGCCCAGCTTGCTCTGGTAAAAATTTTGCTGCATATTCTAAATCCCTTATGGCAAATTCATAGACATCTGCACGGGGGCTTTTGTTTATAATGGGATTGCTAATAATTTCTGCTTGGCTAGTTGTAATGATTGCATCACCCCATAAGGAAGCCAAATACCAATAGGCTGTTCCCCTCATAAAACGTGCTTCAGCGATATATGGTGCTTTCAATTCTTCATCAACGGCACTTTCACTTATTGCGGCAATCGTATTATTAGATTGCTGAATAACGATGTATAATGATCGCCATGCTTCTACCAATGGGCCGGTTAATCCTGTTTCTGTTAAATCGCTAAACGGATAAACATAATCGGAAAAAGGGGCATATAAATTATAAGACCGACCGTCGCCCAATCCGAAATAAAACTTATCGTTAAACGAGAACCAAACCCTATTGTATAAAGGTGCGGTTGCAGCCCTAAAATCTTCTTCAGATTGAAAAAAGTTTTCTTTCGCTATTTGATCCTGCGGTTCTATATCTAGCTCGTCACTACAGCTGTAAAACCCAGCAAATAGCATTATCGCAAGAAGTCTATATATTACTTTTTCTGTATTCATAATACTTTATTTAAAATTTGACATTCAGACCCAGTGTATAAATACGGGGGGAAGGGTAACGACCATTGTCAATACCCGTTAAAAGAGCATCTTGATTAATGGATCCTATTTCTGGGTCGTAGCCAGAATAGTTTGTAAATGTATATACGTTCTGTAAGTTAGTATAGATCTTTAAGTTAAGAAGACCAAAGCGTTCAATAAGATCACGTGGGAAATTATATCCAAAAGAAATATTCTGAATTCTCAAGTACGAGCCATCTTCCAGAAAGCGGTCGCTATATCTAAAATTAGAGGTAGAAGCTGCGGAAGAAGCCGCGATGCGTGGCATATACTTATCACCACTTACAATCTCAACATTCCTATAATCATTGGGACCGTCTGGGTTTATCAACCCTAATTGTGCATACCCTAATGCGGTGTGAAGCAAATTAGTGTTTTCTCTGGGATTTTCTAAAAAGCGTCTTTGGTAGTTGACTACCTCGTTACCATATATACCAGATAACTGAACATTAAGATCAAAGTTTTTATAACTAAAAGAATTGCCGATACCATAGCTAAAATCTGGCAACGGATTGCCAATGTAATCACGATCTTGCTCATTGATAACCCCATCATTGTTAATGTCGTCAAATATATAATCTCCTATCCACACGCCGTTTTCACCAATAGCCAATCCTTCCGGCAAGGCTGTAGGCGTAATCTGATCCTCACCATTTCTATAATAAAAATCGGTAGCATCCTCAAAACGGCCTATCACTTTATAGCCATAAAACTGACCTATGGGTTTGCCAACCGCTGTTCTGGTAACGATTGTAATATCTGAACCTTGTTGAAGCGTCCTGTTAAGGATGCCTGTCTCTGTGGCCAGTCCAAGTACTTTATTCCTATTTAGTGTAAACACAAGGTTTGATCTCCAAGAGAAGTCTTTATTATCAATGTTTACGGTATTTAATGTTAATTCTATACCTTTATTTTCAAGCGAGCCGATATTTACGTAAGGCGCGGAAGTCGCACCCACTCCAGTAGTTCCCGAATAATCAGGATAAGGAGCAAGGAGTAATAAATCTTTAGTTTTCTTGTAATATATATCTGCAATAAATTCAATACGGTTATTGAACATGTTAAGGTCTACACCTAAATTACTTGAATAGGTGGTTTCCCATTGCAAATCTGGATTTGCTGTGTTTGATGCTAATAATCCTGCACCAAATGGTGTAGGTGATGCCGCATAAATGGAGGTAAATGCATAGTTGGGCACACTTTGATTCCCCACCGCACCATAACCTACACGTAGCTTTAAATTATTTATATATTCATTATCTTTTAAAAAATCTTCATTAGAGACTTTCCATGCTAAAGCGGCCGAAGGAAACCATCCCCAACGATTTTCTTTGGCAAATTTTGAAGAACCGTCATAACGCAGGGTAGTCGTTAATAAATATTTGTCTTGGAATGAATAAAAAGCCCTTGCAAAATAAGAGTTTAACGTACTTTTAAAACTAGCATTACCGTTCCTAGCGGTAGTGGCGTCACCTGCATTTAAATCTGTTGCCCCGTTTGTTAAATATCCCGAACGATAACCGGAAAGATTTTCAAAATTAGACTCCTGAAATTCCTGCCCTAAGATTGCATTGATCGTGTGATCACCAAATGAGCGGTCATAGGTCAATACATTCCTAACATTACGGTATTTATTATAGCTTTTGGTCCGGGTTCCTTCCCTTACGGTATTTATTATGGCGCCAAAAGTATAGGACGGATTAAACGTATATCCATTAGAAACACCGTAATCGATAGAGTATTCAGATCTTAAACTAAGTCCTTCAAAAAAGTCAATTTCCGCGAATGTGTTAGCTCGAATACCAGCGCTTTCACTACGATTATCTCTTAAAGTGGCAAGTCCTACCGGGTTATTTTGTGTGAACTCGTCAGTTGCAGGCCCGTCAAAGCTACCATCCGAATTACGAACAGCAACATTTGGCGTCTGCCTTATAGCTGTTAATATTAATGACTGGTCAGAAAAAGTAGTGTTCTGATTAATATTGTTAAAGTTGAAAGTGATACCCACCTTTAAAAAATCCTTCACCTGGGAATCAAAAACACCGCGCATATTAAAACGTTCAAAGGAAGAGCCCAAAGCAATACCATCTTGATCTAAATAGCCCAAACTCATTGAATAGGTATTTTTCTCATTACCGCCAGAAATAGATAAATTGTGACTCTGCATCATGGCTCTTGTAAACATTTCATCTTGCCAGTCTGTACCTTCCCCTAAAAGATCAGGACGTATAAATTCTGGATCTTGCTGAACAATACCTAAATCTGCACGTGTATTTTTATGAATGGCATACTCTCGAAGATTGAGTAGTTCTAAGTTATTGGGAATTTCCTGATAACCTATATAACTGTCAAGTGTAATACTGGCTTCCCCATTTTTACCTCTTTTAGTGGTGATAAGGATAACGCCATTTGCTGCCCGCGAACCATAAATAGCTGTAGCGGAAGCATCTTTTAATATATCTATTGAAGCTATATCCGCTGGGTTTATTGATGCAAAAGCATTTTGACCGGCCTGTCCCGTATTGCTATCTACGATAACCCCGTCAATCACAAAAATAGGTTCGTTAGATCCGGTTATCGAGCTTATTCCTCGAATACGTATGGACGAACTCGCTCCTGGAGCACCACTATTTTGTTGAATCTGAACTCCTGCAGCACGTCCCTGCAAAACCTGATCAATCGTTGTAGGTATAGACTCTTCTATAGCCTCACTAGATACAGATACCACAGCCCCAGTGACATCACTTCGTTTCATAGTACCGTAGCCTACAACAACAACTTCATCTAATGCAGATATATCAGATTCTAGGGAAGTGCTAATTTCAGTTTGACCGTTTACTTCAATCTCTTTGGTTTTAAAACCCACATAGCTAAAAACAAGTACCCCATCGGCAGGAACATTATTAATACTATAGATACCATCAAAATTTGTAACAACCCCGTTTGATGTCCCCTTAACAAGAACAGAAACCCCGGGTAGCGGTCCTGTATCGTCGTTAACTGTGCCGCTGACTGTAGCTTGCGCAAAGGCTGTAAAACTAATTAGACTTAAAAAAATAGCGAGGCAAAAACCCCGAATCTTTAAATTTCCTTTAGGTAAATGTTTTGTCATTTTCATAGTAATTGGGTAACAAGTTTTTAAACGTTGATAAAATAAAAAATATCCTACATCGATTGAGTTATTAAATATACATAAAAAATAAGTTACACAATCGATTGTGTTAAAAAATACAAAATGTTCGTTTAGTCATATTTATATTTGATACATACAATTAAATTTAAGTTAGGATTTATGGGAATCCGGTCTGTTGTCTATCTTCAGTAGGTTTTTTATGTTAAGAGAATATATCCCTAATAAAACTATCAATGATTTTATGGTCACCGTTTCTTAAATCAATCTAAACAATTATAAAAAGTTCAAAAGCTACACAAGAATTAGAACACCAGAGATTTTGAGTCTATACTGGCTTGAGACATCACTCTTAGCAATACTAATTCTGTAATTTTTTTAATTTAAAATAAACTTCCCAATATCTAATAATACAATTGTATTCCCTCAGCCACAGCAATTAAAAATATCCAAAAAAAAATACATCATCCTTTAAAAAGACGATGTGGGGTGGTGGCGTAACACATCATGAGAGATTTTTGAAATTTAAATACAAACCGCCTAATTGTAAATGATTTTGAAATTACTAGATCATTCATAGTATATTGAAAATATACCTTTAACCTTTTATAAATTTCATAGTGCCGCTTTTTTGTTTATTTATGATTTTCAAAAAATACACGCCCTGAGCTAAATGCTCTATATTAATACTCTTATTGGCTTTTCCAGAGTGCACTTTATTTCCTGCAGCATTGATTATTTCATAGTTAAACTGGTGCTCTACCCCTTTAATCAATAACACATTTTTAGAAGGATTAGGATAGACCATTATATTTTGGTTTTCAATGATATCACCTATGGAAAGTGTTTCTCCTGCCAGCACCACCGTCCCAAAAACGGAAGTATTCTGATATGCAGAATCATTGGTTGCATGCCATGAAAGTTTAGCATCCCGATCACCGCCGTCATCGTCATCATTGATCATAAAATCAAAACCTATCATCATCCCATCTTCGGTAGTAATCCCTAAGTTTGCCAGCGGAATTTTAGCTTCAAAAATATATCCGGTGTCCGTGCCCTGCATTACGTATGCTATACCTTCGGTTGAAATGCCGTTACTGGTTCCCACAAAATCGCCATCATCCCATCTGAATGTGTATTGCACATCATTTCCGGGCTCATATGTATTGGTTTTGCCATTATTTCCATCTAAATAAATCTCTATATTATCATCCTGATAAATCGCGTTTGGACTATCATTGAGCTTGATATCATCAGTGACTTCGGCGAGGATATACATAAAGGTATCATCCCAGATTACTTTTGCAATTCCGCTAAGGTCAGTCTCTTCAATGGAGTCGCCCAGTAAAACATTTTCCGCCTCCAATACATTGATCTTGGCATTTTCCCAGAGGTCATCAATCATTCCATCAATTTCCGGTGGTGTGGTCACTTTATAAACCGAACTTGGCGGTGTGGTAACCGTTATTTTTATAACGTTTGAGTAACCCAATAATCCTTGTGCATCTGTGGCTTTTGCAGAAAGTTGGTAGGTTCCCCCTTCAAGGTTTTCCCAGGTAAAGGCATAAGGCGCATCTGCATCTTCACCCAAAAGTTCTGCACCGTTAAAAAATTCAACCTTTTGTACATCATCATTTTCGTCTGAAACCGTAGCGGTGATAGTGACCGTTGCGGGTGCCTCAAAAGTGGCATTATCTTCAGGACTGTTGATCATGATATTAGGCGTGTTGGGATCTGTATCGGTCCAACCAGATATCCAGCTCCTATAATCTACCGTATCCCCGTAAGGATTTACACGAATTTCGGTCTCTGCGGAAGTATCGTCAAAAAGAAATTTATCTACGAAAGCACGAATGGACGGCTGCTCACTTTCTGGGATTGCGCAATGGTTGTGATCGCCATCTATATAAAACCCAAAACGGTCTTCAATACCCAAAGCTTTGTAGACCTCTTCGGTAGCCCGGGCAGAAACATAAGCGGAAGGATTGGCCAGCCATTCATAGCTGGTGTTGCCCGTAATAAGCAAAGCACGTGGAGCGACCATAGCCATAAGTTCGTGATGATCATGGGGCAAAATGCCAACCCGACCGTCAAATTTAGCGCCCATATTGGGTAAAAACCAGGAATAATTGGTATTGTCAATTTTTTCCACATTGCCTATGGTTTCAGAAACACGCCATGCCGGAGCGCCACCACCGCCAGATTCCTGCGCAATAGTGAGGGCAATACGCTCATCAAAAGCGCCGGCAAAAAGCGCCATTTTACCAGCATAAGAGCAGCCTGTAACGGCAATATGCGAGACATCTGCCCGCAACTGATCCTGAACCATTGCTATACCATCTATTAAACGGCTTACGCCCCATGACCAGGCGCTGTAATTGCCCATGAGATAGGTGTCTTCATCAGGGTGAAATTCTGGGTACAGTTTAAAATAAGGATCATCGGGATTCCTGGAACCCTGAGAATAGCTCACCACCTGATTATGCATAAAAGGAATCTTTATCACACCTTCAAAAAGAGAGTCAGGAAGGCTCCCTGTGGCACTGTTCATCCCTATTACAACGGGAAAAGGGCCGTCACCTTCGGGCATGGTTACCTGAGACGTGAGGGTTAGTGTTTCTCCATCTTTCATAACATTAACAGTAAGCACGCCATCTGCGTATGAAGCAGTGATATCCGCTGGCGCTATGGGTTTTAATCCAATTTCGTATTCCTGGATTTCGGCCTTAATTTCATTGCGCCTGCACTCCCAATCGCTAAACTGGGTAGAGCGGCCAATTCCGTTTGACCATGCAAAAGGATCGGGCAATTTCGGGATATTCTGAAGATCGCCAGGATCTGGCAACGGCGGCATGTTACAATTGGATCCCGTATTTTCAGAGTTATAGACCAACGGAAGTTGACCATAGCTCTCGAAAGCAATCAATAATACTAAAAGCACAGATAAAACGGTAAGTTTAGATGTAGTTTTCATTTCATTTTTGTGGTTAGTTATTAGATGGTTTTAATTATTTAAAAGCTTTGTATATTACGTTTAAAGTTAGCATATTAAAACCAATTACGAAATCGATTGCGTGTTTTTTTTGTGATTTTATTTTACCATAATGACACTTTAAATTTTATACTCAGTTGAATAGGAATTTCTATATTTTCAGCCATTTATCGTAAATCAAAAAAGCCATCTCAATATCAACTATTGGATGGCTCTGCTTTTAGGTTATGAATACAAATAAACTGTCTTAATATCCCGGGTTTTGATAATTAGTTAGTTCTGCCGGACTCATATCAAGTCGGTCCATTTGAATCTGCGGTATAGGCCTCAGATATAAATAAGGCTCGATGGAACGTGTAATCGTCTGAGCTTCATGATCTCCAAACTGACTACCTGCAATTTCATAACTACCTGCTATTTCCTCCCATTTTTGAGTACGGATCAAATCATACCAGCGATAACCTTCTCCATAATATTCTCTTGAACGCTCCGCCAAAATATAATTGATATCTATAGCGCTTGGGGTTTCTGATGTAAGTTGTTCACTAAAATCATCGTTCCGTTCTTCATTTTCTTTATTATCAAATGTCCATACACCAGCTCTCGCGCGCAAAACATTTACTAATTCCCTTGCGGTATAACCTCCCTCAGGGCTAGCACCTTTAACAACTGCTTCTGCCGCAATCAAATAAAATTCAGAAAACTTGGCTATGTTAAAAGGTCTTGTACTTGCTGCATTGGGTTGTCCCAGATCGTCACCTGTATTGGTTCTGTATGGGCCCAACTTCCAAAGGCCTGGATAAACAATTCTGCTTATATCTTCTGGCCCTATAACATAATCAGCCCTTCCTGGTAGAACGCCAGCGCCTACGTTGCTATTTCCCTGATCATCTGGATACACAATGTTTTCGCCGGGCTGCTCGTCTAGAAAAGTAAGAATTGCATCTCCAGGTGCTACCGGTAAATTATTGGCATTATAAAGAACGGTCTGGTCCACTTGCGCTTTTGGCCAGTTACCACGATATGCCGTAGTGAATGTACCATCATATCGCGAATCCTGATCTTTGTTTGCAAAGGTTTCGGTAATCGCACCAATGGTAGGAGCCATCCTCGTCCACGGTCTACCAAGAAATTGTGAATCTTCCCGCTGTACTGATCCTATGATGTCGCCACCTACGGGTGCGGTAGAACTTCTAAGGTTTGTATAATTCCACGTCATCATCCAGCCAGCAAAATTATCTGGTGCACCGCCGCTGCTGTAGGTTAGGCTTCCGCCATTATAAAATTCACTGGTTTCGGTATGATCAGCATAAAACAGAATTTCGCTATTTCGGTCATTTGCAGCATTATTTATGGCAAAAAAGGATTCCTGAAGAGCAAACGGGCCTGGATTTTCGATACCCTCAATAGATAAATCATATGCTTGCTGAAAATAGAATCGTGCATCGTTACCATCAGGATCTATCCTGTTCGTTTCAGGATAGGTAGGGATGTTATTCGGGTTATCCAACCACCATGCATAAGTTAAGTAGGCTTTTGCAAGATAAAGTCTCGCAAGGGTTTGAGTTGCCCCACCGGTAACACGAGGCTGGGTGGGGAGATTTTCAATAGCGGTCAGCAAATCTGGAAAGATCACACGCGTGTACACTTCGGGAACTGTATTTCTCACAGATGTACGTGTGGGATTTGTATTGAACATAAGTTCTCCAGCACCAAGGTCTAGCGGCACACCGCCAAAAGTCTGTACTAATAAGAAGTAATCAAATGCCCTGAAAAAATTGGCCTCTGCGGTCAACATGGGTGAAATTCCCACTTCCGCAGCATTTTCGATTACACCATTTGCGGTGTTGATATTAGAATAAGCCGCCGTCCACAATACATCAGCCCTACTATCCTGTGGCGTGATATTTCCCTGACCGGAAACATCCATAACAAGAAAGTTCTGATCTGCGCTTTGACCATAAGTGACCTCATCTGTACCGGTCTCTGTGGTATTATAAAAATAGGCCTGACCGTAAATGTTTCTCAAGTGCCCATACATAGAGGTTATACCCCCAATAACACCTGTTTCTGTTCTAAAAAAGCCAGGTTCGTATGTCGCACGCGGAGTTTCTTCAAGAATATCGCTGGAACAGGAGAGTGTAAACAGACCCAACATTACCGTAGATATCGTAACTAATTTTGTCTTTTTATAGTTCATGATTTTATTTTTAAAATTTAAGGTTTACCCCTAGTAAATAATTTCTGGTCGCTGGGGTATTTGTACCTATGGTAAGTAATCTTCTTTGATAATTAGATGCAGCTGCATTTTCATCCCCATAAGAATTTGTTACGGGATCCATACCTGATTCATCGTGATAGGGGGAAAACAAAACGAAGGCGTTCTGAACCGTACCGTAGATCCTTAGATTATCAACGCCTATATTTTCCAGCAGATCTTGATCAAAGTTATACCCCAGGGTTATGGTACGTACTTTTAAATAGGAACCATCAAAGTAGCCCAATGTTGAACCATATTTAGGATTATCACTACTGACTACCCCTCCTGGTTTTGGGTATTTGGCACCAGTATTTTCCGGAGTCCAGTAATCAACATCCACATTGCCCTGACGGCCACTCAAAAGATTGAGGTAGCCAGAGGAGCCGTATAACGTACTTATTAACGTACCGCCATCTTGAAAGGTACCCACCACATTGAAATCAAAATTCTTATAAGACAGACGGGTATTAAAACCACCTTGAAAATCAGGCATGGTATTACGAACTTGTCTATCATCAGGACCTATCTGTCTTACAGGAGTGCCATCATCATTGTACTCACCAGTGTAACGTACCTTTATCATACCAACGTTACCACCTGGTTCTAAAATATCCAGATAGGGATCACCCTCTTGCCACAGCCCTATTCGCTCATAATCAAATATTACATTAATGGGACTTCCCACAAACCAGCTATTTCCCTCATCACGTTCCTGACCAGATGCTAATGCAACAAGTTCATTCTGGTTAGAATAAAGATTTACGCCCAGATCCCAACTAACACCCTCTGGATTATCTATGATGGTACCATTAAGGGAAACTTCAAAACCTTTATTTTGTGTTTCACCAATATTGGCAGTATAGCCATCAACTCCTGCCGTAGGTGGTAAACCTACACCAAGTAAAATATCATTGGTGTTCGTGATGTAATATTCGGCAGTACCGGTAAGCCTGTAATTGAAAAGTGAAAAATCAACACCAAAGTTATAGGTAGTTGAATATTCCCAGCCCAACTCTGCATTCGGAAGTTGATTCACATAATATCCTACCGCATAATCGTCTGGACCAAAGTTATAAGGCCTTGTACTTAATAATCCCAAGGTAGAATAAGGATCAACAGACTGGTTAGAGGTTTCCCCATAACCTGCTCGAATCTTTAAGGAATTTACCCAGGAAACATCTTGCATAAATTTTTCATTACCTATCCCCCAGCCCGCGGAAATTGCTGGATAAGTGTTCCATTTGTATCCCTGTGCCAAACGTGAAGAGCCATCAAACCTAAAGGTAGCCGTAAGAAAATAGCGGCTGTCGTATTCATATTGTGCACGGCCCATAAAGGACATAAGTCCGCTTTTATAATACCCCTGATTGTTGGGATCCACAATAATTTCACCGGTAGCCTGCCCTAAATTGTAAAATTGAAACTGATCTGCAGGTATGTCGCGCGCTGCTATGTTAGAACTATTGAAGCTGGTCTGTTCAGCGGAATAAAGTCCTACAATATTTAGTTTATGCTTATCATTGAAGGTTTTATCATACGTCATGATGTTCTCAACGAGATAACGCGTTGTGGTGGAATTATTTATTGACGCTGTTGAAGGATTATCTGGTGTAGCACTAAAAACTCCCTGACCGGTATAATTACCACCGTTTGTATTTCTATAATTCAAACCAAGATTGATCCTATAGCTCAACCCTTCAACTCCCGGAATTTTCACTTCACCAAAAAAGTTGTTGTAAGAACCGAATTCCCTACTTTCATCTATCCATGAATCCCCAAGTCCCTCTATGCTTTCATGGGTATATACCCATTGATCCTGTAAGGGCATACGTATGATTCTTTTCAGGCTACCGTCCTCATTATAAGGATCTGCAATGGGAGAAGAAACCAAATTTCCGAAAACACCAAGATTTCCACCTTTTCTAACCGAATAATTGGTAACCGTAGAAAGACCAAAGCGAATATATTCACCTAGTTGATCATCAAAGGTCGCATTAAGCGAATAACGCTGAAAGTTTTGATCTGGAATCACAGCTTCATCCCTAGTATAACCCAAACTTACATTGTAACTTCCACTTGTTGTACCTCCAGAAACGGCGATATTCTGACTGGTTATCAAACTACTTTGATAATATAGGTCCTGCCAGTCTGTATTTATATTGTCAAACTCATCTGGACCATTGCTAAACTGTCCGGCTGCTTCGCGCAATGCGACAAATTTAGGACCGCTCATCATAGGGTATTTTCCGAAAACGGTTTTAAGACCAGAAAAGGAGTCGTAACTAAACTGTGCTTCGCCAGAGGTCTGGCCAGTGTTTGTGGTTATTAGCACTACCCCATTCGCACCGCGCGAACCGTAGATAGCCGTAGCCGAAGCATCTTTTAATATATCCAGGCTCTTAATATCATTAGGATTGATATCATTCAAAGAACCTGCGAAGGGAACACCGTTAAGAACAAGTAAAGGATCATTGCTAGCAGTCAAAGAACGCACTCCCCGAATACGGATCTGTTGCGTTGCGCCCGGTTGCGAAGACGTTTGCGAAAGCTGTACACCAGGTAAACGCCCAGTTAGCGCTTCTGAGACATTTACTGTGGGAACTTCCCGCAAAGCCGCACCGCCTATAGAAGCTACAGAACCCGTCACGGCCTCTTTTCTTTGCGTACCATAACCTATGACCACGACTTCGCTCAATGCTTGTGAATCGGCATTAAGAACAACGTCGATCTGATTCCTTCCATCTACGGGAACCTTACTGGTCTCAAAGCCAACATAACTAAAATTAAGCACCGCAGTACTTGATACATTGTTAAGGGTATAATTACCATCAAAATCTGTTACGGTACCATTTGAAGTACCGTCCACAATAACGTTTACACCTAAAAGGGGTGTGCTACCATCAGTAACATTACCGGAAACGGTGACCTCCTGCGCGTAAAACACCCCGGTTGTGAGTAACAAACAACTTGCAAATAGCAATTGTTTGAAACTTAAAAAAAATAGTTTTTTTCTTTCTTCCATTGTTTTTTAATTAAGCTGAATAGAGTTGGTTTTATTAATGTTATAAACACTAATTACTAGTGGAGCTAAATATACAAGAAATATTAAAAAACGCAATCGTTTGCGCACAAAAAGATGTAATTTAAGAATTACCAGTTCTGCACTTCGCAATTCTAAAACTTCGGTAATCAAACTCATTATTTATGAGATTGGACTGAAAAATTCAATTCTAAAAATTTTCAAAAAACACCTTACTTTACTGAAAATTGAATGAGAAAATATTTCAAAAATTTGAATTACAGTTTTTTAAGATATTTTTGGTTGTAAAAAAATTCATGTGACAGCTTTATCATCGTCATCAAAACTGAATAAATTTGGACTAAAACATAGCGATTTTTTACTTTTAAAATAATAGTGAAGCGAACCAATTGTCAGATTATAACAATCTTACCAAACATATATGGTGGCGGAATCTTAATAAAAACGCCTATACCAAAGCAATCGATTGTTATAAATTTTCAATAGTTTGAGAAAAATTAGAATTCCTTAAATTTAACTTCCACATATTAGGCTCTATATAAGCTGAATACGTAATATTTAAATTTAAGAAAACGATTGATATTTTTTTCAATATATTAGCTACCTAAAAGGTATAATTTATAAATGCAAAAAACTAACACTCAAAATAAATTCCAAAAATGATTCAGAAAAAAAATAGCTTTCTTGACAAACTTCTAATTTTCAGCTTATTATGTTCAATTATCAGCTGCAAAAATAACACAGATAAAGATTCCGTAGAATCAGACGAAAAGCAAACTGCTGAAGAAAAGAATGAAAATACCATCAAAGGTCCCCTGGCAACAGATTTGTACACAGCAGATCCCTCTGCCCATGTATTTAATGACAAACTCTATGTGTATCCTTCCCATGATTACGATTCGGGAATTCCAGAGGATGATTTGGGCAGCCACTTTGCGATGAAAGATTATCACGTATATTCCATGGATAGCGTAGGCGGTGAAGTTATAGATCATGGTATCGCACTGGATCTTCCAGACGTACCGTGGGCAAAAATGCAACTCTGGGCGCCCGATGCCGCTGAAAAAGATGGAACCTATTACTTATTTTTCCCAGCTAAGGATAAGGACAGTATATTTAGAATGGGCGTAGCTACAAGCAAGAACCCACAAGGTCCCTTTACTGCCGAAAAAGAGCCCATAAAAGGCAGTTTTAGCATAGATCCGGCAGTTTTTGAGGATACTGACGGAGAGTATTACATGTATTTTGGCGGGATCTGGGGCGGCCAGCTACAGCGTTGGTCTTCTGGAGAATATAGCAAAGAAGACACCTATCCTGCTGACGATGCTCCCGCATTACATCCCAAAGTTGCAAAAATGGGCGATGATCTGCTAAGTTTTGCAGAAACTCCAAAAGACGTTATAATTCTCGATGAGAATGGAAAAGAACTGACCACGGGGGACAATGACAGACGCTTTTTTGAAGCGGCCTGGGTTCATAAATACAAGGATAAATACTACTTTTCATATTCAACCGGTGATACACACAACATCGTCTATGCTACCGGAGATAACCCCTATGGTCCATTTACATATCAAGGTGTGCTATTGAAGCCGGTGCTGGGTTGGACAAACCACCACTCTATCGTAGAGTATAATGGTAAATGGTACCTTTTCTTTCATGACAGTTCCCTTTCAAAAGGAAAAACCTATTTGCGCAGCGTAAAAATGACCGAACTTCATTATAACGATGACGGTTCCATACAGACTATTGATGCCAAGGTAGAAAATCCATAAAACATTTCCTTTGAAAAAAATCAACTTATTACTGTTTATAGCGCTACAGTGCGTATTTAGCGTATCCAGTGCCCAGATCAAACTGCCAAAATTAGTTTCTGACGGAATGGTTTTGCAACGGGATACTCCCGTAAATCTCTGGGGCTGGTCAAAGCCACAGGAAGTGATTAGCATTGTTTTTGCCGAGAAGAACTACACCACAAGGGCAGACAGTGAAGGTAACTGGAAGTTAAAGCTAGATGCTACTCCTGCCGGAGGCCCGTACACAATAGCGTTATCTGCAAGTAATACAATAACGCTAAATGATGTTGTATTTGGTGACGTCTGGCTGTGTTCTGGCCAGTCCAATATGGAGCTGCCCATGTCTAGGGTAAGCCCTTTATATGAAGATGAAATTGCGAGTGCAAATAATGCCGAAATACGCTATTTTGAAGTGCCAAAAACCTATGATTTTAAGGAGGAAAAGCAAGATATTACCTTTGGTAAATGGGAAAAAGTTACTCCAGAGACCATTGAAAATTTTTCTGCTGTGGCTTATTTCTTCGCAAAAAACCTAAATGCCGAGTTGCAAGTACCGATTGGCCTTATCAATTCAAGTCTGGGCGGTTCACCGGCAGAAGCATGGATTAGTGAAGAAGGTTTGAAAAAGTTTCCTGAATATTATACTGAAGCTGAAAGGTTCAAAGACAACGACTTAATCGATTCTATTGAGCAAAGCGACCAGACGCGCCGTGATACCTGGTATAAAACATTGAATGATACTGATCAGGGAATCATTAATAACTGGAAGTCAGCCGACTTTGATTTCTCAGGTTGGAAAATAATGAATATCCCCGGCTATTGGGCAGCGACAGAAATTGGCGACAAAAACGGTTCGGTTTGGTTTAAAAAACAGGTAGAAATACCTAAAAAATGGCTAAATAGACCTATAAAATTACTCATGGGGCGCATTGTTGATGCAGATTCCATTTTTGTAAACGACACTTTTATAGGGAATACCACGTATCAATATCCGCCACGACGCTATGAAATTCCGGCAGGAATTTTACGAGATGGAAAAAATACGATAACCGTTCGTGTACTAAACGAGTCCGGAAAAGGCGGTTTCGTTGAAGAAAAACCATATAAGCTTGTAATGGATGAACAAGAAATCGATCTTCGTGGTAAATGGCATTATAAACTTGGATCTGAAATGCCCTTTCTTCAAGGACAAACTTTTATACGCTGGAAACCTGAAGGACTTTACAACGCGATGATCGCTCCATTTACCTCAATGAATTTAAAGGGTGTTATCTGGTATCAGGGAGAATCAAATGCGGATACACCAGCAGAATATCAAGAATTGTTTACCACTTTAATTGAAGATTGGCGCAGCAAATGGAACGCACCAGAATTTCCATTCTTGTTCGTACAGTTGGCCAATTTTATGGCTACAAAAGAAGAGCCGGGAGATAGCAACTGGGCACGTTTGCGGGATGCCCAACGGAGAACACTTGCAGTTCCCCATACCGGAATGGCAGTTACCATAGACATTGGAGAGGGCAACGATATTCATCCTTTGAACAAAAAAGATGTAGGCGATCGTCTCGCGCAGGCTGCAAAGCATGTAGCACACGGCAAAAATGTAGTTGCTGGAAGTCCGCTTTATGATTCTATGGAAATTGAGGGAGATACGATCATAATTCGTTTTAAAAACACCGGTAGTGGCCTTATGGCAAAAAACGGTAAACCCGGTTATTTTGCGATTGCGGGCGAAGATCAAAAATTCATCTGGGCAGATGCCGTTATTAAGGACGATAAAATATTAGTCAGTAGCCCGGCAATTAAAAATCCCGTGGCCGTACGCTACGGCTGGGCAGATAATCCCGAAGGAGCTAATATTTATAACAAAGAAGGGTTTCCTGCCTCACCTTTTAGGACAGATAACTGGTAGAATAAACTATACAAATTCAGTAATTTTCTATAGACTCTAAAAACAATTTAAATTTTATTTTAAAATCGCATAAAAACATATAAAAAAAGAACTAATACATTAGTACCCCGGATTCTGTTTAATATATGGATTGATTGATATATCTCTCTGCGGTATGGGCCATATGTATTTATAATCTTCAAAATTTCTTTGATAGTTCGGGTTGTCTTCATTAAATGCAGCAATGATATCCGCTAGATTTTCTGTCCGAATCAAATCGTCTTTACGATGCCCCTCGTGACTCAATTCCTTCTTTCGCTCTGAAAGTACAGCTTCCAAAAATTCTGTGGTCGTTAAATTGGCCGGCAAATCATATGATGTACTGCCATAAGCTCTTCTCCTTACTTCATTTACTGCATCATAGGCTTTCATGGTTGGACCATTTACCCTATTTTCGGCTTCGGCGATCATGAGTAGAATATCTGCATAACGCAATACTGGAAAATCTAAAACTCCCGAATTGCCAGCAGCTGAATCAAAAAATTTATAGGGACGCCAGTCTACTAGCGCTTCAGCATTTACCTCTTCCCCATTAACCAACTTGAAGGTAGCGATATTGGTATAAAAACGCGAATCTTTAAGATCAATGGGAAAGGTTACAGGTTGTTCAAATTGCTCTTCTTCTGTAAGATAAGAGAATATATAATCTTGATTAAGAAGTAAAATATCGTGGAGCACGGTACCTTGTGGCCCCCAGTAGTTACCATAAGTATTGTGCTCATTACTTTCTTCAAATTCTATTTTAAAAATTATTTCATTACCGTTTGTATTTCCTCGATTGAAAATAGACGCATAATTGTTTTCCAACTCAAAACTAGCCTCTATTTTATTAAGTTGTTCAAGAGCCTTTGCATAATTCTCAACTCTTTTGAGCGGAAAACCGGCCGATTGTAAGTACACCTTACCCAATAAAGCCTGCGCTGCTTCTAACGACGCTTTATCTGCCTGTTCAAACGGTGGTAAATAATCTTGTGCGAAAAGAAGATCACTTATAATTAAATCATACAACTCATTCCCTCCTTGAATAGTAGCAGAGGGATCATAGTCAAGAGTTCCTGAATATTCTGCGATCAAAGGATTACCGAACCTTTTAACGAGGTTAAAATAGAGAAGAGCGCGTAAAAAGCGTAATTCTGATTCAAAAACTTCCAGTTGGGATTCCGGTTTCTCTGCTCGAGTTTCATACAATTTATTTAAACCATAATTGATATCGTTGATCTGGTTATAATGTTCATCCCAAATAAGACTTATTATGGAATTATTAGAGTCAAAAGAATATCTATCCATCATAGGATCAGCCGCGTTCGGATTTACATAGATCATATCTGCACCTATATCCCCCCATGTATTTACAAAATAATGCGGCTTATATATCTCCTGAAGGTTTGCGTAAACATTACTCAAAAACTCCCCAAAATCAAGCGGGCTCTCTTCTACGGGATCAATATCTAATGTACTAAATTCCAAAAAGTTATCTTCATCTAATCTAACTTCAACCTCCACCTCAAAACTATAATAATCAGATACATTCATAAAAACAGTATAAGTACCTGGACTAATGTTAACAAACCGCACAATACCTTTTGAGTTGGTTCTTAGGGTTTGCGTTTTAGGTTCAGTATAGATCTCTATATTAGGTACAGGGTCTTTATCACCATCTATAATTCTAATTGTTAAGCTGGTGCTATTTTCTTCTGTGTCCGGGTTATCATCATCGTTAGTACACGCTGAAATTAGGAATAACGTAAAAAATAGGAAACTCAATCTGCGTATCATAAATGATTATTTTAACATGTTTAAAGTAAAGAATAAATTGATCAAACAGAATAACTTTCCCATTTCAAATTAACAGTAATATTATAATAATTTTAAAAATATAGCTTTACAACGACATATATTGTCCTACAAGGATTTTTAATTTTTTAACTAATAAAAAATTAGTTGGATAACCTTCAGTTTTTTAATATTCGCTTAGTTAATTTCAACGGTTGACTTTTTTTGAGAGTCGCTAATTAATTTTTAAATCTGAAATTTTAAAATGATGCTTTTAAGAAATGGAATTTATTAATGAAAACTAAAAAGCCCCATTTATCTCGCGATAAATGGGGCTTTTTCTAATTTATATTTTAAGGACTATCTGCCCAAAACCATTTTCAATGATTCTACGGTGTTGCCGGTTACTAAACGAACTATGTATGTTCCCGTAGTTAGGGAATTTACATTCAATTCATTGATTCCAGATACTCCCTCTTGTGAAAGGACTGTTTTACCAGATCCTATTTCTATAATCGAAATATTCACTTTAGAAGTAACTGTTGCAGGAATATTCAGTTGAACCGTTCCTCCTCTTGATGGATTTGGGTAAAGAACACTTTTACTTAGTGAAGCTGCAATTACGTCATCAACACCTAAGGTCATTTGTGCCTCAAAAGCACCTATATCCCTTCTCCCTCCAAATACCGCCTCACCGCGCTGATCAAGATCAGAATCATTAGGATTACCAGCATTATATGCTGCAGAACCTTGATTAAGGGCATGCGTCATCGTAGGTCCACCATTATCAGCTAGTGCTTCTAACATAGGATCAACAGGACTTTCTGCAGTACCAACCAGATCATTGGACTTTGCAGGAAAAATATCTGTATCATCCTGACCGATTAAATTGTAATCACTGGAAACATAAGTACCCGTGTTAGCTACATCCATTCCAGAAGAAGCGCTATTCATAGCAACAATTGTATTTCTAAGAGTACTTGTACTTCCTTCCGGAGTATCAATTCCACCACCTATACCCCCAGCATCATTAAATGCTATGGTCACAACATTTGCAAAAAGGGATCCGGCAAGATTATAAATTCCACCACCAGTACCATCCGTATTATTTCCAGAAATAGTGCTTCTTCTAATATCCATAGTTCCTGCGCCATTCCATAGACCACCTCCTTGATTTGAAGCGTAATTATTGCTAACTGTTGTCCCTTCGATCCAGGAATTACCAGGGCCAGTGATATGTAATGCGCCACCATTGCCTGGAGCAGACGCTGTACTGTTATCATCAAGGGTAACTTCCATAAGCCTTACGGTACCTATATTTTCTGAAGAATTATCCTCTATACCACCACCGGCGCGCATAGCTTCGTTACCAGAGATTGTAGTTGAATTGACTGTTAAATTACCTCCTGCTACATTTTGAATACCACCACCAGAACCAGAAGCACCATCAGCTTTATTGTTCATAATATCAGAGTACCAGACGTTGAGTGTGCCTCCATTGTTAAATAAAGCACCACCACCGTTAGTTGAATCATCACCACTCGCGATGTTGTTACTAAACATACTGGTATAAACAGTCATTGTCCCGGTACTATTCCAGTAAGCACCACCTTCGGCGGCAGCAAAATTACCGTTAGCGCTAGTATTGTTGGTTTCTATGCTTCCGTTTCCAGTAATGTGAATTGCACCTCCATTACCCGGAGCTGCAGTAGCTGAAAAACCATCTATGGAAACTCCCGCACTGTTACCGGTAAAGTCTGTAAAATCGATTTTGGTTATTGAAGTATCCAAAGACCAGTCCTCAATGGCTCCACCAGCACGGTTTGCTGCGTTATTTGTAAATACTACCGGATTACCTTCAGTACCCTTAATGGTAAGGCTCGTATTTACCGCCATAAGGACACCACCACCAGATCCACCATTTCCTGTGGCATAATTATCATGAAAATTTGTATCTCCGTTTATTACCAATATACCGTTATCGTTTGCAAAAATTGCTCCTCCACCTTTTATTTCCAAAGGATCGGCCACGGTACTTCCCTGAGCGATATTATCGTAAAATTCGGTTCCATTTATGGTCATGGTCCCGCTTCCGTTCCAAAGACCGCCGCCTTCGTTTGTAGCGATATTTCCCCAGACGTTACCACCTTCAAAATTCACTCCAGTACTACCGGTTATGTGAACACCTGCTCCATTACCAGGTGCAGCTTTGTCGAAGAAATTTTTACGTATAGAAGATGTGATCACATTTAATGTACCATCAATCATCTCGATTCCGGCACCGGCACGGTTGGCATCGTTTTCTGCAATATGGGTGTTTTCCATAGTAATTGTTCCGCCATTACTTAAGATACCCCCACCAGAACCTGAGCTTCCGCTTGCATGGTTAAAAAACAACTGAATACCGTTTTCCATAGTTACCACACCACCATTATTATAGAGTCCGCCACCGCCATTGTTGGCCATATTCCCCGAAGCAGTGCTTTGGTTTACTATAACACTGTCCTTTAAATTCATTGTCGCACCGGCTTGATTCCAGAATGCTCCACCATCGCGTGCAGCCCTGTTTCCACTATATATACCACCTAGAATGTTTATCGTAGCTGCACCACTCACATGGAGTGCGCCACCATTACCTGGCGCTGCATTATTGGTATCAAAACGGTTATTTGTGAATTTACACATAATCATGTCAAGACTACCTTCAACAATTTCGACCGCACCACCGGCACGATTGGCCACATTACCTACAGCCCTAACGTTAGTAAGGGAAACGGCACCTGCCGTACTTAATAAAGCACCTCCAGAACCGGAAATTCCGTTGGCAATATTACCGGCGAACTCTGTATCTTCTGATATATTTAAGGTGCCGCCATTATTATATACACCACCACCACCATGATCTGCATCGTTACCTGAGGCGATATTGCTCAAAATTTGAACATCTGCAATATTCATGATACCAGTACCATTCCACAGCGCACCGCCTTCAGAAGAGGCGATATTGTCTTTGTATACACCACCACTGATAGTGATATTACCAGCCCCGGTAATATGAATTGCACCACCATTTCCAGGAGCAGCCGTTGCGGGAGCAACACCGGCGTTATTACCGGTAAAATCTGTGTCTGTAAGGGAAATACCCAGAAGATCGCCATAATCACCTTCTATTGCGCCCCCGGCACGATTTGCTCGGTTATTTTGAAAGGAGGAGTTTAAAGCGGTCAATTTAGCGCCCTCCCTTACTAGAATAGCCCCACCAGAACCTGATGCTCCATTTGCAATACTGTTTGAAATGGTAACATTATCGAGCATAAGCTCTGAACCTGCTACCATAACTGCACCGCCATTGTCTGCCATACCATTGGTAAGTGTTATATCCTTAAGTGAAGTGGTTCCCGAAGAAATAGTAAAGATTCTCGAATTTGAACCTGCATCAATGGTTACATCTCCTGTAATTGTAAGATCTTTATCAATACTGATCTCACTATTCAGGTCAATGGAACTGACTGAGAATGTAATGGTTCCGCCGGAGGGAGTATCGTTGATTTCAACACGCAGTGTCCCGTCAGAGCCATCATCTGCCCCGCTGGTCACTACCTGTGCATGACTTACGACCGTAAAGGCGATACAGGTTAAACAGCAGTAGATAAAATTGCTTAAAGTAGTTCGTTGTTTCATAATTGTTATTTTTGGTTACTTATAACATTTACGATACTACTATTGCTTAAGTTTTTGGTTTATAGTTAATTATATTACAATGATTATTACGCAATTACACATAATCGTCAATTAAATACCGATTATCTTAAATAATTCTCATAAGAATTATTTTATCTCAACTATTTATAAAATACACGGAATCAACTATTTAA
This sequence comes from Flavimarina sp. Hel_I_48, assembly GCF_000733945.1. Lineage (NCBI taxonomy): Bacteria > Pseudomonadati > Bacteroidota > Flavobacteriia > Flavobacteriales > Flavobacteriaceae > Flavimarina > Flavimarina sp. Hel_I_48. Next base: position 526,012 of record NZ_JPOL01000002.1, read on the forward strand.
ATTTTAGATCCGATTTTGCACTTTAATTGGAGATGACTATACTTAAAAATATTGAATATAACCTTAGAAGTAGCTTTTATGAAAAATAAAGGCAATATAATACCCCATACTTCAAGAATGAATTGAATGAGCCGTCTCAAATTCTCTTTATAAACCACTACTAATTGTAAGTATTATTTCAAAAAATACCATCTTCTCAATAAAATCTTTACTTTCGTTGTATTCATTATTCCATTAAGCTTCACTTTTGCAATTGACTCTTAAGTATATAGTATGTTTTTCGTTGTTTTTGAGCCTTACTTGTTCTAATGCTCAGGAAATTGCGTTGCTTCAATATGAAGGCGGGGGCGACTGGTATGCCAATCCCACCTCCCTACCCAATCTAATCGGTTTTTGTAATAAAAATATCGGGACAAAATTAGCTACAAAACCACCTACGGTCAAAAGTACAGATCCTGGTATCCTGCAATATCCTTTTGTGCATATGACCGGCCACGGAAATGTATTTTTTTCTGATGATGCGGTGATAAATCTGCGGAATTACCTGATTAGTGGTGGTTTTTTATATATTGATGATAATTACGGAATGGATCAATACATTCGGCCAGAGTTAAAAAAATTATTCCCCAACGCAGAACTTCAAGAACTGCCTGCTGATCATGCACTTTTTAATACCGCCTTTACGCTACCTGATGGGTTACCAAAAATTCATGAACATGATGGCAAACCCCCACTGGCGTTAGGGATTTATGAAGAAGGAAGGTTGGTCTTGCTGTATACGACCGAGGCCGATCTGGGGGATGGCTGGGAAAATCAAGAAGTACACAACGATCCAGAAGATGTGCGATTAAAGGCTTTAAAAATGGGTGCAAATATTATTAAATACGTTTTTGAGAATTGATATACAGGCAGCTTAGGCATGAAGATATGGTTCTACAGAAGACTGCTACTTCTATAATCGTGGTATGCGACCGTGTTACAAGTCCTGCAAATGCAGGGGCCATTATCCGGCTTTGCGATGCCTTTGGGGTCCATCAGTTGATTTTTTGTGGAAATACCATTAATTTAAACAGCAACAGACTTAAAAGAAATTCGAGATCCGCTGAAAATAACGTAGAAATTCTACATGATCAAAATATAAATAATCTCCTGCTTCGGCTTAAAAAGGATAAGTATAAACTGGTAGGCCTTGAAATTACCTCAACCAGTATACCCATTCAACATTCTAATACACAAAATAAAAATACCGTACTGGTTCTGGGCAGTGAAAGAAATGGAATAGATAACCAGGTTTTACTTCTCCTTGACGAGACTTTACATATTACAATGTTTGGTAAAAATAGCAGTATGAACGTGGGTCACGCCGCCGCGATTGCACTTTATGAAATAACAAAACCCCTCCCCCATGAAAATCAAGTCAAAGATAATCGCTAACGGCATATTACGCGCTGTGGGCATCCTTGTTGCCATTCTCTTATTATTACTTTTCATTTATGAAGTTCAATCAGTGATCGCATTTGTTGTGATTGCCATGGTTATCTCGCTTATAGGAAGGCCTATCACAAAATTTTTAAAAGACAGGTTCAAATTTAGCCCCTCGCTTGCGGCAGTTTGTACCATATGTATCGTCATCGCTTTTATTGTGGGTATTCTTGCTCTTTTTGTTCCTATCATGATAGATCAGAGCGAGCATATCAGCAAAATAAATTTTGATGAGGTCAAGCATCATATTAATCGCCTCAATGTAGAATTGAGTCAATCTGTGGGCGTAGATCAGGTCACATTGATACAAAGTTTGCGCGAATCTGCTTTCTTACAGAACTTTGATGTTTCCGTCATTCCGTTGTTTTTAAATAGCTTGATAAGCAATCTTAGTTCCATGCTTATTGGTTTGTTTTCGATCATATTTATATCCTTCTTCTTTTTGAAGGATAGTGAGTTGTTGCTCAATAGTTTCCTTGTGCTTTCTAACCGTGGTGATGAAAATAAGTTTCGCCATGTTTTTCATAAAACAAAGCACCTCCTCTCCCGTTATTTTATAGGCCTATTTTTACAACTGCTCATTATATTTATACTGTATTCCATAATCTTGTTGAGCTTTAAAATACCGAATGCAATGGCCATCGCACTTTTCTGCGCCCTGCTGAATGTCGTACCTTATATAGGGCCACTCATTGGTGGTATGGTCATGCTTGTACTGGTAGTTTCGGGATATTTTACGGCAGACTTTGAGTCGGTTATCCTTCCCAAGCTCATATACGTTTTTGTAGGTTATTGTATTGTACAGCTCATTGACAACTTTGTAAATCAGCCGCTCATTTTTGGGAACAGTGTAAAATCCCATCCGCTTGAAATTTTTCTTATTATTATTATTTCAGGATTGCTTTTTGGCATTGTGGGCATGGTTGTGGCCATTCCCGTTTACACGGCGATAAAAGTTGTTGCAAAAGAATTTCTTTCGGAATATAAAATTGTTCAAAAGTTAACCGAAAACCTCTAAAACCTTTGAATTTACACCTACTTTTGCCTGAAGTTCAGGATTATCTGATCGCTAATGAACAGACAGATCTCTCCCGCTTTATCCTATCCGGAAGTCCCTTTGAGGATATCAATATCCAAGAACTCGCCCAACAACTAGAGGGTCTTCAAAAAACCAAAGAGAAATTGCCTTCCTGGCACGGAACAGCTGGGATATTTTTTCCAAAGAAAGTCAATCTGGAACAGACCTCCAGCGAACGTGCAGCTGCTTACAAAGCTTCATTGTTAGACGGAAATACGCTTGTCGACCTCACGGGCGGTTTAGGTGTGGATTCCTACTTTTTCTCGAAGAAAATGAAGCATGTGGATTACTGTGAGATCAATGAAGAGCTGGCTTTTATTGCTGCGCACAATTTCCAAAAGCTAGATGCCGGTTCAATTTCGCTAAACACACAAAATGGAATTGATTTTTTAAAAAAGCAGACCTCTTTTTATGACGCCATATACCTGGATCCTTCTCGTAGGGACAATGCTAATTCTAAAGTCTTTTTATTGAAAGACTGCGAACCGAATGTGCCGGAGCATATTGATTTTTTACTGAGCAAGGCAGAAAAAATAATGGTAAAAACAAGTCCGTTATTAGACATAAAAGCGGGTCTTGACGAATTAAAGGCAGTATCTGAAATACACATTGTAGCGGTAAAAAATGAAGTAAAAGAGATTTTATGGATCTTAAAAAATGACAATTTACCTTCAAAAATCACCCTTTTTACGGTAAATATTACACCAGATACAGCTATTTCTACCACTGCAGATTATTATGAAGCGCTACGTAGTGAACCCACATTTGCCCCACCGCAGCGTTATCTTTATGAACCCAATGCAGCACTTATGAAAAGTGGCCTGTTCAACTGGATCAGCGCTTTTTACAAAGTGGACAAACTACATACTAATACGCATCTGTATACCTCTGATGCCTTAATAGAATTTCCGGGTAGGCGTTTTGTTGTCAATAATACTATTCCCTACTCAAAAAAAGCGGCAAGTTTTTTCAAAGGAAAGAAGGCAAATATTACCACGCGAAATTTTAAGGAAAGTGTTGCCCAACTACGTAAGCGCTTCAAGATCAATCAGGGTGGGGACAATTATCTCTTCTTCACTACCTGCGAAGACCAGGCGCAGTATATAATAGAATGCAGCAAAGCTTAAGTATTTTGCGATTCGGGTTTTAAGATCAAATAGAACGCAAGCCAAATCTGCTTTTAAGGAAAGCAAAAAATAAAAATGCAGAACAGTTTCTAAAATTGATAAACAGCCGCATTGATGTTCATACCTGCACCCACCGAGGCAAAAACAACAAGGTCGCCCTTTTCAATAGTATGCTCCTCAAGTTCTCCCTTTAATATCAGATCTAAAAGCGTGGGAATCGTTGCCACCGAAGAGTTTCCAGTCCATGAAATGATCATGGGCATAACTTCGTAGGGAACATCATTTATACCGTATAAACTATACAACCGTTCCAGGATCGCATCGTCCATTTTACCATTGGCCTGATGGATAAGAATTTTCTTGACCGAACGTATATCTTTCCCACATTTTTCAAGACAGGCCTTGATGGATTTTGGTACGGTTTCCAGTGCATATTGGTATAGCTTCCTGCCGTTCATTTTGAGATAAAGATCATCTGCCTTCTCATTCTGAGCGTTGTAAGAGCCCGCCATTTTGAGCATTTGGGAATATCTATACGTATCTGAACGGGTTTTGTGGGCTAATAGGCCTTTGTCAACTTCTGTACTCGCTTCAAGAATGGTCGCTCCCGCACCATCCGCGTAAATCATACCATCCCTGTCATGCGGGTCTATCACTCGCGAAATCGTTTCTGCGCCTATAACCAGAATTTTCTTGGCATCTCCAGATTTTATAAAATAATCTGCCTGTATGATGGCCTGCAACCAACCTGGACAACCAAAGGGAAGATCATAGCTTATGCATTCTGGATTTTTTATTTTAAGACTGAATTTTACCCGGGAGGCAAGAGCAGGTACCATATCTGTACGGTTGCTCCCGTGCTTTACATCGCCAAAGTTATGGGCGACAATTATATAGTCAAGTTCCTCAGGATCTATAGCCGCATCTGCAATGGCCTTTTGGGCAGCTAAAAACGCGATATCTGAAGTTACCTGATCGTCCTGAACATACCGGCGTTCTTTAATGGTTGTGATCTCATAAAATTTATTGATCACATCCTGATTATCCTTATCTAATTTTCTACCATTAGTTTCATAAAACTCATGTTTCAGGAAATCAGTATTGACGATTTTTTTTGATGGCAAATAGGTCCCGGTTCCGGTAATCACGCTGTGCAGGGGGTTATTCATACATTAATTTGAAAAAAAATTGATCCTATTGAGTTTATATGTTCAATGGAAACACAATTAACGGTTATACTGTTTTAAGGCTATTATTTAAAATCCTGATGCGGAAGGTACATTTATTTTCTTACGCATATATACTAAAAGGCTGAACTTACAGTATCTAAATTGAATTATAAAGTCTAACATGCTGATTTTCATTACCTACACCATATATATTTGCTCATGTTGAAAATCTGAGGTCTTTTTATCCATCCTTCAAGGATAACCCTTGCTATGTTTTAAAAGAAGGCCTAAACAATACGTTATAAGAGCCTGGCTAATGCATTGCAAAACCTAAAAAATCAAAAGTTAAAGCAGAAAAGACTGCTTTTATAAATTTCAGCCTTTAAAAATAAAAAACTAAATTGAAATTGATCCTTTTATTTTAGGTAAATATTAACAATTCGGCAATTTTTGGATTCTTAAACGCAAAAAAACCGGATTTCTTAATTGAAATCCGGTTTTTTCGCATCTATTTCGGGTAAATTTCAGATCAAATATCTGTTGCGGTCAGGGTTTTTATAAATGCGACCAGTGCTTTCTGATCTGCGATACTTAAGTCTAGATTATCAAAAGGCAGAGTCTGCTGCGGCAGATCAAAACCCAGGCCACCACCGCCTCCTTTGTTATAAAAATCAATAACTTCTTCAAGCGTAGCGTACACGCCATTGTGCATATAGGGAGCGGTAAGTCCCGCATTTCTGATACTGGGCGTTTTAAACATGCCCCGGTGTATTTCATTACCATAACGCCAATAAAATCCTTCATCGGTGTCAAGGGATTTATTGGCCGCAGTGGCCGGTACCCCTATAACTTCTTTTTCTGTTTCTTTGTAAAACGGTGGTACCGTGCCGCTGGTCAATGGCATAAAATGACAGGTTGCGCACAGTGCTTCGCCCATAAACAGGTTGAACCCTCTTTTTTCTGAAGCGGTAAAGGTATTTTCTTCCCCCCGCATGTTTCGGTCAAATTTTGAATCAAAGGAATTCAGCGTTGCTATGTATGAGGAAATGGCTTTGATCACATCACTGTTTTTTTTGCTGGAAGGCCCAAATACCTTGTTAAAAGCCGAAACATACGTGGAATCTTCCGTTAGAGCGGTTGAAAATTCGTGTACAGATCCATTAAACTCCAATTTATTTGTGAAAACACCTGATATTTGATCCAGGAGCGTATTTGATCTTCCATCCCAAAAAAAGCCTTTTTGAAATACCGAATTGATCAGCGTGGGCGTATTACGCATTAGCTTTTTACCGGTATTATCCAGACTGGCCACAAGTCCATCAGCATAAGCCTTATCGGGAATATGGCATGTTGCGCAGGCCATCGCGCCATTAGAAGATAATTGTGGATCAAAAAACAGGCGCTTTCCCAGGGCGATCTGCTCATCCGAAGGATTTCTGTTTGCCGGCGGGGTAAAATAATTGACATTGAACGAATTATTTTCAAAAAACGTGGGGGCGTCAAAATTGAAAGGTTGGTTGTCCACTGGTTCCCAGATATCGCTTACCTCCCTTATGGCTACCCAACTTCTGGTTATGGGATTTAGATAGTCCCGTATAAAGGAAAACCGGTCAAAACTCTTAAAATCAGGATTCTTACCAATAAATTCAGTTGCCCGTTGTATTTGCGCCGTAAAAGTTGAATCCAGTGCTTTATCGTTTTTTTGAACAAGCGCTTTTATGCTGTGGTCATAAACCTCTAAAAGTCCCAAAAGCGAAATAGACGCCTCCCGCAGCCCTTCCCCGCTTACAGGAGTATCAAAATTTGCCATTGAAAAACTTAAGATGCGAAGCAATTGCTGGTGCGTGGCAATAAAAAAACGCTGTGGATCAAGCTTTCGGTTTTCGATATTTTTTCTCAATACATTTATAAGTCCGCGCGTAAGTTGTATTTCCCGGTTCACGGTAAGACTGTCCACACCGCCTTCGTACAGACTTTCTTCTATTTTTTGAAGTCCCAGGGGTTCCAGTACCCGCTCTGTATCTTCCGTAAAAACAGGTAGTGCGGGACCGTTTGCCCTATGACCTACCTCTGGATTGAGATAGGATGCATACGGCTCTGCCTTCTTAAAGGCTATACGGGCCTTTTTAAAATAGTGTTTTACCTGCTCACTTGCTATGGGCACCCGACTCACAGAATCCAGGTAAAGATCTGTATTTTTAATATTGGTCAGGTAGTAGTCCTGCGCGTAATCCCAATTAGGGACTAACTGTGCCGTTTCCTGCTCGGCAGATCGGTTTTTGCAGGACTGCCAGGTCACCAGCAATAGCAGTGCAATAAGACAAAATAAAAGGTTTTTTTTCATAATCTTATGATACGGCAAAGACCTCCAGCGTGGAGGTCTTTGTTATTTGAAAATTTAGGGTTGAAAATTATTAACGGGGAAGACCTTGCAACAAAACGATCTGGCCGCCTTGATTATCTTCATAAGTACTGTTTATGTGACCGTCCCTACCTTTAAATGTTTCATCTTCCCAGTAATGTGGCTGCAGGTTGAGCATAAAAGTCCCGGGAACGCCCACTTTGTCTGAGACGTCTGTTAGCGCACCAAATTCCCCGCTGTAGCCTACACTAGCATCTGGTGAAAGATCCTGACGGATTACCAGTTCAAGTACAACCCGCGAATTGTTTCCGTCTAAATCAGACTGGTAGATATAGGCTGCATGGTTGCGTGAAAAAGAGTTGGGATCTTCCTGAAAGTAAACGAAGTTCTCAGTAACACAAATGTTATCTGGGCTTTGTAGTACAGCCAGGTTTCCGTCAGCATTGTTCGTATCAGTGTTACCGCTGATGATTTGTGTCAATTTACCTGTAAGCGGAGAATCATCGTCCAGTTCCAGTTTGTAAACCGTACCCCAATCATTATAGGTACCTGCACCTGGTCCTCTTCCGGTAACGGCAAAATAAACGTTTCTGGCATTTGCATCGCTCCCCTTTTGATAATCTACATCTTCTACACGCATAAAAGCGGATATACCGGCAGCAACGCAAGCATCCTCCATTTCGTTTTTGGTCATATTTTTTCCATTGGGAATTTCAACAAACTCCACATCGTAAGAAACCGCACGGTCAAGATTGCTCTCATTATAGATCGTACCTTCTTCAGCATCCAGAATGATGGGCTCTACATTCCCATTGTCATCAGGTGCCGTAAAACCTCCGGAAACCTGTTTGAATTTTAGCGCGTAAATACTTCCATTCTCCAGGTCTGCGTCGCCATTTTCTGAATAATAAAGTGTTACCTGACCTTCTGAACCACTGGAGTCATCATCGCCGCCCACAATTACCGTTCTACCAGCATAAGCTCCCTGTGGCAGGGGAACTGCATTTTCCCAGGAGAATTCCCCCAGCGCGTCAAGACCAAAATCTGCACCCGGAGTAGGCGTTGTAACATAAGGATCTATCCCTTTTACATCATAACTGATACTTTCTGAAGCAGAAAGGAACAGGTCTTTAGAACCGCCGTGAATGGCAGCTTCCCACATCGTACCTGAACACTGGCGGGCAAAATCTGCCACGCTTGAATTCAGCAGCCATTCACCGGAAATTGGCTTCATTTCTTTGTCAAGTTTAATCCGGGATACGGCATAAGTATCTTCGGCATTTACGATATACAGATAGCCATCACTATCAGGATCTTTTAAAAGTCCGGCGCCATCCTGAGCTCCCACGAGTTTAAAATCATTGCTCAAAGTATCTGAAGAACTTAGGAGCGAATAGGCTTTAACATAATTGAATTGTGGCATCATGGCCACGAGGGGCTCCATATTAGACTTATTGGAAAAAATACCCGGCTCAGGGGTAAAATCTTCCCCGTCTGTACCATTTTCTCCATCTGCGCCGTCAGCCCCATTGGCACCATCTGCGCCATTTATTCCATCAATACCATCTTCGCCATCGCAGCTGGTATAAAAACTTCCAACTGCACATAAAAGAAAACAGTTGAAAATTAATTGTTGTAGTTTTTTCATCACTAGATAAGTTTGGTTTGTTAGGTCACAAATCTATCTATGAAATTTCCAAAGGAGCTTAAGGGAATATTGTCTGTATTTTAAGAAATAAACAATACAACATTATGTGAGTTAATTTGACGTTACCTACGCACACTTTTAAATAGCAATTTAAAGCACATAACATTCTGATTTTTTGATAAATAAGCAACAATTTTTACCGGTCTTAACATTGGCTTTTCGTTGAAAAAAGTGGTTTTGGTCATGATTGTTTAAAAAAAACGGTCAAAAACCAGATGTTTTTGACCGTTTTACTGAACGTATTACCTATTTATCAGGCATTTTCCAGAATTTGAACGGCATGATCTTTTGTTTTTACTTTATCGATCACACGCTCCACTATTCCCTTTTCATCTATTAAAAAAGTTGTGCGGTTGATACCTTCATATTCCTTACCCATAAATTTTTTAGGGCCCCAAACGCCAAAGGTTTCTATTACCGTCTTGTCTTCATCTGCCAAAAGCGGAAAAGGAAATTCATACTTTTCCCTGAAATTGGTCTGCCGTTTTTGAGAATCTGCGCTTACGCCCAGAATGGAATACCCAGCGTCCTGAAGTTCTTTATAATTATCGCGTAAGTTGCATGCCTCTGCCGTACAGCCTGGTGTAGATGCTTTGGGGTAAAAAAATACCACCACTTTTTTTCCGCTGTAATCGCTTAGTTTTATTGTATTTCCATCTTGATCTTTTGCTTCAAAATCTGGTACTTTATCGCCTTCTTTTAATGTGCTCATATTAACTATTTTTGTTTTCCTCTAAAATAAAGAAAATGACCAAGGCCGAAAAGGTAAGCTTCGTTATAGATACGTTAAACCGTATTTACCCAGAAATCCCCATTCCGTTAGATCATCAAGATCCCTATACTTTACTAATTGCCGTTCTTATGAGTGCGCAAAGTACAGATGTACGCGTGAATAAAATCACACCGCTACTCTTTGAAAAGGCAGATAATCCTTATGATATGGTTAAACTCACGGTAGAAGAAATCAGGGAAATTATAAAGCCCGTGGGTCTTTCCCCTATGAAATCAAAAGGTATTCACGGACTCTCCCAGATCCTTATTGATAAACACAATGGCGAGGTACCACAAGATTTACAATCGCTTGAAGAACTTCCCGCGGTAGGCCATAAAACGGCAAGTGTGGTTATTTCACAAGCCTTCGGGATACCGGCATTTCCCGTGGATACGCATATCCACCGACTCCTGTACCGATGGGGATTGACCAATGGAAAGAATGTGGTTCAGACCGAAAAAGATGCAAAACGTCTTTTCCCGGAAAAAATCTGGAACGACCTGCACCTGCAAATTATCTGGTATGGTAGGCAATACTGCCAGGCGCGTGGCTGGGATCTCGATAAGGATATTATAACAGCGACGGTGGGCAGAAAAAGCATTTTGAAGAAATATTACCAGAAATAACCCATTTTTTACCCATTTTATAAAGAAAAAGCCCGTTTTTCAACGGGCTTGACAATTAATTGAGAAGTGCTTCGAACTTCTCGCCATTATAATTAATAACACTTAAAGCTTTGGAGTAGTTTAAAAGAAACTGAATCGTTTCCTTTTTAGGGCTACTTCCCTCCCCATATTGCATTTTTTTCTTCGAGTAAAGGTGGGCCATGAATTACGTTTTTAGAAATTTATTTAACTACAACGTAATTCAAAAGCTTTTAGTTTGTATTAATTTGTTAAAATTATATTGTGTTTGTCAATTAGTTTACGCAGATTGATTAAAGCGTAGCGCATACGGCCTAGTGCGGTATTGATGCTTACATCTGTTTTAAGCGCTATTTCCTTAAAGCTCATATCTTTATAAATACGCATGACCAGAACATCCTTTTGATCATCTGGCAATTCTTCGATTAGACGGCGCACATCGGTTTCTACCTGCTCCTTGATAATTTGCTTTTCAGCATTGAGGTCGTTATCGCTGAGCACGGAAAAAATATTAAAATCACCCGAATTGTCAAACTTGGGCATTCTCTTATTTTTTCTGAAATGGTCAATGACTAAATTGTGGGCAATACGCATTACCCAGGGCAGGAACTTTCCTTCTTCATTATAACCGCCCCTTTTTAAAGTACGTATTACTTTTATAAAGGTATCCTGAAAAATATCTTCGGTGATATCTTTATCATATACCTTAGAATAGATAAAACTGTATATGCGTTGCTGGTGCCTGGAGATTAATGTGGAAAGGGCAGCCTCATTGCCTTTAATATAATCGCTAACTAAAGTAGCGTCAGAAGTTAACATATCTTTCATAGAATTGCTTTTTAGGGTTCTCAAACCGGGGCAGGTTTGGTTTTCAATACGCTTAAAAGTAATACTATGCTATAGGCTATTAGGTTTTCGTTAACAACGGTTCAAATATAACAACTTTCATTCCAAATAAAAAAGAGCCAGAGACAATTTTAACATTAACAGGACGTTGGGGCATTTCAGAGGCTACAATTTACTGGTATAAACTATCTTTGCATACGTAAAAAATCTGCTATGCATATAGACGTTTCTTCGGCAAAGCCGAAAGAAAATATCATTATAAAAGGAGCAAAACTCCACAATCTTAAAAATATCAATGCGATCATACCGCGCAACAAGTTGGTGGTGATCACAGGTCTTTCTGGCTCGGGAAAGTCAAGTCTTGCTTTTGATACGCTGTATGCGGAGGGCCAGCGGCGGTACGTAGAAAGCCTTTCTTCTTATGCCAGGCAGTTTCTGGGCAGGCTGGATAAACCTAAAGTGGACTGGATCAAGGGGATTGCACCGGCAATCGCCATTGAGCAAAAGGTTAATTCCACAAATCCGCGTTCTACCGTAGGCACTTCTACTGAAATTTACGATTACCTGAAACTGCTTTATGCACGTATAGGTAAGACCTTCTCCCCTATTTCTGGAGATCAGGTCAAAAAAGATACGGTTACAGATGTGATTGATTTTGTAAAAGGAAAGGAAGACCGTACCAAATTACTGCTCCTGGCCCCAATAATCCTTGAAAAAGGCCGAAAAATAGCCGATAAACTCAATATTTTACAGCAACAGGGATATGCCAGGATCAAAGTAAACGATGAGGTTGTACGTATTGAGGAAGCCGAAAAGGTTAAGGCAAAGGATAAAATTTACCTTGTCGTAGACCGGATTATCACAAAAGACGACGAAGATTTTTACAACCGCCTGGCTGATGCCGTACAGACCGCTTTTTTTGAAGGAAAAGGGGAAGCGATCATTGAAGAACTTGAAACAGGAAAACAACGCGTTTTTAGCAACAGTTTTGAGTTGGACGGAATGCAATTTCTTGAGCCAAACATTCATTTATTCAGTTTTAACAATCCTTATGGCGCCTGTCCCACCTGCGAGGGTTACGGTGATGTAATAGGGATAGATGAGGAACTGGTGATTCCCAATACCGCACTTTCCGTTTATGAACGCGCCGTTTTTCCCTGGCGTGGTGATAGCATGAGTTATTATAATGACCAACTTGTAAACAACGCATACAAGTTTGATTTCCCCGTTCACAAGCCATTCTTTGAACTGACCGAAGATCAAAAAAATCTGGTCTGGGAGGGCAATCAATACTTTGAAGGATTGAATGAATTCTTTAAACATCTGGAATCCAAAGCTTACAAAATCCAGAATCGCGTCATGCTTTCCCGCTATCGTGGAAAAACAAAATGCCGCACCTGTAACGGTAAACGCCTAAGAAAAGAAGCCGAATATGTAAAAGTGGGCAATACGCCCATTACTGATCTGGTCAACCTTCCACTTAAGAAAGTCGCAGTTTTCTTTAAGGAACTTCAACTTGATGACCACGATGCACAGATCGCAAAACGTTTGCTTACCGAAATCAATAGTCGGTTGGAATTCCTGAATAAAGTAGGCCTGAGCTATCTTACATTAAATAGGAAATCAAACACGCTTTCTGGTGGGGAATCACAGCGAATCAACCTGGCGACATCACTAGGGAGCAGCCTGGTAGGCTCCATGTATATCCTGGATGAGCCCAGTATAGGCTTGCATCCCAAGGACACTGAGCGCCTGATAGGCGTATTAAAAGACCTTCGTGACCTTGGCAATACGGTAATTGTCGTGGAACATGATGAAGATATCATGAAAGCGGCAGATGAAATTATTGACATAGGCCCTGAAGCGGGCACCCTGGGTGGCGATGTGGTAGCCGTAGGAAATTATGATGGTATTTTAAAAAGCGACTCCCTTACCGCAAAATACCTAAATGGGGATATGGAAATTGAAATTCCGAAAAAACGCCGGACTTCAAAAAAAGGGGTTGATATCAAAGGCGCCCGGGAGAACAATCTCAAAAATATTGACGTTCACATTCCACTGAATGTATTTGTGGCCATTACAGGTGTTTCCGGTAGCGGAAAAAGTACATTGGTAAAGAGAATTCTTTATCCCGCCATGCTCAAAGAAATAGGTGGGCACGGCGAAAAAGCGGGGCAATTCAGTAGTATTTCGGGAAGTTTTGACCATATTAAAAACATTGAGTTTGTAGATCAGAATCCCATAGGACGTTCTTCACGTTCCAATCCCGTGACCTATATTAAGGCCTACGATGACATCAGAACACTTTATTCAAAACAAAAACTGAGTAAAATACGCAACTTCAAGACAAAACATTTTTCCTTTAACGTAGATGGAGGCCGCTGTGAAACTTGCAAGGGCGAGGGCGAAGTAACCATTGAAATGCAATTTATGGCAGATGTTCACCTGGAATGTGAAACGTGTCACGGCAAGCGTTTTAAAAAGGAGGTCCTTGAGGTTCAGTTTGAAGGGAAAAATATAGATGACATCCTTAACCTTACCATTGATGACGCGGTGGCCTTTTTTGAAGAGAACAAAGAAGATAAGATCGTACGTAAACTCAAACCCTTACAGGATGTAGGTTTAGGCTATGTCACGCTGGGTCAGAGTTCATCTACGCTTTCTGGCGGGGAGGCACAGCGTATAAAATTAGCTTCGTTTCTTGTAAAGGGAACAACCAGCGATAAAACCTTTTTCATCTTTGATGAACCTACGACTGGCCTGCATTTTCATGACATTAAGAAATTGCTGGCGTCTTTTGAAGCCTTGATTAAAAACGGTCATTCCATTTTAGTTGTAGAACACAATCTTGATTTGATCAAATGTGCAGATTATGTCATAGACCTGGGACTTGACGGTGGTGAGGAGGGCGGTCACCTTATCGCTTCGGGAACGCCGGAAGAGGTTGCGAAAAATAAAAAATCGTACACCGCGCCCTACCTCAAAGAAAAATTATAAACACAAAAAACGGACTAAAAAGCACCATAATCTGGTGTTTTTAGTCCGTTTTCCTATTTATTTATGACTAAATCCTAGTTCTGGATTTTCATGCTCAGTTCTTCAAGCGGTTGGAGGCTCGGTTTTGTCCTCAAGTACAAATCGAACTGTTCCTGCGTCAGTACATCGCGCATTTCGCCGTTTTCCTGTTTCCCAAGTTCATAGAGCGCCCTCAACTTATCCTCACCTTTCATTTCCTGCCGAAGTTGCTCTTTTTCAAGGTAAAATGTCTGTAATTTTTCCTTGAAAATCACTTCTTGCTTTCCTGTAAGCACCAGTTTTTCAGTATAGTTTTGAGTCAGGCTATTTATAATTGAATCCTGAGTAACGGTGGGCACCTGCGCATGAAGGTTACCCGCTAGTAAAAAAGCGAGAAGTAAACCCGCTGTACTAACAATTTGTTTAAACCTATTCATTCTCTTTCTGTTTTTGTTCTTTAAAATTTCCATTGAATACGAACGCATTTTGCGGCATACGTTTCCGTTTATTATGTTCCTGCTCATGAAGATCGTCTGAAAGTTGGCTTTTTGCGTCGCCTCCATAATATCCCATGCAAACCGCGGTTGCAACATGATATTCTTCCGGGAAACCGAAATCTTTTTTTGCTTTTTCAAAATCGATACCGGCCATCTGATGGACTCCTATGCCCATATCATGCGCCTGTATGCTTGCCATTCCAAAAAATAAACCCAGGTCATGCAATGCATGAAAATTTTCCTGTCCTTTTGGATTGGTTTTTTTATAACAACCCAGCATAAGCACGGGCGCATTTTTAACCCACGACTGATTAAATTCAACCAGACAATCCATTATCCTATCATACGTATCACTGCCTTTAACACCATATATAATACGCCATGGCTGCAGGTTATTTGAACTTGGTGCCCATCGGCCTGCTTCCAGAACGGTTCTAATAGCCTCTTCACTAACCTCTTTTTGATCAAAAGCACGTGGACTCCAGCGACCGCTGATCAAGGGATGAATTTCGTATGCCGTAGGCGTTTC
Source organism: Flavimarina sp. Hel_I_48 (assembly GCF_000733945.1). Taxonomy (NCBI): domain Bacteria; kingdom Pseudomonadati; phylum Bacteroidota; class Flavobacteriia; order Flavobacteriales; family Flavobacteriaceae; genus Flavimarina; species Flavimarina sp. Hel_I_48. The sequence goes on from NZ_JPOL01000002.1 coordinate 541,241, forward strand.
TTTCTTTATCATAGTAAAATAGGTTTAAATCAAGTAATAAAAATTATTTACCAAAACGTATAAATAACAGGGTATTTAGCTCTGAAAATACTCATTTTTGTCCATATTTTAAATGTTTTAACACCTATTAACGTGACATCAATCACATTACCATTTAGCAATTGTTATAGAAACAATGTACTTCGATGTTAAGCTTATTACAAGAACTGGAATTACTTTTGATCATTCGAAAACAACCATGATCTACCGTCGTCCTGAATTTTTAAGGATTTGATTAAAACCATAAGTTGATTGAAATTAAATAGTATTTTAAAAAAAATGAAAGAGCAAAAAGGAAAAAATTAAGTAGTATCATTTTGCCAAGATCGCAACAATTAAGGCTAGCCCTAAACCTATAATAGTCGCCCAAATAGTAAAACCCACCTTCGCAAAAGACTAACTATTTATGAGTAAATTTTCTCCGGGAATAGAAATGCTTAGCAATAAAAAATCCCAATTCCATAAAATGAAATTGGGATTTTCCTAAAGTATTCCTTTTACAAGAAATTTATTCGTCTTTCACGTCATAACGGTCAAGCATCATCACCTTGTCCCATGCAGCGACAAAGTCTTTTACAAAACGCTCTTGCCCGTCATCTGCGCCATAAACCTCAGCAAGGTTACGCAATTGTGCATTGGAGCCAAAGATTAAATCACAGCGCGTAGCGGTATATTTTGTAACACCGGTTTCGCGATCGTTCACATTAAAAAGTTGCTCTTCTTGTCCCTGCGGAACCCACTCATAGTCCATACTGGTGAGCACCTTGAAGAAATCATTAGTCAATTGACCGGGACGTTCTGTAAATACGCCGTGCCTGGAGTGATCGTAATTTTGATCAAGCACCCGCAATCCACCTACAAGAACCGTCCATTCTGGCGCGTTCAGGGTCAATAATTGAGCCCGATCCAGGAAAATACGTTCTGGCGGTACGCGGTAACCCACCCTATCATTATGATAATTCTTGAAACCATCTGAAACAGGTTTGAGCCAGTTAAAGCTTTCCACATCTGTAAGTTCTAGCGTGGTATCCATACGACCCGGTGTGAAAGGTACTTTTATATCCATCCCAGCATCTTTTGCCGCTTTTTGCACTGCCATACAACCACCAAGAACCACTAGATCTGCAAGTGAAACTTTTTTGTTTTCTGTTTGCTTGTCGTTGAACCTGCCCATGATATCCCTGAGCGTTTGAAGCACATTACGAAGTTCTTCCGGGCGATTGAGATCCCAATTGTTCTGTGGCTCAAGACTTATCCTTGCACCGTTTGCACCACCGCGCTTATCTGAATGACGGTAAATGGCAGCGGCAGACCAGGCAGCAGAAACAAGTGCAGAAACGGAAAGTTCACTTTGAGCTATTTCCTGTTTCAACGCGTCAATATCTGCATCAGTAATAAGGTCATGATCCCTTGTTGGTACAGGGTCTTGCCATAGGAAATCTTCTTCTGGTACTTCTGGCCCAAGATAACGGTCTTTTGGACCCATATCACGATGCGTCAACTTATACCAGGCTTTTGAAAATGCCGTAGTAAAATAATCAAAATCATTGAGGAATTTCTGACAGACTTCATTATATGCGGGATCCACTTTAAGGGCGATATCTGAAGTCATCATCATCAGGTCATTCATCTTGCCTTCCACGTGCGCATCTGGTGTTTTAGGTGCGCTGTCATCAATAGGAGTCCATTGTAGGGCACCGGCAGGACTTTCCACTTTTTTCCACTCAAACTTAAGCAAATTGGTAAGGTAGTCGTTGTCCCACTGTGTAGGATTCGGGATCCAGGAGCCTTCGATACCATTAGTCATCGTGTCTGTACCGTTACCATTACCTACGGGATTATGCCAACCGAAACCCTGTGCATGTAAAGGGGATATTTCTGGTGCGCCTCCTATTTTTTCGGCAGGAACCATACCATGACTTTTCCCAAAGGCATGGCCACCAGCAATAAGCGCCACGGTTTCCTCATCGTTCATCGCCATACGTTTAAAGGATTCCCGTATATTACGTGCCGAATCCTGAGGATCTCCATTTCCGCCCGGTCCTTCGGGGTTTACATAAATTAGCGCCTGATGTGTAGCCGCCATTGGATTTTCAAGATCGTGATACTCATCTTTTGGCGCTCCTACCCAACGCAGGTTTTCGTTCACCATTTCACCGGGATGCCCTTTATGGTCTCCGGTCGCCTGGGATTCATTAAAAGGTTTCCCATTCCAGAATTCTGGACCCCAGTACGTACTGCGGTCTGGCTCCCATGCATCACGACGGCCGCCGGCAAAACCATAAGTTGGAAAATTCATTATTTCAAGACTGCAGTTTCCGGTAAGGATGATTAAATCTGCCCAGGAAAGGGAAGCTCCGTATTTTTTCTTGATAGGCCATAATAAACGACGGGATTTATCTGTGTTCCCATTGTCCCACCAGGAATTAATTGGCGCAAAACGCTGCATTGCCTGTGCTGCGCCACCGCGGCCATCTGCAATACGATACGTCCCTGCGGAGTGCCATGCCATACGGATCATCTGTGGGCCGTAATTGCCATAATCTGCCGGCCACCAGCTTTTAGAGTCCACAAGCATTTCTTTGATATCTCTCTTGAGTTCTTCTAAATCAATTTTATTGAACGCTGCCTTGTAATCTTCATCACTAATAGGATTTGCGGCAGGTTGATCTTGATGAAGCAATTCCACCTGAAGGCGGTTAGGCCACCAGTCGTCTATTTGTGGTGCAGTACCCAGGGCACCGCCTACGCGTGTACCGCGAAATGGGCATTGCTCAAGATTTTCGGGATTGTTAATCGGTCTCATAGTATATTTTTTTTTAATTAAATGGTATTGAACATGATCTTATTAAAAAGTCAATAAATACATTGTAATCTAAAGAAAATAGTACTTTATAGCGCGATCTATCTATAATGAATATCAATTCAATAATTGAATCTTTGAATTGCCAGTATAGCTTTTAAAAAATTTTCAATTGTATTGCTAGATAAATTTGATTGGTTAAATTATTTTATCTTTTAAAGATTTTACAGAAAAGCGCTAACCTTTCGATACTCTTTTTTCGGAAATGAGGGCCAGGGAACCTGCAACGGTATCCATATCTTCGAGTTCGTCGTCCTCAATGGTAATGTCAAAAGCGTCTTCAATGTCCAGAACAATATCCACTAAATGCGTCGAATTTATGTTCAGGTCGTTTATTAAATGACTATTCTCTTCAATGTCCTCAACGGAGACATCTTCTGGAAGATATGGTAGTATTATTTTCTTAAGGCGCTCATAAGAATCTTGGGTCATCATAAGTTAGGTTTATATATGCTAAAAATAAGGCAACAGTTTACATCCCCAAAGCCAAAACTTGCTTTAATAAGCGTTTGTAATGGAATATTTATTTTATTGAGCGGAATTTTAGATATATCTACCTCCTCGAGAATCTCAGGATGAACTTCTGTTATGTTTATATTAGGGAACAGAAAATCATTTTTCAACTGAAGCACCGAAGCCACACATTCTATGCTACCGGAGGCGGCAAGACAATGGCCCACCATTCCTTTTAGGGAATTGATATAAGGAAAATCCATTCCTTTTAACCCAAGCGCGGAAGACCAGTTCTTTATCTCCTGCGCGTCCATCGTAGTAGCTGTAAGATGACCGTTAATGGCGTCTATTTGTTGTGGAGCGATCTTAGCATCAGCCACCGCTCCTTTAATACAGTTGACAACAGCCTCAGAATTTGGTGCAGTCATGCTCCCTCCCTGACGCTGGCCTCCACTATTGCTATGGCCACCCAGGATTTCTGCATAGATCGTAGCATTACGCGCTAAAGCGGAATCCAGACTTTCAAGAACCAGCGCGCCCGCACCACAGCCAGGCACAAATCCGCTGGCGTTTGAATCCATGGGTCGGGATGCTGCCTTTGGATCCTTATTATATTTGGATGGCAAAATACGCAGTGCATCAAAACCGCACCATACATAAGGGCCACCATCACTGGTGCTACCGGCCAGCATTCGCTTGGCCTTTCCATATTTTATACGCTCATAGGCAGTTAAAATGGCTTCGGTACCTGTAGCGCAGGCTGAAGAATTGGAAGTCACTAAATTCCCCAGACCCAGCATACCACCCAGATAGGCACTTACCCCACTGCTCATGGTCTGTTGTACGCTCGTACTGCCCAGGCGGCGCACATTGCCATCATCAACCTTATAAATACTTTCCCTGTATTTATCTACACCAAGCGTGCCCATTCCGAAAACAGTTCCGCTATCAAAATCGGGTATCTCATGCTCTGTTTTCAAACCGGCATCTTTCCAGGCATCCATACCGGCAATGACGCCGTATAAAATGCCCGCGCTATTGAAATTTCGTAATTGTAGCGGTGTAAAATAATCGTCAATTTTACGCTGCGGAATAAGTGGCATCGCCCCTATCTGACAGGAGAATTTGAGATCGCGTAATTCGCTAAAAAAACGCACCCCGCTTTTTCCGTCAGCGATGGCTTCCTTAAAATCCGGGACGCTCACCGCGTTAGGCGCACAAACACCCAGACCTGTAACCACGACACGATTAGTTCCCATCATCAGGAATTAAAATTCCGGAAAGTACACCGCTGCAAACCTCTTCTCCAGCACTGTTGAGCATTTTTACTTTACATTTTAATTTATGCATCCTAAAGTATTGCTTTTGGGAATGTACGGTCACTTTTTCACCCGGATAAACCGGTTTTTTAAAAAGCACATGATTTTCAGTCATGGCTACTTTTGCGTTGCTTTGAAGGTCATGGCCTTTTTCGGCCAACAAATAAATCCCCAGACATACCAGGCCAATTTGTGCCATACATTCAGTAAGTATAACCCCGGGTGTTACAGGATGGTTTACAAAATGACCTTTATAAAAATAAGAATCCTCTGGAAACGTATAGGAACCCACGATATGCTCCTCTGAAACTTCCTCTATATGGTCAGCAAACAAAAAAGGTTCGTCATAGGGCAGCCTTGTTATGAGTTGGTCTCTATTCATATAAATTTACTGGACACATATAACTTCCTATGGGAGAACCATCAGGAATTGTAGGTGATGGAAGCGCTTCAAATTTTTGAGGTTCTTTTAAAAACTGCTCTATATCTGTAGTTACATACCTATTTTCATCGCGTGCATTTTCAGCAATTTTCGTCAATTCTGAATAAATCTTTGCCTTAACCTGTGGAATCGCTTTCTTACTTACATAAAGGTTCTTGAGATGTTTGATCACGTTGTGATTGATCGTATGCTGTACCTCTTTCTTATAATCGTCTTTTATCTTGTTCCCCAAAGTTGCATTTTCCAATGCTTCCAGAAGGCCATCTAAACCCAACTGATCGTTATCTATAGCGTGATTTTCAACTAGACGGTTGGCACGCTCGGGATTAAGCAGGAAAGTTAACGTCATATCGCTCGCAGTCGCCGCGGCGCCCAGCGCATCAAAGGTAACACCGGTGTCACCCTTAAAACTTTCCCGTGTACGCTCATAGCCAAAAGCACGTGGGGGAAACAACGCCAATTTATCCTTTGGAATCGCCAGATGTTCCGCATTTAGGGTCAAAAGGACCGATTTTAGCGCGTCTTCCTGAGTTTTTGTATCAATAAATGCGACCGGAACAAGATTAGGATCCCCTTTTACGGCATAATTATATTCCTGACCGCCTATGACTTTTATGGCCGCCTCCGTCTGGTACCGGTGATAGAAATACAGAGGGACAAATACGTCTTCCAGTACGCTGTAAGCCTCCCCATCCTTAATATTATCTATCGAGAAATTTTGTATTGCCTGTTGCCGAAGTTTCAGCACATTTTTAAGTTCCTCACTGGCGCTTGCGCCATTGTCCCAAAGATGTGCATCAGGATGTGCACCATCTGCGGCGCGCGCATCGCTGTCCGTTATAAATCGTAATCCCTTAGCTTCGGCGTCCGTAAGGATTTTATCTAAGAATTTCTCTTCTGAATCTCCATCGGGCGCATTTCCGTAGGCATAGGCTACCGTGACTTTATCCCACTCCCCTATTCCCGTGTCGTACGCGTTGCTAAAGTCCACTTCTTTTCCTTTGAGCGTCAACGTGGGATGGGGATAATCCATCACCGAAGCACGATCGTTTACACTTGCCGCAAAATTATGGGAGAACCCTAAGGTATGGCCAACTTCATGCGCGCCCAACTGCCGAATGCGGGCCAAAGCCATTTCAAGCATAGGTTCATAATTATCATTGGATTTTGCAAAAGGCTTGTTCATCAAAGCCTGTGCGATCAAAAAATCCTGCCTAATCCTCAAACTCCCCAGACTTACGTGACCTTTTAAAATTTCGCCTGTCCTTGGGTCGCTCACACTTGCTCCATAACTCCATCCGCGGGTACTGCGGTGTACCCACTGGACCACATTGTATCGCAAATCCATAGGGTCTGCACCTTCCGGAAGCATTTTTACCTGAAATGCATTTTTGTAGCCCGCTGCGGCAAAGGCCTGATCCCACCAGCTTACCCCTTCCAGCAATGCTGACCGTACCGGTTCTGGTGTACCGGGGTCCAGATAATAGATTATAGGTTCTACCGGTTCACTGATCTCGGCTTCGGGATTTTTCTTTTCTAAGCGGTGACGACGAATAAAACGCTTGGTAATGGATTCCTGTATGGGAGAGGCAAAATCCATAAAAGTGACCGCATTAAGTCCCGCACGCGGATCGAATTCGCGTGGCGTATAACCATCATCGGGAAGTTCTACAAAAGAGTGGTGCTGTACAATGGTGACGAGCCCGGGAGTGGGAACGACAGTGCGCAGCATTTTACCCTCTGGATCCCCTTTTAAGGTCAATAATGCCTCAAATTCGGTGTTTTTAGGGAAGGATTTTGTGTTTTCCATCAGTATGGCGCTCTTAGTGGCGTCTACCTTATAAGTGCCTTCCTTTGCTTTTTTCAACTTATCGGTCACTTGGTGCGCATCTTCCATTAAAAAGGGAGTGAGATCAATTACGTAGGTTTTCCCTTTTGTTTCTTTGATCTCAAAACCGTAAAGCACCGATTTCCCAAACGCTTCGGCAATCGATTTTTTCTCTGCGCTATTATCGGTCATCGCCCGGTAATCCTGGTTGCGTTCCATGAGGAGCAGTTTATTTCCTGCCTTGATAAATTTCACGATGGAAGTCCCGCCCAGCTGCCCACGGTCCAGGCCCAGATCATTTGAACCAATACCACTTTTAAGGGAATGCACATACAAAAATTCTGTATCGAGCTCATCGACTTCCATATAAATTTCACCTGAAGAATCATCGTAGTGAAATGTAAAAAAACCATTTGCAGTCTGTAAATCAGTCTTTTTACTTAAAAATTGGGCAAATGAACTTTGGATTACAAAAGATAAGATTAAAAGTATTCTTAGAGTCATAAAATGTGGTATTAGTAGGATTTAAAGTTAGTCAAATATTCGATTTAAAAAGGTTTTTTCAGGATTTGAAATATTTAATAAAATTGCACTATATAGAGAGAATAGATGAAAATAAAATAGCCTTAATACCAATTTTAGTAAATTATTGACATAAAATTCCTATTTTAACCCTTATTTTATTAAAAACAACTTTATGCCCGACACTCCATATCCCATTTTTTCTTCCTATCAAAAAGATCATCGGTTTTATGATGAAATTTTTAATCAGGATGGTAAAGTAAAAGAAATATATAAGACCTTATTTGACCTGTATAGTGGTCATTCCGTACAGGATTTTGTCAATCTCAATGATAAGGCAAAATCTTCTTTTTTTAATCAGGGCATAACGTTTCAGGTTTATGGCGAACAGGAAATCAAGGAAAAGATATTTCCATTTGACCTCTTTCCACGTATTATAGATTCCAAGGAATGGGACCACATAGAACGCGGGGTTTTGCAGCGCAGCAAAGCACTCAATCTTTTCCTGTGGGATTTGTACCACGACAAAAAAATCATCAAACAAGGTATAGTGCCCCTTGATTTAATAAGTTCATCGGCGAATTTTCTGGATCAGATGAATGGGGTTGACCCTCCAGGTGGCATCTACAATCATATTTCTGGAACTGATCTCATAAAACATGCTGATGGTGACTATTACGTTCTGGAAGATAATATACGTTGTCCTTCTGGTGTGAGTTATGTCATTTGTAACAGAACGGCTTTAAAACGGGCTTTATTCGGTGTTTTTAATCATTATCAGGCGCATACGGTAACTAATTATGGTGAAAACCTGCTGGAAATCCTGGAAACGGTAAAACCCAATGGTGTTGATGAACCTAATTGTGTTGTGATCACACCGGGAGTCTACAATTCGGCTTATTATGAGCATTCGTACCTGGCGAAATCCATGGGCGTAGAACTGGTTGAAGGACGGGATTTGTTTGTAGAACATGATTTCGTTTACATGAAAACCATTAGAGGACCACAGAAGGTAGATGTCATTTACAGAAGGATTGATGATCAATTTCTCGATCCGCTAGAGTTCAAACCCGACAGTGCACTGGGGGTTCCCGGTTTGTTTTCGGCTTATAAAAAAGGAAATGTTTGCCTGGTCAATGCCCCCGGGACCGGCGTCGCAGATGACAAAGCTGTCTATACGTATATGCCAGAGATCATAAAATATTATCTGGATGAGGAACCTATTCTTAACAATGTGCATACTTATCATTGCAGCCGTCCTGACGAACTAAAATATGTGCTGGAAAATATTGACAAACTCGTTATTAAACCGGTTGATGAAGCCGGTGGTTATGGTATTTCCATAGGAAATAAATTAACCAAGGAAGAAATCGAGAAAGTAAAAGTCACCATACAGGCAAGCCCCAGAAAATATATCGCCCAGCCTATTATGGCGCTTTCCGTTCATGCAACATATATAGAAGACACTAATTCTTTTGAACCCCGGCACGTAGACCTGCGTACATTTACATTACTTGGTAAGGACAAAGAATTTGTACTCAAGGGCGGTCTTACCCGTGTCGCGCTTCAGCGGGGCAACCTTGTGGTAAATTCATCCCAGGGAGGCGGTTCTAAAGATACCTGGGTGCTAAAATAAATCCCCCTAACCCCAAAGGGGGAGATGACTTATGCAATGCACGGTCCCAAACAAACATTCGATCAAAAGAAAAAAATATTATTAATCCATTTTCCCTACGAGAAACTCTGCGCCCGTGTAAGAGTTCGCCCTTCGGGGGCTAGGGGATAACATTAAATTTATGCTAGCAAGAGTTGCCAATAACCTATTCTGGATGGGTCGTTACATAGAACGTGCAGAACATGTGGCCCGTTACCTCAACGTGAATTATTTTTCATCCCTTGATGCCCCCAATGCACTTTCCCAATCCCGCCAACATGTTTTGCGTTCGATGCTTTTTATGGCAGATGATGCCGTTGCCGAAAATGTAGAACTTAGTGAAGAGGACGTGCTTTTTGACATTGCTTTAAATGATGAAAAAGCCTATTCTATCATTAATTGTGTGAAAATTGCCCGAGAAAACGCAAATAGCGCAAGAGACCTCATCTCTACCGAATTATACGAAGCCATCAATAAATTTTACCATTACGTCCTCAATTACGATACAGCTTATTTTAAAAACAAGGGACTTTACGATTTTACGGTAAACGTAGCAGAATTTACAGCCGTCCTTCGCGGGAAAATCCGTGGGACTTTACTTCATGACCGGGTCTACGCCATTATCATGCTTGGCATCAACATAGAGCGATCTACGCAAATCGTGCGGATTATCCACGCCAAATATATGGATGCCAAACAAGCGAAAGGCAGTTATGGCGACCAGTTCAAGCACAGTTATGAATGGACTACTTTGCTAAAATGTGTAGAATCCTATGATATGAACCGTAGGTTTTACAGGCAGACCCCTACCAGTTTTACGACTTTGGAATTTCTGATTCTCAATCCGCAGTGTCCACGTTCTGTCATGAACAGTATCAATCAGGTAGCGGAGCATATCAATACCTTGAACGAGGATAAATTCCCTGCAAAGGATTCTGCTGCCTTTCTTATAGGAAAAACCCAGGCAGAGTACAGGTTTAAATCCATTGACACGATTGAGGGTGATGTTTCTGAGTTTATAGAGGAGATTTTAGATTGTCTATGGCTAATGGCTCAAAAGATTGAAAAAGAGTACTTTAATTATTAAAAATGGTATAAAATAGGCTGTTTTTAGACTAAAATGACTGTTTTCTAATGTTCAAGAGCTAATTTTTAGGCGAAATCTCTATTTTAGCAGTATCTAAGTTTGACGTTTAACCTCACTTTTCCCTTTGGAATATACCATAAAATACAAAACCATAAACCAGTATAAAAAGCCGGTGCAGCGCGCATACTGGCAGTTTCTGATCGTTCCCGAAACGAACGATTCTCAAAACCTGGGGGAGTCCTCATTTAAAAATTCGCTGGATATCCCGGTACAAAATTCAATAAATGGTTACGGATTTGAGACGTATAGGGTCGCACCCAACAAAATTTTCCAGAGCATAGAATTTGAAGCAGAATTTCGTCTTACAAAAGAAATTCTAAATCCTTTCGGAAATCTTGATTATCGCGATCCTGCTATCGATTTTCAAGAAATTAGCTCCCTTGAATTCCGAAGCGACCATGAACGCTTTTTAAAAGAAACACAAAGTACCGCCCTTCCCAAAAATTCAGAACTGTCTTTTAAATTCGATAGTTCCATTTCCTTATTTGACAATCTTAAAAAGCTCAATGCCTGGATCTTCAACACATTTACCTTCAAGCCGCAGGTAACGCAGATCAATACCAATCTCAGCGAGATTTTAGAACATAAACACGGCGTTTGTCAGGATTTTACACATCTCTTTTGTGCCCTTGCGCGTAAAAACGGTATGCCCACACGCTATGTTTCAGGTTATTTACATCAGGGAATTGGCTATTTAGGGGATTCACAAATGCACGCCTGGGCAGAGAGTTTTGTGCCTGGTGCTGGCTGGGTGGGTTTCGATCCTACAAATAACCTGCTTGCGGCAGAAAATCACATTAAGGTCGGGCATGGCAAGGATTATGCAGATTGTCCACCCCTCAAAGGTGTCGTATATACTGCCGGCGGCAATACTACTTCCTATACGGTTGAGGTCATTGCTGATCAGGAAGGAATGCGCCAGGTTCAAAATGGCGATGGCAGTATGCAACAGGAAATGGGCACAATGGTTCAAAAAATGGAATTCAGGGATTTATTCCAAAAAAACGACCTGCCTGACCAATAATCTCTGTTTTACGGTAATTTAAATCCTTCCGAGGGTAAAAAATATCAATCAGTTTGCCATAAAAACTGCCTCACAGGCTATAAAAACGGTACCTTCGCCTTAATTTAGATTGAGGTTTTTTATTTTACGGAACGTCATTCAAATCAGCATTCACGAATTTTTCAAGGTTAAAAAATATACTAATGGTTACTACAGATCAGGTTAAAGATCTTAAACAGCGCATAGAATCACTTAAACATTATTTAGGTATAGAGCAAAAACGTGTTGAGATACAAAATGAGGAAGAAAAGACCTTTGATCCACATTTTTGGGACGACCCTAAAAAAGCCGAACTCATCATGCGCGAAATTCGCGGAAAGAAAAACTGGGTAGAGGACTATAATAAAACCAAAACCTGGACAGAAGAGCTGGAAGTGCTGCTGGAGTTTCACAAGGAAGGAGATGCATCTGATGAGGATGTGGAAACGCAGTATGAAAAAACGGCCAACCTAATTGAGAAAATGGAGTTTAAGAACATGCTTTCTGAAGAGGGAGATGACCTGAGTGCCGTTTTACAGATCACAGCGGGTGCCGGTGGTACAGAAAGTTGTGACTGGGCCTCGATGCTTATGCGCATGTACCTCATGTGGAGCGAGAAAAACGGCTATAAAATCAAAGAACTAAACTATCAGGAAGGTGATGTGGCGGGTATTAAAACGGTCACGCTTGAGATAGATGGGGAGTATGCCTTTGGGTGGTTAAAAAGTGAGAATGGGGTACACCGCCTGGTGCGCATATCCCCTTTTGACAGCAATGCAAAACGTCATACGTCATTTGCTTCGGTTTATGTGTATCCTTTAGTTGATGATAGCATCCAGATCGAGATCAACCCGGCAGATATCAATTGGGATTTTGCCCGTTCCAGCGGTGCCGGAGGTCAAAATGTAAACAAAGTAGAAACAAAAGCGATACTTACCCACCATCCTACCGGGATCATCATACACAATAGTGAAACCCGCTCCCAACTCGAAAACAGGGAAAAAGCAATGCAGATGTTGAAATCCCAATTGTACGAGATCGAATTAAAAAAACGCCAGGCCGCGCGTGATGAGATAGAATCTGAAAAGAAAAGTATAGAATGGGGTTCGCAGATACGCAATTATGTGCTGCATCCTTACAAATTAGTAAAAGACGTGCGTACCTCTGAAGAAAGTGGGAATACAGATGCCATTCTTGATGGAGACATTGACGCTTTTCTAAAAGCGTACCTTATGATGACCGGTCAGAAGGAAGACGACAACGAACTTTAAGAAATGATGAATTTTGTTCGTTTTCAGGATAAATCACCTTCCTTCGTGTCTATTTTATCTAAGCCAAAGAGCATTATTAAAAAAAAAAATCCATGTTAAAAATATATCACAATCCACGTTGCGCAAAAAGCCGGGAAGGACTTGCCATTTTAGAAGCTTCCGGAAAGGAATTTGAAATAATAAAATATCTTGATAATCCGCCATCGTATATTCAATTATCGGCAATCATTGGTAAGTTGGGCATTCCCGCTATAGATTTGGTCAGAACCAATGAAAAAGTCTGGAAAGAAAACTACAAGGGAAAAGAATTGAGTGAAAAAGATACCATACAAGCCATGGTTGACGATCCTAAACTTATAGAGCGCCCCATTCTGATACACAACAATGAAGCGATTGTGGGCAGACCTCCAGAGCAATTTAGAAAGCTGCTCCAGGAAAATTAAATTCTGTTTTAACAGGAGTTTAACCCTGCTCTATTTTAAACCTACTGGATCTTGAGAGTCTAAACTTTTAAGAACCAAAAAAAAAACTATGAAAATTAAATTCCTGCTAACATTATTGTTGGCATGTTCCTTCATTACGTATGCACAAGATTTAGATGACCAGTTTGCTATAACTGGTAAAGTTGTGGATAATGAGAGTGGGGCACCGCTTGAATATGCCACTGTAAGTATCACCAGTACAGATGACCCCAGCAATGTGACAGGAGGGATTACTGACCCTTCAGGTAATTTTGAAATTTCAGTTTCCGCAGGAACGTATGATATTAAGGTGGAGTATATCTCATTTACACCACAAACCTTTGATAACCGCACCGTAGACAAGGATACAAATCTGGGTAAAGTTGTCCTGAAGTTCGCTACAAACAGTTTAAACGAGGTCACCGTCGTGGCCGAAACTACCACGGTAGATGTTCGCCTGGATAAGAAAATCTACAATATAGGCAAAGACCTCACGACCGCTGGCGGTACCGTCAGCGATGCTTTGAACAATGTCCCATCGGTTTCTGTGGATGTTGAAGGTGGGATTAGCCTTAGGGGAAATGACAATGTGCGTATTCTTATAAACGGTAAGCCATCTGCAATTGCGGGTTTTGGTTCTACTGATGTGCTAAGGCAACTTCCGGCAGATGCCATTGAAAGAGTCGAAGTGATAACCTCACCTTCTGCACGATATGATGCCGAAGGAACGGCGGGTATCCTTAATATTATCTTAAGAAAAGAAAAGATCCTGGGCTTTAATGGATCAATCAATACCAATGTGGGAAATCCAGACCTTGCAGGTATTTCGGCCAACTTGAACTACCGTACTGATAAATACAATCTCTTTACCACGACCGGTTACCGTTATTCAGACTCACCGGGAAATGGTTTTTTTGACACACGCTACTTCAATACAGACACCATAACACCACGCTATGACCGTATTATTGAAGACCGCGACATTGACCGAATCAACAGAGGATTTAATACAAATTTTGGTATGGAATATTACCTGACCGAAAAATCCTCCTTAATAGGTAGCGTCTTTTACAGAAATGGGAATGATATTGATCAAACCACAAATGCAACCCAAAGTTTTATAGGCGATAATCGTGTCCTGGAAACTATTAGAACCGAAAAAGAACGCGAGCAGGACGATAGCTATCAGATCTCATTAAATTACAGTAACAATTTTAATGACGAAGGACACAAACTGACCGCTGATTTTCAATATGAAAATGATCAGGAAACCCAAAATACTTTTATAAATGAGGATATAACCTTTAATGGACAGGATAATCCAGGCATTATAGGTGAGCGCGCCGTAACAACTGAAAAGCAAAACGAATACTTAATTCAGGCAGATTATGTACTTCCCTTTGGCGAAGATTCTCAATTTGAAGCAGGTTACCGTGGGAATTTTGAAAATGAGGTGACAGATTACAGCTTGAATCAAGAGAGCATGCCGGGAACAGAAATATATAGGCAAAATGATACTTTGACCAATATTTTTGATTATACTGAAAATGTAAACGCATTTTACACGCAGTTAGGAACAAAGTGGGGACCTGTTTCCATTCTAACAGGATTGAGGTTAGAAAACACCCAGTTGAAAGGGGAAATCACCTCTGAACTCCCTGAAAATCAATTACAGGATATTTTTGGTTTTCCTATAAATACCTCTTTTGACAATAATTATTTAGGTTTATTTCCCACGGTTAATGTAATCTTTGAATTGGCTGAACAGGAAAATATATCACTAGGCTATAATCGTCGTATCAACAGACCTCGAGGGTGGTATATCAATCCCTTTCCAGATCGCGATAGCAGGAATAATGTTTTTCAGGGAAACCCCAACCTGCAGCCTGCATTTTCAAATGCATTTGACGTAGGCTACCTTAAGCGCTGGAAGAAATTAACCCTTACCTCATCTGTTTATTACCAAAAAGAAACAGATGCCTTTGAGCGTGTAGAAGAAATTATTGATTTGCAGGGCCAGGGAAATACAGGCCAGGGCACTACCGTAATACGTACCATACCAGTGAATTTATCCAGTAATGAGCGTACCGGTGGGGAACTGGGATTGTTATATAATCCTGCGGACTGGCTACGTCTCAACGGAAGTTTCAACTTCTTTCAGTTTACTACGGAAGGATTTTTCAATGGTGTAGATTATGGGGCTAAAAATACCAGCTATTTTGCACGATTCAGCTCTAAAGTGACGTTACCGTTTGCAATTGACTGGCAGACCAATGCTTTTTATAGAGGGGCCTCACAAAACGCGCAGACAGATACAGACGGACTTCTTTCCATTGATCTTGCTCTTAGTAAAGACGTATGGAACGAAAATGCCACCATATCCCTTAACGTAAGCGATTTGTTGAATGGCAGAAAGAGAAATCAGGTAACCACAAATCAATTGTTTACCAGAGATAGCGAATTCCAGTGGAGACAGCGCCAATTAAATTTATCGTTTATCTACCGTTTCAATCAAAAGAAAAACCAAAACGATCGCAGGGATAGGGATAATGGAGATGAAGACTTTGAAGGTTAGAAAAATCAACTATTCCCGACCTTAGAATTTTTAGAAAATTAACATGTACTGAACTACTTGTTTAGTCAGCCTTGGGTAAAATTTTAAATATAAAAGCCGTTGATCTCATATGATGAACGGCTTTTATATTTTAATATTAATCCGTTGAAACGGAAACTATTCTAACAAGAGCTTAATTCAAGACTGGCCCTAAAAGAAAAAACCATCTACTTACATAGATGGTTTTTATATATTTTAAAATCAAAATTAGTCAGACTTATTCTTGCTTTAATTTACTCTTTTTTCTTCTTTCCTTAAACTCTTCGGTAAGTGCGCCACCTATCCAATAAGGAATAATCCCTACGAGGAAAAACATTAACCAAAAGCCAATGCTTAAAATGGTAATAAAGGCAAGAAAACCGAGGTATTGATCAAATTCAAACATACTATCTAAAGTTTATGGGACAAATTTATAATTTAATAATCTAAAAACACAGCTTTAAATTAAATTTTACCGCTTTTTTAGAAATTTAATGGTGATTGTAATATCTGCAAAAAGGATACAAAAACTCCCATTAAAAGCCCGAATAAAACTACAAACCACTATTTTTGTAAGACCAAAAATCTGATTATGAAATACCGTATAGAGAAAGATACCATGGGCGAAGTACAGGTGCCCAAAGATAAATTGTGGGGAGCGCAAACAGAGCGTTCGCGCAATAATTTTAAAATAGGAAAACAGGCATCCATGCCTCTTGAAATCATTTATGGTTTCGCATATCTTAAAAAAGCCGCTGCTTACACGAACTGCGAGCTTGGTGTGCTGCCCATAGAAAAAAGGGATATGATCGCTACCGTGTGCGATGAAATTCTCAACGGTGATCACGACAAACAATTTCCCCTGGTAATCTGGCAGACCGGTTCTGGTACACAGAGCAATATGAACGTTAATGAGGTCATCGCAAACCGCGCACACCAGCTTGCCGGTAAAACGATCGGCGAAGGAGAAAAAACGCTTCAGCCTAATGATGATGTGAACAAATCACAGTCTTCTAACGATACTTTTCCCACGGGAATGCATATTGCCGCATACAAAATGATCATGGAGACCACCCTGCCCGGTGTGATCAAACTTAGAAATACGCTGAATCAAAAATCGGAAGCTTTCCGTAAAGTGGTTAAAATAGGCAGAACGCACCTTATGGATGCTACCCCCCTAACCCTGGGACAAGAATTTTCTGGTTATGTATCCCAGTTGGATCACGGTATTAAAGCACTTCAGCATACGCTTGATCATTTGGCCGAACTTGCCCTGGGCGGTACGGCGGTAGGCACCGGCCTGAATACTCCGCAAGGTTACGCCAAACGCGTATCAGAGTTTATAGCGAAATTCACAGAACTGCCTTTTAAAACCGCCGATAACAAATTTGAGGCATTAGCTGCACATGATGCGCTTGTTGAATCTCACGGTGCGCTAAAACAGCTTGCGGTATCCCTTAATAAGATCGCACATGATATTCGTATGTTAGCGTCAGGACCACGCAGTGGTATAGGTGAACTCAACATTCCCGCAAATGAACCGGGGTCAAGCATTATGCCGGGCAAAGTAAACCCAACTCAGTGCGAAGCATTAACAATGGTATGTGCCCAGATCATAGGTAATGATATGGCCATCGCCGTGGGAGGCATGCAGGGCCATTTTGAACTTAATGTGTTCAAGCCTGTAATGGCATCTAATTTCCTGGAATCTGCCAGATTGCTGGGTGATGCCTGTGCATCTTTTGAAGAGCATTGTGCGGCCGGTATAGAACCTAATAAAGAGCGTATAAAATCGCTTGTAGATAATTCGCTGATGCTTGTTACTGCATTAAATACTAAAATAGGCTATTATAAAGCAGCCGAAATTGCCAATCTGGCGCATGAAAACGGCACGACTTTGAAAGAAGCGGCAGTGTCTTCTGGTCACGTTACAGCAGAAGATTTTGATGAGTGGGTTCGACCGGAAGATATGGTGGGTACCGGTAAATGATAATAATCTGTTTTAAAATTATAAACCCTTATAAATCAATTTATAGGGGTTTTTTATGTATTGCATAAAAATATACAATAATATTATTGCAGATCAAGATTTTTAAACTCTTTTGACTAAATTAACGTGAGATTAAAAAACCATAAAATTTTATATCTAGTTTGGTTACAATACTCTAAACTAAAATTTTGATGGATCCATGCGTTATCTATGCCTTCTACATTTACTTCTTTCATTTAGCACAATCCAATCTCAGGAAATACTGAGATATATACGTGTAGAAAAAAATTCCAACTACAATATTGATATTGAAAATGCCATATTTAATCCTCTCGATGAGGATAATTATGGACTTAAAAATGGTTATTACTGGATCAAAGTGGAGAACACCCCCAGTATAGATGATGAAATTTTGAGCTTAGAAGGACATCATATTTTAAGTGTGATGGGTTATACATCCAGAGGTTCTTTATTGAAACCTTTGGAAAATACAAGATATCCCGGCTTTGAAATAAATACCGATGCTACTTTCCCCTTGTTTATTAAGGTCAAGCTAGAAAATGAGGCTTATCTACCCGTAAAGTTTTACACAAGATCGTACTTTGAAAAAAGACAACAAAGTATTTTGTTCAGTTACGGGCTCTTTTATGGAGCGCTGATTTTCATCTGTGTTATTATGATCATATTATTTATGGTCACCGGGGATGATAATTTCTGGACCTATGCCATATTGCTTTTATGTATAGGTATTGCACTTTTATTTAGGGATAATATACCGTACCTGTTTGGTTGGAAAGATAGTTTTTACTATAATCTTGAACTTGCTACACATATTCTTATAGGCATCTTTGGCGGATACTTTGCTTATAGTTTTATAAATCTACGAAAGGAAAAATCATTCACAGGTAAGATGCTGATCTTTATTTTTGCGACAGGCGCGGTGCTCAATATGTTTTTGTACTGGCTATTGAGCGATTTCATTTATTACGCAATTGCAGATACGCTAATCTTTCTTTCCATATTGAGCTTATGGATCTCAAGTTTTATCGTTAGTAAGAAAAACGCGCAGATGTATTGGGTACTTGGGATATTTGCTGTGAATATTTACTTCATTTTTGAATTTCTAGTCCTTTACAACTTTGGTCTGACCCTTTTGGGTCTTAGCCCGGCGGTTATTAAAATTGGTATTTTAATGGAGATACTTATTATGTGTTTTGCATTGCTCAATGAATGGCAAAGGTCTAAAAAGAAGACGCTATTTATGCGTAACGAACTAAACAAAAGAAAAGAGGAAATCAAGATGTTGAGCCAATATAAACGTGAGGATGACATGAAAGATATTTACCTTGAAAATCTTATAAAAACCTACGATCTTACAGATAGGGAAGTTAAAATACTACAACTTCTTTCCTCTGGCCTTAACGAAAACCATATTGCGCGTATGCACGGCATCACCAATGCCCAACTTAAAGCGAGAATAAAATCTCTTTATTTTAAAATAGGCATCTCCAGTGAGGATGAAATCGATAGTATCTAATATGCGTTTCTTTTATATAGAAAATAATCTATCAGGTTATTTCAAAAGAAGCAATTTTTCTTATTTCATGAACCATTAATAAAGATTTTGTAATAGAATCAGAATACTTTTAAATGGTCCTTAAACTCCTAAATCAGCGAATTCTCCCTAAAAATGAACAGCTTTAAACCTATTTTTTGTAGAATTTCTTGTATTTAGGATATGCAAGTAGAGCAAATACGATCACCGAGCCAAATATAATCAGAGCTCGATTTAAATTTAAAACATTGTCCCCACTTGCATAACTGTGAAGTCCCGAAAGCCAAAAATTAACCCCAAAATAAGTCATCAGAATACTGCCGTAAGCCAAGACGGCCATAAGGTTAAAAAGCCAGCGGCTTCGCAATCCCGGAACCAAACGCATATGTATTACAAACGCGTAAACCATTATACTAATGAGCGCCCAGGTTTCTTTAGGATCCCAACCCCAGTAACGTCCCCAACTTTCATTGGCCCATTGACCACCTAAAAAGTTACCTATTGTTAGCATCACGAGCCCTACAGTAAGGGACATTTCAGTAATGATGGTAATTTCTTTTATGTTCAGATCCATTTTTTTCAAGTTCTCCTTATTGGTAAGCAATATTAGGAGTAAGCTCACAAGACCTAAAATAGCCCCTAATGTGAAAGGGCCATAACTTGCCACAATAACTGCCACGTGAATCATAAGCCAGTAACTGTCAAGTACGGGCTGTAGATTTTCAATTTCGGGATTCATCCAGTTCATGCTAGCTCCCCAAAGTATAAAGCCAGCCACAAAAGCAGTACTTGCGATAGTTAACGTACTTTTTCGGCCAAAAGCCAGGCCAAAAAACATTGTCGCCCAACCTACATAAAGTACCGATTCATAGGCATTACTCCACGGCGCATGACCGGAAAGATACCAGCGCCAGATCAAACCACCGGTGTGCAACAAGAATAAAATAACCACGGAAACCACTCCTATGCCTACCATGCTTTTCAGGAACTTGTTTTCTTTAAAGATGCGTGCGATTACAAAAACAAATAGAAAGGTAGAAGCTAACAGGTACAGCCAGTACAGCTTGGTAAAAATATCATGCTTGTTATAGTAGACCTCTGCATCGATCTTATCTTCAGAAGGGATTACCTCGCTGCCATATTTTTCCTGAAAACTGCGTATACTGCTCAAAAATTGATCTGCCTTGGCATAATTACCCGAAGCTTTTGCTTCCCGCACAGCATTAAAGTACAAAGGAAGAATCTGACGCGTGTATACAGAATCTATTCCTTTAAAGTTGGACGTTCCCAATTCAGGATGGGCGACCCACTTATTATTGGGATCATCAGGAATGGGAAAAATCCGCAAAACCTTCCCGCTCAGCGCGCGGTCCAGTAATCCCAACCGCTCTGAAATATCTATAAAATCCTTATCAAAATTATTTTTGGTTTCTGCCTGATAGGCACTTTGTAGATAGGGAGCGAGTACAAACTCGCCCTTATCGTTGAAGAAATCTATTGCTTTGACATATTCACGATCTTTGGGAACTCCTATAATACTACGAATACTATCGTTTGCCGGTTTGAGGTAAATAAAGTTCACATTGTACCAGAATACGGGAGATTCTATCATAGAATGAAAAACCTGATCTGCGTTCATTCCGTTATAAGTATCCTTACGGCTCATTTTCCGCAGAAGTTTACTGGCGAAGGTATTTACCGGCATCATTCGCCCTTTTTCTTCCTGCACGACGAGTTTACCAAACTTTGACGCAAACTCTTCGTTTACTGCATTAGCGGTCAAAATGGAATCTACCTGCGCATCTGTATTTTGCATATGGCTGGGCACATGGTCGCCCTGTTCTATATCCTGCGTAAGTCCCTGCGCTGTCTCTACTACGGTCGCATTTCCATTTTCAACAACCACAGAATCCTTTTCCTGACCAAAAATACTTCCGCAGAAAAGCAATAACGCAATAAGCGGAAGGGATGCTTTTTTCGCTTTTACTTTATCAAGCCTTCTTTTTAGATCGCCAAAGCGGCTACCCTTATCAAAAAGGATAAGCATGAGTCCCAGATAGAGTAAAAAATAACCCGCATACGTAATCCATGTGCCCACCACATCATGGTTTACTGCCAGTATGGTGCCCTGCTCGTCTGGATCAAAACCAGATTGAAAAAAACGATAACCGTCATAATCGAGTACGTGGTTCATATAAATATCATACTTAAGATCTTCTTTGTTTTCTTCTTTAAGGGTAACCTGACTTTCAAAAGAAGAAAAAACATTCTCGGTACCAGGGTATTTTGCAGCTATAAAATCGTTTAGGGTAATCGAAAATGGAAGTTCTAAAGCTTTGCTTCCATAGGAAACATGAAAACTAAGTTCGCCAATTTCAATTTTCTTCATATCGTTATTAGTTCCCTTTGCCCCAAGCAGTCCAACGCTCTCTTGCCCACTATTCGTTTTGATATTCACAAACAGGGCATCCTGTTGGTTTTTTTGTTTTGGAAAAGCTTCTACTATTCCTGTGTTCCCTTTTACAACAGGCTCTGGAAATACAAATTGCATGGCCCCTATCTGATAAAGTGCACGAAGTTTCAATTCTTGCAAGGAATCTTTCACCACCGCAAAATTTTCCTGGGTGGCCATTACTGTGGTCTGCCCTTCAAAAGGAGATTTCAAACTATATTCACCATTCTCAAAAGTAATGTTCACGGCACCATCAGTTGGTTCATTGAAAGCGAACAAAAGATTGTGAATATTAGCCACTTTTCCTTCTTCAAGCAAATGCTCGTGGCGCTCACCATCCCCAGCCTCTACGATCTTCAATTGGTTTAGACCGTTTTCACTTTCTACCAGCCCCTCTTCTGCACCATCGATGAACTTTTCAAAAGATATGGTAATGGGCTCATCATTATAATCTGTTTCCCAGGTAAAAGTATTATCCAGACGTGGGGAAAGATCCAGGCGTTTTTCTATTTTGCGACGTTGCGGCACGCCATCCCGCTCACCATCTATAAATATATTGAGATAGGTTTTTTCAGTAAGAAAGGTGTTTTCTGTTTCCCCTTCGCGTATAGGCATTACTCCTTCAAAACCTATATAACGCGTCCACGCAGCTCCAAATATGATGAGGATAAACGAAAGGTGAAAAAGAAGTGTGGTCCATTTTTCTTTTTTCCACAGTTTAAAACGCCAGATATTACCCACAAAATTGACAATAAACAGAATATGTATGAGTTCAAACCACCATGCATTGTAAATAAAATGACGTGTGTAGGGCGTGGGGGAAGTTTCCTGGCCAGCGTCTAATATCGTACCGGTCGCCATTGCAACGGAATAAACAATAAATAAAATAGCCATTAATCGGGTAGAAAACAGGAAATCTGCTATACGTTTCTGCATGTGTAGGGAAGCAATTTTTTATGCTGCAAAATTACAAAAGAAAAGGCCATTTCTCAAGTAATTGCCAGCGCATTATCCGCTATAATCCTTAGCTATGGTTTTAGTTACTTTATGTACTTTTGAAACGTGCAGAAAATAACGATCATAGGCAGCGGTAATATTGCATGGCATCTCAAAGAGGCCATTGCAAAAAGTACAAACTATAAACTAAGCCAACTCGTGGGACGCGCAAATAAGCCTTCCCCTTATTTTGAAGAAATCCCGGTTTATACAAACAATATAGAACAGCTCGCAACTACAGATATCATAATCGTCGCGGTTAGCGATGCAGCCATTGCCGATGTTGCAAAGAAACTCAGAGATACTTCTGCCCTTGTGGTACACACTTCAGGCAGTGTGCCTATATCTATTTTTGAAGAATTAAGTCATCATGGCGTGCTCTATCCTTTGCAAACTTTTACAAAAGGGCGTTTTATCGATTTGCAAGAAGTCCCTTTTTGTATAGAAGCAAACACGACGAAAAACCTAAAAGAAGTAAAGAAATTAGCTTCCGCTTTTAGTGAAAAAATTGAGCAAATGGACTCAAAAATGCGTGGAAAATTGCATTTTTCGGCTGTTTTAGCCAATAATTTCGGCAATCATTTGCTAGCGCTTACCGAATCCTATTGTATAGACAACAACCTTTCTTTTGAACTCCTAAAACCATTAGTAATGGAAACTACCCGTAAAGCCTTTGATATGGGAGCAATGGAAGCACAGACCGGACCAGCGCGTCGTGATGATAAAGAAACCATAAAAAAACAGCTTGCTGTTATTGACAATGATCAACTACGACAATTATACAAAACAATAACCAACAGTATTTTAACGACTTATGGAAAAGAAAAATTATAAAGAAGTCCTAAATCAGATCACCACTTTTATTTTTGACGTTGATGGCGTTCTCACAAATGCCGGTATACAGATCAATACAAATGGTGAGATGCTTCGCACTATGAATACTAAAGACGGTTACGCGCTTAAAACTGCCATAGAGCAGGGATATAATGTGTGCATAATTTCTGGAGGGAAAAACGAGGGAGTGCGTGCACGCTTAAAAGGACTGGGCATTACTGATATTTACCTTGGGGCTCATGAAAAGATAGAACAACTGGATGAATACTTTGATATTTATAATATAAAACCAGAAAATGTACTTTATATGGGTGATGACATACCTGATTATCCGGTAATGAAGATAGTGGGCCTGCCCTGCTGTCCTCAAGATGCGGTAAAAGAAATCAAGGAAGTAGCAACATATATATCCCATAAAAATGGAGGAAAAGGATGTGTACGTGATGTGATTGAGCAAGTACTGAAAGTACAGGGAAAATGGATGAAAAGTTTTAGTGCCCGGCTTTCAGATTAGATAGGAGACTCAAAAAAAATTAAAATACATCTATTAAAAGGTAAAAAACCACCAATTTATATCAAAATTGGTGGTTTTTTAATCGAATTTATCCAAATAAATACTTCTTTTAAGCAATTACAGGTGCTATTATAAGGATATTTATCATTTCTCTATAAGCAAATGCATTCTGGGTACTATATTGAAGCCTTTCTTAAAGGCTGAACATGTTGGGATAGGCTGGTAATCATTTTTTTGCCCGCTGGTATTCTTGGTAATTTGATATAATCGCCCAGTGTTCTGTTATAACTTTCAGGATCGAATTCCGTTTTGCCATCTGCAGGATAAAAGGTCATCTCACCAAATACGATCTCACCATTAATATTGTAAAGATCAACGCGAACAAAAGGAAAATCTGCAGATAGTTTTTTTGCTATTTCAACCATCTCTTCAAACCTAGGGGGCTTATCCATTCCGTTTTCACCTTCGCTGTATCCTTTTTTAGCAAATGGGAGCTTGTTCCACTCCGTATCGTAATAAAATTTACAATGATTATTTCCACGGTCAAAATCAACGGTAAGGAACATGGGATTGCCATCAAAACAGAAGAATTTATAATCGTTGATAGTACTCTTATCCTTTTCTTCAAGAAAATTCTCAGCTATAATACGTGGTTTTATATCCTTAT
Organism: Flavimarina sp. Hel_I_48; assembly: GCF_000733945.1. NCBI lineage: Bacteria > Pseudomonadati > Bacteroidota > Flavobacteriia > Flavobacteriales > Flavobacteriaceae > Flavimarina > Flavimarina sp. Hel_I_48. The sequence goes on from NZ_JPOL01000002.1 coordinate 565,883, forward strand.
AGGCCCACTCCATACCAGCATTATAGTGATTCACTTTAAGCCAAATAGCAACTGTTTCTTTCGCCCATTCTTTATTTAACTTTGACTTATCCCTCACGACTATATTCATGTTATAGCCATGTGTTGCCTTTAAAACGAACCGCTTTGGTAAGGCAGCGAAATCAATAGCCTCTACAGTTTCATAAACCCCATAGACCTCATTCAAATACTGTTTTCCCGCTTTTTCGGTGACGTATTCCCTTACATCATATTTATCAACAAGCTTGTTTAAGATCGCTGGTTTAAAATATACTTTTAGCCATTGTATCTTTTCATTAAAATCCCTGGGATCTTTAAGATTGAGCTCTTTTCCAGTAAAATGCTTATAATGCAATTTCACAAATAATTTCTGCGGAAGTATTTTAGTTTTTCGTAAAATCTTGTAGAGGTAGTTATTCATAAGTTGGGGTATGGTGATGGGGTTTGTGTTAGTTTAAAAAACAAATAACAACGGTCTTTTCATGCTATTGATCGATGTTTGATGCGTTTTAGACTACAAAACTACAACATATCACAAGCCCTTTTGTCAACGAAAATCGCATAACCTACCAAAAACAAATTACGTCGGTAAAAAACATGGTTTTAATAATTTTTAACATATGAGATGTGTTATTTAATCGTCGAACCATCTCGATCCATGTAAGTTTATTCTTTCCATTACAATTTCTGAAAGGAATACGTTTGACGGGAACTAATGAAATCTCATAACAAAAAAACGAGCAGCCTAAGCCACTCGTTTTCTTTAAATAATAGTTCTTATGTAATTATGCTCTTATTAGAACATAAACCCTAAACCTGCCTGAAATACAGAATTGTGAACATCACCCTGATCTAGAATGTCTGTAAAACCATAGTTGTAACGGCCCTGAATAAAAATACCACTAGACAGCTTATATTCTAAACCTACAACACCGCCTACTTCAAATCCTTTTGCTTCATCCACGTTGATATCACCATCATCGTCTAAGGGTGCATAATCAATCTCTTCATTTACTTTAAAGTTAAAAGAAGGTCCTGCCTGTACACTCAAACCTTCTACAAGATAGATTTTTGCTAAAACAGGAACGTTGATGTAGTCCAGTTGATATTCCGTATTGTCATCAGTATCTAAAAAATTATCCTGATCCCGCTGTGCAATTGTAAAGCCCTGACCAGAATACATTACTTCAGGTTGAATAGAGAACAAGTTATCTACAATGGGAAGTTCACCAACAAGACCAGCGTAAAAACTAGTCCTACCATCTGCATCACCAAAATCATTTCCACTTATATTCGCGAAGTTTATACCTGCTTTTGCACCAAACCCCCATTCTTGTTGAGCCTGTGCCGCAGTTGCGCCAAATACGATCATTGCGATCAATAAAAAACCTTTTTTCATAATTGTTGTTTTTGAATTAGGTTAGCGAAATTACCCCCTATACTCTTAAAAAAAAGTTAGACAAACCTAAAGTATTACTAAGGTTGGTAGATCAATCTGAATGAAATTAACATCTAAAATAGCCTGAATACTTGGTGTTTCACGGGGATAACTACTCATACTAGACAGATTTCCAAAGGAGTGCTCCTAAATAGAAAAATCGTGGAACGACATTAAAACACTTTTATGGTGTTAAAGCTCTTTGGGGGTGAATTCTTACAAAACGTCATTAAATTTCATATTTGATCATTTTTTCTGAAAAATAATTCTTTGGTCATTTATTATCCCGTCTGGGATAATGATGAGATCAGTCAAGTACTTTCAATTTTGCAAAGCGCAGCAGCAATTTTTTAATACCGCCATTCTGGAACTCAATTTCTGCCTTTTGATCCTGTCCGGCGCCTTCCATGGCAAGAACTTCTCCCCTACCAAAGCGCGAATGTTCTACTTTAGTTCCTTTTTCCAGCGCATTTCCCAGGTCAGAAGTTACGCGGGGTGCGGCATCGGTTTGTGGTTTAAGTTTTCTCAAACGCCGCAGCTGTTCCTCTGTAGGTTTACCTGCACGTGGTGGTGCACTGTTGCTTGGTTTGCTCTGGCGCAGTTTACTCTTATCAACATCGCCAAAAATATCGCTATCTATAAGTGGTTTATACCGGTAATTATCATCTGGCGTTTGTACATCAAGATAATCGTCATCAATCTCCTGAAGAAAACGACTGGGTTCTGCATCAATAAGCTTGCCCCAGCGGTAACGTGACTCGGTATAGGTAAGATATGCCTGTTTTTCTGCCCGGGTAAGGGCAACGTAGAACAAGCGGCGCTCTTCTTCTAGTTCGCTGCGCGTGTTCATACTCATCCCACTGGGAAAAAGATCCTCCTCAAGACCTACTATAAAGACATAGGGGAATTCCAGCCCTTTTGCAAGGTGGATGGTCATGAGTGAAACGCGGTCATCGTCTTCCACTTCTTTGTCCATATCTGTGGCAAGGGCGACATCTTCCAGAAATTCGGCCAGGGAACCGGTCGCATCAACAATTTCTTTCTGACCTTCCACAAAATCACGAATCCCGTTTAAGAGTTCTTCAATGTTCTCTATACGTGCAATACCTTCTGGCGTGCCATCCTTTTTTAATTCCTGTAACAATCCTGTTTTTCGGGCCACTTGTTCGGCAACCGTAAAAGCATCGGCATTTTCACTCAAGATTTTAAAACTCTGGATCATGGTCACAAAGTTGTAAAGCTTGTTTTTTGTGCCGCTATTGATGTTTATTTCCAGGTGCTTTATATTCTCCATTACTTCAAAAATGGACTTATCGTACTGTTTTGAAGCAACCACAAGCCGATCTATGGTTGTATTCCCAATACCTCGCGTGGGATAATTGATCACCCGTTTAAGCGCCTCTTCATCCTTATTATTTACTAAGAGCCGCAAATAAGAAAGCACATCCTTGATTTCCTTACGCTGGTAAAATGAAAGACCGCCGAATATTCGGTAAGGAATTTCACGTTTACGCAGTGCATCCTCCATGGAGCGGGATTGTGCATTGGTTCGGTACAAAATGGCAAAATCGCTGTTTTTGAGTTGGTTGTTCATCCGCGTCTCAAAAATACTGCTGGCCACATAGCGCCCTTCTTCCCCATCAGTGGGCGAACGATGAACCACAATTTTGGGTCCGTCATCATTTGCCGTCCATACGACCTTATCCAGTTTGGTCTGGTTTTTATCGATTACGGAGTTTGCCGCGTTGACAATATTTTTCGTAGAGCGGTAATTTTGCTCCAGGCGGTACACCTCTGCGTCGTCATAATCTTTCTGAAAGTTGAGAATGTTATTGATATTTGCCCCACGGAAGGCATAAATACTCTGTGAATCATCACCTACCACGCAAATATTCTGAAACCTATCGGCTAAAGCCTTTACAATTAGGTATTGGGAATGGTTGGTATCCTGGTACTCATCAACAAGAATGTATTGAAAACGTTTCTGATATTTTGCCAGGACTTCTGGAAAACGGGCCAAAAGTTCGTTAGTCCTCAGCAAAAGGTCATCAAAGTCCATCGCCCCGGCTTTAAAGCAGCGGTCTACATATTCTTTATAAATTTCACCCAGACGCGGTTTTTTTGACATCGCATCAGCCTCCTGAAGTTCCTGATTTTGAAAATAGGCCTTTACGGTAACCAGGGAATTTTTGTAAGAAGAAATACGGGAATAGACCTGCTTGTATTTATAGACATCTTTATCAAGTCCCATCTCTTTGATAATTGCAGCAATCAAACGCTGGGAATCCTGCGTATCGTAAATAGTAAAATTAGATGGAAAACCAAGGTGGTGCCCTTCTATTCGCAGTATTTTTGCAAATACCGAGTGAAAGGTTCCCATCCAGAGATTTTTAGCTTCGGTACTGCCCACAATGGTACCAATACGCTTTTTCATTTCTTTGGCCGCCTTATTCGTAAAGGTGAGTGAAAGTATGTTGAAAGCATCAACACCCTTACTCATTAAATAGGCGATGCGCATGGTGAGTACCCGCGTTTTACCAGAACCTGCACCTGCAATTACCATCAGCGCGCCTTCCTTATGTAGCACTGGCGCACGCTGCGCCTCATTTAATCCTTCTAAATATTGCTCCAAAACTTCTCTTTTTCTTTGAAGCGTGAAATTAAGGAAATTCAAAGACATCTACACTCCTTAAGAAGGTTTCTGTCTTTTATAACAAGCAAAGGATCTAAGGTGAGATTTCCGTTTTAAAACGGAAAAATACTAGGGATAAAATGACTTTTTACCACAATAAATGACCGTTTTCACCCACTAATCTTCACTGAATACGTATAAATTGGCAAACAATACCAGATTGAAAATCGTAATTGGCAATATTAGAATAGCACGCGTAATCCAAAACTGATCTAAAAACAGAACCTCAAATGCGCTGAAATCGCTACCGCGGTCTCGTTATATAACCATTGTTAAGCACCTATTATCATACGCGAATAACGGCCCAGAACTTTATTGAGCGCCATACTTATAAGTAAGGTAAGAAGCAATATGACCACGGCCACGAAAAAGATATACAGTACGGGTGCATGGTTAATATAAGGCCGCAAAGGTGCTAAATACATAATCTTCTGTATGGGATACTGTATAATGGTATGTAGAAAGTAAATAGAGAAGCTGTATACGGCAAGATAATCCAGCCAATTGATCCGCCTATTATCAAACCGTTTTAGGTAATACAATAGTAAAAATGATATCCCCAGCTTCTGAATATAGAAAAGACCATAATATACATTTTGTTGCAGAAAATAGGAGTCATCTGGTAATCTTAGTGAAAAGCTAAGGATAAAACTTGATAAGAAAACAGCAACCAGAAGCCAGATTTTATAGCATTTTATCAGAGTAAGGACTTCAGTATAATTTCGTGCAACCAGCATGCCCAGCATATATACGGGAAAGTAATATACAAAGTGCCAAATACTAATTACTATGGAAGGACGCGTCCCCAGTAACGGAAGGAAGATCGCAAATAGCGTAATCTTTTTAAAAGTCTGATCTGAAAGCATTAGAAAAAACGGACTTATTAAAAATACAACCGCCACAAAAGGAATATACCAGAAAGGGGTTAAAACCGTACCCAGCAGTACATTTTTCAATAAAATTGTAAAAAAGGACAGGGAGAAGCCTCCAGTTAGTAAATGCCATTCTTTTAGTAAAGTAACTAAAAAAGTGATAATAACATAGGGAAGTATGACAGTCTTGAGCTTGACTCTGTAATAATCCTCAATCCTTATTTTATAGGCCAGATATGAAAATAAGAAGCCTGCAATAAGCACAAAATACAAAGTACTGTCTGAAAAAATCAATTCCACGATTATACGGGCTTTTTCAAATAGCGCTACATGTTCTCCTAAATAAGGGAAAAGCAGGTGAATCATCGCAATATTGACGATTGCAAAACCTCTAAAATAGTGAATGTGCTGTAAAAAAGGTTTCTTTTTATCCTTTCTCAAAACTTGCTCCCTATTTTGAACTTGTTGTATCTTCTTGTCGAAGTATGTAAACATTTGGGGTGTCTTATCCAGTTGTCCTTAAACCTACTGGAATATTTAATCTTAAAACTTTCTAAAAAAGTTCAAATATAGGTGTATTTATTATATAAAAACTAAAAATGAAAAACTTTACCCTAATCTCTATATTTCAGTTTATGAAACCTTAAGTATTGTATGGTTAACATTCCGTTTTTATAGACTATTTATTATAATTGTACCGATAATTCCTCTTTTACACCTGTTTTTCCTGAGAAAACATTATTTTAACACTTTATATTATACAGTTTATGATTAGCGTTCTTCCTATTCCTATCCTCTTTAGCTACGGCAAAAGGAAATTTATTAGTCTACACTCCACAAACCTTGAAGATCTATCAATATAAACAGCTTTCAATAATTCAGGTTATAGATTACCAACTTGAATTCCCTGTTTTTTACTCGGACGAAACACAAACAAATCAATTTTATTAACACCAACTTTTATGAGAAGAACATTAATCACATTATTTGGACTTTTTTTAGTCCATCAAACGCAGGCACAAACGCCAGATGCCACACTTATGGCAGATGCAGATGCTATTGAAGACCAGGTAATAGAATGGCGCAGGGATATTCATGAGCATCCAGAACTAAGCAATCGCGAAACAGAGACCGCAGAAAAAATCGCAAAACATCTCAAGTCTTTGGGTATTAAAGTAGAGACCGGTGTGGCTAAAACTGGTGTCGTTGGAGTTTTAAAAGGTGACAACCCTGGCAAAGTCGTTGCGCTAAGGGCAGATATAGACGCCCTTCCGGTAACAGAACGCAATGACTTGCCGTTCAAAAGCGAGGTGAACACTACGTTTCTAGGTTCTGAAACCGGTGTGATGCACGCCTGTGGCCATGATACGCACGTAGCCATCTTAATGGGCGCTGCCGAAATTCTTTCAATGCATAAGGATAAGATAAACGGAACCATAAAGTTTGTTTTTCAGCCAGCAGAAGAAGGGCCACCTCCAGGGGAAGAAGGTGGTGCAAAGCTGATGATTAAAGAAGGTGTTCTCAAAAATCCTGATGTAGATGCGATTTTTGGACTTCATATCAATTCTGCTACCCCCGTAGGTACCATTGCCTACAAACCTGGCGGAACCATGGCGGCGGTTGAGCGTTTTGTCGTGAATATTAAAGGAAAACAGACCCATGGTTCAGCGCCTTGGGACGGTGTGGATCCTATTTATATTGCGGCAAAAATCATAGACGGTTTTCAATCTATTATAAGTCGGGAGTCAGAATTGACCAAAGAAGCTGCTGTGATAACGGTAGGAAAAATCACTGGCGGCGTACGCTTTAATATCATTCCTGAAAGTGCAGAACTGGTGGGTACCGTACGTACGCTAGATCCTGATATGAGAGAACTTATCATAAAGCGCATGACCGAAATGGCAGAAGGACTTGCCAAAACCTATGGCGGTAGTGCTACGGTAGATTTTCAGAATACCACGTCCATTACCTACAATGACCTTGATCTCACCGCACAAATGTTGCCCACGCTACAACAGGTTGCTGGTGATGACCATGTAAAACTGGTAAAAGCCACTACAGGAGGAGAAGATTTTAGCTTTTTTCAAGAAGAAGTTCCCGGTTTTTACTTCTTTTTAGGAGGTATGACCCCGGGCAATACAGAACCTTACCCTCATCATACGCCTGACTTTAAAATTGACGAAGATGGACTTTTGCTAGGCATAAAGGCTATGACCCAGTTACCAATCGATTATCTGAATGCGCAATAAATGAAAGAGATTAGCAGACTTACAAAAGGTAAGCTTACCATTTAGTTCATAGCACGTTAACCGATTTTCATTGTTCAAAATTTTTGAAAATCTATGTTTACGAGCCACAAAAAATCATACCTTCATGACCTAATTATATGGTTATGAAGGTATTTTTATTGTTGATGACTCTGCTTTTGTCAACTTCAGCATTTGCTCAGGAATTTACTAAAAAAGAGCAAAAAACGCTTAAAAAGTTTAACATTGACCCGGTTGCACAGAATTATGATAACGAAGTTAAATATGACGAACTTCACTCATTTTTAAATTATGACAAACAGTATAGAAGCAAAAAGAAATGGGGATTTATCTTTGCTGGCGCAGGCACTTTATTAACCACTACCGGCATCTTATTATTCACACAGCGAGACGGTTCTGTAGACACCTATCCTTTAGAAGATCTTGCTGGCGGTGCCTCTATCATTCTTGGCGGCGCTTGTCTTGGAGCGACATTTCCCATTTTTAATTCCTCCAAAAAGTTTAAGAATAAAAAGGAGGATTTGCTGGAAAAAACTAAAGCGTAATCTTGATGAAAAAGCACATTGAAAAGTTAATGAACCTAAATTTTTTTTCAATAGTTATCCTTCTAACCTTTTCTTCGGAATCTTTTTCGCAAGAATCTAGTAAACGGGAGCGACATAGGTTAGAAAGGTTCGATATAGCATTTGATTCCATTAAACAGTACAACGAAATTGAATTGTTGAATCTCAATGCTTTCTTAAAAAGCGACAAACAATATAGACGCCGTTAAAAGACCGGAATAATTATGGCAAGTGCCGGCGCCCTTATGGCAGGATTGGGAATTATAACTATCACCTCAAATGATGCTGATTACGAAGCAAAACCATTTGTGAATATTCTGGGAGGATTCATTATTGCCACCGGTTCAGCTACTGCGGGACTGTCTATTCCCTTCTTTTGTTCTTCCAACAAGAGAAAACGACAGAGAAATGCGATAATCTCAAAATTAAGGGACTAAAATCGTCAATCGTGGGATAAACAGTATCTTTGGATTCTCAAATCAAATATCCTACTTTTTATGACTGAAGTTCTCGATTTTCTCCAACAAATACCCTGGTGGTGTTGGTTGTTGGTTGCATTGGCACTACTCGCCATACGCGATATTTTTTTCAACAAAAAACATATAATCACTCATAATTTTCCAATTGTAGGGCATTTTAGGTACATGCTTGAAAGTATAGGACCAGAATTGCGCCAGTATATTGTGGCAAACAATAGAGAAGAACTTCCCTTTAACCGAATAGAACGTGGCTGGATCTATGCTTCTGCCAAGAATGAGAACAATTATGAAGGTTTTGGTACAGACCGTGATATTTATGCGCCAAATTATATTTTCATTAACAACGCGATGATGGCCTACAAAGTCGAGGAAGGGCATCCCAATGAAAAAGATCCTTATTTCTTGCCCAGTGCAAAAGTTATGGGCGCGTACAACAAGCGCCGCAAACCCTTTAGACCTGCCTCTATAATCAATGTTTCTGCCATGAGCTTTGGCTCCTTATCGGCGAAAGCTCTGGAATCTCTAAATCTAGGATGTAAAAAAGCACATGCGTATCACAATACGGGCGAAGGCGGCCTTTCACCCTATCATAAAATGGGAGCTGATGTCATTTTTCACTTTGGTACGGGATATTTTGGCGTGCGCGATGATGATGGGAATTTTTCCATGGAAATGCTTGAAAAACTGGTAGCGGAAAATCCGCAGGTAAAAGCTATAGAAATCAAGCTTTCCCAGGGTGCAAAACCCGGAAAGGGCGGTGTGCTCCCTGCTTCAAAAATAACAAAGGAAATTTCAGAAATACGTAATGTGCCCATGGGCAAAGATGTGCTCTCCCCTCCTACCCACTCGGCATTTAATGGTATAAAAGGTTTATTGGAATTTATTGAACAAATCGCCGAGGCGACGGGACTTCCCGTGGGAATAAAAGCCGCCATTGGCAAACTTGACCAGTGGCGTGACCTGGCAGATCTTATGGTAAAAACCGGAAAAGGCCCTGATTTTATCACTATAGATGGTGGTGAAGGTGGTACGGGTGCCGCGCCGCCCAGTTTTGCGGATCACGTTGCCCTTCCCTGGGTTTACGCGTTCGCAGATATGTACCGCCTTTTTAAAGATCGCCACCTTACCGAACGTATCGTTTTTGTGGGCAGCGGTAAACTGGGACTTCCCGCACAGGCCTCCATGGCATTTGCCATGGGCGTTGATGTCATCAACGTTGCCCGCGAGGCCATGTTGTCTGTAGGTTGCATACAGGCAAAGGTCTGCCATAACAATACCTGCCCTTCTGGCGTGGCTACACAGAACAAATGGTTGCAGGCGGGTATCAATGTTGAAGATAAATCAGTACGTGCTCATTTTTATTTTAAGAATTTTAGAAAAGAGCTTCTTGAGATTACGCATGCCTGCGGTTACGAGCACCCCTGCCAGATGACCATGGAAGATGTTGACTTTAGCCTGGGAGACAAAAACCTGACGCAAACCCTGGCGAGTTCCTTTGGCTATCACAAAATAAAAGTACCTTTTACAAATATGAAAACCCTACAGGAGTGTGAGTTTCTGGGAGGGCATTACAACACAAAACGTGAAATGGTAAAAACGCAAATAGCCGAAAAAGAAGAAGAAGTACGGTATTAAAAATAAATTGAATAAATAGCTATAAAATGCCCTTTTTCGGCTTTAAAAGCTACTTTTTAGTAAATATTTTATGGAAACCATTTTGATCGAAATTTTAAAATCACTGCTCCCTGCGGTAATTGTAGCACTTCTGGCCTATTACTTTTTTAACGGTTTTATAAAAAATGAAGATGGAAGACGCCGGTTTTTATTACAAAAAGATAATCAGGCAGATGCGCTCCCCGTTAGACTACAGGCGTATGAACGCCTGGCACTCTTCTTGGAGCGAATCAAACCCAGCCAACTCTTAATTCGTATTTCTCCCCAGAGTGATGATAAATCTGCTTATGAGCAACTTCTCATATTGACGATAGAACAGGAGTTTGAGCACAATCTTTCCCAGCAAATCTATCTTAGTGATGAGCTTTGGAACATTATCAAATCTGCTAAAAACGGGACGATCCAGATCGTACGTCAAACGGTCCATAACCCTACAATAACTACGGCTGGCCAACTTCGGGAGCATATTCTCCAGGAACTTCTGGATAACACGCCACCTTCTTCCGTGGCTCTTGAATATCTCAAAAAGGAAATAAAAGAAGTGATAGGCTAGCGATTTGCCCTATATCTCACGTAGCTGTATACGCAAGCCGCTGCTTTTTCCGTTATCTTTGCACAAAATTAGTTATGCCGAAATTGAAAAAAGTCTGTTTTTCACTGATTTTCTTGCTGTTTCATTTGATTTCATTAGCACAGGACAGTCCTAAAAAAGGGAAGGAGATCAGGATAGATTCTGACCTCGAGGAAATTGATGAAGCTACCTATCCGGGTGCGCTTATTATGCGCAAAATGGACAATCAGGTTTATATTCAGCATGAGGGTATAAAAATGTGGTGCGATCTTGCCTTTCATTATCAGGAAGAGAACTTCGTAAAAGCTTATGGAAACGTGCGCATCAACCAGGGAGATACCATAACGATGACCAGCCGCTACGCAGAATATAATGGTGATACCCAGTTTGCGTACGCATCTGGCCAGGTGGATATGCAAAGCCCCACCGCTACCCTTTCTACAGATACGCTCTATATGGACCGTATAAAACAGGAGGCCTTTTACCGCAGCGGCGGAACCCTAAAAGATACCGCAAGTACTGTAGTGAGCAAGATAGGACGTTATTTTATGGAGCAGGATAAATATTCCTTTATCCAGGATGTTGTACTCACTAATCCAGAATATGTCATAGACAGCGAGCAACTGGATTATTTTTCAAATCCCGGGCACGCCTATCTGTATGGCCCATCAACAATTACAAGTGATAGCAGTGTCGTTTATTGTGAACGCGGTTTTTACGACACGCATGCCGATATAGGATATTTTGTGAAAAATTCGCGTATTGACTATGACAACAGAACCGTTTACGGTGACAGTCTCTATTTTGACCGAAACAATAATTTTGCATCGGCCACCAATAATATTAAGGTTGTAGATACAGCAAACAACAGTGTTATACGCGGTCATTATGCCGAAGTTTACAAAGCTAAAGACTCTGTTTTTATCACAAAAAGGGCGGTTGCGATCACCAAGCAGGAAAACGATAGTATTTATATACATGGCAACCGGCTCGTTGTGACGGGCAAGCCGGATGATCGCATTGTCAGGGCGTATCCCAATGTGCGTATTTTCAAAAAAGATATGAGCGGTAAAAGCGATTCCCTGGTAAGCGATCAACATTCTGGCCTCACAAAAATGCTGGGTAATCCCATACTGTGGAACGGCCGTAGCCAGATGACCGGTGATACCATTCATTTAAAAAGCGATCCAAAAACCGATAAATTGGATTCGTTAAAGGTTTTTGACAATGCTTTTATAGCACAACAGGATTCCATAGCATTATCCAGTGATCCACAAGATCTTGGGTACAATCAGGTTTCTGGAAAAACACTTTATGGCATGTTTAAAGAAAACCAACTCTATCAGGTTGATGTAGTGACCAATGCAGAAAGCATCATTTATCAACGTTCCGAAGAGGGGATACTACAGTCTATCGACAAAGGGAAAAGCGCCTCTTTACAGATAAATTTTGAGGATCAGGAAATTGTCGAGGTGACAAAACGCAAAGATGTCGTGGGAAATGCATATCCATTGTCTAAATTTCCTAAGAAAGAACGCTCCTTTCCCGGACTTAATTGGCGCGGAGATGAGGAAATCCTGAAAAAAGAAGATATTTTTAAGGGCGATCAACCCTATGAACTGGCCATTATTAAAGGAATTCCACCGCCACAGATTGAAGAAGACTTTTTTGCAACAAACAATGAAGACAAACCGCAAGAACTCCCCGAAGTCTCAGAACTCAATCCTGAGGATCTTGAAAACCGTGAGGAAGATGCCCCTAAAATTGGTATACCCGTCAACGATAAAGCAACAATACAACGGGATTCGCTTGCTCCGCAGGTCTTGCCTCAACCCGGTAAACTGAAAAAGGAAAAAGTCAAAAAAAATATCCTTAAAAATAGAAAAGACCAGTGAAAGAGGACTTTTTAAATTATCAGGCACAGACTACGCCCCACCCTTTGGCTCTTGAGATTTCCCATGCAAAAGGGTCTTACATCTATGATTCCTATGGTAAAGAATATTTAGATTTTGTAGCCGGTGTATCGGCATGTACTCTGGGGCATACACATCCCTCGGTAATAAACGCCATTAAAGAACAAAGTGAGAAGTACCTGCACGTTATGGTGTATGGTGAGTATGCCCAGCACCCAGCGGTAGCGCTCACACGCCTACTTGCAGAACAGTTGCCTGAACCCTTAGAACAAACCTACCTCGTCAATAGTGGTACGGAAGCTATTGATGGAGCAATAAAATTAGCGCGTAGAAGTACGGGAAGGACCCAGATTATCGCCGCAAAAAAGGCGTATCACGGCAATACCTATGGTGCTTTGAGCCTAATGGATTTTAAGGAACGTGTTGCCCCTTTTGAACCCGTCATTGGCGATGTGGATTTCATCACTTTCAATGCGGTTTCAGACCTGGAAAGTATTACTGAACGTACAGCGGCCGTAGTTTTGGAAACCATTCAGGGTGGAGCAGGTTTTGTTTTACCTGAAAATGGATATCTAAAAAAAGTAAAGAAACGCTGCGAGGATGTGGGTGCCCTTCTTGTTTTAGATGAGATCCAACCGGGTTTTGGGCGTACGGGCAAGCTTTTTGGCTTTCAGCATTTTGATGTGGTGCCAGATATTCTCGTTATGGGAAAAGGTATGGGCGGTGGGATGCCCATTGGGGCATTCACAGCTTCAAGGGAACGCATGCAATTGTTGTCAGACAAACCAAAGCTAGGGCATATAACTACCTTTGGCGGGCATCCAGTTATCGCTGCAGCCGCGCTCGCCACGCTAAAAGAGCTTTTAAAAGAGGATCTGATTGCCGAAACCCTTGAAAAAGAAAAACTGGTGCGTAGTCTGCTAAAACATCCTCTAATTGAAGAAATTAGGGGAAAAGGACTTATGCTTGCTGCCATTATGCCAGAAGCCGCTATCGCAGACCAGGCTATTCTTGCCTGTCAGGATGCCGGTCTTATCTTATTCTGGCTACTCTTTGAAGGCCGTGCCATCCGCATCACCCCGCCCCTTACGGTGAGCTACGACGAAATCGAAAAGGGATGTAAAATACTTTTACAGGTTCTGGATACTATTCAAAAGTAAACACCTTTTGATCAAAAAAGGTCTGATTGTTGATTACTTTGTTGATAACAAAACGTATTTTTAGAACGTACGCAGTTTTGCCTTTATAAATTTAATAAGGCTGAAATTATAAATATTCCGGTGTATGAAATTCAATCACGAAGAAGATTTCCCGCTTATCCGTTTTGAATCGATGTTAAAAACGAATCATGTGGTTTTCTTTGATTCAGAAGAGTTTGAAGATATTGTGAATCATTATCTGGAAAACGGTAAAATGGCCCTTGCCAAAAAAGCCGTTAAACTCGGTCTTGATCAGCATCCCACGTCGTCAAACCTTAAATTGTTCGGTATAGAAATCCTGATCTTTGAGAATAAGCTTGAAGAAGCTGATCGTCTCTTAAATGAGCTGTATCTTATAGAACCTCAAAATGAAGAGATTTTTATTCAAAAGGCAAATATTTTTTCTAAGCAGGACAACCACGCAAAAGCAGTAGAGCTTTTAGAGTCGGCCCTTGAACTTACAGAGGATGACGCAGATATCTATTCCCTTATAGGTATGGAATATCTTTTTATGGAAGATTTTCAAAATGCCAAATTCAATTTCATGAAATGTCTTGAAGTTGATGAGGACGATTATGCCTCACTTTATAATATAATTTACTGTTTTGATTTTCTTGATCAGCATGAGGAGGCCATTGAGTATCTTAATATGTTCCTGAACAAGAATCCATATAGCGAAGTGGCCTGGCATCAGGTGGGCAAGCAATATTTTGACTTAAAACTTTACGACAAAGCCCTTGCAGCGTATGATTTTGCCATCATAAGTGATGACACTTTTATAGGTGCGTATTTCGAAAAAGGAAAAGTACTTGAAAAACTGGGTAAATTCAATGAAGCCATTGAAAACTATCAGATAACCCTGGGCCTTGATGACCCTACTTCGTTTGCTTACCTGCGCATTGGGAAATGTTATTTAAAACTTAAGTGTGATGATCTGGCGCTGGATTACTTCAGCAAAACCGTACATGAAGATCCTTTGCTTGATAAAGGCTGGATTGCGATAACCGACTTCTACGTGCGCAAAATGGATTATCAAAAGGCGCTGTATTATATAAACAAAGCCATCAATATAGACGGTGAAAATGTACTGTACTGGAAACGGTATGCTAAAATAAACGACCGTCTTAAATTTTATGAAGAGGCAGAACGCGGCTACAGCAGAACGCTTGAACTTGGTAATTATGAACTTAAAACCTGGATTTCAAGGACTGATATTTTAACCAATTTAGGTGAATTTGAAGCCAGTATCGAGAATTTGCACCAGGCAATTGAATTTTACCCTGAAAATCCTGAAATTGAGTTCCGTTTGGCAGGTTTATATTTCACACTGGGTGAAGATTTAAAAGGACATTTTCACCTCAGTAACGGCCTCAACCTGGAGCCTGAATATGAGATGATCCTTGAAGAACTCTTTCCATACGCTTACGCAAAAAAATCTGTGCAACAGAAAATACTACAGGCCAAAAGTTCCTAATAGTTTTCCTATTTTTGGCGGCTATCCAATTTCTTTATTATGCCAAAATCACGGAAACCGTTTGATTATTTTGTAATTACGTTAAAAGGTCTGGCCATGGGTGCAGCAGACGTTGTGCCGGGTGTTTCTGGTGGCACTATTGCGTTTATTGCGGGCATTTACGAAGAATTGATCTCTACGATTGATCAGCTCGATACCGGTTTTTTCAAAGTATGGAAAAAAGAGGGCTTTAAAAATGCTTTTCAAACGTACAACATATCCTTTCTACTGGCATTATTTGGCGGTATCGCCATAAGTATCCTGTCACTGGCTAAACTGATAACTTTTCTATTAGAAGTTTATCCGCTTCTCTTGTGGGCATTTTTCTTTGGGTTGATCATTGCCAGCATCGTTTATATTGGTAAGCAGATAACAAATTATAATGTAGGTGTGATCATAGCCGGTATTTTAGGTATAGTTATTTCTTATTATATCACTATCGCAGAACCTGTACAAACGCCCAACAGTTATCTTTTTATTTTCCTTTCAGGCTTTATTGCGATCATTGCAATGATTTTACCTGGAATATCAGGATCTTTTATTTTGTTGCTCCTTGGATCTTACGCTGTGATCCTGGGGACTGTGCAACGCTTTGTAGATAGCCTTGTGGCTACGGACTGGGACGCGTTTAAAGATGCTTTCCTAAAGTTACTCACCTTTATGCTGGGTTGCGTTATAGGCCTCAAAGTATTCTCAAAAGCGCTTACCTACCTGTTTAAAAACTATCAGAATATCACACTTTCTTTGCTTACCGGTTTTATGATAGGCGCTTTGAATAAAGTCTGGCCATGGAAAGAAGTACTTTCATTTAGGGAAAACAGTCACGGCGAGCAAGTGCCACTTCTGGAAAAAAGTATCCTTCCTACGGACTTTGATGGAGATCCAAAAATAATATTGGTAATAGTATTCACTATCATTGGTTTTCTCACTATTTTTCTATTGGAACGATTTGCTAACTCCAAAGAGAAAAATGAATATTGAAACCCGAACGTTTTCAGACAAAATCTGGCTGATTCTTAAAGGTCTTGCCATGGGCGCGGCCAATAAAGTACCCGGTGTTTCTGGTGGTGTGGTTGCTTATGTTGTGGGTTTTTATGAAGAATTTATTCAATCCCTGCAAAAAGTAAATGGTAAAGCTTTCAAGCTACTTTTAAATGGGCGTTTCCGAAGTTTTGTTCAATATGTGAATGGCAAGTTCCTTGGACTTCTTATGCTTGGGATGGTTATCAGTTATTTTAGTGTTTCAAAAGTATTGGACCTTGCGATAGAATCCTATCCACTCTACGTATGGAGTGCATTTTTTGGGATGATCATAGGCAGTATTTATTACATAGCAAAAGATTTTGAAGCCTGGACGCGTAAAAATATTACGATTTTATTGTTGGGCGTTATTGCGGGTGTTGGCATTAGTTTGCTGGAACCGGCCGCACAGAACGACGATCTGATTTTTGTGTTCTTCTGTGGTATAATAAGCGTTTCAGGAATGACACTTCCAGGTCTTTCCGGTTCATTTATTCTCATTTTAATAGGCAATTATGTACTGCTTTTAGTAGATTCTGTCAATGCGCTTTATGATACCCTTTTCAGTATTGCCCAGTGGGATTTTTCTTTTGTTGACAGCGCTACGCATATGCGTCTGCTTCAGGTACTTGCGGTATTTACACTAGGTTCGCTTGTAGGCCTGGTTACACTATCCAACTTTTTAGGGTATCTTCTCAAAAATTTTAAAAATGAGACTAACGCGTTGATCATTGGTTTCATTACAGGCTCCCTTGGCGTGGTATGGCCATGGAAAATATTTATTTATGAACGTACGGCTGAAGGAACGATAAAATTGGATCGCGTGGGGGATCCCGTTCTCCAGAACTACGACCGCTTTTTGCCTACTGAATTTTCAGTGGAAAATGTGGTCGCCCTGGCATTTATTATTTTTGGTATATTGATCGTTTTTGCTTTGGGCAGGTATGGCGATAAAAACAAAGAAAATGGACAAATTCGGATTGATAGGAAAGAACATTGACTATTCTTTTTCAAGAACTTATTTTACAGAGAAATTCAAAAAGGAGCAAATAGACGCGCACTATGTCAATTTTGACTGCAAGACTATTGAAGAACTTAAAGCACTTTTGACTAACCAGAGTGATGTAAAAGGGTATAATGTCACCATTCCTTATAAAGTGGAGATCATACCTCTTTTAGATGACCTCAACAAACATGCGCAATCCATAGGGGCAGTAAATACAATCAAAAGGTTGAGCGATGGACGTTTAAAAGGCTACAATACAGATTATGTAGGCTTCCAGAAAAGTTTAGAACCTTACCTTACTAAAATGCACGAGAAAGCATTGATTTTAGGCACCGGCGGTGCATCAAAAGCGATTGCGTATGCCCTGGAGTTAAAAGATATAGACTATACTTTTGTATCGAGAAACCCCTCAAAAGATCAGTTGGGCTATAGCGCGCTCAATGCCGCAATACTTTCTAAGCATTTGCTCATCATCAATTGCTCCCCACTGGGCACGTATCCTCATGTTGAACAAGCTCCTGCCCTTCCCTACCGCCTGCTCACAAAAGAACATCTACTTTTTGATCTTGTCTATAACCCGGCAAAAACCCGCTTTCTCAAGAACGGGGAAGAACATGGGGCGACCATTATTAACGGCCAGGGCATGCTAGAGTTTCAGGCGGAGGCCGCCTGGAAAATCTGGAACTAACAGGTTCACAACACTTAGGTACGTTGGCTATGTAAACAGTTAATAGTATCTTTAACGCCTCTAGCAATCTACATTAAAAAGGACGACCATGGCCGAAGAGCAAAAAGGGAGCAAAGAAGAAAGCAAAAATGATGATCTTGCCGAAAAAGCAATTATAAAAGAATCTAAAAATACTAACGATTCCAAAGCGGAAGGTCTGGATGAAAAGGTAGAATTTTCAGGCGTAAATCAAGATGATGCGCTGGTAACAGAATCGATAGACGTTATTCAGGATGCCACATCAGACACAACCGAAACAGAAAAGGAACCTGAACCTTCGGGAAAAGACCTCAAACAGTCTGAAAAATCAGTCAAAGAAGGCGAAAAACCGACTGAAAACACCGAAAAATTGGCTGATAAGACGGAAAATCAAACTGCGGAAAAGACGGCTACAGAAAGCTCCAATGCTGCTGAAAACAAGGCAGAAATTGGCCAAAACCAGTCAGATTCCGACTCAAAAGGAACAAATACCGCTGTAAAAGCAAATACAGAGGAATACGAAGATTTTGCGGAAGAAGAGGATGATGAAGAGGCTAAGGCTGATAATGTAGACGACGCCCTCACCGAAGACAGCGAAGATGAAAGCGCCTCAGAACGTGATACGATCCCTAAGAAAGACTACGAGAAACTTGGCAAAGAAGAACTGATCAAAGAATTTAGATACCTCCTTTCTAAATATAAGGTACAGGCGATAAAAGAACCTGTCAATGAAATTAGATCTGTATTTATCTCCCAGTTTGAGGAAGAGCAGGATGAAGCTAAAGAGAAGTTTCTTGAAGAAGGCGGCAATATCATAGATTTCAGGTATTACAGTCCGTTAAAAAAGGAATTCAACACGCTTTATTTTGAGTACCGAGACAAGCGCAACAATTACTATCAAGGACTCAAAAAGGATCTAAACGCCAATCTGGAAAACCGCAATGCACTCATTGAAGAACTTAAGGACCTTAAGGACGAAGTGGGCGGCGAAGACAGTATAAATACGACCTTTGATAAGTTTAAAAACATACAGGAACGTTGGAGGAATGCTGGTAATATACCGCGTGACCGCTACAACCTGGTTTGGAACAATTATCATCATCATGTAGAGAATTTTTACGATTTTCTTCACCTTAACCGCGAATTCAGGGATAAGGATTTTAAAGAAAACCTAGATAAAAAACTCAAACTTGTAGAGCAGGCAGAAGAATTGGCAAAGGCACAGGATGTGACCCGTTCCTTTAAAGAGCTGCAAATGCTGCACAAAATGTGGAAAGAAGAAATAGGCCCCGTTGCACAGGAATACCGCGAGGAAATCTGGGAGAAATTTAGCGCAGCCACAAAAAAAATACACGATGCCCGACAAGTGTATTTTGATAACCGCGAAAAAATTCATGAAGAAAACCTCTCCAAAAAAGAGGCCGTAATTGAAAAAATTGAGCAGATCGCGGCAGAATCCGTAAAATCACACAATGCCTGGCAAAACCAGATGAAGAAAGTGGAAGCGCTTAGGGATGAGTTCTTTCAAATAGGAAAAGTGCCCCGCAAAAAGAGTGATGGAATGTGGAAAGGTTTTAAAAAAGCCACACGAACTTTTAATCGGAATAAAAACGCATTCTATAAAGATCAGAAAAAAGAACAGTACGAGAACCTGGAGAAAAAAATGGAACTCGTTAAAATTGCTGAAGACAACAAGGACAATGAGGATATGGACACAACCGTAGAACTCATGAAAAAAATTCAGTCTGACTGGAAAAAAATAGGCCACGTACCCAGAAAAGACAGCGATAAAATCTGGAAACGATTTAAGGCAGCTTGTAATCACGTTTTTGATAAATTACATGCAGAGAAGAATGAGGCCCTTGAAGAAGAAAAAGGCAACCTGAAAGAAAAGAAAGAATTACTTACCAAAGTCAAGGAGACTAAAATGTCTGGTGACCGTGATGCAGATCTCAAAACCATAAATACTATAATTACAGAATGGAAGGAAACCGGTAGGGTACCTTTCTCTCAAAAAGGGATAGAGAGGGATTTTAATAAGGTGCTTGACACGCTTTTCAAGGATCTTGATCTTGGCCGTAAAGAGACTGAAATGATCAAATATGACAACCGTATCGCTGCTATGGCAGATCGGGATGATGAACGGCAAATTGAGAAAGAACGTTATTTTATTTCCAAAAAGATAGATGAAGTAAAAGCAGATATCAATCAGTTGGAAAACAACCTCGGTTTCTTTCAACATGTTCCGGATGACAATCCGATGGTAAAAGAGGTGCACAAGAATATTGCAAATCATAAAAAAGATCTGGAAATATGGAAAGCCAAAATGTCCAAAATCAAAACCTTATCTTAATTGTTAAGTAAGTAATAGTTCTTATTTTACAGGGTATAAATTACTTAAAATAGGTCATTTTTGACCTAAAAAAGCCTTTAACCGCTCGGTTAAAGGCTTTTTTTTGTTTTTAACTGTCATGATAATTTTAAATAAAATCGAATTAATTAAATGTCAAAAAAATTTAAAATTTCATAGAAAATACTATAAACCAAAAAAAATTATCAGAGATTATCTACGACACAGAAACGCTCTTTGCGTTAGGGATTGAAGTGGAAATCCTTTTTGTGAGGCACGAATAAAAAGATTGCAGCGTAAAGCCCGACCCCCAGGGTAACGCCCAAAAACAGAATAAAACACTTCAAATATGGAAGTTTTGTAGGTGAAAAAGGCTATAAAATTTGAGATGCGATCTCTTGTTACCTCAGAAAAAGCGGCTCTGTCGAGATGACAAAAAACATATTAAGAAAATCACTTATTTATCCCCGCGTTAGGGATTGAAGTGACAATCCTTTTTATAAGGTACGAACAAAAAGATTGCAGCATAAAGCCCGACCCCCAGGGAAACGCCCAAAAACAGACTAGAATACTTCACAAATGGAAGTTTAGTAATTGAAAAAAGCTGTGAAAATTTAAAATGAAATCTCTAGTCGCCGCAGAAAAAGCGGCTCTGTCGAGATGACAAAAAACATATTAAAAAAATCACATATTTATCCCCGCGTTAGGGATTGAAGTGGAAATCATTTTTGTGAGGCACGAATAAAAAGATTGCAGCGTAAAGCCCGACCCCCAGGGTAACGCCCAAAAACAGACTAAAATACTTCGAAAATGGAAGTTTAGTAAATGGAAAAAGATGTGAAAATTTGAAATGAAATCTCTCGTCACCGCAGAAATAGCGGCTCTGTCGAAATGACAAAAAACATATTAAGAAAATCACTTATTTATCCCCGCGTTAGGGATTGAAATGGAAATCCTTTTTTTAGGTACGAACAAAAAAGATTGCAGCGTAAAGCCCGACCCGCAGGGAAACGCCAAAAACAGAATAAAACACTTCAAATATGGAAGTTTTGTAGGTGAAAAAGGTTATAAAATTTGAGATGCAATCTCTTGTTACCGAAGCAAAACGACTTGACTAGATGTCAAAAAAAATTAAAATTTCATAGAAAATACTATAAACCAAAAAAAATTATCAGAGATTATCTACGACACAGAAACGCTCTTTGCGTTAGGGATTGAAGTGGAAATCCTTTTTTTGAGGCACGAACAAAAAGATTGCAACACAAAGCCCGACCCGCAGGGAAACGCCCAAAAACAGGTTAAAATAACTAGAAAATGACTCAAAAATCAAACATTTGAGCTGTTATTTACACTTTTGCGAATATTTTAAAGTTGAAAAAAACTACGCTCTTGATACAAAAATTTTGCGTGCCTCCTCCAGATCTGCAACTGTATCAATACCCAGCGCCGGAGTTTCGCTTCGCACCATCTTAATACTGCGGCCATATTCCAGATAACGTATGCATTCAATCTTTTCGGAAGCTTCCAGCGGGCGCATGGGCAATTGTGCAAAATCCATGATCGCCTGTTTCCTAAAGGCATAAATACCTTTATGCTTGTAATAGGTAACACCTGCCTCCATATCCCGTGGATAAGGAATGGCAGCCCTGGAAAAGTAAAGTGCAAAGTCATTTTGATCTACGATCACCTTGACATTGTTGGGGTTATTGATCTCTTCCAGTCTGGACATAGGTGTCATGATGGAAGCCAGATCAATCATATGTGCATCGTCACCTTTATACACTTCCAGTACCCTGGCCATATCCGCAGCATTTGTAAAGGGTTCGTCCCCCTGTACATTGACCACTATATCAATATCCATAGGAGCTACTGCTTCGGCAATACGATCACTACCACACTCATGCTCCTTTAAGCTGCGTATGGCCTTGCCACCATGCTCCTGAATAACTTTTTCAATTTTATCGCTATCGGTTACTATATATACTTCCTCAAATAGCCCAGTCGCTACAGCGGCTTCATAGGTGCGTACGATCACAGGTTTTCCACACAAATCCTGCATTAGTTTTCCGGGAAACCGTGAGGCCTCATATCGCGCGGGTATCATGGCAATGGTTTTCAACATCAAAGCGTACGTTTAATAGATTTGTTCTGTTTTTTGCGTTTAATCTTTCTTGCTAATTTGAACACAATATAGAATGCAATAATACAAAGGATAATTGCAATAACCGGGGCGAATATCGCCAATACCGATACCCCTGTAGCAACCCCGGTCTCTGCGGTAGATACTGCGGCATTTCCCAATCCCGCTGTTGTGGCCGTGGATGCGGCACGTACGGTTGCGGTACTACCTGCAAAAAGAACCGCTGTCCCTCCACCAGCTATGATCGCCAGTGCCCATGAGATATAGGGATCAACATCCACAAGGGTGGCAAGGAGAACCAAAGTTCCCGCAATCCCTGCCAGGGGTACTGCTAGGGTATCTAAAAGATTGTCCACCCAGGGTATATAATAGCCCAGAATTTCAATAAAACTGGCCGTAGTCAATAAAATCAAGGCAGGTAAACTTCCTACCCATTGCCAGGAATCTGCAATAGGAACTATGTCAAAACGGGCGGCCAGACTGAGGACCAGCAAAGGTAAGAATACCCTGAATCCTACAGCAGTTGCAAGACCTATACCCAGCGCTGCACTTATGAGCCAGTTGACCTCCATATTTTATTTTGTTATGAACATATCATCCTTAAAACCTATAAGATAAAGCTTTTTACGAGCACGGGTTACAGCCGTATAAAGCCAGCGCAGGTAGTCTTTGTCCATTCCATTAGGCAGATAAGGCTGCTCAACAAAAATAGTCTCCCATTGCCCGCCCTGTGACTTGTGACAGGTAATCGCATAAGAGAATTTTACCTGTAGCGCATTGAAGAACTTGTTGTTCTTTACTTTTAGGAATTTCTTATATTTTGAACTTTCATCTGCATAATCTTTCATTACTTCCTGATACAGATTATTACTGTCCTCATAAGGAAGCGATGGGGTATTTGTTGTAAGCGTATCAAGCATTAAGGTTGTTTCAAACGGTTTTAGATCTGGGTAATCTGTCATTTGCACTTTTACTTCCGCAAAGCGGAAACCATAGAGCTCTTTTATACTGAAGATTTCAAGAACCTGTATGATATCGCCATTCGCTATAAAACTCGCTTCACTTTTAGGATCAAGCCAAAAATAATTGTTCTTGACCACCATGAGGTAATCGCCTGCGCTGATCTCTTCTTCGTTAAATAATATACGCTGGCGTATTTGTTGGTTATAAAGATTTGCGCGTTTGTTTGATCTTAATATGATTGCCGTACCCTCATTTCCATCATTGCCGTAGGAATCACTGATGGCATTCATGATCTCGTAGCCATCTGCCAGGCGCTCCACATCCATTTGCCCTTCAAGATCAAACCGAAAATCCTGATACAGACCGTCATTCAAAAAATCCCTGATGCGCGTCGCATTTTTGAGAATACCACTGGTTTCTGCCTGGCGCATAACTTCATCAAGTTCAATGCCGGCCACTTCTTTATTAAACTGAAGGCTGAGCGATTTCGCGTCAAGGGCCGGGCTCAGTTCCAGCTTTACAGGGGGCAACTGCGCGTCATCACCTATAAGAAGTAATTTACAGTTGTTACCACTATAAACGTACTGCATAAGATCATCAAGCAAAGATCCATTTTCAAAAAGTTTGGATTCTGCTTTTGTATCTGGGATCATTGAAGCCTCATCAACGATAAACAAGGTGTTGCGGTGACGGTTGCGCTGCAGACTAAACGAAACACCCCCGCCCCGCTCTTTCTTGGGGAAATATATTTTCCTGTGAATAGTCTGCGCGGGGCTGTCACTATAGTTACTGATTACTTTTGCCGCGCGTCCCGTAGGCGCCATTTGAACAAATGCCATTTTTACGCGCCAAAGGTTCTTTACCAGTGTACCTATGATCGAGGTCTTACCCGTCCCCGCATAACCCTTTAATAAGTAAATAGTATTGTTGCTCTTATTGAGCACAAACTCGCTAAGTTGTTGCAGTACAATATCCTGCTTCTGCGTAGGATTGTGCTTAAATTCCTCTTTGAGCTTTTTATAGAAAATATGTTGATCCAGAACGGTATATTTTTTGGTGGTCAGTAAAGATAATAATGAATTTTTGTGATAATCTGTGAACGATTGAAAAAAATTTGTAGATTTGTCTATAACCGAAATTAACACTTAAAACCAATTATCGAATGAGAATAGTTATTCAAATAGTCCTTTGGATTATAATCGTGGGGCTGGGCTACTTACTTTTCAACTCAGTATACGGCGAGGTAAAATTTAATGAACTTAAAGAGGTGCGTTATCAGAAAGCCATTGATAAACTGATTGACATTCGTGATTCTCAACTTGCCTATAAGCAGGTTACTGGTAAATTTGCAAAAAATTTCAACGATCTGGAGCGTTTTATAGACACTGCAGAATTTACAATAACTCAGCGTAGGGATTCTGTTGTGTTAGATGAAGAACGCACTAAAGCATTTGGCGTTGATATGACAAAAGAGATTATTCTTGTGGACACCTTAGGAACAAAATCTGTAAAAGATTCCCTTTTTGGTAACACAGGTCGTTATAAAACCATGATGAACGTTCCTGGAACAGATGCTAAATTTGAAATGGATGCAGGTACTATTATGAGTAACGACATTAGAATACCTGTTTTTGAAGCTAAAGTTGCAAAAGAACTATTGCTTCAAGATCAGCCTAAAGATTTTGTGAATAAAGAAAAACAAGTGGTCTCTGTAGATGGTGTTAATGGTGCCTACATTATTATTGGATCTATGACAGATGTTAAAACTGTAGGAAACTGGCCAAAGAGTTACGGCGGCAATGAAGATAATTAGTAAGGAAAAAAATATTGATGAAAATATAGTATCCATCCAAGTCAGCTTGGATGGATTTTCATTTTATGCCTATAACAAAGATACAGGTAACCGTATTGTACTCATAGATCTGACTACTGAGGATACCGGTACTCCAGACTATATACTGCAGCAGTTACAAAAGGTGTTTGATGCGAACGAGGACTATTTAAGTCGTTTTAATAATGTCCAGGTCGTTTATAGTAACGAACTATTTACGGTGGTTCCACAAGCGCTTTTTGATCCTGAGCATATCACAGATTACCTAAAATATAATACAAAAATATTAAGCACAGACTTTATTGTCTATGACGAGCTCAAGGAACTTGATCTCATAGTTGTCTACATACCTTTTGCCAATATCAATAATTTTTTCTTCGATCATTTTGGTAGTTTTTCATACCATCACAGTATAACCCTTTTTATCAAAAATATACATGATAAAGCTGTCGCAGTTGATAAGGAAATAACGATTCAGTTAAGGGATCGAAATTTTGACCTGATTGCCCAAGAGGGAAAAAAATTAGTGTTGATCAATGCTTTCACCTATCAAAATGCAGAAGATTTTCTTTATCATATACTCTTCTGTTATGAGCAATTAAACTTTGATCCTGATAAGGATAAACTTACCATTATAGGCACACTTGATGTGGAAAACGATCTATATCAATTGGCCAGAAAATATATCAGAACTATTACATTGCAGGAAGAAAATCCTTCAATAAGACAGGAAAACACCCTTCATTAGACCAGTTTATGAGAATAATTAGCGGAATACATAAGGGAAGAAAAATCATGGCTCCGGGCAAACTTCCCGTACGCCCCACGACAGACAGGGCAAAAGAATCTCTATTTAACATACTACGCAATAGTTTCACATTCAGCCAGATCAAGGTTCTTGATCTTTTTTCGGGGACAGGAAATATAAGCTACGAATTTGCGTCAAGAGGAACGCCAGTGTTAACTGCGGTTGATGAACACAGCGGTTGTGTTCGCTTTATTGCAGATACAGCGACAAAGCTTGAAATGCCCATAGAGACGGTAAAAGCAAATGTATTTGATTATCTTAGACACAGCCGTGACAAATATGACGTTATTTTTGCTGATCCTCCCTATAATCTGGAAGATTCCCAATTTAAAGACCTCGTAGACACTGTTTTTAAGAACTGTAATCTGCAAGAAGGGGGCATGCTCATTATAGAGCATGGCAAAAATACAGATCTATCAACATCTGAGTTTTTCTTCGAAGTAAGAAACTACGGAAGTAGTTCTTTTAGTTTTTTTAAATAAATATTTCCTGATTCTTCTACTTTGATCATATTTAAGAACATTAATTAAATGGGCATTATTATAATTATTTAATACACAGTTTTTTAAGTAAATTATATTCTTATCTTTACAAAGAAATAAAGGTTATTTTGATATTTATAGTGCAATCAAATATTCTTTAAGCACAAAGACTTTTCCCAATGATTGCTTTAGAAGTTATAGAACTCGATTTTGCGAAAATAGAATTTTTCGAAAATTATGTAATAACAAGTGTTCACGATAATATCACAATTGACAAAGAACATTTTGCACTTTATAAAGAATTATTTACAGCGTACTTTCAGGAAAGGCCTTATGTATACATTTCAAACCGTGCCAAAGGTTATACTGTAAATCCTATTGCCTACATTCATTTTGAGTTTTCCGATATTTTAAAGGGTGTCGCAATTGTAACATCAGGCAAAACCAAAGTTTCGAATGCCAAATTTGAAAAGAGATTCATGGCAAAACCGTTCAGGGTGTTTCTTACGCTAGAGGAAGCTATTCAATGGGCAAACGAAATATGCAGTAATCCCTAATTATTCAAGTGATCTGGAACAAAGAAAAAGCAATTGCTGAGCCGGTTAGTTTATTTGAAAAAGTAAGATTACCAGGGTATAAAGCAAAACACTAGATTTTTAGGTATATTTTCGGCGACTGAAGAAATCCTTTCGCGTCATCCTTTGGAAATAAAAAAAGCAGGTCTATAAGCCGGATTCTGTATCCTGATCACAATACACGTATTGAAAATCAAGATCCTTATCATTTATCTGGATCTATGGTTGCCCATACATTCTATCTGCCTACCCTCCGGCATCGCGCGGGAACGCTTAAAAACCGGTATACATGGCATTGCACCGCATAGAGTTTACCTGGTTGCACTACAGCATTACCTGTACATTCTTTCTGTTGCACTTGTCCTGATCTCAAAAACCAATTATAAAATCAGTATGAAACCGACGGCCGTTAGCCGCTATGCCTCCCTATGGTGTCCGGACTTTCCTCCCTACGTCATTCTTCAAGAAGTCAACGTAGCGCGATAAGGCGACCTGCTTGCGGCAAAGGTAAGCAGAAAGTCATTTCCGGAATACATTTCAACAAAATATACTTTTATAATCCCTGTTGATAAATACGCTTAACAAATAAGGGCTTCAATGACATATCTAAACCACAACCTTTATCTTTGCAAAACGCTACAAAAAGCAAATTCAGAAATTAAAACCCCGTGGAGCATTTTATAGTATCGGCAAGAAAATACCGTCCCGCAACATTTAAGGATGTTGTGGGTCAGCAGGCAATTACCAATACGTTGGAAAATGCAATTGCTAACAATCATTTAGCACAGGCACTCCTCTTTACAGGCCCCCGTGGTGTGGGCAAAACGACATGCGCGCGTATACTTGCAAAAAAGATCAATCAGGAAGCAGATACTAGTGGTGCCGAAGAAACAGCGGTTAAACGCGATGAAGATTATGCGTTCAACATTTTTGAGTTGGATGCCGCTTCAAACAACTCGGTTGACGATATACGGAATCTAATTGATCAGGTACGTATCCCACCGCAGGTAGGGCATTATAAAGTGTATATTATAGATGAGGTGCATATGCTCTCGCAGGCAGCCTTTAACGCATTCCTAAAAACACTTGAAGAGCCGCCAAAACATGCTATTTTCATTCTCGCGACTACCGAAAAGCACAAGATAATTCCCACAATTTTATCCCGGTGCCAGATTTTTGATTTCCGAAGGATCACCGTGAAGGATATTCGGGAACATCTTATGGATATTGCCCAGCAGGAAGGTATTGAAGCAGAAGAGGAAGGACTGCACATTATTGCCCAGAAAGCAGATGGGGCCCTTCGTGACGCGCTCTCTACATTTGATAGGGTAGTGAGTTTTTCAGGATCAAGCCTTACCCGCAAAGCAGTCACCGAAAACCTGAATGTACTAGACTACGAGACCTATTTTGAAGTCACAGACCTGCTTCTTGACAATAATATTCCGCAGTTATTGCTCCATTTTAATGACATTCTATCCCGTGGTTTTGACGCGCACCATTTTGTAGCTGGGCTCGCATCTCATTTTAGGGATCTTATGGTTTGTAGAAGTCCGGAAACCATAAACCTACTGGAAGTAGGTAATCAGACCAAGAAAAAATACCATGAACAGGCGCAAAAAACAGACATGACGTTTTTGCTTACCGCCCTGGAAATGGCCAATGATTGTGACCTCAAATACAGAACCAGCCGCAATCCCAGACTTCTTGTAGAACTTTGCCTTATGCAACTTGCCTCTATCACTTTTGATGGAGAAAAAAAAAAGCATGACAGGCACATAATAGCGCCTGAACATTTTGCCGAAAGCAGCCCGATAATACCAAAAACTGCCCAAAAACAAACCGAAAAGGAACCAATAAACCCTAAACCGGTTCCAACTTCCACTCCACCGCAACCGGCTGTTGTTGCAGATTCAGAAACGGCTCCAGAACCTCCCAAAAATGAGGAAAATGTACCAGAAAAGACTGAAAATAAGCCAAAAATAGCGACTATCGGAACATCCGTTTCCGGACTTTCCCTAAAAGGGATGCAAAGGAAAAAAGAAATCCTGGAGCGGCAGAACAGTCAGCAACCTGATGAAAACAGTCTTCCCAGAGAACCCTTTACTGAAATTGCCATGCAGGCAACCTGGAAAGAATATGTAGATCGCCTGCGTAAAAAAGGGGAAAAGATAATGGCTTCGACCCTTGAGACTGACACGCCAAAATTAAACGGAACCGTTATTCACCTGGAACTCCCCAACGATACCATGCGTGTTGAACTGGAGCGTGCGCAGCACAATTTACTGGAATATCTTAAACGAAAACTCAGTAATTATGACATTGCACTTGCGATAGAAGTCAATGAACAATCTGCAAAAAAATTCGCGTTTACCCCGCGCGAGAAATATGACAAAATGCTGGAGGCCAATCCCAATCTTGAGTTATTATTAAAAACCTTTGATCTTGATCTATAATGCTAGGACTTAAATTACCCACAGACCCCAGATGGGTCAATATTGTTGAAAAAGACATTGATGAGATCCTTACAGATCACGCATTTTGCGAGCAAAAAGCAGCTTCAACAGCAATTTCCCTTATCGTTTCCTTTCCCGAATATTCTGAAATGGTACAGGAAATGATCGCATTGGTAAAAGAAGAAATAAGCCATTTCAAAATGGTTCACGACAGGATTCTTGCCAGGGGGAATACGCTGGGTCATCAACGTAAAGATGAATACGTGGGCGCGCTGCTGAAATTTTTCGGAAAAGGGGGCGATCGTACGACGCAGCTTGTGCACAGATTACTGTATGCTGCACTCATTGAAGCCCGTAGCTGCGAGCGTTTTAGAATCTTGTCACAACAACTGGAGGACAAAGAGCTTGCTAAATTTTACCACGATCTTATGGCCAGTGAGGCCAACCATTACACCATGTTCCTGGGTTTTGCAAGAAAATATGGTGATCGAAAAATTGTGGATCAAAAATGGAACGATCTTCTTGAATATGAAGCTACAATCATGAAAGATCTCAGCAAATCTGGAAGCATTCACGGTTAGCGAACTCAAAATCAGTCATTTTAGCTTATAAATTACCTAAAATGAGCGTTTTTATGGCAATTTATAAGCTATTTACAGGATTTCTTTCCTAGTATAGCGACTTTATAATTCCGTCAGAAAGACCAATTTTTGGAACGTGTATGTTTTTTGCCCTGCTCCATTTCATCGCAGAAAGATAAATGCGCGCCGCTGGCAAAATCACGTCTGCCCGGTCTTCATTAAGGTCAAGTTCAATAATGCGTTCTTCATACGTAAACTGCTGCATAAAATCATAGAAGTTCATTAAATAGAAATAACTGAGCGGCTTGCCCGGTTTTTTTCCACTTATTTTGAAGATTTTATTGATATTCCCGCCCGAGCCTATTAGTTCGATTTTCGAAAAGCCTGTTGTTTTTTCTTTTATCCAGGTTTCCACTTCATTCCACATGCCGTGCCCTACTAAACCTTCTAGAATACGCACGGTCCCTAATTTGAATGATTTAGAAGCTACCACACTACCTTTACTGTACAATGTGAATTCTGTACTTCCGCCGCCCACATCCACATAGAGATATGTTCCTTCAGAATCTATAAAGGCCTGGAGATCTGTATTTGCAATTATAGCTGCCTCATCATTACCATCAATGATCTGTATGGTAACCCCGGTTTTTTTCTTGATCAAAGAAGCTATATCCTCACCATTTGAAGCCTCACGCATTGCAGAAGTAGCGCAGGCCCTATAGGCAACGACCCGGTGGGCATTCATTAAGAGTTTAAACGCATTCATGGTATCTACCATGCGCGTTACGTTCGCTTCAGAAATTGTTTTGTGTTTAAATACATCTGCTCCTAACCTTATGGGAACACGTATAAGGGCACTTTTTCTAAATAAGGGCTCAGCGTTTTCAGCCTCAATAACATTCGCTACCAGAAGTCTGATGGCATTTGAACCTATATCAATGGCTCCGTATTTTTCAATTTTCATGAATCGAGTTCTTCCATTTTGTTCAAATAATAATCATAGGTCGCAAATTGTGAACGCAGGGCAGGTTTATCATTCTTGCGGTACGCATTATCCTGGGCTTTTGTGATTGCCCGGGCCTTTACATTATCATGAAGTCCTATCATAAAGGTCTCTATAATTTCTTTTTTGATCTCAGGATCATAAATGGGACAGGTCACCTCTACCCTATTATCCAGGTTGCGGGTCATCCAGTCTGAAGATGATATAAAAACGGCTTCTGATCCCTCACTACCAAAAATAAGCACGCGTGGATGTTCCAGGAATTTATCTATAACGCTTATGACACTAATATTTTCGCTCATTCCTTTAACCCCGGGGATAATACAGCATACGCCCCGCACGATCATATCAATTTTTACACCGGCCTGACTCGCTGCGTAGAGCTTGTCAATAATTTCATAATTGGAAATACTGTTAAGTTTTAATCGTATATAACCCTCACCCCCATTTTTAACCTTCGTAACTTCCTTATTTATGAGTTTGTAGAAACTATTGCGTGCGTAATGCGGGGATATGATTAGATGTTTATAGGTATTTACTATATAATTGGTATCAAAGAAATTGAACAGTTTATCAATATCCTTTAGAATTTCCCGGTTTGCGGTAAATAGGGTATAATCTGTATAAATGCGTGCAGTATTGCCGTTAAAGTTACCTGTACTTATAATTCCGTAGCGCTTTAATGTACTTCCTTCCAACCGTTCTATAACGCAAATCTTGCTGTGTACCTTTAGTCCCGGTACACCGAAGATGAGCCTTACCCCTTCATCCTGCATTTGATTTGCATACATCATATTTGAGGCTTCATCAAATCTGGCCCGTAACTCGATCTGAACCGTAACCTGCTTTCCGTTCTTAGCGGCATTGATAAGTGCACTTGCCACATGGCTGATCTTGGCCAGCCTATAGATAGTGATCTTTATGGTTTTCACCTTTGGATCTAAAGCTGCTTCGCGCAGAAATTTTATAATGTAGGCAAAGGTATGGTAGGGAGTATATTGCAGAAAATCACGTTCGGCAATACGTTTTAAAATGCTGTCGTTGAGACTAATACCATTAATGGGAAGTGGTTTTAAACGGCTGTACAGCAAATCAGTCCTTCCCAGACTTGGAAAGGCCATATAATCTTTTCTATTGTGGTAACGCCCCCCGGGTATGATACTATCGTTATTTTCAATTCCGAGTAAATTCAGTAAAAAAGTAAGGGTATGATCGTCAATGGACTGGTCGTAAACAAAACGTACCGGCTCTGCATCTTCGCGCCCTTTTATACTTCTGGAAAGTTTTTCTATAAAACTCTTACCAAGGTCTGATTCAATATCCAGTTCTGCATCCCTGGTAATCTTGATCATATGCGCAGAGATTGAATCGTATTCAAATATATTAAAGACAACGTCAAGGTTAAAGCGTATCAGGTCATCAAGAATCATGATATAATCATTCTCGTCAACTTTGGGAAGCACCACAAAACGATCCAGGCTGCTGGGTATTTCTACCAGGGCATACATGGGTCGCGACCTTCCCTTTTTCTTTATTTTTACGGTTAGATAGGCTTCAAGATCCTGTATACGGGGAAGTTCCATATCGTGGTCAAGAATTATGGTCACAAGCGCCGGACTCACGCGTTCCATAAAAAAATTCTTGATAAATTCAATATGTTCAGGATGGGTTATCCCATCTTCCCGAATCACCAAAATACGTTCGGTTTCCAGCTTATTGTGAATATTCTCGAGGATTTTCAAACTTTCGGCCTGCTGCTCTATGACAATACGCGTGATTTTCTCAAGAAGTTCATCAGCGGCATACACCCCAAGAGCTTTACGGCCTTTCTTCCCTGCTTCAACAATACGCTTTACGGTAGCATAACGCACCTTAAAAAACTCGTCTAAATTATTGGAAAAAATACCTACAAAACGTAAACGTTCTATTAATGGAACCTTTTCATCTTCAGCTTCCTGAAGTACCCTAGCATTAAATTGTAGCCAGCTTATCTCCCTATTTAAATATCTATCTTCATCATTAACTGGTGGTAGAGACTTTCTATTCATCTATTTTAATTGCTTCGGTTTTATATGTCTTTTTGTGGTTCCCTTCGTTACCTCTGCCCAGCTGCTTTGTTCGAAAATAATTTCTGTAAATGCAGCTGTAGCGACATTATCAATCTCCAGATCCCCTAACTTGTTTACAAGGTGGGTCATTGCATTATTATGACCAAAAATCATCAAACAATCGACCTCATTAGCTGTACTGCGTATGATTTTCTCAACTTCCCTACCATTAAAATCATATAATTTAGGATTTAAAGCAAGTTGCGCCTCTTCAATCCCAAGGACTTTAAGGTAAAAAAGGGCGGTGGTTTTTGCACGTACCGCATCGCTACTTAATATTTTGTCAGGGAATTCTAATTCCTCATTTATATGCCCTGCCACTAAGGGGGCGTCATGCAGACCGCGTTCACTTAACGGTCTCTCATGATCATCCAGGTCAAATTCCCAGGAGGATTTTGCATGTCTTACCAAATATAGTCTTTTCATGATAATGTAGTTTAAGGAGCCAGTCGATCTCTTTTCCATTGATTTTTATGTCCGCTGTACCGTATTCTATCATGTAGCCGGTTGGGACGGCCTTGCCAGAATTCAAATTCGTGCGGCTCCACAAGGAATCCACCCCAATGTTCAGGCTTTGGGATTTCTTTGCTCTCAAAATCATTTTCAAGCACTTTTTTCCGATTTTCTAGAAATTCCCGATCTGGAATGATTTCGCTCTGTGGGGAAACCAGGGCACCCAGTTGACTCCCCTGGGGTCTGGAATGGAAATAAGCAGTAGATTCTGCTTCGGAAATTTTACTGGCCTTTCCTTTAATGATAACCTGTCGTTCCAGATTTGGCCAGAAAAAGGAAAGGCAAATATGTTGATTGGCAGCAATTGCCCTGCCTTTCTCACTATTATAATTCGTATAAAATACAAAACCGTTATCGCTGTAGTTTTTTAAGAGAACCACCCGGCTTTTAGGATAACCGTCTAAACCAATAGTAGAAACGGTCATGGCATTGACTTCTTCTACACCCCCGTTTTCTTCAACCTCTTTAAACCACCGTTCAAACTGCAATATGGGATTTTCACTACTTCCTGCGATCGTGAGACTATTCTTATCATAAGACTTTCGGTAATCTCCTAAATTCTCGGACATAATACTTCTTTAGTCCCTGCAATTTACGAGAAAGCTTATAAAGTTTAAAAGCTATACCACATGTTTTATTCACAGGAACGGCATTAATATAGCATATTTAAAAAATAAAGGGGATAATCTTTGCTTATCCCCTTTATTGCTAAAATTAAACTACTGCTGTAGTATGTTATTAGCTTCCCAGTTTAAAGGAAACTTCAACACGTTCTGTAATGGTCATTTCACCTGGCGCCAAAGTCTCGCGTGAGGAACTTTCCATCATTGACATTGTTTTCATCATGGGTCTTGGTTGTGGTACGTTAGCACCGGCTTCTGTAATCATAAGTGCAGGCCCTACTTTCTGTCCGGTAACACCTACATACTGTTCCGCTTTGTTTTTTGCATTTTTCATGGCAAGCGTACGAGCCTTTTCTTCATACTCGTCCATCTTAGAGGATCCAAACTCAATGCCGTTTATGGAATTTACGCCCTGAGAAACCAAACCGGTCATGACGTTCTCATAATCATCTAGATTTTCTAATTTCAATTTTACGATTTGACTTGCGGTATATTGCGTCGATTTGTCCTCGTAATTATAATTTTTATTCAAATTAATGTATTGCGTTGTGATATTATTCTGCGATATCCCTTGTTTAAGTGCATATTTGAGAATGGCATCAATGGCCCTGTCATTTTCGGCCTTGACCTTTTCGGCTTCCTTTCCGGTAGTTTCAACGCCTAAGGAAATAGTGACCTGATCTGGAACAACGGTAACTTCCCCTTTTCCGGAAACGGTAATAAGAGGTTCAAAAGAATTCTGTGCCATAGTGGTTGCTGCAAAAAAGATGCAGATGTTAAGCAATAATAATTTCATAGGTTGTAGATTTAGTTCGTAAATCCATTTCCAATAGTCGTGCCATTAAATTTTTCCTGTTTTATTTAATACGAAAAGAACTACGATGGGAATAGCCAGTAAGCTCACCATTAAAAGGTTTGTCTGAAAAAGGACGGGAGCCATTGCCAGCGTAAGCACATACCCGCCTATCGCACCGCCAAAGTGCGCGTCATGGCCTATATTGTCATTTTGTGCGCGCATCCCATAAATAGAATAGAGTAAGTAACCGATACCGAAAATATACGCCGGTATGGGAATAGGTATAAAAAACATGTATAAACTCATACCTGGCTGCAGCAAAATAGCCGAATAAAGAATACCGGAAACCGCACCACTGGCTCCTACGGCAGTATAACCAGAATCGTCCTTGTGAAAGTAAAACGACAACAAATTACCCAGTATCAGGCTCCCCAGATAAATAATCACAAAATTTAAAGTCCCCAGAAGTGCGATTACAATGGACGCAAAAAAGTAGAGCGTAAGCATGTTGAAAAACAGGTGCGAGGTGTTTACATGCAAAAAACCAGAGGTCAAAATCCGAATTTGCTCGCCTCGTCGTACCGCGCCCGTATTGAATTTGTACTTTTCAAAAAAAGAATAATCATTGAACCCTTTCATTGAGAAGAGTACATTCACTGCGATGACGATGACCGTAACCAAGTCAAGATTGCCCATAAAAGCTGAAATTTGGGGCAAAGATACCTATATTTAACCTAATTTTACAGCATGCAACGCATACTCTTTTGGCTCGTTTACCCCTTATTATTGGGCATTTCAAAGCTACCTTTCCCAATATTCTATAAAGTTTCAGATCTGGTCTGTTTTCTGGTATACCGTGTGCTCGGGTACCGTAAAAAAACGGTACGCTATAATCTCGATATGGCCTTTCCTAATATTTCACCAGAAGAGAAAAAAAGGATCGAGAAAAAATTCTATAGGCATATGTGCGATATGTTTCTTGAAATGATCAAATCAATTTCCATTACAGAAGCAGAAATGCGAAAGCGCTTTATTTTCAAAAATCCTGAACTACTGAAAAGTTTTGAAGATAACAATGAAAGTATAATTATTATGACAGGACATTATGCCAGCTATGAGTGGTCTAGCAGCATGCAGTTCTTCATGGATAATACGGGCTATGGGGTCTATAAAAAGATTAAAAATGACCATTTTGACGCGTTGATACGCCGTACCAGAGAGCGGTGGAACAATGAATTACTTCAGAATAAAATTGCGCCAAAAGCCATGGCAAGACATCAGGCAGAGGGTATCAAAGCTACTTATGCTTTCTTTGCAGATCAATCTCCAAAAGCCTCAAAAAACAACCATTTTAGCCTGTTTTTTGATCATAAAGTGCCATTTTTTACAGGTACAGAGCGTATTTCTAAAAATTTAAATATTCCTCTGGTATTTATGAATGTACAGAAAAAAGGCCGTGGCTTTTATGAAGCTAGCTTTGAGGTTATGAGCACGGCACCTTCATCTGTTCCTGATTATGAATTGACCGATCTGTTTGCAAAAAAACTGGAAGCACAAATAAAAAATGCGCCCGAGTATTACCTCTGGACGCATAAAAGATTTAAGCACGTTGAAATTTGAAAAGGGATAGTTAGACTTTATAATTACTCCAATCCATAATTTCCCCTCTTTCTTCCATTTTAATGGAAGTTTTAAGCATTCTATCGTCGTATTTCATGTTGTGCTCGTCAAGCACATCCTGGGGTACTCCATCCCATGCATTAGGGATGTTACCCTTATAACCCAGATATTCAATACCTATTTTACTGGTAAAATACCCAGTTGTAACCAGATTACGAATTCTGCTGAAAAAATTTGCCCCTTGTTGCAACTCCGGCTTGACTTCCTCGGGATAGGCAATATCATCA
The DNA here is from genome assembly GCF_000733945.1 of Flavimarina sp. Hel_I_48. Lineage (NCBI taxonomy): Bacteria > Pseudomonadati > Bacteroidota > Flavobacteriia > Flavobacteriales > Flavobacteriaceae > Flavimarina > Flavimarina sp. Hel_I_48. Next base: position 602,947 of record NZ_JPOL01000002.1, read on the forward strand.
ATAATAGATAGCTGACTATCTTCATCCAGGGCATTGAAAACTTTATTGAACCTACGGTTGCTCTCGTGGTTGAGCCACATAATCCCACCCCGCAATGGCGTTTGATGCTCTGGCATATCTTTCGAAATAAATTCAATAAAAGCTGGTACTTCTGCCTCTGTCGCAGATCCCGAAGTATCGTCTGCAGGAATAATTATATCGCTTAAAATGGCGATAGTCTGCAGTTCATCATCGGTGAAAAAGTTTTTGCTTACAAGGTACTCATCACGGGCTGCCTCAGCAGGTGTTCTTCCGTAATTTTCAATAGTTCCTTCTTTAAGTTCGGCAATAGGGGTTTCCTGCTCTTGCATGCAGCTGGTTAACACCAGGCTAGACCCTATTCCTCCTACAAATAATGTTTTTATCGTGTCTCTTCTGTTCATAACAACTAATTTATATAGACATATTCTTTAATTCTCCCGCTAGATAATCTGAAGCTCTCCACGCCAGTGCCAAAATTGTCCAGGTAGGGTTTTTATCTGCCTGGGAAACAAAAGCTCCCCCGTCCATCACAAATACGTTATCCACATCGTGGCATTGATTGTATTTATTAACGACCGATGTTTTAGGATCATCTCCCATACGTGTAGTACCTACTTCGTGAATGATACGCCCGGGATTTTCAAGGCCATAATTCTGTTCCTTACCAGGCTTTTCACCTAGCGGAATACCGCCCATGGAGTTTATCACTTCCTCAAAGGTATCGTTCATATGCTGCGCCTGTTTCTGCTCCTCACTGGTCCAGTTATAGTTAAAACGAAGCACGGGAATACCAAATTTATCTACCGTATTCGGGTCGATCTCGCAATAATTATCCTTTCGCGGAATACTTTCCCCACGACCGGCCATACCGATGGTCGCTCCGTAAAACCTACTCACATCTTCTTTGAATCCCTGACCGTAACCACCTGCTTTTTTCGTGTTTCCGTCCTTATCGGGAAATCTTCCATTGAGCTTTTCGGTATTAAAACCAAATCCATAGGCCGGCATTCCCATACCTCCCCAGTACTCAATGTGATACCCTCTCGTAAAACCAAGGTTCTTACTATCATTGAGCCACCAGGGCGTATACATATGCATTCCGCCTACACCATCTTCGTTGTAGCGCTTTCTATCCATTAATGAAGGGATAATTCCCATTCTTGAAGAGCCTGTACTATCATGCAGGTACTTACCTACGTGATCGCTGGAATTACCAAGTCCATTGGGGTGTTGTGCAGACTTTGAATTGAGCATTATACGGGCAGAACTGCAGGCACTGGCCGCAAGAATAACCACTTTTGCCTTGATTTCATACTCCTGGGAATCATCCTTATTAATATAAGAAACCCCGGTAGCTTTTCCTTCGCCATTAGTCAGTACCTGGCGCACCATGGCATTTACATAAAGGTCAACGTTCCCTGTTTCCATCGCCGGGTTCACAAGGACAGAAGAAGATGAAAAATCCCCATAGACAGAACAGGAACGCGAACATTGGCTACAATAGAAACAAGCCCCTCGTTTTTTATTCACTGTTTTAGTGAGTATGGAGAGTCTTGAAGGTATCATGGGTATGTTTACCTTCCCTGTCGCCTGCTTAAGGTACAGTTCATGCAAGCGTGGTTTGGGTGGCGGTAAAAAATAACCGTCTGGCTCATTTGGAATATTTTCACGCGTCCCAAATACACCGATCATTTTATCTACTTTATCATAATATGGGCTGACATCCTCATAACTTATGGGCCAGTTATCCCCTTTCCCATCAAAATCTTTTCGCTTATAATCCAAAGGACCAAACCGCAACGAAATACGGCCCCAGTGATTTGTCCTGCCTCCCAGCATCCTAGATCTGAACCAATCGAACTGCGTTTGGTTTTTCTGTGTATAAGGTTCACCCTCGAGCTCCCAACCACCATATGCCATATCGAAATCACCAAATGGCCTGGTCGTACCGGCACCGCGTCTGGGGGACTCATAAGGCCAGCGCAGCTGGGTGCGTTGTTCATCATTTGCAGGGTCAAAATGCGGACCCGCTTCCATCAGCGCGACTTTGAAACCTTGCTCAGAAAGAATATTGGCAGCCATCCCACCGCCAGCTCCAGAACCTACAATACAGATATCGTATTTTTTGGATTGCTCTTTAATTTGAAAAGACATAATACATTTTATTTTTAGAGAAGAACGAGAAAAGGCACTAAACCGATTTATTTAAATTGATAGAATGACCAAAACTGTTCCGTTATGATAACAAAGTCATAAAATTAGGATTAATTCATTGAATCAAACAATGTTTTTATCCGCAAAATTTGCTAAATACTTTTTTTAACAAAACATGCCATCAACTTTATGGATCCTAAAAGTTGATGGCATGTAATAATTTATAATATATGAACAGACCTTATTAAGATATAAACTTTTGATTCTAAAGCCCTGCCACCTTTTTTATATGTTCAATCATATCTTCGGCGATCTGATCTGCTTCGTTCTGGGTCTGTGCTTCTGTATAGATCCTAATGATAGGTTCTGTATTTGATTTTCTAAGATGCACCCAGTGCTTTTCAAAATCTATTTTAACCCCATCTACTGTACTTACCTCCTCGTTTTTATAGTGTTCTGCAACAGCAGCCAATATTTTATCCACATCTAATTGTGGCGTAAGCTGAATTTTATTTTTGCTCATAAAGTAAGAGGGATAGCTTGCTCGCAGGTCACTAACCGCCATCTTCTTCTTTGCCAGATGCGTTAGGAACAATGCGACCCCTACCAGGCTATCACGGCCATAGTGTAATTCTGGATAAATAATACCACCATTACCCTCGCCACCTATAACTGCCTTTTTATCTTTCATAAGTTCAACTACGTTGACCTCTCCCACGGCACTTGCAAAATATTCACCACCATGACTTTCGGTTACATCACGAAGTGCACGGGACGATGACAAATTGGAAATCGTATTGCCCTTAGTTTCACTTAAGACATAATCCGCACAGGCAACCAGTGTATATTCTTCTCCAAACATTTCCCCTTTTTCGGTAATAAAAGCAAGGCGGTCAACGTCTGGATCAACCACGATACCCAGGTCTGCATTTTCCTTGACCACCAGCTTACAGATGTCACCCAGATGTTCTTTTAACGGTTCTGGATTGTGTGGAAACTCGCCATTGGGCTCACAGTATAACTTGACGGTCTCAACGCCCAGCCGCTCCAGAAGCAAGGGTATGGCGATACCGCCGGTAGAGTTAACACCATCTACCACCACTTTAAAGTTTGCAGCAGCTATGACATCTTCATCAACAAGTTCTAGATTGAGCACTTCATCTATATGAATATCTATATAGGCATCATTTATAAAAATCTCACCCAGTTCATCAACTTCAGCGAAATCAAAATCGTTTGCATCGGCGATTTTCAATATTTTTTCGCCTTCAACGCCATTTAAAAATTCGCCCTTCGCATTTAGCAACTTTAGCGCGTTCCATTGTTTAGGATTGTGGGAGGCGGTAAGGATAATACCACCATCTGCGTGCTCCATGGGTACGGCTACCTCAACCGTAGGTGTGGTGGAAAGGTCAAGATCTACAACGTCTATTCCCATACCGGTAAGTGTATTCATGACCAGTTGTTGCACCATACTACCAGAAATACGTGCATCCCGACCTATTACGACCTTATAATTATCTTTATTGCGCTGTTGTTTTAACCAGGTGCCATAAGCAGCTGCAAACTTTACGGTATCTAACGGTGTGAGGTTATCTCCCGGTTTACCGCCTATGGTACCGCGTATTCCTGATATTGATTTTATTAAAGTCATTTCAATTGTTTTTAATTATTCTATATGATCGGCTAAACTAGTCAACTGCCACTCTTACTTTACGCGCCTAAAATAGCGGTTATTAATCAACCTTGCCACTTTTATTTCAGTCTTTCGGAAAAACAAGTCGGTTATACTGGTGAATCCATAATTTGAAACTTTATAACCTAATCACTATTTACTATACTCTACAATAAATGTTGGAGGCATTACCCTATAGCATTGATAAAAAGAAAACGCCGACCAATACTGGAAGGCGTTTAAATTTAAAGGTATAAATAGGTTTTAATACTAGAAAACCTCTCTCCCAGCAAAGTGAAATGCACCTTCTATGGCTGCATTCTCATCGCTATCGCTACCATGTACGGCATTCTCGCCCATAGAGGTTGCATATAGCTTTCTGATGGTTCCCTCTGCTGCATCTGCAGGATTTGTAGCCCCTATAAGCGTACGAAAATCCTCAACAGCATTCTCTTTTTCAAGAATGGCGGCCACAATAGGTCCTCTGGTCATGAACTCTACAAGCTCACCAAAGAATGGACGCTCCTTATGCACGGCATAAAAAGTTTCTGCATCCTGTTGCGTCATGTGTGTTAACTTTAATGCTGCAATACGAAATCCAGAAGCACTTATTTTTTCTAAAATTGCACCTATATGCCCGTTTTCTACTGCATCGGGCTTAATCATGGTGAATGTTTTATTTGTTGCCATTTGTAACTTTTTATATTTCTGCAAACTGCAGAAATTTTGGTTTTTAAAAATCGGTGCAAAAATAGTGTTTTGAGTTTATGTGAAGCAACACATTTTTGATTTATAACTGTTTATCAAAAAAACTTTGAGGTATTAACTCAAAAATTTCAAAACCAACATACAAATGAAGCTTTTAAACCAAGGTCTGCATTGATAATCAATAATTTTGTTCGATCTTTTGAAGTTGATCACCATCTGCCCCTATTATTTCAAAAATGACATTATTAGTCGCTAAATCTACTTTTATCACCCCAAAACTTCGCTCTGCAATTACATTTCCCACGCGATATTTGTTAGGCTCCCCATCAAACTGTGTATACGCATGGGTAAGTCCGCTTGAAGTAAAGTCGATCAGGGGATAGCCCAATTGTGGACTCACTTTCTTTGAAAATTCTGAAATATGGCGGTCACCACTTAAAATGATCACGTTCTTGGCCTTACTTTTTTCCAGTAGGTTCAAAAATCGATCTACTTCGATAGGAAAATTGCCCCAGGTTTCAAACCCGTGCTCTCCACTAAGTAGCTGTATACTGCTCATGACAAAAGTAAAATCAGCCGTATTATTGACCAGCTGATCTTCCAGCCATTCCCATTGCCGCGCTCCCAGAAGCGTGACAGAACTATCTACCGCTGGGGTATAACGTTTATTGGGATGCGGTGAAGGCAATGGCGCACTTCTAAAATAGCGGGTGTCCAGCACGATAACTTTGATTTCTTTCTCCCCTTTACTGAAATTTTCAGCATAATAAATGCCATCCTGATTACGTCTGGGATCGTTTTTATCAACATCAAGAAAATCAAGAAATAATTGTTGGCTCTTTTCTTTTTTGCGCCACTCCTTACCGGCATCGTTCTTACCATAATCATGATCATCCCAGGTGGCCATTATCGGGATCTGCGCTTTTACTTTCGCGTATTCAGGGTTCGCATTTTGCGCATTGTACATTTTTTCCATCTTCTTCATATTCCCGGTATCTGCATAGATATTATCGCCGCCCCAGATAAAAAGATCAGGCTCAAGGGTGGTAACCTGTTCCCAGAAAGGGTTGGGCTCTTCCACTTTGTTGCAAGAGCCAAAAGCGATAACAAAAGCTTTGTTATCTACTGAATTATCTGGTTTTTGAGCATAAATACCGCCCATTACAAGACAAATAAGGAAGAAAATTTTGTTGTTGATTTTCATAATATTCAGAAGTAGGATTCCAGCAAAATTAGAAGTTCTAATTTTAAATGCATAGTATTAAATTGTAACTTCGCTTAAATGGATCAAGAACAAATAAATCAACTGAAAGACCTGCTTTCAGCACCAAAAAAAATCGTAATCGTACCGCATAAAAACCCAGATGGGGATGCGATGGGTTCTACTCTAGCCTTGTATCAATACCTTAAGAAAGATGGTCACGACGCTACAGTTGTTTCCCCTAATGATTACCCCCAGTTCTTAAAATGGCTTCCTTTTGAGGAAAAAGTGGTAAAATTTGATCAACAAAATGCAATCGCAGTACAGCTTATAAAGAATGCTGAAATCATTTTCACCCTAGACTTTAATCACTTGAGCAGAACGGGCGATATGGAACAGGCATTAAAGGATGCCACGGCGGACTTTGTAATGATAGATCACCACCAGCAGCCAGATAATTATGCTACGGTCACTTATAGTGACGTTCATGTTTGTGCTACGTGCCAGATGGTTTACCATACATTTGAAATGCTGGATGCCACCGGAAGCATAGACGTGGATATGGCCACTTGCCTGTATACAGGAATTATGACCGATACGGGTTCGTTCAGGTTTCGTTCTACCTCCTCGCGCACGCACCGCGTTATAGCAAATCTTATTGATAAAGGCGCAGACAATGCATTTATACATCAGCAGATTTATGATGCAAACAGTCCAAAACGTATGCAATTACTGGGCAGCGCACTCAATAACCTTAGGGTTTTACCAGAATTCAAGGCCGCCTATATAACACTCAGTCAGGAAGAACTTGATGCCCACAATTATGAAAAAGGCGATACCGAAGGTTTTGTGAATTACGCGCTTTCCCTTCAGGATACCAGACTTGCCATGATCTTTATTGAAAATAAGCAGGAAGGTATCATAAAAATATCGCTGCGCTCTGAAGGTGATTTTTCGGTAAATGAAATGGCACGGGAGCACTTTCATGGCGGAGGGCACATAAATGCTGCTGGTGGCCGCAGCGACCGTTCTATGGCAGATACGGTTGATTATTTTATTAGTATCTTACCACAATATAAGCTTGCATTAAATGCGTAACCTACTCTATCTTTTGCTCTTGTGTGTCCTGGCCAGTTGTAAAACGCCAGAGGCACGCCGACCGGTTTCTCAGAATTCTGGTTCTTATATTGACGCTTCTATCGCGCGCAATAAAAAGCTCAATAAAGCCGAAGAAAGTGCTATTTTAAAAGAAATAAAGAACAATCCAGAGCAGGAATATATTGCCTCAGCTGATG